>DASUHH010000028.1:0-28116 GCA_036273615.1 Allosphingosinicella sp. | reverse complement strand
GGCCCCTATCATGCGCTCGGCGACGCGGCGCCGGCGAGTGGGGAGGCGGCGCGCGCGGGCAACGTGCTTGCGATGTTCCGGCCGAACGCGAGCGTCGCGGCGATGCGCCGTTCGCTCGATGCGAGCGGCGCGCGATTCGTCGACGGCCCGACGCCGGCTGGCGCCTATCTGCTTCAGGTTCCGGGCGGCGGGAAGGGTGCCGCGCTTGCGGCGCTGCGCAGGAATCCGAACGTCACCATGGCCGAGCCGATCGACCAGGCCCCTCCCGAATGATGCGCGGGCTCGCCTTCGCAGCCTTGCTCGCTCTTTCCGGCGCCGGTGCCCCCTTGGGGGCCGCCGGCGGCGGAGCGGCCGCGGCGCAGCCCCCTGCCGCGGCCGCGACCCCTCCAGCCCCCACCGGGGCGCGGGACGACCGGCGCATCCTCGTCATGCTGCGCGTGCCGCCCGACCATTATCGCCCGGGCACCGATTATGGGGCTGGCGGCGGCTATGGCGACGCCGCGGCCGCCGCCGCCCGCAACCGGCTCGCCGCCCGGCTGGCGCGCGAGAACGGGCTGCGGTTCGAGGGCGACTGGCCGATGCCGATCCTCGGCATCGACTGCGTGGTGATGAGCGTTCCGGACGGCCGCGCGCTCGACCAGGTCGCCGAGCATATGTCGCACCTCCAGGGCGTCGACTGGGCGCAGCCGATGCACGAGTTCGAGACCCAGGGCCGGGCCGCGACGCCGGGGGACAGCCTGTTCGCGGCCCAGCCCGCCGCCGGGGAATGGAAGCTCGCCGATCTCCATCGGGTCGCGACCGGCCGGGGGGTCAAGGTGGCGGTGATCGACAGCCGGATCGATGCGAGCCACCCCGATCTGCGCGGCCGGCTGATCGACAATCTCGACTTCGTCGGCGGCCCGGTGCCCAATGCCGAGGCGCACGGCACCGGCGTCGCCGGGATCATCGGCGCCCGCGCCGACAATGGGATCGGAATCGTCGGAGTCGCGCCCGGGGCGGAGCTGATGGGCCTTCGCGCCTGCTGGCAGCAGCCGGGCCGGATGGCGACGGTGTGCGACACGTTGAGCCTGGCCAAGGCGATCACCTATGCCGTCGAGCATCATGCCGCGGTGATCAACCTCAGCCTCACCGGCCCGCGCGATCCGCTCCTCACGCGGCTCGTCGAGATCGGGCTCGAGCGCGGCGCCGCGATCGTGGCGGCGGTCGATCCCAGGACCGGCACCGGCTTTCCAGCCTCGATTCCGGGCGTGATCGCGGTCTCGCAGGAAGGCTTGGCAGTGGACAGAGCCGGTGTCTACAATGCCCCCGGTCGGGATGTGCCGACGACGGAGCCGGGCGGTCGATGGTATCTCGTCAGCGGCAATTCCTATGCCGCGGCCCATGTCAGCGGCCTGTTGGCATTGACCCGCGAGAAATCGGGCCAGGCCGCCCGGCGCCTGATCGTGTCGTCGCGGGACGGCGGCGGGCGGATTGATGCCTGCCGGACGCTTGCGCGCGCCGCGGGCCGGGCGGAGCCTTTCTGCCGGAGCCGGTGAATGTTGCCGGGGCCGCGCGCTCCGTCTCCTGCCGCTCCTCATCCTCTCGCTCTCGCTCGCAATGCCCGCCCGGGCCCAGCTCGCGCTCAGCGGAACGGTCGCGTCGAACGACGTCTTCCGGGGCGATTCGACCAGCGGTGACAGGCCGGTTGCGACCTTCACCATCGCCTATGACGATTTTCGCGGTCCCTATGCCGGGCTCTCGCTGACGGCGGTGGCCACGGGGCAGGGGATCGAGCCGCTGCAATCGATCCAATATGCCGGCTATGCGCACCGGCTGAAATCGGGCGTCTCGCTCGACATCGGCGTCAGCCATTGGGATTCCAGCCATTATCATAGCGGCCCCTATGGCCGGGACTTCACCGAGGCCTATGTCGGGATCGTCGGCCGCAGGCTGTCGTCGCACATCTTCCTCTCGCCCGATTATGAAGGGCGCGGCGGCTCGGTCTATGCCGAGGTGGACGGCCTGCTGCTCGACCGCGGCAATTGGTCGCTGACCGGCCATGCCGGCGCGCTCGCGGCGCCGAGCGAGACGATCGCGCCCCGCCGCAATTTCGAGGCCGACGGCCGCCTCGCCGTGACCCGGCGCTTCGGCCGCAATGCGCTCAGCCTCGCCTTCGCCGGCGCGACGCCGAGCCGGGACGATGACCGCTGGCGGCGAACCATCCTCGTCTCGCTCACCCACAATTTCTGAATCTTCGTTCGCACCTTCAATTTCGAGGGGACGCCTATCCCGCCGATTTACCCGCCGTAAAGGCGCGCCGACCCATCGTCGGCGGCCAGGCTCGGGAGATGAATATGAAATTCCTGGCGATGGCCGCGCTCGCCTTCAGCGCCCTCACCGCAAGCCCTCCGGCGAGCCCGCCGCTCGCCGGGTCGGACCTCGATCGCGCGGTCCGCAATTACAAGGACGTGCTTGCCGGGCGACGGCGGCTTGCCGACCTGCCGCGCCGGGAGAGGCGCGACCTGGCCGCGCTCGACCGATGGCTCCGCGCGCATGACGGAATCCGGCCGTCCGAAACCAGGGACCAGTGCAAGGCCCGCCTCGCCTCGCAAGCGCCGTCGAGCCTCGAAGCGGCGGTGCTCGACCTCAAATGCTCGCAGCGGTCCGAATAGCTGCGAAACCTGCTCCGATGCCTTGACGGATCCGGTGCCTCTCCGTCAGCGGGACAGTTCGCAGATCCAGTTCGTCTCCCAGCTCTTGCCGCCGTCGGCGGAGAAAGCCTGCTCCATCCGCGCCGCGTGCGGCGACAGGTTCAGCCAGAGGTAGCGGACCAGGATGGCGCGGCCCTTGTACAATTCCTGGTCGTAAAACTCGCCGCGATCGCCGTGGAACTCGCCGATCATCGGCGGGAGGCCGAGCGTGCCCTCGTCGACATCGACCAGGTAGATCGACCATTGCCGAGTCTTCGAATTGTAGAGCCGCAGCGTCTGCCCCTTGATGTGCAGATGGTCGCGCGGGTCGTCGACCTCGAACTCCTCGAGATTCGCGTTGCTGCCGAGAATCTTCTTGTGGTTCGAGATGCCGTCATATTCGACCCATTTGTCCGATCCGACGAGCCGGTCGGGAAGGCGGCGGACATGCGCCTTCCAGTCGCCGATCAGGAAATCGAAATCATGCGCCCCGTCATGCGCCGCCGCCGCCTGGGCGCGCAGGGGCGCGGCGCAGGGCGGAAGCAGGACAAGAGCGGCGGCGAGGCCCGCCGCGCGTACCAAAAGCAATCGGGCGAAGGGCCGCATCGTCAGTCTCCAGGGCATCGCAAGCAGCCGATCCATGCCGGAGCGGTCGCCGGTTGACGACGCCGGAAGCGGGCCTAGAGACCAAGGCAGACTTATGGTCGAAGCACCGCGCCTTCCGTCCCTCGCCTCCATCCACGCCTTCGAGGCGGCGGCCCGGCTCGGCAGCTTCGCCAGGGCCGGGCGGGAGCTCGGGACCTCGGCGGCCTCGGTCAGCTATCATGTCAGGCAGCTCGAGACCCAGATCGGCGCCACCCTGTTCCGGCGGCTTCCCCATCGCGTCGAGCTGACCGAGGCCGGGCGGCTGATCGCCGGCGAGACGATTCGCGCGTTCGGCGCGCTGCGGGCGAGCTTCGTCCGGGCGGCCGAGCTGGACAATGAGCATCTGGCGCTGACGACGCTGCCGACCTTCGGGACGAGCTGGCTCGTCCCGCTCCTGGGGGATTTCCGAGCGCTTCATCCCGAGATAAGGATCGACCTCGACCTGTCGGCGGACGCGCGGGATCTTTCCGCCGGCCGCTTCGACGCCGCGATCCGCAACGGCCATGGCGACTGGCCCGGCCTTCGCGCGGTCAATCTGTTCCCGAGCCTGTTCATGCCGCTCTGCGCGCCGGCCTTGCTTGCCGAGGCGGCGGAGACGCTCCGAGATCCCGGCCGCAATTCCGGCGTCGCCCTGCTCGGCCGCCCGGACTGGTGGCGTCTCTGGTATCGGGCGCTCGGCGCGCCGGACGCGATCGACGAGCGCAATTTCGGGCTCCATCTCGCCGACGAGCATCTCGACGCCGCCGCGGCGATCGCCGGCGGCGGGATCGTCATCGGATCGCCGATCCTCTTCGCGCGGGAGATGACGGCCGGCCGGCTCGTCCCCGCCCATCAGCAGGCGGTCGGCGACGGACGCGCTTTCTGGCTGACCTTCCCCGTCGCGCGGCGCCAAAGCCCGAAGATCGAAGCGTTCCGGCGCTGGCTGACCGGCCATGCCGACCGAGCCCGGGCCGAGGCTCAGAGCCTGCTCGACGGCGCGATCGTCATCCCGTCGCGGCGGGACATCGCCCTGCAATCGATCCCGGCCTGAGCCCCTTTCGGGAAATCTATCCCGGCACTCGCCCGAACGAAGGCGGCCGGTCCGCCTTCGCAGTCCCGAACTTCGAAGGTCGCGGGCCCATCTCGAAGACCAGCTCGCCGCCGCGGACGAGCTCGGAATGGGCGATCCAGTTGCGGCTGTGCGGACGGCCGTTCCACCGCGCCGACTGGATGTAAGGCCGGTCCGGGCCGTTGCCGCGCGCGACCACGCGCAGCGTCCGGCCGTTGCCCAGCGCCACGTCCGCCCGGTCGAAAAGCGGCGATCCGAACACGTAGAGCGCGCTCACCGGATCGACCGGGTAGAAGCCCAGGGCGCTCAGCACGAACCAGGCGCTCATCTGGCCGCAATCGTCATTGCCGATGATTCCGTCGGGATCGTCCTTGTACATCTCGTTGAGCAGGCGGCGCACCATGGCCTGCGTCTTCCACGGCGCGCCGGCAAAGGCATAGAGATAGGCGGCGTGCTGGTCGGGCTCGTTGCCATGGACATATTGGCCGACCAGGCCGGTAATGTCGGGCGGCGCGTCGGCGGGGAGGTTCGAGGGCGCGGTGAAGAAATCGTCGAGCTTCCTCTCGAACGCCGAATCGCCGCCGAACCAGTCGATCAGCCCGTAGATATCGTGCTGGTTGAGGAAGGTCGCCTGCCAGCCGTTCGCCTCGGTATAGTCGCGATATCTGTCGGGCGCGTGGCCGAGCTGGATCGGGTCGTAGGGCTCGATCCAGGCGCCGTCGGCGAGGCGCGGCCGGGCGAAGCGCGTCTTGCGGTCGAGCACGTTGCGGTAGTTGAGGCTGCGCCGGCGCAGATGGGCGGCATCCTCATGCGCGCCGACCGCGTCGGCAAGCGCCGCCATCGCCCAATCGTCATAGGCATATTCCTGGGTGCGGCTGACCGATTCGTCGACCTTGTCCGCCGGGATGTAGCCGAGATCGTAATAATAGCCGCGGCCGTGCGAGGCGCTCACATCCTTGTAATCGCGGTCGAAGGCGCGGCGGCGGATGTTCGGCCAGGCGGCGGCATAATCGGCCGCAATCCCCTTCCGGTGGGCCTCGGCGAGCACCGACACCGAATGCCAGCCGATCATGATTCCGGTCTCCAGCCCCTGGAGCTGCCAGACCGGCGGCCCGTAGGGGCTTTGCGCCGCCTGGCGGATGAGGTCGCGCGTGAACATCGCGGCGCGCTCCGGCTGGACCAGGGTCAGCAGGGGATGGAAGGCGCGATACGTGTCCCAGAGCGAATAGGTGCTGAAGGCGGGCGAGCCCGGCGGCGTCTTGTGCACCTGCCGGTCCGGGCCGATCGTGCGGCCGTCGCGATCGCTGAGCAGGGTCGGCGACAGGAAGCAATGGTAGAGCGCGCTCGCCATGATCGCGCGCTGCGCCGGGCTTCCGCCGGCGACGCGGATGCAGCCGAGCTGCCGCGCCCAGATCCGCCGCGCCGCCCGGGCCGCGCCGTCGAAATCCCAGCCCGGCGCCTCGGCCGCGAGCGCCGCCTTGGCGCCGTCGACGTCGACCGCCGAGAGGCCGGTCTTGACCAGGATCGGAGCGCCGCCGGCTTCGTCGAAGAACAAGGCGATTTTCAGCCGGCCGCCGGCGATGCGGGTCGCGCCTTCGGGCGCGGGCTTGTCGTCGTCGCCGAAGAATCGGACCCGGTCCGGCCGGCGCGAAAGCCGCATCGCGAAATGCACGTGCCGTCCCCGGGCCCAGCGGTTGACCTGGCGGCTGCCGGTGAGGAGGCCGTCCTTTCCGAGCGCCAGGGAAGCGTCCTCGACCACCGGCCCCTTGTCCCAGGAATCGCGCGTCGCATGGGCGAAGTCGATCAATATGTGTCCCGGCCCGGCGGGGAAATGATAGCGGTGGAGGCCGGTCCGTTCGGTCGCGGTCAGCTCGGCGAGCACGCCCGATTCGAGCCGGACGCGATAGACGCCGGGCTCGGCCCGCTCGCCGGAGAAACGCTGGCGATAGCCCTGCTCGGGATGGTCGAGCGGCCCGGGCTCGAGCCTTAATGGGCCGCGCGTCGGCACCACCAGGACGTCGAGCATGTCGCCGACGCCGGTGCCGGAGAGATGGGTGTGCGAGAAGCCCATGATCGAGCCGTCGCCCCGGTGATAGCCCGAGCAGGCGTCCCAGCGCGCATTGTCGGTATCGGGGCTGAGCTGGACCATCCCGAACGGCAGGGTCGCGCCCGGATAGGTGTGGCCGTGCCCGCCGGTGCCGACGAACAGGTTCGGCCTTGCGGCGCTGGCGCCGGGCGCGACCTTGCCCAAGGCAGGCGCCGCCGCCCCGAGCGCCCCCGCGGCCGCACCGGTCAGCAGTCCGCGGCGATTGATGTCGATCATGCCCCTCCCTCGTCCCATCCGGATCTTCTCGATGCAGCGCCGGCTTGCGCCCGGCGGGGCCGGGGATCAAGCCGCCGAGCGGATGCGCGATTCTCGGTCAAGCGGATCAATGTCGATGCGGCTACGGTCCGTCCGACGGATCGAGCGGCTTCGCCGCGTCTGGAAGCAGGCCCTGCTCGACAAGGATCGGCCGACGGCGATGGTGGGTGAGCCGCTCATAATCATAGGCCCATGAGATGAGGTCGCCGTCGCGCCACGGACGGGCGCTGAATTCGATCCCGAAGGGCAGGCCGTCCGCGTAGAAGCCGGCCGGGATCGAGATGGCCGGCACCCCGATCATGTTGACCCAGTCGGTCGCGCTGTGCGGGCCGCCGCTGATCTGGTGGTCCTGCGGCATGGTCTCGTCGGGCGGCGGCATCTGGATCGCCGGATAGACGAAGCCGTCGAGATGCAGCCGGTCCATCTCGGCAAGATAGCGCGCGAGCAGGGCGCGGCGCGGGGCGAGATAGGTGCGCTCTGCCTCGGGATCCTCTTCGAGCCGCGCCTGGCGGACGTTGGGCAGGCCGGAGAGCGCCGTCCCGCTGCCGCCGATCGCGGTCGGGGGGAGGGGGTGGCCGGTCGCTTTCTCGTAAGCGGCGACGCTTCGATATTGGGGCGGCCCGAATGCGGCGAGGAAATGGTCATAGCCCTCGCGCAGATAGGGCAAGGTGCAGACGCGCGAGGCCATGTCGGCGAAATCGTCGGGCAGGATGTTCGGATCGACGATCACCGTCGCTCCGGCCGCGCGAAGCTCGGCGACCGCGCGCAGGAATGCCGCCTTCGTCTCCGGCTTGAGCGGCACCCGGGCGTCGTGCCGCGCCTTGACCGCCAAATCCGCGGGCGTCTCGGGGCAGATGCCCTGGAAGACCGGCGACACGCCGTCGAGGATGAAGGCGGGAACGGCGAAGCGCTTGCCCTTGAGCGATCCCGGCACGAGGTAGCGCGTATAGGGGCCGGGCTCGGCCTTGCCCGAGGAGCCGGAAGTGACCGGGTCGAGCGGATCCTCGCCGGCCATCACGGTGAGCGCCGTGGCGGCATCGGCGACGTCGCGCGCGATCGGCCCGGCATTGTCGAGCAGGGAATCGAGCGGCGCGATCCCGGCGATGCTGACGAGGCCGCGGGTCGGGAAGATGCCGACGAGGTTGCTGGTCGCGACCGGCATTCGAATCGAATTGCCGGTGTCGGTGCCGGTGCCGAGCATTGCCATGTTGCCGGTCACCGCGGTGACGGTGCCGCCCGACGAGCCGCCCGGCGAGAAGCGCACGTCATAGGCGTTGCCGGTGCGGCCGAAGGCGGTCGAGCGGGTCGTGTCGCTCGCCGCGAAATCGGGCATGTTGGTGACTCCGATGACGATCGCCCCGGCCGCGCGCAGCCTTGCGACGACCGTCGCGTCGCGCGGCGCGACCAGCTCGTGGCCCTTCAGCATGAAGCCGTGCCAGCCGGCGGTCGTGACCCGGCCTTTGATGCTCATATTGGCCTTGATCACGATCGGAACGCCCCAGAGCGCCGGCGGCCGGAATCCGGGGCGACGCGCCTCCGCATCCTCGCGCGCGGCCTCGGCGAGCGCCTCGTCGGCAAGGATGGCGGGCGCGACCTTGTAGACGCCGTTGTAGCGCCGCAGCCGGTCGAGATGCCATGCGACGACTTGCCGCACGCCGTAGCGGTGCGCCCGGTAGAGCGCGTGCAGACGCGCGACGGAGACGTCGGTCAGGTCGCGCTCGATCGCGCGCGGCGCGGCGGCCGCCGGCGCGGCGAGCAGGAGCAAGGCTGGAAATCCGGCAATCATCCTCATCCCCCCGGAACATCGGTCCGCCGGCCCGATCTGGTCCAATTGCGGACCCATGTCGAGCAACGCCGCGCAAGGAATTGTTGATCCCGACCCGCTCTATCGGCCATCAATGGGCTTCGTGGCCCGGGAGAAGCGCCCATGACGTCGGACGCGGTCGTACAGGATCAACATCACGGCCATGACCATCACGGCCATGACCATCACGGCCATGATCATCGCGATCATGGCCATCACGGGCACGGGCACGGACACCACCACCATGGCCACGGGCATCACGGCCACAGCCATGTTCCGGACGATTTCGGGCGGGCCTTCCTGATCGGGATCGTCCTCAACCTCGGCTTCGTCGCCGCCGAGGCCGGGTTCGGCCTCGCCTCCAACTCGATGGCCCTGCTCGCCGATGCCGGCCACAATCTTTCCGACGTGCTCGGGCTGTTCCTCGCCTGGGGCGCGGCCACCCTGTCGAAGCGGGCGCCGACGCCGCGCTTCACCTTCGGCCTCCGCAAGACGACCGTGCTCGCCGCTCTGTTCAACGCCTTGTTCCTGCTGCTCGCGGTCGGCGCCGTCGCCTTCGAGGCGATCCTCCGCCTCGCCGACCCGCCGCCGGTCGCGGGGACGACGATCATGGCGGTCGCCGCCGCCGGAGTCGCGGTCAACGGAATCACCGCCTGGCTGTTCGCGCGCGGCCGCAGGGGCGACATCAACATCCGCGCCGCCTTCGTCCACATGGCGGCGGACGCCGCGGTGTCGGCGGGCGTTATCGTCGCCGGCCTCGTGATCTTCCTCACCGGCTGGCTGTGGGTCGATCCGATCGTCACCCTGGTCATCGTCGGCGTGATCTTCGCCGCCACCTGGGGCCTGCTTCGCGATTCGGTGACGATGACGCTCGATGCGGTGCCGCCCGAGATCGAGCTTCGCTATGTCGAGGCGAGCCTCGCCGCTCTGCCCGGCGTCGCCGCGGTCCACGAGCTCCATGTCTGGCCGATGAGCACGACCGAGGTCGCCCTGACCTGCCATCTGGTCGTTCCCGCCGCTCCCCCGGCCGACGGCGCCTTCCTTCGCAAGGTCGCCGCGATGCTGCGCGACTATCACGACATCCACCATTCGACGATCCAGATCGAATGGGCATTGGGCGAATGCCGGCCGGACGAGGATTGAGGTCCAGGCCGGTCAGACCTCCAGCCGGTCGTCCGGCCGTGCGACCAATGTGTAGAGGGCCGGCATCAGGAAGACGATGATCGCCATGCAGGCGAAGAGGCCGCTGACGATGACGAGGGCGAAGGGCCGCTGGGTGTCGGTGCCGACGCCGGTCGCGAGCGCCGCCGGGAGCAGGCCCAAAGCCGCGACCAAAGCGGTCATCATGATCGGGCGCAGCCGCAGGATCGCGCCTTCGCGGATCGCCGGGGTGAGCGGGGTTCCGGCGAGGCGGAGCTCGTTGACGTAGGAGATGTAGACGACCGCCGTCTGCACCGAGACTCCGAACAACGCGAGGAAGCCGATCCCCGACGAGACCGAGAAAGGCGTCCCGGTCAGCCACAAGGCGAGGATTCCGCCGACCGGCGCCGACAGCAGGACGCCGAGCAGGGTGATCGCCGGGAACTTGAAGTTGCGGTAGAGCATGAACAGCAGAAGGAAGATCAGCAGCAGCGTCAGCGGCACGATCGTCATCAGCTGCGCCCGCGACGCCGTATATTCGCTATATTCGCCGCCCCAGTCGAGCCGGTAGCCCTGCGGCATCGACACCTTGCGCCCCACCTGATTCATCGCGTCCTGGACGGCGCCGGCAAGGTCGCGCCCCTCGACCGAGAATTGGACGCCGATGAAGCGGCTGTTGTTCTCGCGATAGATGAAGGAGGCGCCGTTGGTGACCTTGATGTCGGCAAACTCCTTGAGCGGGATATGCTGCCCGCCCGGCGTCGGCACCAAGATGTTGCCGATCGCCACCGGATTGTCGCGATATTGCTCGGCGAGCCGGACGACGAGGTCGAACTGCTTCTCCTGCTGGACCACCTGGGTAGCGACGTCGCCGCCGATCGCGGCCTGGATGAGGCCGTTAATGTCGTCGACATTGATTCCGTAACGGGCGATCTTCGCCCGATCGATCCTGATGCTGAGGCTCGGCTGGCCGAGCTCCTGGACCAGGGTGACGTCGCCGATGCCGCGCACCTGCTCCAGCACCTTCTTGATCGCCTTGCCCTTGGCCTGGAGCACGTTGAGGTCGGATCCGAACACCTTGACCGCGAGCGCGCTCTTGAGGCCGGTCTCGGCCTCGTCGACCGCATCCTCGGCCGGCTGGGTGTAGTTGAAGCTGATCCCCGGGAAGGTCCGCAACTTGTCGTTGATCGCGGCGATCAGGGCCGGCTTGTTGCGATAGGCGCCGTGCCATTCCGAATAAGGCTTCAGCCCGACATAGAATTCGGCGTTGAAGAAGCCGGGGGCGTCGGTGCCGTCGTCCGGCCGGCCATGCTCGGAGGCGACCGTCGTCACTTCGGGAAAGGAGGAGAGGATCGCGCGGATCTTCGGGACGATCCTTGCCGATTCGTCGAACGAGATGGTGTAGGGCATGGTCGCCCGCACCCAGAGGGCGCCCTCGTCGAGATGCGGCATGAACTCGGCGCCGATCGCCGGGATCAGCAGCAGGGAGGCGGCGACCAGGGCCGCCGCCGCGACCGCCGTCCCCCGCGCCCGCGCCAGGCAGAAATCCAGGCCGCGCGTGTAGAAGGCGCGGATCGGCTCGAAGATCGGGTTGCGAAGCTCGCGGACGCCCTTGCGCATCAGCCAGTAGCAGAGGACCGGAAGCAGGGTGAGGGTGACGATCAGCGACCCGATCAAAGCGAAGATCATCGTGTCGGCCATCGGCTTGAACAGGATTCCCGACGGGCCGGACAGGACGTAGATCGGCAGGAAGCTGACCACGATCACCGCGACCGCGTAGAAGAGCGGCCGGTCGACCTCGGCGGCGGCGTCGCGGATGATCTCCATCGCCGTCGCCGGATTGCCCTCGCGGATCGCGAGCTGCCGGTAGATATTCTCGACCATCACCACCGCGGCCTCGACCAGGATTCCGAAGTCGATCGCGCCGATCGAAAGCAGGTTCGCCGACGCATTCTGGAGGTCGAGGCAGGTGAAGGCGAACAGCAAGGCGAGCGGGATCGTCACCGCGACGATCAGCCCGGCGCGCCAGCTGTAGAGGAAGAGGATCAGGACGAAGACGACCAGAGCCATGCCGCGCAGCAAATTGCGCTTCACCGTCTGCACCGTCTCGTGGACGAGGTCGGTGCGGTCGTAAAAGGGCACGACCTTCACGTCCCTGGGCAGGATTTGGGTGTTGAGCTCCTTCGTCTTGGCCTCGACGCGATTCAGCACGTCCTGCGTCTTCTCGCCGGTGCGAAGCATGATCACGCCTTCGACCGCGTCGTCCTGATGGCCGATTCCGAACTCGCCGAGCCGCGGCGCGATTCCGAGCGTCACCTTGCCGACGTCGCGGACCAGAACCGGCATGCCGTCATGGACGGCGACGACGACGTTGCCGATATCGTCGAGCGTCTGCAGCCGGCCGAGGCCGCGCACATAATAGAATTGGCCGCCCTCCGAATAGAAGCCGCCGCCGCCATTGCCGTTGTTGGCGCCGAGCGCGCTTTCGACCTGCTGGACCGAGAGGCCGGCGGCGGCGAGGCGGACCTGGTCGAGCTGCACCTGATATTGCATGGTGCCGCCGCCGAAGCCGGAATCGTCGGCGACCCCGGCCACCGCCTTATATTGGGGCTCGACCGTCCAATCCTCGAACGTCTTCAATTCGGTCGGCGAGCGGTCGGGGCTCTGCAGCGTGTAGCGGTAGATGAGGCCCGAGGGCGAGGTCAAAGGCGAGATGGACGGCGTCACGCCGGTCGGAAGGCTGATGTCGCCGAGCCGGTTGAACGCTTCCTGCCGGGCGAAATTGCGGTCCGTATCCTGGTCGAGGGTGATGACGACGTCGGAGAGGCCGTAGAGCGAGACCGAGCGGATGACGTTCTGCTTGGGGATTCCGTTCATGCCGATCTCGACCGGCACGGTGATCAGCCTCTCCACCTCCTCGGCGGCATGGCCGGGCCATTGGGTGATGATCTCGACCATCGGCGGCGACAGGTCGGGATAGGCATCGACCGGCAAGCGGTTGAGCGCGCGCGCGCCGGCGCCGACCAGCAGCAGGGTCAGCACGACGACCAGGATCCGCTGCGCGAGGCTGGTGGCGACGATCCGGTTGATGAAGGAGGAGCCGGCCGGCGTCGGCACGTCCGGCGCTGGCGGATGGTCGCTCATTGATTCTGCATGAACTGCAGGAAGATGGCGCCGTCGACGACGATCCGGTCGCCGGGCTTCAGGCCGTCGACGATCTCGTAGCGGGTCGAGTCGCGATAGCCGAGGGAGACGTGGCGGCGCGCGAAGCTGCCGTCGGGCAGGGCGATATAGACGAAGGGCAGATTCTCGTCGTCGCGAAGCACCGCCGAGACCGGGACGAGCAGGCCGGTGCTGACCTTGTCCGACTGGATCGAGACGTCGACATACATCTGCTTCCTGAGGAAGCCGTTGGGATTGGCGAGCGTGATCCGGGCGACCACGGCGCGGCTGTTGGGATCGACCGAGGCGGCGACATTGTCGACTCGGCCGAGGAAGCTTCCGGCCGCGGTGCCGGCGTCGATCGTCGCGGAATCGCCAGCCCGGATCGCGCCGAGATCGCTGTTCGAGACCTGGGCGAGCACCCAGACGCGCGAGAGGTTGGCGACGGTGAAGGTCTGGGTGCTTCCCGCCTGGAGCAATTGGCCCGGAGTCACCTCCTTGTCGACGATCGTGCCGGCGATCGGCGCGCGGATGATCGCCGCGCCGGACGAGGCGCGGCCGGCGCCGTTCAATGCGACCAGGGCCTGCCGCGCCGCGTCGCGGTCGGCCTCGGCGCCGGCGGCGTCGGTCTGCGCCTGCGCGGCCTCGCGCGCGGAGATGCCGTTGTGGGCGGCGAGGTCCTTGTCGGCATCGGCGACCCGGCGGGCGTTGGCGGCGGTGACCATCGCCTTGCGATAGGCGTCGACCGCGGCGGCATAGTCGCCCGACTTGACCAAGGCGAGCGGCTGGCCCTTGGCGACGCGCTGGCCGAGCGCGACCAGGACTCGGACGACCGGGCCGGTGAAGGGCGACAGCACCGACGTCGCCTGGTCGTTGTCGAAATCGACCGTTCCGGGCGCCGCGATCGTGCGGTGATAGGCGACCGGCGCGACCGTGAAGAGGTGGATGCGGCGGAGCTGGTCCGCGCTCAACTTGACGTTGCCGACCGGCGCGTTGCTGTTGGCGTCGGCCGCATCGCCGCCTCCGCCGCCGGACGAGCAGGCGGCGAGCGTCAATGCCGCCGCCGCGGCGGCCGCAAGCGCGCGGACCGGCCCCTTAGCGGCCACGGGCGTTCCCCCCGAGATCGGCGCGGTGCCACCAGCCGCCGCCGAGCGCCTGGAACAGGGCGGCGGTGTCGGCGAAGCGGCTTGCCTCCGCCTGGACCAGGGCGATCCGCGCCTGCTGATAGCCCTGCTCCGCGTTGAGGAGCGCCAGATAGGAGGCATAGCCGTCCTTATATTGAAGCTGCGAAAGGTTGAGCGTGGTCCGCGCCGCGTCCGCCGCCGCGGCATCGGCCTTCAGCGTCTCGGCGTCGCGATCGAGCGCGACCAGGGTATCGGCGACGTTCTGGAAGGCGGTGAGGACGGTGGCGCGATATTGCTCGGCGGCCTGGGTGTAGGCGGCGCGCGCGGCGCGCTGCTGGTGGAGGAGGGTGCCGCCGTCGAAGATCGGAGCGAGCAGGGCCGCGCCGATATTCCAGAAGCCGGTGCCCGGCCCGAACACCTGGCCGATCGCCAAAGCGGTGCTGCCGGCATTGGCGCTCAATGTGATGTTGGGGAGGCGGTTGGCGGTGGCGACTCCGACCTGGGCGCTCGCGGCGTGGAGATTGGCTTCGGCCTGGAGCACGTCGGGGCGCTGCGCGACCAGGGTGGACGGCAGGCTCAGCGGCAGGTCCCGCGGCAGGGTCAGGCTCGCCAAAGTGAATTTCTCGGGCGGCGCCTGGCCCGGGAAGCGGCCGGCAAGGACGGCGATCAGATCGTGCTGCTGCTCGAGCTGCTTGAGGAGGGGCGGAAGCGAGGCTTCGAGCTGGGCGAGCTGCGCCTGCTGGGCGGCGAGGTCGAGGCCGCCGGCATAGCCCTTGCTCTTCTGGTAGGCGAGGATGTCGACCATCTTGCGGTTGATGCCGACGAGCTGGCGGGTCGCGTCTATCTGGTCCTCGAGCGAGGCTTCCTGGATGGCGGCGGCGGCGACGTTCGCGCTCAAGGCGATGTCGGTCGCGATCATCTCGTAGCGGCTCGCCTGCTCCTGCGCCGCCGCGGCCTCGACCGTCCTCTTGTTGAGGCCGAACACGTCGGGGACGTAGGAGACGCTGAGCTGCGGCGTCACCAATGTGTAGAGGAAGGCATTGTTGCCGGGCACCGGCGCAAGCGTTCCGGACGGATCCTGCTGGCGGGTGATTCCGACCCCGGCCGACACCTTGGGGGCATAGGCGCCGTGCTGGGCGCGGGTGTTCTCGTGCGCGACGAGCAGGGCCGCCTGCGCCGCCTTGAGGTTCGGATTGTTGGCGAGCGCCTGCTCGATCAGCGCGCTGAGCGGCCGCGAATGGAACAGGGTCCACCAGTCGGCAGGAATGTCGCCGCCGCTGACGAAGCGCTGCGCCTCGCCGCCCGGAACGCCCGGCGTGGCGACGGTCGTCGCCGGTTGTTGTTGGGTATAGTTCTGGACCGCCGGCGGAGCGGGCGGCTTGAAATTGGGCCCGACCACGCAGCCCGTGACGAGCAGGGAGGCGAGCAAGGCGGCAATCGGGCCCCGGCGAACGCTCATGGTCATGAAAATCCAGCCGCCTTATGCCCCGTGCGCCGGGCGGGATAGTATCACATTACGGGACTGGCAAGCGCGTCGGCGAAAGGCTGCGATCGACCCCATTTCAAGCTCCGAAGGCACGGCGCGCGTGCGGCAAGAGAAGCGGATTGCAGACGCCCGCCCCGCGTCGGCTCCGGTTTTCGCGAATTCCTAAGGCGGACGGATACTGAACCTCGCCTTAAGGAGCCGAAGCAGCGCCCGGATTTTGAGGATTGCCCGGCGCCGCGCGGGCGGTGGCGGCGTCGATGTCGTCGGGGCCGCGCAGGGTCCAGCCGCCGGGGCGGCGCATCAGCACGAAGCGGTAATAGCAGAAGGAGAGCGCGTAGATCCCCCCGCAGATGAAGAGCGAATAGCGCCCGCTATCCTTGTCCAGCCACAAAACGACCATTTCGCCGCAGACGATCAGGATGCCGATGAGCGGGATCACCGGAAAGGCCGGGCTCCGATAAGCCTCGCCGCGGCCGGTCCGGCCGCTGCGGCGACCGGCCAGCACGCCCCACACGTAGAAGATGGTGAGGATCGTGTAATTGCCCGAGAGCAAGAGCACCTTGAAACCGAGCGAGAGATAGGTGGCGAGCCCGGTGGTCACGCAGATCAGGGCGATCGCGACCCAGGGCGCGTCCGTCTTGGGGGTAAGCTGCATGACCGCGCGGTTGATCGGCTCCGCGAACAGCCTGGTCCGGCCCATGCTGAACACGTTGCGGCCGATTCCGATCGTGCCCGCGAGGCAGGCGTTGAAGATGGTGATCGCGATCGCCAACGAGACCATCTTCAGCCCGAAGGCCGGCAGATATTGGGTGAGGAAGGTCTCGAACGGCGACTTGGCGGCAAGCACCGCGCGCAGATCGTGCGATCCGGCGATGACCCCGAACATCGGCGCGGTCTCCAGCACGATCGTCGCCGCGAAGGCGATCATGATGATTCGCCCGATCGTTCGCGGATGCTTCATGTCCTCGCTGAACATCAGGGCCTGGGAAGCGCCGGCCAGCGCCCAGGAGGCATTGTTGACCGCGATTCCGGTCAGCGCGATTCCGACCGGCAGCCAGGCGCCGCTCTTGACGTGCATCGGGTGGATCATCGCGGCGCCGGCGCCCGGCTGGATGTGCCAGGCGCCGATGCCGAAGATCAGGAGCAGGGCCGCGCCCTCGATCAGCATGAAGATGCCGGTGATATATTCGTTGGAGCGGATGTTGAGCATCGACAGAGCGGCGATCACCGCCATCGTGATCCAGGTGATCATATTGTCGGAGAGCGGAATTCCGAACGGCTGGAGGTAAAGGGCGATGCCGATCGCCGACGTGTTGAGGAACAGGGGGATGGAGCAGATGCTGGCGATATAGGTGGTGGCGCCGGCCCAGTCGCCGACCGCATGGCCGATCGCCGCATAATCATAGCCGGCGGTGGGGTAGGCGGCGCCGAGCTCGGCCGCCATCGCGGTCTGGCAATAGCAGACCAGGCTTCCGATCGCGAAGGCGAGCACCGTCCCGGTCCCAGCCAAGGTGAGGATCGAGCCGCCGCTGACCAGCACCGAGACGCCCGGCGACAGCACCGACATGGTGAGGATGATGATTCCGAGGCCGGACAAGGAGCGGGTGAAGGCCGGCGGCTGCGCCACGCGCGTCTTGTCCTGCTCGGCCATGACGGATTCCTAGGGCGCAGGGCCCGGCGCTGCAATGGCGGCACGCCAATCCCCTCTCCCATCGAAGGGAGAGGGAAAGGTTGGCGCTGAATGCCGTCCTTAGATCGAGAAACGGAAATCGTAGGAGATGCGGGTGCCGCCGCTCATATTGTCGAGCGTGCCGTGCAGCATCTCGGTCCCGTAGAAGAGGAAGGCCTGACCATAGTCCAGCTCGAGCGGGGCGAAATCGCTGAGGCCCGGCGCCGATTCCACATACATGCTGTTGGTCCCGTAGACCGAGGTGACCGGGAGCCAGACGTTCACCGTGTTCGGCGTCTGCCCATATTCCCGGTCGCAGTGGAAGCGCAGGATCGAGCGCGATCCGTGGAAGTTGACGCGCATCATCGCCGTCGGCTGGTGGCTCTTGATCGGTCCGACGAAGTCCGAGATTCGATCGTAGATGAGCGACTTCAGCACCGGCATGGACCGCTCGATCACGGCTTCGCGCATCGCCTTGCCCACGTCCCAGCTGTTGCGCATGATCGCGGTGCTCGGCTGCTTCCTGGCGGGGTCGAGCGGATTCCACTTCGGGTCGAGGTGGAGGTTTTCGAGATCGTCGGTGCCGAAATGGTCGCTGATCAGCGCGCGCACGTCCCATCGCCCGGTGTCATAGTCGAAGACGGACGACATCGGGAGGGTCCGGCCGGCAATGTCGACCGTCCCATCCCCGCGCCAGGGTCTCAAAGCCTCGGCCTGCAACATCGTCGCCATAAGATCGGTCCAGCTTGGCCTTCGGGTCCCGTTGGCGGGCGCGGCGCCGCGCCCGCCGCCGGAACGGTTCAGGCAAGCTCCAGGATCCGGGACTTCCTGACAAGATCCTCGGCCGCGTCGGTGTCCGCCTCGGGAAGGGAGATCCTTGCCGAGCCGGGCCGCGGCGCCTCGGTGTCCGCGGCGATGATCTCGATCACCGCCACGGCAACGTCCACCGCGACCGCGACCTCGACCGAAACCTCGGTCGTGACCTCGGTCGTCACCTCGGTCGTGACCTCTGTCGTCACCTCGGTGGTGGTGTTGCTGATCATGGCGGCGATGACGACGACGTTCGTCCCGCCGCCGCCGCTCGACGCCGTCGTCCCCGAAAGGTTGACGTAGGTCGGCTCGGTATCGCCGGTCCAGACCTCGCCATAGAGGGTCAGGGTCGGGCTCGACGAGCCGGACGAGCTGGACGACGAGCCGCCGGTCGATTGCGCGAACTGGATGATCGCATTCTGCGGATTGTTGCCGCTCTGGAACCAGGAGAGCTGGTCGATCTCGGTGGTCCCCGTATTCTCGCCGGTATAGATGGGGTTGTTGATCGCGGTGCCGGCATAGGTCACGTTCGGCGCCGCGACCACCAGGGTCTGGTTCATCGCAGTGCTCTGGCCGCCGCTGGTCAGGCTGAACAGATTGTAGGTGCCGTTCCAGGTCGAAAGCGCCTGCTTCGCCGTGCCGGCCTGGCCGAACAGATTGTTCGCCGACGGCAATGGATCGCTGCCCTGCGCCCACATGCCGACGAAGCCGTTGACTCCGGCATTCTGATAGAAGGTCAGATTGGCGGAATTCGGATTGTTCGACGACGTCCAGCTCACGCCGGTGGTCGAGGTGAAGGTCGGGTTGTTGATGTTGACTCCGTTGACCGACACGGACTGCGTGCTCGTGTCGATCACGACCGGCCCCGGAATATAGGTCTTTCCGTCTGGCTGCAGCCAGCTCGTCATATAGGTTCCGGACGGATCAGCCATGGCATTTCTCCTTTCGGTTTCCGGTGGAAGGCGGCGGGCGTCAGACGGTCGCCAGATCCGATTCTTCCTCCGCATTGACGTGGACGTCCTTCATCGCCCGGGTGACGGCCGCCGGGGTGGTCGCGTAGCCCTTGGCGCGCAGCCAGTCGGAGACGTCGCCCTCATAGTCGCTGAGGGTGAGGCTGCGCCTGGCATAGCCGTCGCGGGCGGCGGCCTGGCGGTCGCGATAATCCTGCGCCAGCGCCGGCCGGATCAGGGCGTCGCCGACGAAGCGGACCGCCTCGCGCTCGGGATCGCGCTTGCACATCATCCGGGTGACGCCGTGATGCTGCATCAGGAGGTTGCGCCGTTCCTCGGCGGTCAGCCCTTCGCAGCTCTGGAGATAGCCCCTCGGATCGTCGCGGAATGCGCCCTGGGCGCGCTGGTCGAGCGCAAGCTCGAGCAGGGTCCGGTAGACCGCCTCGGAGGCATGGCTGAACTGATAGCCGGGCGGGATCTGGTGGTTGTAATTGTTGCGGTTGGCGATCTCGGCAAGGACGGGATAGTCCGCCCGGTCGCAGACGAGCGGGGTCTGCCGGGATTCGCCGATCTTCCTGAGGCCGAGCTTCGCCTCCATCTCGGAATCGGACGGAGCCGTCTCCTTGGCCGGAATGAAGAAGGTCGAGATTCCCGAGACCTTGGCCTTGATCTCCGGCTCGCGATATTCGGCGATCGTGTGACGGTCGATGACCGGCGGGCCGGCGAACATGTTGGCGACGTAATTGATCGCCAGATGGTCCGGCCCGTATATCTCCTCGAGATAGTCGATGAGCACGCCGAACTTGTCGTTCGTGTAGCCGCCGAACTTGAAGCCGATGTCGCCGATGCAGCCGACCTGCCAGAGGACGAAGTTGACGCTGGTGTCGATGTGGCGGCGGCGCAGGAGGAAGTCGGTCGCCTCGTAAATCTGCAGGCCCGGGATGCTCGGATCGACGCCGAGATCGGCATAGAGGCAATCCTCGGCCGAGATGGCCGGGAGCATCACCGCGTCATAGCCTTCCTGGCGGGCAAGCTCGATCGCATTGTGCGACGGAGTCACGAACACGCCGGGATGGCCGTAGAAGAGGGCGCAGACATATTTTCCGGCCCGCACCTCGGCCATGGTCCGCTCGATCATCTGGACGTAGGTGATGATCCGCGCCTTGTCGTCGGCATAATATTCGTACAGGTCGAAGGCGTTGGGATTCTGCTCTTCGATCCACATGTCGGTGACGGGATCGGCCGCCGCATAAAGGACGATGTCGGCCTGGCGAATATGCGCCTGGGCTTCGAGCGTGAAATGGGACACGGCCTTGATGCCGGAGCCAATGACGACCAGGCGGCCTTTCTTCTCACTCATGACTATCTCCCTTCGGAATCTTGTCCGAATATTTTCTATTGTTGCGATTCGCCACGATTATCTCAAATATATTGATGAACGGCAATCGGTAACATCGTCAGAACGATACGCTACATAAATGTCGTGTCCGGATAATGTCCGGGCAATTACAGCAAGGTGACTTCAGGCGTTCCTATGCTGCTGGACCGTTCCGACCGGGGCAAGGGCCTTTTAGGTTCATTTTGAGAATAAGGGGCCGCGATCTTTCGAACCGGTTGGAACGGGCCGAAATTTGCGCGGAGAGTCCCGCGGACTCGGTCCGGCGGCGGGCGGCACTCCGAATCCGCGGGCGCGGCGATCAGGGCATGCCGCGCATCATCTGCGCGGTCGGGACCATATTGTGGTGGTTGAGATGGGCCATGATCCAGATCGAGCCGAACAGGATCAGGGCGACGATCAGGATTCCGAAGGCGAGCGCGAGCACGTTGTTGGTATTGTCGGGCCCGGTGCCGATGTGGAGGAAGAAAGCGAGGTGGACGCCCATCTGGGCGATGGCGAGCACGATCAAAGCCGCCGGGATCGAGGGCGCCCACAGCCAGTGGGCGGCGCCGAGGGTGAAGGAGGCGATGGTCAGCCCGACCGCCAGGGCGAGGCCGATCAGATAGCCGCGCAGCCCGCCGGCAAGCTCGTGGAGATTGACGTCCTCGTCGCCCGGGGCGACGTCGTGGGCGTCCATCGGCGGCATTTCGGGAGGGTCGCTCATGCGCCGGCTCCGATCAGATAGACGATGGTGAAGATCCCGACCCAGATGATGTCGAGCGCGTGCCAGAAGAGGTAGAAGCAGGCGAGGCGCCTCAGGATCGCCGGCCGGAAGCCCTTGACCCGGATCTGCGCCATCATCGTCCCGAGCCAGAGTCCGCCGGCCGAGACGTGGAGCCCGTGGCAGCCGACGAGCGCGAAGAAAGCGGAAAGGAAGCCGCTGCGCTGCGGGCCAGCGCCGATCGCGATCATGTGCGCGAACTCGCGGAATTCGAGCGCGACGAAGACGAAGCCGAGCAGGCCGGTGACCAGCAGCCAGATCTCGGTCCAGACCAGGTTCCTCCGGAACGAGGCGAGGCTTGCGAGGCCGCAGGTGAAGCTGGAGAGGAGCAGGGCCGCGGTCTCGATCGCAACGGTGTCGAGGTCGAACAGGTCGCGGCCGCTCGGCCCGCCCGCCGTCGCCTGCGCAAGCACGGCGTAGGCGGCGAAGAAGGCCGAGAACATGACGATGTCGCTCAGCAGGAAGATCCAGAAGCCGTAGGCGGTGATGATCCGCTTCGATGCCGGGCCGCCTTCGCCATGGCCGGTCGGCTCGTGGCCGCCATGCCCGCCATGACCCAGCTTGTACGGATCGGGCGGCCGCGGCGGCCGCGGGCTGTGCGGGATGGGCGGCGCGGCGCTGCTCATGCCGGATTGTGATTCATGTCGGGGTTTTCGAGGCCGAACCAGGCGGCGCGCACGTCGCGGCGGTGGCGCTCCACCTCCATGAGCTCCTCGACCGGAACCTCATATTCGTCCTCGTCGCGCCAGGCGAAGACGACGAAGGTCGCATAGGCGCCGACCAGGCCCACCGCCATCAGCCACCAGATGTGCCAGATGAGCGCGAATCCGATCAGCGTCGCGAAGAAGGCGGTGACGAAGCCGGTCGGCGAGTTGCGCGGCATGTGGATCGGCTCGTATTTCGGCTCGGGCGAGAGCCGGTCCTCCTGGATGGCCCGCTCCTTCATCCCCCAATAAGGCTCCTCGCCATGGACGTCGGGGAGCACCGCGAAGTTGAAATGGGGCGGCGGCGACAGCGTCCACCATTCGAGCGTGCGGCCGTCCCAAGGGTCGCCCGTATGGTCGCGCAGCGCCTCGCGGCGGCGGATGCTGACGACAAGCTGCATCACCTGGCAGAAGCCGCCGGCGATCATCACCGCGATTCCGAAGACGGAGACCATCAGCCACGGCGTCCAGGCGTCGACGTCGATATGCTGGAGGCGGCGGGTCATGCCCTCGATGCCGGTGATGTAGAGCGGCACGAAGACGAGCATGAAGCCCGAGATTGTGAACCAGAAGGCGGCATGGCCCCACCCTTCGTGAAGCCGGAATCCGAAGGCCTTGGGGAACCAGTAGGTGATCGCCGCGAAGACGGCGAAGACGACGCCGCCGATGATGACGTTGTGGAAATGGGCGACGAGGAACATCGAATTGTGGAGCATGAAATCGGCCGGCGGGACCGCGAGCAGCACGCCGGTCATGCCGCCGATGACGAAGGTCAGCATGAAGCCAAGCGACCACATCATCGGCGTCGCGAAGCGGACGCGGCCGCCATACATGGTGAACAGCCAATTGTAGATCTTCACGCCCGTCCCGACCGCGATGATCGAGGTGGCGATTCCGAAGGCGGCGTTGACGTCGGCGCCGGCGCCCATGGTGAAGAAATGGTGCAGCCACACCATGAAGGAGACGATGCAGATGAAGAGGGTCGCGGCGACCATCGATCGATAGCCGAACAATGGCTTTGACGAGAAGGTCGAGAAGACTTCGGAGAAGATGCCGAAGGCGGGGAGGACGAGGATATAGACTTCGGGATGGCCCCAGATCCAGATCAGGTTCACGAACATCATCATGTTGCCGCCGGCCTCGTTCGTGAAGAAATGGAAGCCGAGATAGCGGTCGAGGGTCAGCATCGCGAGCGTCGCGGTCAGCACCGGGAAGGCGGCGATGATCAGCAGGTTCGAGGCGAGCGACGTCCAGCAGAACATCGGCATCCGCAAATAGCTCATCCCCGGCGCGCGCATCTTCAGGATGGTCGTCACCAGATTGACCCCGGTCATCACCGTTCCGACGCCCGAAATCTGGATCGCCCAGAGATAGTAATCGACTCCGACCCCGGGCGTGTAGGTCGCCTCGCTGAGCGGCGGATAGGGCAGCCAGCCGGTGCGCGCGAACTCGCCGACGACGAGGCTGATATTGACGAGCAGGGCGCCGGTCGCGCTCAGCCAGAAGCCGACCGAGTTGAGCGTCGGGAAGGCGACGTCGCGCACCCCAAGCTGGAGCGGGATGACGAAGTTCATGATCCCGATCACCAAGGGCATGGCCGCGAAGAAGATCATGATCGTGCCGTGGGCGGTGAAGACCTGGTCGTAATGCTCGGGCGGCAGATAGCCGGGCGCGTGGATTGCGAGCGCCTGCTGGGTGCGCATCATGATCGCGTCGATGAAGCCGCGCACCAGCATCAGCGCGCCGAGCAGGCAATACATGATGCCGATCCGCTTATGGTCGACGCTGGTGATCCATTCGTTCCAGAGAGTGGGCCACCAGCCCTTCCGCCAGACCAGCGCCAGCACGCCGACCAGCCCCAGGAACACGATTCCGCCGGCGACCAGCGGGATCGGCTGGTCCCAGGGGATTGCGTTCCAGTCGAGCTTTCCGAGCATCTCTCAGCCTGCGAAGGAGGGTCTGACGTTGGGACGGGCGCCGCCATGGCCCGCTTGCGGGCCGGGCGCGGCCGGAAGCTTCTGCATCACGATCGCGTCGAACAGGCCCGGCGCCACCGCCCGATAGGTGAAGGGGGCGACGTTGCTGCTCTGCCGCTCGAGCGCGACATAGGCGGGGCCGTCGAGCACCGGCCCGGCGGCCCTGGCGGCGGCGGTCCAGGCGGCGAATTGCGCGGCCGGAACCGCGCGAAGCGTGAAATGCATGTCGGCAAAGCCGTCGCCGCTGAACTGGGTCGAGCGGCCATAATAGTCGCCGGGCCGGTCGACCCGCAGGTTGAGCTCGGTCCTCATCCCGTTCATCGTGTAGATCATGCTGCCGCCGCGCGGCACGAAGAAGGCGTTCATCACGCTCGCCGATGTCAATGAGAAATGGACCGGGATTCCGGCGGGAACGACCAATCGGTTGACGCTGGCGACGCCCTGCCGAGGGTAGATGAACAGCCATTTCCAGTCGAGCGAGACCACCTGCACCTCGACCGGCGGGGTGCGCGAGGGGATCGGCTTTGCCGGGTCGAGCTGGTGCGATCCGATCCAGATCACCCCGCCCAGGAAGAGGATGACGAGGATCGGGATCGACCAGACGATAAGCTCGACCCGGCCCGAATAGACGAAATCGGGCCGGTATTCGGCTTTCGGATTGGACGCGCGGAACCACCAGGCGAAGAGGATGGTGGCGATCATCGTCGGGATGACGATCGCAAGCATGATGACGAGCGCGTTGAGCATGATCGTCTTGTTGGCGTCGGCGACCGGGCCGGCCGGATTGAGGATGCTGATCGATCCGCAGCCGGCGAGGAGCAAGGGGATCGCGGCGAGCGGCAGGAAGCGCGCGACCCCGCCGCCGCGCCGCCCTCCCGCGGGGCCGGCGAAGGCGGAAGGCTCAGTCAAGCGCCGCCTGGGACGAGATGATCGAACCCCCCCATTTCGCGGCGGCGCTCGAGGCCGCCCGGTCGGCTTCCGAAACGGCAGCGGCGGCGCGAGGTTCCGGACGATCTTGCCGGTCGGACGCGGCCGGTGCCGGCGCCGGAGCGGCGGCGAGACAGGAATGGATCGAGGCCACGACCTGGGCGCCGTCGCCGACCGCGGCGGCCACCCTCTTGACCGAGCCGGAGCGGACGTCGCCGATTGCGAAGACGCCCTTGCGGCTGGTCTCGAGCGGCAGCCGGTCGGCGCCGGCATCGGCGCCGGTGAGGACGAAGCCGCGCGCGTCGAGCGCAACGCCGCAGCTTCGCAGCCAGCCGGTGTTCGGCTCGGCGCCGATGAAGGAGAAGAGCGAACGGATGGCGCGGCGCTCCTCCTGCCCTCCGTTGCGCGCGCGAAGGACCATCGCATCGAGCTGGCCGTCGGCCCCGTCGAGCGCGACCGGCTCGGCGCCGATCACGATGTCGACATTGGCGAGATCGCGGATCCGGCTGACCAGATAGTGGGACATGGTCTCCGCAAGCGGCCGCCGCGCGACGAGGGTGACGCGCCGCGCCCGGCTGGCGAGGAAGACGGTCGCCTGGCCCGCCGAATTGCCGCCGCCGACCAGGGCGACCTCCTCGCCCGCCGCGAGATCGGCTTCGAGCGGCGAGGCCCAATAATGGACCGAGCGGCCCTCATAGGCTTCGAGCCCCTCGATTCCGAGCCGGCGGTAGCGGGCGCCGCTCGCGATCACGACCGTCCGCGCCCGCACCCGCTCGCCGGTGGCAAGGCGGATTCCGGGCACGCCGTCGCAGTCGAGCGACACCGCCTCGTCGGGAATGGCCATCTCGACCCCGAATTTCTGCGCCTGGCTGAAGGCGCGGCCCATGAGGGCCATTCCGGAAATGCCGGTCGGGAAGCCGAGATAATTCTCGATCCGCGCCGATGCGCCCGCCTGCCCGCCGAACGAGCGGCAGTCGAGCGCGAGCACCGACAGCCCTTCCGATGCGGCATAGACCGAGGCGGCGAGCCCGGCCGGGCCGGCGCCGACGATGACGACGTCGAACAGGCGCTCGCCGTCGACCGCGCCCAGGAGGCCGATGCAGCGCGCAAGCGCCTCCTCGCCCGGGTTGCGAAGCAATTGCCCGCCAGGGCAGAGGACGAGCGGCAGCGAATCGGCGGCGACGTGGAAACGCTCGACCAGGGTCCTGGCGCAAGCGTCGGTCAGCGGATCGAGCTGCTGATAGGGATGGCCATTGCGGCGGAGGAAATTGACCAATCGAAGCACGTCGCCGTCGCCCGCCGGGCCGATGATGGTCGGGCCGGCGCCGGATTCGATGAGGCCGACCCGGCGCAGGATCAAAGCGCGCATGATCCTTTCGCCAAGCTCCGCCTCGGCGACGAGCAGGGCGCGCAGCCGATCGGGCGCGACGGTCAGCGCCTCGACCTCGGTCAAGGCGGTCGCGTCGACCAGGAAGGGGCGGCCCGAAAGCTGCGCAAGCTCGCCGAGGAACGAGCCCTTTTCGTAGGTGACGATCGGGCGCCGGCGGCCGGTCCCGTCATGCTGGGTCACCTCGACCCGCCCGTCGACGATCAGGGTGAGGCCGGGGCCGGTCTCGCCGACCCGCACCACGGATTCGCCGGCGCCGAAATGGCGGGACTTCCCGAAGCGCGCGATCCGGGCGAGCTCCTCCGGGCTCAGAAGCGGGAACATCTGCGCGCCGCGCGTCGCGAAGATCGAGTCGGCCGTCTCGTCGGTCATGCCGAGTCGCCTATAGCGCAAAAGGCATTCCGCGCCCCGGCGACAAAACGTCTTCTCGCTTTTAGCAGCTCCCGCTTCTCACAGCTCGGAGCCTCCGGAAAACCCGGGGCGGTTCAATCCCGCCGCATATCCGGGTCAGCGACTTCGTGCGCAAGGCCAAGGGCCGATCATCCCGCAAGATCCGGCAGGAGTTCGAGCATATCCGCAAGCGCTACTGGGGTCAGCGCTTTTGGGCCCGGGGCTACTTCTCAACCACCAGCGGCAACATCACCGACGCCGTGATCATGAACTATCTCGACAGGCATACGAAGCGCACCGATGAAGGCTTCAGCCCCGCCTCATGAACCTACCGGCGTCAGCCGGTCAGTCATTCAGTAAACTGGTACACTTGTGTCCCCGGAATTGTAGGCTTATCTTAGGAGAGCCTCTCCACTCTTAAGCACAAGCGTATTGCTTGGTCCTCTTGAAGATTTATCTGAAAGATAGATCACTGTTACTCCTCGCTTTCGTTCAGCATCATACCCGTACTCGAGAGCTGGTTTACCCGAGCTGCCTTTTCGCGAGCACCCAGCGCCTCTCAATTTGAAGCATATAGCAACGTAGCTATCTACATTTTTTCCTAACCTCTCCGGTGTTCTCTCGATATGCACGTTATCACAGACTGATCGCTTCCTATCAATAATCGCTATTTTGAAAACGCCAAGTGACAGGCAGGTTCCTCCCGCCACCGATTTCCTTCCTAGTGCTTGTCCGTATTGTCTTACGAAATCTCTTGCTTCGGGATGATCACGCGGGCCGAGATAAAAATATAATCCGGACACCATCAGGACCGTCCGACCATCCAAGCTCTCGTATATGGTCTGTTGGTTAGGCGTCCCCCCTGCCCCTAACACTGACGAACCTAACAATATTATGGAGTAGATTGCAGTCTGCATTTTCCCCTACCTCGGTTCCAGCAACTGTTGCGCAGCCCTATTATAAGGGGCCTGATGTTCCGTCTGATATGGCTCATTGCCTAAGACGGGTGAAAGACTGTTTCCTAAACGCTCCGAAACTGTGCTATGTATACCGTCATGAGCAATATCTACCTGTTGTTGTGCGTTAGATTGAGTCATCTCCCTGTCATAGACATTTGAAAAGACTCTTTGAGTAATTGGATTGCCCCCGGTGGAGATTCCTGCGTCCCCGTCCGTTTGTCCTGGCCTGTAGGTCATAGAACGAGCAGCGAGTGAAGCGGCAACCTCCCTCCCGGTCACCGTGAAGGACGTTCCCTTCCGTCCTCCGGTCGCCCCGACGGTGACTTTTCTATTGTTATCAAAAGTTCTTTGCTGTGTCCTTGTATAGTTCCGTTCAAATCTAGCAACCCGAGCTGCCTGTTGCGCCGTAAGAGAGGTCTGATTCTTCGGTAGAATCACGTTATCGACCTTACAAGCTGTTGCTCTTCCGTTTTTGTCCGTTTGGCAGCTGGTGCCGGTGGGATTCCTTCCATTGACCGGGTCATCGGCTGCGTATGCGTAAAGATTTATCTGATCTTTATATCCTATCGGGTCCGTCTGCAGGAAGCGGGTTACGGTGCCAGTTTCACTGGTGTCCGGTTAATTAGCGAATAAAATCAGCTGCTTATCGGCATCGGTATTTTGGGCTGGCGGCGCTTCTCGGCTAAGCAGTTGATCAATGGGCATTTTCTCAAAGGCAGTGACGCTGAGAAGCTGCAGGATTGTG
>DASUHH010000027.1:0-135313 GCA_036273615.1 Allosphingosinicella sp. | reverse complement strand
GATGATCGGATCGAACGACGTCGCCCGTTCGAAGACCTTCTACGACAGCCTGTTCGGCGCGATCGGCGGCGCGCCCGGCCGGCCGGACGACAAGGGCCGGCTGATCTACGTCCATAATGGCGGCATCTTCATGGTGACGCCGCCGCTCGACGGCGGGCCCGCGACCCACGCCAATGGCGGCACGATCGGCTTCGCGATGGCGAGCCCGGAAGAGGCCGACGCCTGGCACGAGGCCGGAATCGCCGCCGGGGGCACGAGCTGCGAGGATCCGCCGGGCATCCGCCAGGGGACCTACGGCAAGCTCTATCTCGCCTACCTGCGCGATCCCGACAACAACAAGCTCTGCGCGCTGCACCGCCTGCCCTCGTGATCGCGCGGTCCCGGAGACGGTCCGCCGGCTCCGATCGGCGGACCGGCGCGCCGGATTTCCGCTTCTATTTTGCCGCGAGGCGCCGGCAAGGCTTGCGCCGCCCCCGTCTCTGAAACATGTTTCCGGCATGGACGCACAACCGAAACGGCGCGGGGGCAAGCCACGAAGCGCGGTCACCATGGAGGATATCGCGCGCCTCGCCGGCGTATCGAAGCCGACCGTCTCGCGCGTGATGAAGGGCAGCGCGCTGGTCACCCAGAAGACCAGGGAGCGCGTGCTCGAGGTGGCGCGCCGGCACGGCTACTCCGTCAACGACAGCGCGCGCCGGCTCTGGCAGAATCGCGCGAACACCGTCGCGGTCGTGCTCGACCTGCCGTCGCTGCCGCATCGCCGCGTGTCGCAGCCCTTCCATTTCGAGATCGTCGCCGATCTGCTTCGCGCGCTGACTTCGCTCGGCCAGGATGCTCTGCTCGTCTCCTCCCTCGAGGAAACGGCGGAGACCTATCGCGCGATCGTCGCCTCGAAGCGGGCCGATGGGATCATCTTCCTCGGCCAGGGACGACGCCGGGCGCTGCTCGATCAGATGTCGTCCCTCAGTGTTCCGTTCGTCGTCTGGGGCGCCAAGGAGCCCGGCTCGGACCATGTCACCGTGGGGAGCGACAATCGCGAGGGCGGGCGCCTGGCCGGACGGCGGTTTTCCGAGCTGGGCCGCAAGAGCATCGCTTTCGTCGGGCCGCTCGCCCATCCCGAATTCGAGCAGCGCTGCGCGGGCCTGCAAGAAGGTTTCGCCGGCGGCCGCCCGGCGATCGTCGAGCCGGAAGACCTGTCCTACGAGGCCAGCCGCGAAGCGTTCCAGGCATGGCTCGACCGCGCCGGGGCGCCGGACGGCATTTTCTGCGGCAGCGACACGATCGCGATGGCGGTCCTTTCCGTGCTGCGGACGAGGCGGATTCGCGTTCCCTCCCGAACCTCCGTGATCGGCTATGACGACATCCCCGAAGCTGCCCACCACCTGCCGCCTTTGACCACGATCAGGCAGGACACCGCTCTTGCCGGCGAGCTCCTGGTCAAGCTCCTGATGGAACAGATCGAGGGCCGCCGGCCCGCCTCCGTGACCCTTCCGACCGAGCTTCTCGTCCGCGCGACGTGATCGGCGCGCCGGATTCATGCGACATGATTGAAACGCGTTTCAGATCTTGCTAGTCTTCCTCCTTACCGGAGGAGGGTCATGGACGATCGAAGCGGGGCGCGCGGCAAGGCCGAAGCCCGGACCGCCTTTCTTCTGGAGCAGGCGACCATGCCCGGCGCGGCGGTCGCCGACCTCCTCTGCGACCGGCACGATCCTTCGATCCCCATCTACCGAGAAATCTCGGTGCGCGGGGAATGCGAGACGATGTCGATCGGGCAGCTGGCCGAAGCGTCCCGTCGTCTCGCCTCGGCCCTGCGCGCCCTCGGCATCCGTCCGGGCGACCGCGTCGCCACGCTCATGGGCAAGGGCGTCAGCCTTGTCACGGCCCTGCTTGCGATCTGGCGCACGGGGGCGGTCCACGTCCCGCTGTTCACCGCCTTCGCCCGCGACGCGATCACGCTGCGCGTTGCGCGCAGCGGCGCCCGACTCATATTCTGCGACGGCGCCTATCGCGAAAAGCTGGTCGACTGCGACGACCGGCGGGTGATCGTGCTGGGAACGGCGGGGCTCGGCGATCACAGCATGCAGGCGCTGCTCCAGACCCGGGACGACGGCCTTCCCGCGCAAGGCTGCACGCCCGGGACGCCGATCATCGAAATCTACACGTCCGGCACGACCGGCGCGCCCAAGGGCGTGATCGTCCCCGCTCGCGCCCTGGCCGCGTTCCAGGCCTATGCGGAATTCGGGCTGGACCTGCGGTCCGACGATCTCTTCTGGAACGCGGCCGATCCCGGCTGGGGCTATGGGCTTTATTTCGGAATCGTCGCCACCCTTTCCACCGGCACGCCGAGCCTTATCATGAAAGGCGGATTCAGCGCGGAACGAACGATCGAGGCGCTGCACCGCGAGGGCGTCACCAACTTCGCCGCCGCGCCGACCGCCTACCGCGCGATCCGGGCCGAATGGCCGGCCGGCACGTCCCTTCGCCTGCGCTGCGCCTCGAGCGCCGGGGAACCTCTGCCGCCCGATCTGATCGACTGGTCGGCCAGGATGCTCGGCACTCCAATCCGCGACCATTTCGGGCAGACCGAAACCTCGATGATCGTCAACAACCACCATCATCCGCTGCTCCGGCGGGCGCTGAAACCAGGCTCGATGGGCCAGGCCGCGCCGGGCTGGTTCGTGCGCGTGCTGAATATGGATGCCGACCGGGAAGCCGCTTCGGGCGAGATCGGCCGCCTCGCCATCCTCGTCGAGAAAAGCCCCTTCTTCTGGTTCTCCGGTTATTCCGGAGACGCGGAGAAGAGCCGGGAGAAATTCACAAGCGACCGCCGCTGGTATCTGACGGGCGACCTCGCCGCGTTGGACGACGAAGGCTATTTCTTCTTCTCCTCGCGCGACGACGATGTGATCCTGATGGCCGGTTACCGGATCGGCCCGGCCGAAGTCGAAGCCGTGCTGGAGGAGCATCCCGCGGTCGCCGAATGCGCCGTGATCGCGGCACCCGACGATTTGCGCGGAGAAGTGCTGGAAGCCTGCATCGTGCCGGCACACGGGCATCGCCGCGGCGCAAGGCTTGCGCAGGAGCTGCAGCAATGGGTGAAGGAGCGTTATGCCGCCCATGCTTATCCGCGGCGTATCCATTGGCGGGAGAGCCTCCCGCGCACGCCGTCGGGCAAGGTGCAGCGCTTCGTGCTGCGGCGGGAGCTCGCAGCAGCGATCAAGCGGCCGCTCGATGCCGGCTGAGCTCTCGGTCGACGAGGCGCTGCGCGCCCGCCGTTCGGTCCGTCGTTTCCTCGACCGGCCGGTGCCGCAGCCGCTCGTGCGCGAAATCCTGGAAGCCGCGGGCCGGGCGCCGTCCGGAACCAATATCCAGCCCTGGTACGTCCATGTCGTGGCCGGTGCGTGCCGGCAGCTTGTCTCGGCCGCGGTGCTGAAGGCCGCGGAGGCGGGGCGCGGCGATCCGGACTATGCCTATGCCGCCGATCCCCTTCCCGAGCCTTATCTCGGTCGCCGCCGGAAGGTGGGCTACGATCTTTATGCGCTGCGCGGGATCGACCCCGGCGATTATCCGGCGCGGAGGGCGGCGATGCTCGACAATTACCGGTTTTTCGGAGCGCCGGTCGGGCTGTTCTTCACGCTGGAGCGGACCATGGAGGTCGGCGCGTGGCTGGACGTCGGATTGTTCATGCAGAGCATCATGCTCGCGGCCGTCGCACGCGGCCTTGCCACCTGCCCGCAACAATCATGGTGCGAATATGGAGCCACGGTCCGCAAGACGCTCGGCATCGGTGACGACCGCCTCCTGGTTTCCGGGATGGCCCTGGGGTGGGAGCAGCCCGACGCGCCGGAAAACCGCCAGCGCAGCGAACGGATCGATGTCGACGGGTTCGCGACCTGGCTCGGCTTCACGGAGCAGGCCGGCCGAGCACCCGATTGAGGAAGGCGCCGGTGCGGCGGCGGGCCAGCGCCGCTTCCGGCATGTCGATCGGCTTGAACTGGAAGACATGCCACATGCCTTCATAGACATCGAGGGTCACGGCCTGTCCCGCCTCGTCCAGCGCGCGGGCGAGACGGACGGAGTCGCTCAGCAGCAATTCACGGGTGCCGACCTGGATGAGGGTTTCCGGAAAGCCCTTCGTGAAGTCGCCGAACAAGGGCGACGCGTAAGGATGCCGCGGATCCCCGTCGCCGACATAGCAGGTCCGTGCGGCGGCCAGCAGCCGATCGTAGCGATAGAAAGGCTCGGCATGCGCAAGGGTCAGGTAGGAATCGCCCGATCCGGTGAGGTCGGTCCAGGGCGACCATAAGGCAAGCCCGGCCGGCAGGCCGATTCCGCGGTCGCGGAGCTTGAGCGCGGTCGCGGCGGCGAGCCCGCCGCCGGCCGAATCGCCCAGGACGGCCATGCGGGCGAGCGGGGTTCCCGCGCGGACAAGCGCCTCGATGACCGCGCAGGCCTCGTCCGTGACCTGCTCATAGCGCGCGTGCGGCGCGAGCGTGTAGCTGACGGAGACGATGCGAAGGCCGGTCTCGGTCGCGATCGGAAGCGTGCTGTCGAGCGCGTCGGACGCGACCCCGCCGACATAGCCGCCGCCATGGGTGTAGACGACGAGGCGCCCGTCGTCGCGCCAGCCGGCGGGGCGGATGTCCACGACGGGCACGCCGCCGAGGCTGGTCTCGATGAGGTCCGCGGGATAGCGGAGCCTCAATTCATCGTTCAGGGCCTCGCGCTCGGCCAGGGCCAGGCAATTATATTCGACCCATCCTTCCGGATCGTCGGGCGCGGGGTGCCAGGCGCTGTCGCGCGCCTCCCTGGAGAAGGTCGCGGCGAAATAGGCCTGCGCTTCCGGCGAGATGCTGCCGGGCGGCGGCGGGAGATCGTCGTCCTTCACCTGTGTACCATGACGTGGGGATCGGTCCGGTCGGCGAGCGCGCAATAAGCGGCGCGGCCGCCCTGGAGAAGGAGCGCGCCGACCGCGCTTGCCGCGACGCAGACGATCGCCATCGACCAGCCGACCATCGCGGGAGCGCCGAAGAGATGATCGGTGAGGAGCGCGACGGCGCTTGGGCCGCCGGCCTGCGCGACCAGATTGATCAGCAGGAGGTAGATGGCGAGCATCTGGGCGCGCATCGGTGCGGGCGTGATGCGTTCGAGGGCGATCGGCCCGGTCGCCTGCGGCACGATCAGGAAGAAGAAGAGCGCGAATATCGCGGCCGCGCCCAAAATGGGCGGCCGTGCGGCGTCGGCGAGGAGGATCGCGGCGACCAGGCCGGCGAGGCTCGCCAGCGAGACGCTGAGCGCCGCGCCGCGGTCGCCGGAGCGGGTCAGCCGATCGACCGCCATCCCGGCCGACCAGGATCCCGCGACGGCGAAGACCAGGGCCGCCGTTCCGATCAGCGCGCCCGCCTGCGCGAAGCTATAGCCGAGCGTCCGCACCGCGAAGCTCGGCGCCCAGGCGATGAGCCCGGTCCCCGAAAGACAGAGGGCGAGAAAGCCGGCGATGGTCGGCAGGAACGTGCCGCGCTCGCGTGCGAGATAGCGGAGCACCGATCCGAAGCTTGCATCGGCCGTCCCCCGCTCCGCCCGGCGCGGCTCCTCGACATGCAGCAGGAAGGCAAGCGCCACCATTCCGAGGAGGACGCATGCGACGAAGCAGAACCGCCAGCCTTCGTCGCTGCCGCGCCCGAGGAGCTCCGCCAGATTCGGCCATGAGGAGATGATCGCGCCGCCGCCGAACAAGGCGATCGCCGCACCGATCGGGCCGCCGCTCGCGAAGATCCCGATCGCCGCGCCGAGCCGCGGACGCGGCGTGACGTCGGTCAGCAGGGAAAGCGCGGCCGGGAACAGGAAGACCTCGCCGAGGCCGACCACCACGCGCGCGAGGAAAAGCTGCCCGAACGTGCTGGCGACGGCGCAAAGCAGGGTTCCGGCCGTCCAGCCGACCACGCCCGCCACGATCACCTGCTTGCGCCGGCCGCTGTCGGCGACCCTCGCCGCGGGAATGCCGGCAACCGCCGCGAGCAATGCGAAGGCGACGCCCTGGAGCAGGCTGAACTGCGAGTCCGACACGGCGAGCGCGGCGCGGATCGGATCCACGAGGATGTTGAGGATCTGCGAGCTGGCGATCGCCGCGACGTGGCAGAGCGTAAGCGCGACGACGGTGTAGGTGGGAAAGATCGTCGGCGGTGCCGCTGCCCCGGCCTCTGCGAAACCTGAGCTCAAAACCGATAGCCCACCTTCAGGCCGTAGGTTCGCGGCGGATTGTACAGCACGAAGGGTGTCCCGAGCAGCCCCACCTGCTGATAGCGGATGTTGGCGTCATTCTCCAGGTTGCGGACCCAGGCGGTGATCGTCACCCGATCGTTGGGTTCCCAGCCAAGCCGCAGGTTGATCTCGTCGAATCCGGGCGCGAAGTTCGGCGCAGTGTTGAGCGAATCCGAATAGATGGAGCTCTCATAGCTATATTCGCCGAAGAGGAAGACGTGCCCCGGAACGCCCTTTATGGCGGTGCGATACTCGACCGAGGCATAGGCCTTCCATTTCGGCGCGAAGATGAGCCGGTTGCCGTCGCAGGCGACCACCGCTCCGCCGACGAAGCCGCAGCCCGGGAATCTTTTGTAATGCGCGTCGTTATACGTCCCGCTCCCGGTGAGCGTCAGGCCCCTGAACGGCTTGAGCACGGTTTCCGCTTCCACGCCCTTGGAGACGCCGGAGCCCGCATTGGTGATGTTGACGGCGATCAGCCCGTTCGGCGTGTTGATGAACTGCGGGACCTGGAGCCCGAACAGGTCGGTCCAGAAACCGGTGGCGTTGAGCAGGATATGGCCCCCCGCGAAGGTCGAGCGAAGGCCTGCTTCGTAATTGTTCACATGCTCGGCGCCGAACGCGATGTGCGGATCGGCGACCCAGTCGGCGTTCCAGCCGCCGGCGGTATAGCCGCGCGCATAGCTGGCGTAGAGCATGACGTTGGGCGAGAGATGCAGGTTCACGCCGGCGCGCGGCGTGAACTCCGTGTCGGTGCGGCTGTCGCGGTAGTTCGGGATGTTGACGAAGAGGCCGATGCCCTCGATCAGATCGTAGCGGATTCTCTTGTGGTCGCTCGAAACGCGCGCGCCCGCGGTGAGCTCGATCACGTCGTTCAGCCGGAAGTTCGCATTGGCGAAGCCGGCGACGTTGGTGCTGGTCAGCCGGCTGGGGCCGTGATCGAACAGGCCTGCCCCTTCGCCGGGAATCACCAGGCCGAAGTCCGCGCCGGTCTCGATCAGTCGCTGCGCCGACAGATGCTGGTCCATGAAGAAGAGGCCGGTGACGAAGTCGAACCGCGCCGTGCGCCGCGAGACGAACCGGACTTCTTCCGAAAATTGCTTCAGGCGCTCGTCGAGCTGGTCGATCAGGAAAGCGTGCGGGGAACGGTCGGTGTCGTTCCTGATCCTGAACGATCCGGTGCGATAGGCGGTGATCGAGATCAGATTGCCGCCGCCGAGCCCCTTGTCGATCTCGAGCGACGTGCCGAACGAGCTGTTCCGGTCCGTCTGCAGGAAATCGGTGCTGTCGTGATAGGGCCGGGGATCCGACACCACATTGTCCTCGAGCGTCGCCAGCGGCGTGTGCGCTTTCTGCGCGTCGGCGCGCAGGATGATGTCGAGATCGGCCGCCGGACGGAAGCGCAGCGCCGCCCGTCCCGCATAGCGGTTGATCTGGTTGAAGCCGATGTCGGGGAAGGCGGCTTCGCGCGTATAGCCGTCCCGGTTCGCGACCTCGAAGCCGATCGAGGCCGAGACCTTGTCGGACAGCGGACCACTCACATAGGCGTTGATCAGCCGATAGTCGAAATTGCCGACCTCCGCATTGGCTTCGAACCGGAAGGCGTCGCCGGGAAGCCGGGTCGTGATGTTGATGGCGCCGGCCGGCGTCGACTTGCCGAACAAGGTGCCCTGCGGACCGCGCAGGACCTCGATCCGCTCGAGCCCCAGCACCGTCTGGTCGAGATTGTAGGTGCGGCCCATATAGACGCCGTCGATATAGACGCCGACGCGCTGCTCGAAGCCGACGTTGCGCGCGAGGTCGAACAGGCCGCGGGCGGTGACGAATCCCGAGGAGGTGCCGCTGCCGCCCTTGGAGGCGAAGCTGATTCCGGGTGTCGCCGTCTCGATGTCGGTGAGCGTGCGCAGACCCTGGCGGTCGATCGCCGCCTTGTCGAAGGCGATGATCGAGATGGGAGTCTGCTGCAGCGACTGTTCCCGCCGCGTGGCGGTGACGATGATCGGCTGGGCCGTGGCGTCGGCGCTCTGGTCGTCACCCCGCGCCTGTCCGGTCGGAGCCGGCGGCGTATCCTGGGCGAAGGCCGGCATGCCATGGACAGCCCCCGCCGCGGCAACGGCGGCCAACAGGGCCGATCGTACGTAACCCATCGCTTTCCCCTCCCCGAAGCGCGGCTGCTTTTCAGCCGATGCGGGGGCAAGCCTACAGGATTTGAAACGCGTTGCAAGAGGATTTGCAATGCGTTTCAAAAATTGACCGCATTCCAGCGTTCCGGCCTCTTAGGAACGGACGGTCAGCACGGGTGGCGGCGCAGCGATCGTCTCGCCGCGGGGGGCCGAATCGGGATTGCGGACGACCAACCTGTCATGCGCGGCCTCGCTGAGGACGGACGCGCAGGCGTCGGGAAACTCCTCGATCAGGGCGATGGTGACGGCGTTGGTCCAGCCGAACCCGTCCTGGAGGGCATATTCGCCCCCGCCCCCCGGAACGCGATCGACCACATCATATTTTTCGGTGAGGCGGCCGGTCTCGGCATAGACCCGCGCCACGGTCGCGACCCAGCGGCGCACGATCTCCTTTGCAAGCGCCCGCTGGCCGTATTGGCGCAGCCCGATCGCGGCGATCCACTGCAACGGCGCCCAGCCGTTCGGTGCGTCCCATTGCTCGCCGGTGATGCGCGGCGTCGCCAGCAGCCCGCCCGGCGCAAGCAACTCGGCTTTCACCCGCTGTGCCGTGAGACGAGCCTGGTCGCGGGTGGCGAGGCGGGTGAAGAGCGGCGCCAAAGCGGCGGCCGTCACCGCGCCGCGCAGGCCGTGCTCGACGTCGTAATCGTCGAACAGGCCGGCCGCCTCGTTCCACAGCCAGGTGGTCATGGCGACGCGGCGGCGCTCCGCCTTGGCCGAGAAATCGGCGGCGACGCCGCGGTCGCCCCGCCTGATGGCGCCGCGGGCGATGGCATTTTCGAGGCCGAACAGGAAAGCATTGAGATCGACCGGAACGATCGCCGTGGTGCGGATGGTCTCGATCGAGCGGCGGTCGCCGAACCAGCGCGAGCTGAAGTCCCAGCCGGATTCGCACGCGGCGCGGATGTCGCGGAACACGCCGTGCGCCGCCCGGTCCGCGGCACCGGCGGCAATGGCCGCATCGCGTCCGCTCGGCCCCTCGTCTCGCGGGCGCGGATCGTCGTCATGATAAAGGTTGAGCAACGCTCCGTCCGCCATGCGGATCACGCGCCGCGCCGCCTCGCCGGGCCCGAGCGCTTCGGCGCCGCTCATCCAGAAGGCATGCTCCGCGCGGAGGCGCGGCAGATAATGCGCCCAGCAGTCGCTCGGGCCGCCAAGGCCGCTCTCGGCGACCGCCGCGTAGAAAAGCGGCGGCTGCGAGCGGCTGAGATAGTAAGTGCGGTTGCCGTTCGGTATGAAGCCGTGGCGATCGATCAGGAAAGCGAGATTGTCGACCATGCCGCGCGCGAGGTGCGGACGGCGGCGGAGGCCGAGCAGGACGAAATAGCTGTCCCAATAATAACATTCGCGGAACATGCCGCCCGGCACGACATAGGGGTGCGGCAAGGGAATGAGCGAGGAGCCGGAGGGTTGGCCCGCGTCGTGGCGGATGAGGTCGCCCCAGAGCCGCTCGATCCAATCCTCCAGCCGGCAGTCCGCCAGGCGGGGATCGCAGGCCGCGGCCCCGCCGCCCGCCATGCCGGGAAGATCGAACCAGGTGCCGAGCAACGCCGCGAGATCGGCCTCGCCCGAGCGCGACAGCCGCGCCACTTCCGCCTCGATCACCATCGCCTCCGCCCGCGGCCGCGCATCCGCGATCAGCTTCTTGTCGAGCGCGACATGGCCTTCGTCCAGCCTCGCGAACAGGCGAGGATAGAGAACGGATGGCGCGCTGAAGGCAGCACCCGCATGTTCACGTCGCCCGCCCCGCATCTTCCCCCCTCCCCATTCTTGCAACGCGTTTCAAACCTAAATGATCATGCGGTGTCCGGCAAGGCGATTGCATCGACGCCGCCTATCCCCGCCGCTTCCGCCGCCGCGGCCGCGAAGCGCCGCCGCACGGCGAGGAAGCAGAAGGCCCCCGCGAGAGCGGCGCCGGCGACGACGATCGCGAGCGACTGGGCGACCCGGTCCGGCCGGTGGAAGAGATGGTCGGTGAGCCAGGCGACGAGGAACGGGCCGAGCGAGAGCGCAAGCAGGTTCATCAGCAGCAGATAGACGGCCATGACCTGCGCCCTGAGGCGCGGCGCGGTGATCATCTGGAAGGCGGTGCCGCCGAGGACGGTCGGGATTCCGAGCAGCGAATAAGCGCAGAGCCAGAGCGCGACGGCGGCGCGGCCGGAGAGGAAGAGGACGGCCGCGCCGGCGAGCGCTGCGAGCAAAAGGCAGAGGCCGATTCCGACGCTGGCCGGGCCGGCGCGGTCGCCGCGCGCCGCCAGGAGGTCGACGAGCCGCCCCGCCGCCCAGACGAGGCCGGTGCCGCCGGCGAGCGAGCCCGCCGCGGTCAATGCGCCCGCGCCGTCGCTCCCCATTCCATAGACGCGGGAGAAAGCGGTCGGGACCCAGGCCGCGCTCGCGAAGGCGCAGATTGAAAGGAAGATCATCGCCGCCGCGACCGGCCCGTACAGCCGCCCGCGCGCGCCGAGATAGGCAAGGACGCCGGCGAAGCCGAGATGCGGGGCGTCGTCCGCCGGCCGCCGCTCGCCGACGGTGAGCAGCAAGGCGGCGCTGACCAGGCCGGTGAGGCCGCAGGCGAAGAAGGCGATCCGCCACCCCTCCACCGGCCCCGTCACATGGGCGACGATCCAGCCGCCACCGAACATCGCCGCCGCGCCGCCGATCGGGCCGCCCGCCCCGAAGCAGGCGATTGCGGTCGACAGGCGCGCGCGCGGCACCAGGTCGGCGATCAGGGCGAAAGCGGCGGGGAACAGGAAGACCTCGCCGATCCCCATGGCGACGCGCGCGGCGAATAGCTGGGCGAAGCTGGCGACGAAGGCGCAGGCCACGGTCGCCAGCGACCAGCCGATTGCGCCGGCGAGGATGACGCCCCGGCGGCCGTGCCGGTCCGCCCAGCGCGCCGCCGGAATGCCGAGCGCGGCCGAGAAGATCGCGACCGCAAGGCCCTGGAGCAGGCTGTATTGGGTGTCGCTGATGTGCAGCGACGCGCGGATCGGATCGACGAGGATGTTGAGGATCTGGAAGCTCGCAATCGCCTGGCCGTGGCACAGGGCCAGCACCGCGACCGGCCAGGCCCAGCCCGGCGGCGCCCCATCCCCCCGCCTCACGCCGCCGCGCGCCGGGGAGAGCGTGATGGCGGCGCCACGCAATCCCTCCCCCTCAGAAAGCGTAGCGGATGGTGCCGCCGAACATGCGCGGCTCGCCGAACGAGGCGGCGGTGAAGCCAAGCGTGTTGTAGAGGTCGAGCGCCGTCACCTGATAGCCCTTGTTGGTGACGTTGGTGACGAACAGGGCAAGGTCGAATTTCGAGCCGAGCACATTGTACCAGTCGGCCCTGAGGTTCACGAGGCCGTAGCTCGGCTGGACGTTGCCCGGCGATCCCGGCCCGTTGTCGCCGATGCCGACATAGATGGAATCCTGGAACGTGTAGGTCCCCCCGATCCAGAGATTGCCCGCATGTTCGCCGAGCGGCAAGCGGAAGCGCGCGCCCGCCGCCAGCTTGTTCCGGGGCGCGTTCGGATAGGGCGTGTTGCTGAGATCGTTGCCGAGCGGCGTGACGTAGCGGTCGTAGGCGGCGTGCAGATAGGAATAAGTGAGGTTGAGCTCGACGTTCGGAGTCGGCCGGAAGATGTTCTCGGCCTCGACGCCCCAGATGGTCGCGCGCGCCGCATTGGCGGTGACGCCCTGGACCCCGCCGGCGCCGATCACCGCGTTGGTCAGCACCTGCGCGTCCTTATATTTGCTGTAGTAGACGGCGAGGTTGGTGCGGCCGTGGGCCGAGCCGATCGACCAGTCGGTCTTCAGCCCGCCCTCGACGTCGCGGACCCGTTCCGGCTTGTAGCGGAAGAAGGCGCTGCTGGTGGCGCCGAGCTGGGTCGCGATGATGTTGAAGCCGCCGCTCTTATAGCCTTGGCGGGTCACGACGTAGAGCAGGGCTTTCGGATCGACCTGCCAGTCGAGGCCGAACGTGTAGGAGGAGCCGTCGTCCTTGCTGCTGTCCGAGACCAGGCAGTTCACCGGATAGACGGAGCCGAACACGCTGAAGCACGGATCGCCCGCCTTCGGGATCTGGCTCGCCGAGCCCGCATTGGCGAAGCCGAACCCAACCTTGTCCCAGGTGTGGCGGTAGCCGGCGGTCGCCTTGAGCCCGTCGACGATGGTGGCGGTGCCCTGTGCGTAGAGGCCTTTCGAAATGTTGCTTTGGTCGATCCGGAACGTGTCGAGGAAGAAGGTCGGCGCGAATTGCTGCGAGAAGCTGGTGTTGGTCGGATTGTGGCCATGCTCGTAATAGCCGCCGCCCTGGAGCATCAGCCTGCCGTCCATGAACCGGCCCTGGAGCTGCAATTCGTCGGTGAAGACCTCCTGGTCCTTCTGCCAGTCGCCAGGGAGCGGACCGGTGGAATCGAGGATGATGAGCGCCGTCCCGTCCTCGTCGACGCGGCGCAGGGTCTTGTAATGGGTGAAGCTCGCGATGTTTCGCAGCGTCACGTTGTCCGAGAGCCGGAGCGAGGCGCGATCGATGAAGGTCAGGAAGCGGCCCTTGTCCTGCTCGTCGGTGACGCTGTGCTGGGTACGGCGGATGCCGAGCGCCTTCTGCTGCGCCAAAGCGGCGACGAGCGCCGGATTGTTGGGATTGGCGTAGAGCAGGATGTTGCCAGAGCCGTTCTCGCGATAGTCGGTATAGGTGCCGAGCAGATAATTTTCGAAGCCGCCGCTGGCGAACCGGATTCCGACGCGGATCGAATCGAAGTCGCGCCGCTCGTAATCCACATTCTGGAGCACGTCGTGCGTATAGCCGTCGCGATGGCCGGTCTGGCCGGCGACGCGGACGTCGAAGCCGCCGCCGAGCGGCACGTTGAGCGCGCCCTGGAATTCGTAGCGCCCATAATCGCCGATCGTCGCCTCGCCATAGCCTTCGAACCGGTCGGTCGGCATGCGCGGCTCGAACAGGATCGCGCCGCCGGTCGTGTTGCGGCCGAACAACGTCCCCTGCGGCCCCTTCAGAACCTGGACCGAGGCGAGGTCGTAATAGAGGCCGGGACCGGCGATGTTGACCGGAACCTCGGCGAGATAGCCGACCACGGCCGGGCCGCCGCCGACGCCGCCGCCGGTGTCGAAGCCGGTCTGCCCCTGGCCACGCAGGCTGAACCACTCCTGGTTGCGGCTGTTATAGCCGGTGACCGAGGCCGACGGCACGAATTGCTGCAGGTCCGAAAGCGACTGGATCCGGTTCCGCTCGAGCATATCCTGGTCGAAGCTGGTGATGGCGATCGGCACGCGCTGCTGGGATTCCTGGACGCGGCGCGCGGTGACGACGATGTCGCCGAGATCGGACGAAGCGGGCGGCTGGCTCGCCTGCGCCGCCGGGGCCGTCTGCGCGGCGGGAGCGTCGGCCGGCGGCGCGGCGGGCGCGGCATTGGCGGCGGCGGACAGGAGGCCGAGCGCGCTCGAGCCGAGCAAGGACCGGCTTACGATGCCGGGCCGAAGCGCGCGGGCGAACATCTTTGCCATGGAACCTCTCCCTCCCTCTTGTCCCCCTTATTGGTTACACCAGCCTTGCGCTCGCGCAAGCGAAAAATGCAATGGATTGCATAAAATCTGTTTTCGTGAGACGACGCTCATCCTCCCTCCTATATCGCGAGGGATTCGCTGAAGGGGCACGAGCCTAATGCAAACGGTTGCACAAACGGATGAAAAAGGGCCCGGGGAGCCGTTCGAATGGCCGGAGCTGCTGCGCACGACGCCGCCGCCGCGCACGATCAGCCCCGCCGCCCGGGACGCGCTCGCCGCCGCCGCGGCGCAGACGGCGCGCGGCGGCCTGGAGGCGCAGCGCGCCCTCTGCGCCGCGGTGCAGGAGACGCTCGGCGCGGCGCAGCGCGAGCGCTACCGGGTCGACATGGCCGAAGGCGGGATGGGCGGCGTGCCGGTCCGCATCTTCACGCCCGCCGGCGGCGCTTCAACGGATTCCGTCCTGCTGAACCTTCACGGCGGCGGCTTCACCATGGATGCGGGATCGGTGACGGAAAATGTGCCGGTCGCCGCCCTGACCGGCGCGAAGATCGTGGCCGTGCGCTATCGCCAGGCGCCCGAGCACCCCTTTCCGGCGGCCGTCGACGATGCCGAAGCCGTCTATCGCGCCCTGCTCGAAACCTGCCCGGCACGGCGGATCGGCCTTTACGGGACGTCGGCAGGCGCGATCCTCGCCGTGCAAATGCTCGCGCGGCTGAAGCGGGGCGACCTGCCGATGCCGGCGGCCCTCGGCTTCTTCTCCGGCACCGCCGACCTCGGCCGGATGGGCGATACCGAGCAGCTCTTCCGCCCCGCGCTCGACCGGGCGCGGACGGGCAGCCTGTTCGCCGATTATGTCGGCGCGCACGATCCCGCCGATCCGGCTCTCTCCCCGCTCCTGGGATCGCTCGATCACGTCCCGCCGACTTTGTGCATCGCCGGAACGCGCGATTTCCTGCTCAGCCAGACGACGCTCTTCCACCGCGCCCTGCTCGCGGCCGGAGTGCCCGCCGAATTGGTGGTGTTCGAGGCGATGCTGCACGCCCACTGGATCTACCAGGACATACCGGAATCGGACGAAGCCTTCCGCCTGATGGCCGACTTCTTCCGCCGCCGGCTGGCAATGCGCTAGCGTGGCTCTATGATGAGACCTGGCAGACGGCTAGGTCTGGCGCACAACCAATTCGGTGGGGATCGTCGCCGAGGAAGGGCGGCCGCCGTCGATCATCTGGAACAATTTCTCGACCAAAAGGGCGCCCGCCTGGCGCGTGTCCTGCCGCACCGTCGTCAGCGCCGGGCGGACGTGCGACGCGCTCGGCAGGTCGTCATAGCCGATCAGCGACATGTCGCCGGGAATCCCGATGCCGGCTTCGTCGGCCGCGGCGAGCGTCGCCAGCGCGAACTCGTCGCTCGCGGCGAAGATCGCATCGGGCCGCCGGTCGTCGGGCAGGGCCGCGAAGTGGCGGCGGACGGCGGCGAGCGCGGTGTCGAAGGTGAAGTCGCCGACCTCGACATAATCGAGCGCATAGGCGCCGCCGCTCGCATCCAGCGCCGCCTTCAGCCCGTCCCAGCGCTGCGCCATCTCCGGATGCCGGCGGTTGCCGACGAAGAGGATGTGGCGGCGGCCGAGCTCCAGGAAGCGCCGCGCGACCAGGGCCCCGCCCTTGCGGTTGTCGCTGCCGACCGTGCAATAGGTCGGCGCGTCCTCGACCGCGCCCCAGACGACGAAGGGCGCGTTGGTGCGGGTCAGGTCGAGCAGCCAGTCGTCGCTCGCGCCCTGGCCGAGGAAGATGATCCCGTCCGCCCCCTTTGAGGCGAGCAGGGACTGATAAGCGTGCGGCCGGTCGCTCTCCGGCGGGACGAGGAGCAGATCCTGGCCGCGCAGCCAGAGGCCGTTGGCGACGTCGGTGAGGAGCTGGAAGATGAACGGCCCCGACCATTCGGGGCTGGCCGAGGGCGGCAGGTGGATGACGATCGCGATCGTGTTGCTGCGGCTGAGCCGCAGCTTGCGGGCATTGCTGTTGACCGCATAGCCATGCTTGCGGGCGAGCGCAGCGACCCTCTCGCGCGTCGCCGGCCGGATTCGCGAATCGCCCTGGAGCGCGCGCGAGACGGTCGATGTCGAAAGGCCCGCCAAAGCGGCGATATCCTCCATCGTCACCGGCCGGTGCCGGCGAGCGCTTGACCGATCGGCCGCCAATCTTCCTCCTCGTCCCGGCGCATCGCCGCGCGTCCCGCGGCGCATGGCAGCGGCTTATCGTCTCGCGCCGAATATTTCCACCCGGCCGGTGGGGAAGCCGCCGCGGCGGATCGGGAGCGATCCGCATCCGGACGCCGGAAATTGCCGGATTTTGCCACCGGTGCCGCCCCGGTGTAGCGACGACGTTCGATGATGGAACGGTCGGCGCCGGCCACGAGCAGATGAAGGGAGGGACATTGCAGCCGGGCAGCCGCCTCCTGCTTTCACTGGCTTTGGGCCCGTCCCTCGTCGACGGCGATTCCCTGGCCGGGCTTGCCTCCGGGGTGCGCGACTGGCCGGCATTTTTCGAGCAGGCCGACCATCATCTCGTGCTTCCGCTCGTCCTCAATCAGGCCGCGATCCTGGCGCCCTTCTGGTCGCGGGACCAGCTTGCCGCCCTGCGGCGCCAGTCGGGCGAGAGCGCGGCGCTCAATCTCCGCCTCGCCCGGACGATCCTGCTGCTGCACCGGACCTGGTTCGAGCCGGAGCGCGTCCGCTATGCGGTCGTGAAGGGAATCGCGGTCGCGAGCCGTTACTATGGCGGGATCGCGGAGCGATCCTGCCGCGACCTCGACCTGCTGGTCGATCGGGACGCCTTCGCGGCCACCGTCACTTATTTGTGCGGCGCGGGATTCAACCTCTGCCGTCCCTTCCAACTGCCCGCCGATCCCAGGCAGCATGCGCGCCACATCGAGGCTTTGTGCGATCTCAGCCGCGAAGTCTCGTTCCGCTCGCCGGACGGGGATTTGATCGACGTCCACCACAATCTCGATCTTTCGGGCGCCGACATGCCCACCGATCGGCTGCTCGGCCGCGTCGAGCACCACGACATGCTCGGCGCGGCGATCCCGGTGCTGCGGACCGCCGATTTGTTCGTCTATCTGTGCTACCACCATAGCCGGCACGCCTGGAGCCGGCTGCACTGGGTCGCGGATCTGAGCCGGGTCGCGGCGGCGCCGGATTTCGATCGGGACTCGGTTCTCGCGGCCGCCCGCCGGAGCGGGCTGGAAAAATTGGTCGCCGCCTGCTTCGAAATGCCGGCATTGCTCGCCGCCGCCGTGCGCCGCGATGCCGCCATGCCCCCGGGGCTGGCGGGAGGCATGGCCGGCGAGTGCCTCACCTATCTCGTTCCGGGAACGCTTCCGCCTTTGCTGGTCCAGCACCAGCGCAGCCGCGACCGCCTGTTCCGCTGGAAACGGTGGTTCGAGATCACCGCCTCGGAATGGCGCCGGCGCTCCGGCCTGCGCCGCAAGCTCCGGACGCTCGGGCGCAGCATGACGCCATCCTGGCAGGCCTATCTGGACATGCCGCTGCCCAGGCCCCTGCGCTGGCTCTACGTGCCGCTCCGCATCGTCACGCATCTGGTCCGCTTCACGCCCATCCCGCGCCTTCGGTCGTCGCGATCGCGGGCGAAGGCGGAGGCGAAGCCCGCGGGCAATGATCGACCCACCCAGATTTGACGTGCGTTCGGCCCTCTCCCTCGCCACAAGGGCGCCCATGAAGCCCGGAATCGATCGCGCCGCCGCAATCCATGCCCTCGAAGCCCGGGTCGACGGCGATCCCGCCGCGATGGTCGCGCTCGCCCGGCAGAAGGCCGCGATCGGGGACCGCGCCGGGGTCGCGCGCCTGTGCCTGGCCGCGATCGAGGATCCGCTCTGCCCGCCCGACGCGCGCATCATCGCCGCCGAGCTGCTCGGCGGCGGCGTACCTCGCTGGCATTTCGCGATCGTTCGCGACAAATTGCGCAACCAGGCCTATCGGCAGGCGCTCGAACAAGCGGTAACGCCGGGCTGCACCGTTCTCGAGATCGGCACCGGAACGGGTCTGCTCGCGATGATGGCGGCGCAAGCGGGTGCCGGGCGCGTGTTCACCTGCGAAGCGGATCCCGCCGTCGCGATGGCCGCCGAGCGCGTGATCGCCCGCAACGGCCTTTCCGATCGGGTGCGCGTCATCGCCAGACATTCGAGCGCGATCGCAGCCGAGGCGGACCTTGGCGGACCGGCCGACATACTGGTCTCCGAGATCGTCAGCAACGACCTGCTCGGCGAAGAGGTACTCGATGCGATGGAGGATGCTGTCGGCCGCCTCGTCAGGCCCGATGGGGCGATCATTCCGGCGCGCGGCCGCATCCTCGTCGCGCTCGCCGAGGATCTGAAGGACGCGGTGACCCGGATGCCCGCCGATTGCGATTTCGACCTTTCGCCGTTCGATATCCTTCGCAAGCCGTTTCGCGAGGTCCCGGTCCGCGATCCGAGCGTCGCGATGCGGAGCGACCCGGCGATCCTGTTCGAGTTCGACTTCCGGTCCGGCGGTCCCTATCGGCCGGAAAGCACGAGCCTGCGCCTCGCTTCCCATGGCGGCGCGGTCGGCGGGACGATCCAATGGATCGAGCTCGACATGGACGATTCGATCCGCCACCAGAACCGCCCCGGCGGAAGCGCGGGCTCGTGTTGGGCTTCAATATTCAGGCCCTTCTTCCGGACGCTGCCGACGGCAGCGGGCGAAATTGTCGAGCTTTGGGCCAGACATGACCGAAATGCGATCCATGTCTGGACGAAATGAGCCGCATCTCCTATGGGCACCCCTTCCGGCTTGGGTCACGCGGTTGGGATGACCCGTCGATTTCTTGTTCGGAGTAGGTGGAGATGACGATGAATTCGCCAGGGCCGAAAGCAGATTCGAATGAAGGCTCGATCGTTCCGACGAAGGATGCCTGGGAAAAGCCGGAGATCCTCTCGTACAGCCCGGCCAGGAATGCCGAGGGCCTGCGTTACAATCCGGGCGACGGCATCAGCAACCTGACCCCCTGATTCGATGAATCTCTACGGCGTGGGCGGGCTGACCCTCGCCTGCGAGTCTCCCGTGCCGGGCCTGCGTCCGGCCGCAAGCGATCATCATGTACCGCCGGACATCGCGCTGCGAATCGAACGGGCGCCGCCGCCGGTCGCGGATCGCTTCCTGTTTCGCTGGCCTGGCCGATACGGCCTCTGCCTTTCGCAAAGCGGCGATGGCTGGCTGCTGACGACCGCGCGCGGCTCGTCTTATGCGGTTTCGCCGGACGGCCGGACGATCGCCGCGTTCGACAACCAGGCGGAAGCGGATCCCGAATTCCTCGATGTCCTGGTGCGGCGCGTCCTGCCGCGGATCGGGCTGCTGTTCGGCAGGGTCGCGTTCCACGGCGCCGCGCTGGCGAAGAACGACGCGGCGATCCTGCTTTTCGGCGGCTCGGGCGCCGGCAAGTCCACCCTCGCGGCGGCGCTGGCCGGCCGCTTCGGCTGGGACCTGCTCAGCGACGATATCTCCCTCCTCCACCCTGAAGGCGGCGCCACGGTCGCGCCGGCCGCGACCGGCGTCTGCGTCTGGCCGGATTCGCGGGCGGCGCTCGATCTGCCGCTCGAGCGCTGCCGCGCGCTTCCCGCCTACGGCACCAAGATCTGGTTCGATTTCGCGCAGGAAAGCCCGCGCGCCGAGCTTCCGCTGCGCGCATTGGCGGCGCTCGACCGGTCTCCCGATGCGACGGAGCCCGAGCTTCAGCGGCTCTCCCCGGGCGAAGCCCTGGTGCTTGCGATCCACCAGCTGATCCAGTTCAACCCCGGCGCCTGCGCGATCGGCGGGCTGGAGCCGCTGGTGCACCGCCTGCGCCGGACGATCGCCGGACTCCCGGCCTATCGCCTCGTCTATCCGTCCGATTTTTCGGCCCTGCCCCGCGTCGCGGCCTTGCTGGAGGAGGTGATCGCGTGAGCGCGGAGGCGGAAAAGCCGCCCGCGAGACCCTATGACCTTGCGACGGCCGAGCACGACCAGCCCGAATGGTTCGGGCCGCCGCGGCGCACGATCCTGCTGTGCAGCCATCCGCGGTCGGGAAGCACGATGCTCGGCGAGGCGCTGCATTTCGCCGGGGGCCTGGGCTGTCCGCTCGAATATTTCCATCGCGGCTTCCGGCCGTCCTTCGAGCGGCGCTGGGGGATCGAGGGCATCGAGCAACTCGTCGCGTCGGTCCATCGCCACCGCACCGGCCCGAACGGCGTCCTTGGCGTCAAGCTCTTCTGGCAGGATCTGGAGGAGATCGTCGCCGAGCGCGTACCGGGCCGATTCCCGCCGGTGCGCGAATGGCCGAACGATCTGTCTTCGGAGACCTACCGCGCCCTATGGGCGGCCGTGGCGGACATTTTCCCCAGCCCGGATTTCATCCTCCTGGAGCGGCTCGACCGCGTCCGCCAGGCCGCCTCGGCCCTCGCCGCCATGCATTCGGGGCAATGGCGCATGATCCCCGGCGCCGAGATGCCGGCGACCGGCGCGCCGCATTACGATTATGAGAGGATGGCGGCCCAGTTCGGCCTCGCCGACTATGCGCGTCATCATTGGCGCCGCCTGTTCGATGCGATCGGGGCGGAGCCGGTCGTCCTGACCTACGAGGCGCTCGATCGCGATTATGAGGGCAGCGTCGCGGCCCTGCTCCGGGCCCTGGGCAGCGATGCCGCGGTTCCGCCGCGGCGCATGGAACGCCAATCGGATGCGGTGACGGAAGGCTTCGTGCTGCGCTTCCTCCGCGACGGAAGCTCGCGCGGCGCGTCGTGACGCCGCTGCTTCCCCCGTTCCGGATCGAGGACGATCTGCTCGACGCCGACGAGCGGGGCGCGCTTCTTCAATGGGCGCTCGCGAACGAGCAACGCTTCGTTCCGGCCGCGCTCGGCGGAGAAAGGGTCGATCCTTCGGTCCGGCTCGCCTCCAGCCTGCGCGACCTCGGCCCGCTCGACGCAATTTTCCGCGAGCGCATGCGCGACCGCGCCGCGGGCCTCGTCGAAATGCTTCGAGTCTCGCCCTTCGCGCTCAGCGAGATCGAGCTCGAGCTGGTCGCGCACAATGACGGCGCCCATTTCCAGCGGCACGAAGACACCTATAGCGGCACCGCCCATAGCCGGCGCGGCGAGCGCATGCTGAGCGGCGTCTATTATTTCCATCGCGAGCCGAAGCGTTTCTCGGGCGGCGCGCTGAGGCTGTATCCCTTCGGTGCGGCGGGCGAGGACAACGGCGTGGATATCGAGCCCGAACAGGGCCGGCTCGTCGTCTTTCCCTCCTGGGCCGCGCACGAGGTGCGGACCGTTTGCGTACCGACCCGCGCCTTCGCCGATTCCCGTTTCGCGGTGAATTGCTGGCTCTATCGCGCGTCGACCCGGATCAGCGGGGCGGCGTCATCGTGATCAGGCCCTGGGCCTCGAACGCCGCGAGCAATTCGCCGACCTCCGCGCGGCACGTGTCCGGCGCGACGTCGAACTGGTCCTCGATCCGCGCATAGAGCGCGCCGAGCGCGATCGGCGGGTCGAGATTTTCCCAGATGCGCGTGGCGACCCGGTTGAGCTGGACCAGCTTGCCGCTGCCGATATGCATGATCACCAATTCGGTCTCGATATGCGCGGCCGTGAGATCGCCGGCGCGGGCGACGATCGTTTCATCGGATCTTGTCGCGCCGTCCACCTTCGCTGCCATTCCCGGATACTCCTGCTGCAATCGGTCTCTCCTAGATTCCGAAGGCGTTCTCAAGCCAGAGATCCAGCGCCAGGGTGAACCATACCGCATTGTAGGGCGCTTTCGGCACCTCCTCGCGGCGGCTTCCGGCGTCCCGCCAGGCCACGAACCTTGCCTGCGCATCGGCCAGCAAGACGGGATCGACCCATCCCATCCGGACGCTGTAATGCTGCTCAAACGGATGCTCGCGCAGCCGCTCGCACGCCGCGTCGAGGATCGTCAGCACGAAATTGGCCTTGTCCGACCGGGTCCGTATCCCTTCCGGAAGCACGCCGCGCATCGCCTGGCGCAGCAGATATTTGCGGGTCGGCCCACGCCACAGCATCCCGCCGTCCACGCCCATCAGGAACTTGGTCAGGCGCAGATCGTGCAGAGGGTGGCGAAGCTCGATCCCGTTCGAATCGACGAAGGCGAGGACATTGTCCCAATTCACATGGCGTCGCGAGAACCAATAGACCTGGTAGCGCTGGCGCTGGGCGTAGCTCGGCAGGTCGACGGGCAGAGGGTCGTTCCGCCACCGTTCGGCGAGGCCCGTCCGCCGCGCCCAATCCTTGCCGATCCAGGGAGGCGGTTCGGCCGAGAAATCGAGGTGCGGGCGCAGCGCGCTTTCGCGCTGCCTCCGGGAGAAGATCGGGCCGGCACCGTGGGCGGCCAGGAGGCGCAACGCGCCCGGCAACCGTCGCGCGTTCGTCGCGAAGGCTTCTCCAAGCGCGGTGGGCCATTTTCCCCGCAGAAGCAGGTCCGGCCAATGGCCGTGGCTGCCGTACAGCCAATCGTCGCCGCCCTCGCCGGTGAGCAGGATCCGCGCGTCATGAGCGCGCATGATTCGGGTCATCGCGGTCATCACGTTGGGGCGAAGCGGGAGATGGTAGGTCTCGGCGCAGAAACGGCGCTGCGCATCGAGGTCGAGAGGGTCCGGAGTCGCCACCACCGCCTCGATGCCGAGCTCGCGCTCGACCATGCTGCTCCATTTCGTCTCGTCCTGCGGCGCGCCCGGATAACGGACCGATACCGGGATCACCTGGCGGTCGATGGCCCCGGCGCGGTGGAGCTGGGTCGCCCGGCAGACGACCGACGACGAATCGAGCCCGCCCGAAAGCTGCGAAAGCACCGGCCTGTCGCTCCGCATCGCCGAGACGAGCGCCGCGTCGAACAGGCTCCGGAAGCGCTCGACGAGCTCGGCTTCCGAGGCGCCCGATTTGTCCTCGAACGGCCCCCGGAACCATTGCCAGAGCCGCACGCGCCCGTCCTCGACCGCGAGCGCGCCGCCGGCGGCGAGCCGGTTCACATCCTGCCAGAAGGTCTCGGTCTGGGTGACGAAGCGCGCCGAGAGATATTCGCCGATCGCGCCTTCGTTGAGCCTGCGCTCCAGCCCCAGCCCCTCGACCAGGGTCCGCGGCTGGCTGGCGAAGCCGAACCGGCGGCCGTCGCAGGTCCACAGGAACGGCCGCCAGCCGAGCGGCGAGCGCGCGCAGAAGAGGCGTCGGCGCCGCTCCGACCAGATCGCCAAAGCGTAATCGCCGACCAGCATGTCGAGCATCGCGTCGCCGAAGCGATCGAACAAGGCGAGCACGATCGCGCAATCGGGCGCGTCCGCCGCCGCCGCGCGATCGAGGCGCGCGAGCAAATCGGCGCGATTGTCGATGCGGCCGTCGAAGCAGATCGCGTTGCCGGAATCGGGATTGCGAAAGGGCTGGACCTCGCCGACGGCCTCGGGCGTCGTCGCGGCGTGAAAGCGCAGCATCCCGACCGGCCCGGAACGCCAGGCGCCGACGCCGTCCGGGCCGATGAAGGGCGCGGACGCGGCGGCCATCGCATCGAGCGCGTCCGCGCTCGCGGGCGCGCCGTCGAGATGGAGGATCCCCGCAATCCCGCTCATGCCCGGAGAAGGCCGATCGCCAAAGCGGATTCGACGAAGGCGCGGACGTCCCGCGCGATCGCGTCCGCCTGGTCCGGGTGGGACGCGGCGGCTTCGGCGACGATCGCCGCCACGCCCTCGCCGCGCGCGATCCGCCGCCAGACGAAGGAGGCGCTGGCGTTCAGCGCATGATAGTCGCCGCTGCGCGGATCGAAGAGCACGAGGTCGCCGCCGACGTCGCGCCAGACGATCTCCGGCGCGGCCGACAACAGGGCATTTGCAAGATCCGTTGCAAGGTCCGTGCTCATCCAGGCTCCCTTCGGCTCCCGCCTAACCGCCGTGCACGGACGCGCCAAGCCCCGCTTTGCCTCGGCCCGCTTGCGCGGCGACGACGCGGCGCGCCCGACTTCGCGCTTTCATCCCGGCGCGAGTGGCTCTACGTCCCGCCGAAGCATGGGGAAGAGCGGCGAAGCACCAGGCGAAGGGGGGCGGACGGCGCCCGCCCCGCGCGTCCACCGGATGGACTGGATCGATTACGGCCGGCTCGTCTGCGCCTTCTGGGTCATGCTCGACCATTATTGCTTCATCGGCCTCGACCCACGGATCAATCCGGCGATCCACGGCTATGGCGCGCTGACCGCCGTCACCGGCTACGGCATTACCGGGCTCTATTTCTTCTTCATGACCAGCGGCCTGGTGATCACGCTCACCGCGCCGCGCCATGGCGCGGCCGATTTCGCGACGCGGCGGGTCGTGCGGATCGTCCCCACCTTCCTGATCTGCATGACCGCGACCTTCTTCCTGACCCGAAACCGGCCCGTCCATCCTCTCCAGGGCCTCGGCCAGTATCTCGCCAATCTCACCTTCTACCCGCAGGCATTCGGCTATCGCTTCGTCGACGCCGTCTATTGGACGCTCGCCGTCGAGATCGTCTTCTATCTCTTCATCCTGCTGATCCTCATGACCGGGCAGATGAAGCGGCTGCCCTGGATCCTGGCGGCCTGGATCGCGGCGCAGATCGTCTGCCTGCCCCTGGGCGGCCAGTGGCTGATGGTGTCGCCAAGCTACCATTTCATTGCCGCGGGGGCGGTGATGGCCCTGGTCTATCGCCGCGAGGATCCGCGCCTCACCTTGCCCTTGCTCGCCGGCTCCTTGCTCCTGTGCCTCCACACCGGCTACCGCTATACAAGAGAGGTGCATACGCATGCGCCGGTGCAGATGGCGCTCGTCCTGCTGCTGTTCGTGCTCTTCCCGCTGATGCGCGGGCGCAACGTCGGCCTGCCCTTCGCCGGCCGCCTCGGCTCGGCCACCTATCCGATGTACCTCCTCCATTTCCAGATCGGGATCGCCGTCATCCGGCTTGTGGGGACCGAGGCGAACCGCTGGTGGCTCGTCGCGGCGTTGAGCGCCTTCTTCCTCGTCCTCAGCCTGCTGCTGGACGATCTGATCGAGTTTCGCCTGCGGCGATTCTGGAACCGGCTGTTCGGAGGCGCGATCCGGGGGATCGCCGGCTGGTTCCCGAAGCGCGATCCGGGCCGTCCGTCGCCCGGCGGTGGCGCGGCATGAGCGGCGAAGCCGGGGCCGGCGCCGTCTATCCGGCCGCTCCTTTGTTCCGATCGCCGATCCGGATCGGCGGCGCCGAAACGCGGGTGCTCGATCCCGCGATGATCGCCGACATCCGCCGGGCCGTGACCGATTTCGGCGGCGCGGTCTTCCACGACGTCATCGAGCCCGAGCTGTTCAAATCGCTGGCCGGATCGGCGCGCAAGGCCGCGTTCCGGCAGGTCGATCTCGAAGAATATGGCCTCAGGGGCAACGACCTGTCGGTGGAAGCGGCCTTGCCTTTCTGCATGACGCTGGCGCGCCCGGCCTTCATGGAATGGCTGGAGGAGATTTCGGGATGCGATCCGATCGCCCATATCGAGGGGCATCTGGTCGAGATGCAAGCGGGCAACAATCTCGGCTGGCATCGCGACGCCGGGCTTGGCATCCGTCGGCTTGCTTTGGTGATCAACCTCACCGATTGCATCTACGAGGGCGGGGATTTCGAGCTTCGGCGCCGGAGCACGCGCGCGCCCATGTTCGGCTATCATGCCGCGACTCCCGGCTCGCTGGCCGTCTTCCGCCTCGCCCAGGATCTCGAGCATCAGGTCACTCTGGTCCGTTCGGGCGGCCCGCGCACCACCTTCAGCGGCTGGGCGCGCGGACCCTTGTGCGCCGGCGATGAAATGAGGGGCCGCCCGCTCGGGACATGGCCGCCGCTGGCGCCGGCCGGCGCGTGAGCGGCGCCACGGCCCCTTCGGCGCGGGAGGAGCTGCGCCCTTCCGGCTTCGCGGCGCCGGAAATCTTCTTCGCGATCGAGGGCCTGCGCGCGGTCTGCGTCCTCATCGTGATGCTCTTCCATTCCGCGGGATCGCGGGCCGAGCATGTCCTGCCCGGCGCTTTCTTCGTGATCGACTTCTTCTACGCGGTGAGCGGCTTCGTCCTCGCCCATGCTTATGAGGCAAGGCTCGCGCACGACCTTCGCGGCCTCGGCTTCATGCGGCTGCGGCTGATCCGCGTCTACCCGCTCTATCTTCTCGCTTTGGCGATCGCGGTGGCGGCGAACCTGGGGATCGCCCTGGTCCGGGGGTCGTTGCCCGAGCCCGTGCTTTTCCTGGTCTCGGTCGCCGCTTCGGCCCTGCTGCTTCCGCTCGTGCCGGCGCTCGCCTGGCGTCACCACCATCCCTATCCGTTCAACGGAACGACCTGGACCTTGTTCTGGGAGCTGGCGGTCAACCTCATCTGGTCGGTGCTCGGGCCGCGGCTGACCGACCGGCTGCTCGCGCTCTTCGTCGCGATCGGCGCCGTCATGCTGGTCGTGGGTTTGTCGCTTCCGACCAGGCTGGAATATGGCGGCTCGTTCGCCAGCGTCCATGTCGGCGGCCTGCGGGTCGTCTACGGCTTCTTCTCGGGCGTTGCGGCCTATCGCCTCTGGAGCCGGGGCCGGCTGCCATGGCTGCGCCTGCCCTTCTGGGCGTCGGCGCCCATCCTGCTCGCGACGATCCTCCTGCGCCCGTATGGAGGCGCCTTCGTCTACGATCTCGCCGCGACCCTGGCCATGCCGGTGCTGGTGTTCGCATCGACGGCGCAGCCGCCGCCACGGCTGCGCCCGCTGCTCGGCGCCGCCGGCCAGGCCACCTATGCCGCTTATATCCTGAACTTCCCTCTGCTCCTGGTGCTCGATCAATTGCTCGCCCGCACCCACCTGCCTTTGCTGATGAGCGCGCCCGTGCGGATTCCCCTGTTCGTCGCTTTGGTGGCGACGGTCTCGATCGTCGCGGACCGCCGGCTGGACCATCCGGCGCGCAAATGGCTTTTCCGCCGGTTCGTGTCGCCGGAGCGTGGGCACATACCCGGGGATCGGCCGGCGCCGGTGTCGGAGGCTTAGGGGGCGGTGCCGAATGGCGGAGAGGAAGGGGATTGGGCTCGCTTCGCTCCCCCGTCTCCGCCGCACTGCGTGCGGCTCCGGCCTCGAACCCGGAGGGTTCTTCAGCACCTCCCGCGTCGCCATTTGAACGGCCGCGCTTCGGCGGCCGTTCGAATGGCGGAGAGGGAGGGATTCGAACCCTCGGTACCCGTAAGGGCACAACGGTTTTCGAGACCGCCCCGTTCGACCGCTCCGGCACCTCTCCGCATCTCGTGAGATCGCCCCGGCGCATGGCGGGGCGGGTCGACAGGCGGCGGGCCTTAGCCCAAGGTTCCAAGCTTGCCAAGCATGTCCCGAGCATGATGAGGGGGCTCGTCCCGGACATGACGAGAGGCTTAACCCGAGCCTATCGGCGATCGTTCGACCGAGCTTTGTTTTGCGGGAGCGCCGGCAGAGACGGGGCGGCTCCTCGGCGGCCCTCGCCCCTCAGAAGTGGAAGCCGAAAGCCAACAACAGCTGGTGTCGTTCGGCGTCGGCCGAGAGATGGGTGGCGAGGAGGTCGTAGTGGTAGCCGTTATACCGGGTGTAGACATATTCGACCTTGGCATAGGCGTTGCGGGTGAGCTTCGCTTCGACTCCGGCGCCGATATGCCAGCCGCTGCGATTGCTGCTGCCGTCGAACGAATCGGCCGGATTTCCGTCGCGATAGCTGGCCTTCAGCTGCCCATTCGAATAACCGCCCTTGGCGTAGATCAGCACCCCGTGGCCGGCCGGCACGCCGGCGCGGATTCCCGCGGTGAAGTTGCGGCCGGCCTTGATACAACCGCTGTCGCCGCCGAACACCGGTCGGCAAGTCTTGCCCGTCGACAGCTCGGCACCCCCATAGGCGCCCACGAGAAAGGAGGAGCCGGCGACGTAATCGTAGCCGAGCTCGGCGCCGAAATCGGCGCCGTCAATATGGCCGCTGACCGCCGGAGATCCGGCCAATGACGCGCTGGAATGAATCCGCTCCCACCCCCCGCGGACTTCGACGCGTCCGCCCGAAGTGATCTGCGCGGCGGCGGGCGTCGCCGGGACGAAGGCTGCCGCGGCGGCGGCCGAACAAAGCAGAGCTATCTTTCTCACATATTCCCCCTTTGCAATGCGTTGGATCGTCAGCCGGAGGTTCTGGCGGGGGTGAAGGAGGCGCGCATCCACCATTTGGTGGAGGCAAGGAGAGTCACGGACCGACGAGCAGGGAGGGCGAATCGCCGGGCCTTGGCCGCAGCCTCTTCAGTCGCTGCCGCCCGTGCTCCTCTATTGAAGCAATGCCCCCGGCAGCCGGGCAACGAGCCGTACGAGATCGCTCTGACGATGGATACCGAGCTTCTGGAGAATCGAGAGCAATTGCGTCCGTGTGGTGGAGAGTTTGATTCCGCGGCGGCGCGCCGCCTCGGCGAGGGTAACACCGCCGGCGAGGACGATCGCCAGTTCGGCTTCCGCAGCCGTCAGTCCATAGAGGCGCCTCAGCTGCTCGGGCAGGACGTTGGACTTTTGGGCGGGGCCGGCGATGATCGCGAGCACGGTGCGTCCGGTTCCGGGGTTGAGCGGGCTGGAGGCCGGCATGGGCGCGAACCAGGCGAGCAAGGCTTCGTCTTCCCGTCGGCCGATCCGCATCGCATGCACCTGGCCGCAAGACCCCGCCGCCTGCCGAACCGCCGCTTCGATTTCCGCGGTCGCCGCCGACGGATCGGCGACCAGGCGATTCTTGCAAATCCGAAGGCAGCCACCGTTCCCGCACATTTCGAGGGCCGCCGCATTGGCCAGGATGATTCGGCCGGACGGATCGAATAGGAGGATTCCGATGCTCAGCTGGTCCAGCGCCCCCGTCGCCACCCTGGCGGCGGTTTCGGCGGCCGACAGCCTCTCCCGGACCGCCAGCACGCGCAGAAAATGGGGGCCCGCGACGCGCAGAGCGGCTTCGTCCCCTTCCTCATAATAGCCCTTCCGATCGGACCGCATGACGGCAAGGAACACGTTGCGCCCGTCGCCCGCTTCGAGCAGCAGGTCCAGCGTCCGGCGCAAGCCAATCGGAATCGTATATTCCTGGTAGAAGCAGTTTCGCGAGACGAAGCCGTCATCGAAGCAGCGCGCGTCGTTGAAGACGAAGCCGGAGGACGCGCGGGAGAAATAGGCGTTCTTCGGATCGATACGGCCGTAATGCTCCAGGTAAGGCTTGCAGGTCTCGGCCGTCAGGAACTCGCGCGTCGTCTCCACGGCGGGGGGCTGCCGGGAGTCAAAGACCGCGAGGGTGGCTTCCGACGAAGAGAGTGTGTTGCGCAGACGTTCCAGCGCGGGCCACCAGTCGCCCTCGTCCAACGCGCTTTCATAAAGCGCGCGCGCCAGTATCGGGTCGATTGACTGCTCGCGCATGCCTTCCTCCCTTTCGGCCATTCTACGCCAAAATGTGGGAGTCACTGAAGGGGCCTTGATCGATGCGGTTCTTCTGAGAGAAGCCGAGGCGGGACGGTTGCTTGCCTCCCCCCGCTTTATCCCTACATAGGAGGCGATGATCGACCGACCGGACGCCTTCCAGACCGATTTCGCCGCCGCCATGATGGCGCCGTCGATCGCCCATGCCCGCTTCGCGATCGGCGACGTGGTGCGGCACCGTTTGTTCGATTTCCGCGGCGTGATCTTCGACGTCGACCCCGTCTTCGCCAACAGCGAGGAATGGTATGAGGCGATCCCGGAGGAGATCAGGCCGGACAAGGACCAGCCTTTCTACCATCTGCTCGCCGAGAATGGGGATTCCTCCTACGTCGCTTATGTCAGCCAGCAGAATCTGCTCGCCGACGACAGCGACGAGCCGGTCGACCATCCGGCGATCGCCGGCCTGTTCGACGCTTATGCCGACGGGCGTTACCGGCTGAAGCGACAGCACCGTCATTGACGGTATCGCCGTCGTGGACGGCCATGCCGACGAGGAGATTGACACATTGGGCTGCTCCGGTTAGCAGCCCGCTTCCCGCGCGGGGGTTCGGCCGCGGCCGTCCACTCGCGCGGACAGCATCCGTTTTTGGGAAAGAGCCATGTTCGCAGTCGTGCGCACGGGCGGCAAGCAATATCGCGTCGCCCCGGGAGACAAGATCGTCGTCGAGAAGCTGGCGGGCGACGCCGGCGACACCGTCTCGCTTGGCGACGTCCTGCTCGCGGGCGACGGCGGCGAGCTGAAGTCCACCGACGGCCTGACCGTCTCCGCCGAGATCATCGCCCAGGCCAAGGGCGACAAGGTGATCGTCTTCAAGAAGCGCCGCCGGCACAATTACCGGCGCAAGAAAGGCCATCGCCAGCAGCATACGATCCTGCGCATCCTCGGCATCGGCGACCAGAAGGCCGAGAAGCCGAAAAAGGCCGCCAAGGCCGCTCCGGCCGAGACTCCGAAGGCCGCTTCTGCTCCGGCCGCGGAGGCGCCTGCGGCCGAGGCTCCGAAGAAGCCGCGCGCGAAGAAGGCCGACGCCCATGAGGCGCAGGCCGAGGCGCCTCTGAAGGTCGAGGGCGCCGAGAGCGTTGCGACCGATACGCCGGCTCCCGCGAAGAAAAAGGCGTCGCCGAAGAAGCCGGCCGCTGGTAAGAACGCGTAAACCATAAAGAGACTAGAGCTTAGCCATGGCACATAAGAAAGCAGGCGGATCCTCACGCAACGGTCGCGACAGCGCGGGCCGTCGCCTGGGCGTCAAGAAGTTCGGCGGCGAAGCCGTGCTCGCCGGCAACATCATCGTGCGTCAACGCGGGACCAAATATTATCCGGGCGCGGGCGTCGGCATCGGCAAGGACCACACGCTTTTCGCGCTCACCGAGGGCCGCGTCGCCTTCCGCGACGGGAAGCTCGGCCGCAAATATGTCTGCGTGGACATGATCGCGGCGAACGCAGCGGAATAGGGGCAGCCGAGGACGGGCCGCCCCAAAGGGACGGCCCCCAAGGTGCTCGACAGAGAACCGTTACGAGGGAGAGGGGGCCGCCGGATGTCCGGGTGGCAACTTTCCCCGAAAGTTGCCACCCGGACATCCCTCCCTTTTTCATTCCTCCCTCGAAGTGTCGCCGCCCTGAAACCCGCCGGGTCCAGGGGCGGCGGTGTCGACGGAAGGAACGTGACGATGTTCGCGAGGACCGAAAGATTGCTGCTGCGGCCCGGCTGGGTCGAGGATGCGCCGGCGCTCCACGCCGCCATTGCCGACGAGGGAATCGTCCGCAACCTCGCCCATGCGCCCTGGCCCTATTCGCGTCTCGACGCCGAAACCTATCTGATGCGCGAGCGGCGCCCGCACGAGGCCTCGACCCTCATCTTCCTGCGCACCGACGAGGCTCCGCAGCTGGTGGGGGCCATCGGCTTGGGCCGCACGCCCGACGGCGCGCTGGAGCTCGGCTACTGGATCGCCCGGGCGCATTGGGGGCGCGGCTATGCGACCGAGGCCGGGCGGGCGGCGATCGCCTGTGCCCGCGACTCGCTGCGCCTCCGGCGGCTGACGGCCGGCCATTATATCGACAATCCGGCCTCGGGCCGGGTGCTGACGAAGCTCGGCTTCCGCCCGCTCGGCCGCATCGTCCCGCGCCACAGCGCCGGGCGCGGCGAGGCGGTGCCCTGCCGGCTGTTCGAGATGGAGCTGGCGGGGGCAGAGGAAGAGGCGCGAGCGATCGCGGCTTAGTAACCCTCTCCCTCCACGGAGAGAGGTTCTGGAGCGGGCTGTGATTGGATTGAATCACATCCCGCTCCAGAACCCTTTGTTGTCGCGTTGCTTATTGCGAAAAGCCGGTACCCACCTTTTCGCGCAACGCTCCAGGGTCCGGACCCTAGTTGGCGTAACCCAGTTCATGCTCCGCGCGGACGATCAGCGCGCGGTCGTCATGCTTCCAGGGGTGGAAGCCGGGCAGGAAGAAGACGAACCAGGCGCCGAGGATGCGGCGCAGCATGCCGGGCCGCACGAAGGCGTGACAGAAGAAGCCCCATTTGGCCCTCGGTCCGGTGATCCCGTCCTGCGCGAGCAGATTCAGCGTGCCGTGGGCGCGGTCGACGATGAAGTTGCGGGTGACGAACAGCATCACCTTCGCCTTCAGCTTCCAGCGCCTGAAGCGCGGCCAGCCCTTCGTCGCGTGCAGCCAGGTATCGTAGGCGACGCCCTTATGCTCGATCTCCTCGATCGAATGCCAGCGCCAGAGCCGCGCCGATTCGGGATCGGCGCCGTCCAAATGGCGCGGATCGCTCAGCAATTGATGGGCGAGGATGGCGGTGAAATGCTCGAGCGCCATGGTCGCGGCGAGGTTGACGATCGGCGGCCGCGTCCTGACCAGCTCCAGCCGTTGATCGACCCGCCGCTCGAGCGCCGAAAGATCGTAGCCGGCCGCCTCGGCGCGACGGTTGAACTGCACATGCTCGCGGCTGTGCATCACCTCCTGGGTGGTGAAGGCCTTGATCTCGGCGGCGAGCTTGGGCGGCGCCCCCTCGCGGAAGGCGCGGACGCTCTCGACGAAGAAGGCCTCGCCCTTGGGGAAGGTCACAGACAGCGCATCGTACATGGCCGAGGCGACCGGATCGCCGCGCAGCCACCAGCGCTTCGTCGCAGCGCCGCGGCCGAAGCGGCGGTCGCGCGGCGTGATGTCGAGGTCCAGGGGTGTCGCTTTGCCCGCCATGCTGTATCTCCCTTCTGGGACATGACGATTACTTACACAGATGTCAATAGCTCGTGCCGATAGTGCGTGAGCGCCTGAGCCCGGAGGAGAGCCGCGCCGCCGCGCTGGAGGCGGCGCGCGCCCTGCTGGTCGAATCCGGCCCGCAGGCGGTGACGCTGAAGGCGGTGGCGGCGCGGATCGGCAAGACCCACGCCAACCTCCTCCACCATTTCGGCTCGGCGGCGGGCCTGCAGGCGGAGCTTGCCCGCCATCTCGCCGACCATGTCACCGCCGCGATCGGCGAGGCGGTCGAGCGGGCGCGGCAGGGCGAGGCCGATCCGCGCGAGATCGTCGACCGCGCCTTCGATGCGTTCGGCCGTGGCGGCGCCGGCTCGCTCGCCGCCTGGATGATCCTCTCGGGCAATCGCGACGCGCTCGACCCGGTGCTCGACGCGATCCGCCGCCTCGTCGAGCAGCTCCGCCAGGGCCATGAGGACCGGCCGGTCCAGGAGACGACGCTCTGGCTCGTCCTCGCCGCGCTCGGCGATTCGCTGCTCGGCGCGGCCATGGCCGGCGCGCTCGGCCTCCCCCGCGACAAGGCGCGCGAGCTGGCGACGCGCCACCTGCTCGCAACCAACCCGGCGATCGAGCGGAAGGAGGGTTAACTCCCCTCCCCCGTTAGCCTAAAGCGCGCCCGAAATGCATTTCCTCGACCAGGCCAAGATCTTCATCCGCTCCGGCGCTGGCGGACCGGGCGCGGTGAGCTTCCGGCGCGAGAAGTTCATCGAATATGGCGGGCCGGACGGCGGCGATGGCGGCAAGGGCGGCGATATCGTCTTCGAGGCGGTCGAGGGCCTCAATACCCTGATCGACTTCCGCTACACCCAGCATTTCCGCGCGCCGCGCGGCAAGGGCGGGGCCGGCGCGAACCGGACCGGCGCCGGCGGCGGCGATCTCGTCGTCAAGGTGCCGGTCGGCACGCAAATCCTGTCGGAGGACAAGGAGCATGTCCTCGCCGACTTCACCGCGGCCGGGCAGCGGATCGTGCTGCTGAAGGGCGGCGAGGGCGGGCGCGGCAATGCCAGCTTCAAGAGCGCGACCAACCGCGCGCCGCGCCAGCACGGCACCGGCTGGCCGGGCGAGGAGATGTGGGTCTGGCTGCGGCTGAAGCTGCTCGCCGACGTCGGCCTGGTCGGCCTTCCCAATGCCGGCAAGTCGACCTTCCTCAACATGGTCACCAACGCCAAAGCCAAGGTCGGCGACTATCCGTTCACCACCCTCCACCCCCAGCTCGGAGTCGTCCGCCATCGGGGCCGCGAGTTCGTCATCGCCGACATTCCCGGCTTGATCGAAGGCGCCGCCGAGGGCGCGGGCATCGGCGACCGCTTCCTCGGCCATGTCGAGCGCTGCCGGCTGCTCCTCCATCTGGTCGACGCGCATGACGAGGATGTCGCCGCCGCCTACCGGACGGTCCGGGCCGAGCTGGAAAGCTATGGCGCAGGCCTTGCCGACAAGCCGGAGGTGGTCGCGCTCAACAAGGTGGAGGCGCTCGACGCGGAGCTGACCGACGCGCTCGCGGCCGAGCTTGCGGAAGCGGCCGGCGCGGAACCCTGCCCGATCTCGGCCATGACGGGCGAAGGGACGCTGCCGTTGCTCGACACATTGCTTCGGCACCTCGATCCCGAAGCCGCCGAAGCGGAGGACGAGATTTGGTCGCCCCTGTAGATCCCCCTGAGGAAGGAAAAAATCCTCCCCGGGACGGATCGGAGCTGCTTTCAGGTTCGTCCGGGGGACGAACCGGCAGCTCCGATGGGGACCGCGCGAAGCGCGGTGGAGGGGGTTCTGCGCGCGCCAAGAAGCCTGCGTCTCGTGCTGCGCGATCCCCTTCGGGGGGGGGACGAAAGAATCGCAAGATCCGCACCCTCGCCGTCACCGGCGGCACCGGCTTCGTCGGCTCGCATTTGCTTCGGCTCGCGCTCGCCAGGGGCTTCGACCTGCGCGCGCTCACCCGGGGCTGGAAGCCGCCGGAGGACGAGATCGCCTGGGTGGACGGCGCGCTCGACCGGCCCGAGACCCTGGTGAAGCTCGCCGCCGGCGCCGACGCGATCGTCCACATTGCCGGCCTCGTCAACGCGCCCGATCCGGCCGATTTCGAGCGGATCAATTTCGGCGGCACCGCCAACATGATCGACGCCGCCCGCAAGGCCGGCGTGCGCCGCTTCATCCACATCTCCTCGCTCGCCGCGCGCGAGCCCGATCTTTCCGATTACGGCCGCTCGAAGATGAAGGGCGAGAAGCTGGTCGCCGCCTCCGGCCTCGACTGGACGATCGTCCGCCCGCCCGCAATTTACGGCCCCGGCGACAAGGATATGCTCGAGCTGTTCCGGATGGCCCGGCGCGGCCTCGTCGCTCTGCCGCCCAAGGGCCGCTTCTCGCTCCTCCATGTCGACGATCTCTGCCGGCTGATCCTGATCCTGCTCGACGAGCCGGACACGGCGGGCGAGATTTACGAGCCCGACGACGGCCGCGAGGGCGGCTGGGACCATCGCCATTTCGCGCGCACCCTGGGCCGGCTTTACGGCAAGCGCGCGGCGACGCTCGCAATGCCCCGGCCGATGCTCCGCATCGCCGCCGGGGTCGACCGGCTGCTCCGCCGCGGCCACGCCAAGCTGACGCCCGACCGGGTCGGCTATTTCTGCCATCCCGACTGGGTGGTCCGCTCCGAGAGGCGGCCGCCGCCGCGCCTCTGGGCGCCCGAGATCCGAACGCCGACCGGGCTCAAAGAGACCGCCGATTGGTATCACGAGCAGGGCTGGCTCAAATAATGGAACGGCGCCTCCGCCCCGCCAGGCCGCCGCCATGATTGGGCCCTAATCGCTTGGCACGAAAGGTCGGGAGCCATAAGGGGAGCCGATGACCGACCGAGAAGAGACCTTCGCCAAGGTCGCCCAGCTGATCGCGCCGTTCAACAGGAAGGGCGTGGCGCTGGCCGAGGGCACGACCTTCGCCGGCGACCTCGAATGGGACAGCCTGACCGTGATGGACTTCGTCGCCGCGATCGAGGACGAATTCGACATCCTCATCACCATGAACATGCAGGCGGAGATCGAGACGGTCGGCCAGCTCGTCGACGCCGTCGAGCAATTGAGGAACGAGGGATGAGCGAGGCGCTGCGCACCGCGGCGGCCGCGGCCGATGACTCGGCCCCCGCCGCCGACCTCTTCTCCAAGTTCGACGCCCTGATCGCCGAACGCCAGGCCCTGCTCGACAGCGGCGTGCGCGATCCGTTCGGCCTCGTCATGGAGAAGGTGCTCTCCCCCACCCTCGCCATCGTCAAGGGCAAGGAGACGATCCTTCTCGGCACCTACAATTATATGGGCATGACCTTCGATCCGGACGTGATCGCGGCCGGCAAGGACGCCCTCGACGCCTACGGCTCCGGCACCACCGGAAGCCGAGTCCTCAACGGCACCTATCAGGGGCACAAGGAATGCGAGGAGGCGCTCAAGGATTATTACGGCACCGCGCACGCAATGGTCTTCTCGACCGGCTACCAGGCCAATCTCGGCCTCATGTCGACCATCGCCGGCAAGGAGGATTACATCGTCCTCGACGCCGACAGCCATGCCTCCATCTATGACGGCTGCGCGCTCGGCAGCGCCCAGATCGTCCGCTTCCGCCACAACAATGTCGAGGATCTCGAAAAGCGCCTGAAGCGCCTGCCGCCCGAAGGCGGCCGCCTGGTCGTGCTCGAAGGCGTCTATTCGATGCTCGGCGACATCGCTCCGCTCAAGGAGATGGTCGAGGTCTCCAAGCGCCATGGCGCGATGGTCGCGGTCGACGAGGCGCACGGAATGGGCTTTTTCGGCCCGAACGGCCGCGGCGTGTTCGAGGAGGCTGGGGTCGAGGACCAGGTCGATTTCGTCGTCGGCACCTTTTCCAAGTCGGTCGGGACGGTCGGCGGCTTCATCGTCTCCAACCATCCCAAGTTCGAGGTGCTTCGCCTCGTCTGCCGGCCCTATGTCTTCACCGCCTCCTTGCCGCCGTCGGTCGTCGCGACCGCGGCGACCTCGATCCGCAAATTGAAATATGCCGGCAACAAGCGCGCCCATCTCTGGGAGAACAGCAAGCGCCTGCACCGGGGGCTGCGCGACCTCGGCTTCACCCTCGCCACGCCCGAGGCCCAGTCGGCGATCCTCGCCGTGCTGCTTCCCGACCAGGATGTCACGGTGCGGATGTGGCAGGCCCTGCTCGAGGCCGGCGTCTATGTGAACATGGCCCGTCCGCCGGCGACCCCGGCGGGCATGTATCTCCTCCGCTGCTCGCTCTGCGCCGAGCATAGCAGCGAGCAGGTCGGCGACATCCTCGCCATGTTCGAAAGCGCCGGAAAGGCCATAGGCTACCTCAAATAAGCGGCGAACCACGCGCGGGGCGCGGCGAAGCGGCTTTCCAGCCTGTCGGCGCGGGATTAGAATCTCCCGATGGCGGGTGAGGACTTGGGCGCCCTGCCGGAGGTCAAGGAGACGTCCGGCAGGTGGCGTGGGGTTGCGGCGAGCGCCGGCGCGGTGCTCGCCACCATCCTGCTCGCCGCCTTGCTGTTCATGGTCGATGCGTCGAACGAGGCCCGCGACCGCGCGCTCGCCTCGGAACGGCACAGCTACGACGTGATGCTGCTCACTCGGACCGTCGATGCCAGCATCGCCCGGGCCGAAGCGGCGGTCGGCCGCTACGTGCTCGACGAGAAGCAGACGACCGGCACCGTTTATTATAATGAATGGCTCACCGCCGGGCAGCAGATCGACGAGCTGGAGCGTCTGGTCCACGACAATCCCGGCCAAAGCGCGCGCATCGGCCAGCTCCGCCGCCTCTACGACCGGCACGGCCTGGAGCTCGCCGCCGCCGCTTCCGCCGCCGAGGCGAAGAAGGGGATCGGCGGCATCAACCTCTTCTTCCAGGCGAGCAAATCGGAGGTCGGCAACACGCTTCGCGCCGAGCTCGGCGAGATCGCCGCCGCCGAGCGCGACGATCTGCGCGGACGGATGGAGGCGACCCGCCGGTCGAGCGACCGGTCGGACGAGCTGACCGGATGGTTCGGCTGGCTCGCCGTCCTGATCGGCGTCGGCGCCGTCATCCTCGGCTTCCTCGCCTATCGCGCGCTGACCGGCCGGCTCGAAGCCCTGCGCGAGGCGGACAGCGAGGCGGACCGCGCGAAACTGCTCGAAGCGGCGGTGCGGGAGCGCACCCGCGAGCTGACCCTCGCCAACAAGCGCCTCACCACCGAAGCCGGCGAACGCGCCGCCGCCGAAGCGCAGCTCCGCCAGGTCCAGAAGATGGAGGCGGTCGGCCAGCTCACCGGCGGCATCGCCCATGATTTCAACAACATGCTCGCGGTGGTGGTCGGCGGGCTCGATCTCGCGCGGCGCAAGCTCAGCGGGCCGCGCCGCGAGGTCGAATATCATCTCGACAATGCGATGGAGGGGGCGACGCGCGCCGCGGCGCTCACCCGCCGCCTGCTCTCCTTCGCCCGCGCCGAGCCTTTGCTCCCGATCGCGATCGCGCCGGGAATCCTGGTCGAGAACATGCTGGAGCTGATCGACCGGTCGATCGGGGAACGGATCGTCGTCCGCACCCGCGCGCCGGAGCAGCCCTGGCACGTCAAGGTCGATACCAACCAGCTCGAAAATGCGATCCTGAACCTCGCCGTCAACGCCCGCGACGCGATGGAGGGCGACGGCGAGCTCACCATCACGATCGACAATCGCCGCCTGCGCGAGGGCCAGATCGGGTCTCTCGCCGCCGGCGACTATGTCCGCATCGCGGTCGCCGACACCGGCGGCGGAATCGCGCCCGAGCATCTCGAGCGGGTGTTCGAGCCCTTCTTCACCACCAAGCCGGTCGGCAAGGGCACCGGCCTCGGCCTCAGCCAGATTTTCGGATTCGCCCGCCAGTCGGGCGGCGACGTGACGATCGACTCGGAGGTCGGCCGGGGCACGACCGTCTCGCTCTATCTGCCGCGCTCGATGGAGGCCGGCGAAACGCCCGGCGACGCCGCGCTTTCGCCGGCAGGCGCGGCCCCGCCGGGCGCGCCCGGCGCCGTCATCCTCGTCGTCGAGGACGATCCGCGGGTCAGCCGCTCGACCGTCGCCGCGCTGGAAGAGCTCGGCTACCGCCCGATCGCCTGCTCGAGCGGCCGCGACGCGCTCGACATGCTCGCCCATGAGCGCAGCATCGAGCTCATCCTCACCGACGTGATGATGCCCGAAATGACCGGCACCGAGCTCGTCCGCCGCGCCACCGCCCTCTATCCCTGGATCGCGATCCTGTTCGTCACCGGCTATGTCGGCGAGGCCGGCGATTCCGACGGCCTCAGCGGCCACGAAATGCTGCGCAAGCCGTTCACCGTCTCGGCCTTGGCCGAGGCCGTCGCTGCCGCCCTCGCCCGCCGTCCTACCGAATCGCCCCCCGCCGCAAAAGTCGCGGCAGCAGGGTGAATGCGGCGAGCAAAGGCCAGCGCCGCTGCCAGGGCTTGATCACGATCTTCGTCCCGGCATGGCGGTTGATCTTCCAGGCGAGATAATCCACGCCGCCGGCGAAGGTGAAGCTGGCCTTGGCGAGGCGGAGTAGGGTCAGCGCCTTGCCCTTGCGCCGCCGCCACCGCCACGCCCGCCCGGCGGCCCGGGGCGATTCCCCTGCCTCCGATCCCCTGGCGAGGATCGCATCGCCGAACCGCCGGTAACGTTCCGGATCCGCATCCACGATCGCGCCGGAGCGCTGCCGCCGTTCCGCCCGAAGCTCGGCGCCGTAGGTGAGCGCGAAGCCGGCGCGGAACACGGCAAGCGGATCGTCGCGCAGGACATAGGAGACCAGGGGCCGGGCGAGCGCGAACAGGGTCGGTCCCGCTTCGGCGACGCTTGCGATCGCTTTCGCGCGCGCGGTTTCGTCCGCCGCCCAGGCCAGCCGGGAGGGCTGGGCGAAACGCGCCCAGACGGAGACGCTGCGCGCGTCGCGGCCACATTCGCGGGCGAAATCCGCCTCGCTCAGCATCGCATATTTGGCGGCGAGCCCCTCATGCTCGAACGGGAAGACGTTGGGCGGGATCAATCGGTTCGCCGCCGCAAGCCAGCTCCGCCCGTAGGCGGCGCGGTAATCGGAGACGATCAGATAGAAATCGAGCATCAGCCCGTCGAGCCGATGCTCGCGCAGGCACGATCCGTAGAAAAGCACCGCCCGCGCCGCCCCCGGATAAAGACCGGCAATCGCGCCGGCAATCGCCGCAACGCGCGGATCCACCGCCTCCGCCAGCTCGGCCGCAACCAGATCCCTCAGAGTTTCGGTCATCTCCCGGATCGAAGTACCACTTCGATCCGATGCCCTCTAGGCGGCCAGCCTGAGAAAGGACATCGGCGCGGTCGAGCGAAGCACGATCGGCCTGCCGCGGCGCGTCTGGAAAAGCTCGCCGTCGAGGATCACCTTCGATTCCTCGCCCTCGATCCGGATCTCCTCGGTCTGGCCGACATGGACTCCGGGATCGACCAGGCGGCCGAGCCGTCCCCTGATCGCGGCGAGGATGGCGCGGAGCACCGAGCCGCGGCGCTGCTCGACGAGCAGCATCGACAGCGCCCCCCGCCGCGCGCCGCGGCTCGGCAGGAAACGGTCGTTCAGCATGATCCGGTCGAGCGTCGTCACCATCAGGACCGCGAAGCGGCCGCGGAAGCTCTCGCTCGCGGGCAGCGAGACCCGGACCAAAGCCGGCCGCGGCGGCAGGAACCGGGCGGTGATTCCGATCACGATCGCCACCAAGGCTGCGGCGAAGGTCAGCAGATGGGCGAAGCCGTTCGGAAGGCCGAGCGGATAGATATTGTGCCGGCAGAAGAGCATCGTGTCGGCAAGGCCCGCCCCGCCGAGGAACATCCCGACCACCTTCTTGCCGCTTGGGCTGCCGTCGGAGAGCGAGATGAGCTCGCGCCGGACGATATGCGGGTCGAGGTCGGAGCGGGCGATCTCGATCACCCGCTCGAGCGCGGCGATCGGATCGCCCGCCGCGCCGAGATCGTAGGCGATGAGGTTGGTCTTGCCGTTGGGCAGAACCGCGACCGGCGGCGGCGATTCGCCGAAATGGCCGCCGTTGAACATCTCGGTGAGCGCCGCCTGCACGGTTCCGTCGCCGCCGTTGATGACCAGCAATTTGGGCTGGACGCGGGCGATGGTGCGCATCGCCGCGCCGATCTGGCTGACATGCTCCACCTCGTAATGGAAGATGTCCTTCTGACGCGCGCAATAGGAGCGCACCCGCGGCAGCAACGATCGGTTTCCGGTCGAGCGCGGGTTCGAAAGGAGCGCGACCCGGGCCATGGCTCAGTCCCGCCCCTCGGGACCGATCGAGAAGCCGTGGCGGTAGAGCAGGGTCACCCCGATCGTCCTGACGCCGTTGCCGACGCTGATCGCCGCCTCGTTCAGGGACGGCTTCAGATGGAGCAGCGACAGGCGCGGGTTGTTCGAGAAGCCGCCGCCGTCGCTCCAGTCGTGCTGGGCATTGTCGCCGTTGACGTCGTGACGGACGGCGATCGCGTAGGTTCCCGGATGCGGCACTGCGATGCAGACGGTCATCGGGCCCGACCCCGTCACCGGCAGGTCGATCCGGCGCAGCTTGGCGCCCTTGGCCAGGAAGGTCCTTGGATCGCCGCCGTAAAGCTGGACGCGCAGCTTGCCGGTCCGCGCCTTGAAGCCGTTGACGCTGACCAGGACTGCCGGCCGGCCTTCGTTGCAGACGGGCGCGTCCGGCCCCAGCGCCGCGGCGGGGGCCGCGGTCGCGCAGGCCAGCAAGGCGGCCGCGATCGGGAAAGCGAGAGTCACGCGTACCATTCCGGCGCGGATATCGGAGCAGGTTGCGGCCAAATTGTGGTCATGGAGCGACAAGATGCGACAAAATTGCGCCTTGCCCTTTTTCGCCCGGCGGCGGACGCGCAGAAACTCGGCTTTGCCCCGCCCGCGCGCCGCCGCTATAGCCGGTCGGTCCGCAGAGCCGCACAGGGCCGAGCCTTTCCGATCCGATGATCCTCACCCGAACCGACCGCTATCTCGCCCGGCTGATCGTCGTTCCCCTGGTTTCGACGCTGACCCTTGCCGCGATGCTGCTGATGCTCGACAAGATGTTGAAATTGTTCAACATCGTCATTTCGACGGGCGGACCGGTCGGAATCGTCTGGAAGATGCTGGTCGATTTGCTGCCCGAATATTTCTCGCTCGGCATCCCGCTCGGCCTGCTGCTCGGCGTGCTTCTCGCCTTCCGGCGGCTCGCTCTGACCTCCGAGCTCGACACCTTGCGCGGCGTCGGCCTGTCCTACACGCGGCTGCTGCGCGTGCCCTTCCTCTATGCCCTGCTCCTGCTCGGCGCCAACGTCGCCATCGTCGGCTTCCTCGAGCCTTATGCCCTTTACGGCTATCAGCAGCTCCGCTTCGAGCTCGCCTCGGGCGCGCTCGGCGCCTCGATCCGGGTCGGCGAGTTCACCAGCCTCGGCCGCCACATGACGATCCGCGTCGACAGCAGCGAGAATGAGGGGCACCTGCTCCACGGCGTCTTCGTCAGCGACGTCGAGCCGAACAAGACGATCGCGGTCACCGCCGACCACGGCACCTTCCTCGCCACCGACGATCCCAACGTCATCCTGCTCCGCCTCTCCAAGGGGCGGCTCGTCCACAGCACGCCCGATTATCCCCAGCCGCGCATCCTGACCTTCGCGACCCAGGACCTGCCGGTGAACGTCCCCGCGGTCGCCCAATTCCGCGCCCGCAACGACAATAGCGAGATGACGCTTCCCGAGCTTCTGAAGCTCGGAGTCTCGTCCGGGGCGAAGCCCGACCTCAAGCTCGCCGCGCGCGCCGAATTCCACTACCGGCTGGTCGAGATCGTGATGATGCTGCTGATGCCCCTGCTCGCGGTCGCGCTTGCGGTGCCGCCCAAGCGAAGCACGTCGGGGCTCGGCATCTTCGTCGCCATCGTGCTGGTCGTGACCTATCACAAGATCAACCAATATGGGGAAAGGATGGGCGAGCTCGGCCGGCTCGACCCGGTGATCGCGCTCTGGGTCCCCTTCATCCTGTTCGCGGCCTTGATCGTCTGGATGTACTGGACGCTGGCCTACAAGCCCGGCGGCCAGCCGATCGGCGCGCTCGAACGTGCCGCGGCCAGGGCGAAGAAGGGCTTCCTCTGGCTGATCCGCTTCGGCGGCCGGCGCGACCGCGATCCGGTGCCGGCGGAATGATCAACCTCCAATTCTTCCCGTCGAAGCGGATCGCGCTCTACATGGCGCGACTGTTCCTGCTGCGCAGCTTCGCGGTCCTCGGCGCGATCGTCCTCATCCTCCAGATGCTCGACCTGCTCGGCGAATCCGGACACATACTGGCTTATCCGGGCAATGGCGATCCGGAGCTGTGGCGCTATGTCTCGCTGCGCATCCCGCAGCTCGTCGCCCGCTTCCTGCCTTTCTCGGTGCTGCTCGGAACGTTGATCGCCCTGGCGACGCTCAACCAGAATAGCGAGATCGTCAGCATGAAGGCGGCGGGCATCTCCGCCCACCAGATCATCGCTCCGCTCGTCCTCGCAAGCTTCGGGGTCGCGATCCTCAGCTTCGCCTTCAACGAGCGGATCGTCACCCGCGCGACCGACACGCTCAACGCCTGGGAGGCGGTCAATTACGGGCCGGTGCCCAAGGACAGCGGGATGCGGCCCAATGTCTGGGTGCGCTGGACCGACGACCTCATCCACGTCCAGCAGGTGCAGGGGACGGGCGAGGCGACCCGGCTCGCCGGAATCACCGTCTACGATCGCGGCGGCGCGACCCTGCAGCGGATCATCAACGCCAAAGCCGGCCGGCGGCAGGGCAAGAGCTGGCTGCTGATCGGAGTCGACATCTTCAACGTCAACAATGCGAGCCGGACGCAGCAGCCGGCGATGCTCTATGGCGAGGGGCTCGACCCGAGGCAGTTCGAGCTCGCCAAGGTCAATGCCGAAGAGGAGGATTTCGCGACCCTGCGCCAGTCGATCCGCGCGCTCCAGCTCACCGGCCACGACACGTCGGAGCTCGAATCGGGCTTCTGGCACAAGATATCCGGGCCGCTTTCGTCGATCCTGATGCCGTTGCTCGCCGCCGTCGCCGCTTTCGGCCTCGCCCGTTCGGGGCAGCTCTTCGTCCGCGCGGTGATCGGCATGGGGCTCGGCTTCGCTTATTTCGTCGCCGACAATTTCGCGCTCGCAATGGGCAATCTCGGCGCCTATCCGCCGCTCGTCGCCGCCTGGGCGCCATTCCTCCTCTTCCTGCTCATCGGCGAGGCCGTGCTGATCCGGACCGAGGAGTGAGCCCGGAACCCGCAGGCGGCGGGACGGTCAGCCGCTCCGAAGTGGCGCGGGGCGCCGGCCTGGTCGGCCTTTCCCGCGCCGCGGCGCTGATCGAGGCGGTCTCGCAGCCGCTCTTCGTCTGGCTCTACGGCCTCGCCGCCTACGGCATCTATGTGGTGCTGTGGGGCGCGATCGACCTCGCCGAGAATGTCGTCGACCTGTCGCTGACCGCGGCGCTGCAGCGGATCGTTCCCTCCGAGGGCGAGGAAGGCGCCCACAAAGCCGTCAAGCTCGCCATCCTGGCGGCGGTGATCCCGGCCGCGCTCATCGCCCTGATCGTGACCCTGAACGCGTCCTGGGCCGCCCATTTCCTCTCCGCCGCGCCGGAGGACCGGGCCGCGCTGCCGCGCGCCATCGCACTCTTCGCCTGGGGCCTGCCGCTGTGGACCTTCGTCGAGATCGCGACCTCGGCCGCCCGCGCCCGCCGCGCCTTCGGCCCGGAGATCCGCCTTCGAATCCTGTGGGAGCAGCTTGCGCGGATCGCCTTCGCGGTCGGCTTCTTCGGGCTCGGCCTCGGCAGCCTCGGCCTCGTCGCCGCCCATCTCGCCTCGCTGAGCCTGACCGCGATCCTGTGCGTGCCCTTGCTCGGCCGCTTCTACGACCTCAAGCGCCTGGTCCGCGCGCCCATCGCCGCCGCCGATCTCAAGCTGCTCCTGACGACCGGCCTCGCTTTGCTCCCAGCCAATGTGGCGCGGCAATTGCTGATCGACGGGCCGGCTCTGGTCATCAACCTGCTCATCCCCGGCGCGCGCGGCGCGGTCGCCGCCGGCCTGTTCGAGATCGCCCGCAAGATCGCGACCGTGCCGCTCGCCGTCCGCCAGGCCTTCCAATATGTGATGGCCCCGGTCGCCGCCCACCAGGCGCGGGTGGACCGCGCCGCGATCGCGCCGCTCTACCGCTTCGCCAGCCGCATCTCGACCGCCCTGGTCGTGCCGCTGACCGGCCTTCTGATCTTCGCCGGCGCCGACATCCTTTCAATCTACCGCCCCGAGGCGATGGCGGCACTTCCCCTCCTCACCATCCTCGCCGCCGCGCGCGCGGTCGAGGCGATCGTCGGCCCGGCGACACCGGTCGTCGAGATGACCGGCCACCGCCTGCTGCCGCTCGTCAACAGCCTGGTCGCGGTCCTGCTCTGGCTCGGCCTCGCCATCGCGCTGGTGCCGCGCCTCGACGCGCATGGCATGGCCTATGCGGTCGGCGCCGCGACCATCGCCCAGGCCTGGGCGGCGACGCTCGAGCTCCGCCTTTCGGACCGGCTCTCGCCCTTCGACCGCAAGCTCTTCCTCGGCCTCGGCACGGCGCTCGCCGGCTGCGCCGCGATGGCGCTCGCCGAGCGCCTCACCCACGGCCCCGCGCGCTTCGCCAGCGTGCTGCTGCTATGGGCCGCCGCAAGCTGGACGGCGCTGCGCCTCGGCCTCACCCGCACCGACCGCGAAGCGCTCGGCGGATTCGCGAGGATGCTGCGGCTCAATTCCTGAAGCCCCTCCTAGAGCGGCCTGCGATTAACTTGAATCGCAGGCTGCTCTATAAGTCCTTGTTGTCGCGTTGCTTTTTGCGAAAATTGAGCAGGCCCGCCATGCCCCCGGCATGGCTGCCCGCTGCGGGGCAGCGGGCACCTGCTCAATGGTACCCACCTTTTCGCGCAACGCTCTAAAGGAGAGGGGCTAGGTAAAGCCCCACTTTCGCCTTATTGAGAATCCATTGGGGCGACACATATTGGGCCTGCACGCCCAGCCCCGCGACATTCGAGGAAAGCCGACGTGAAGACCGCCCACAGCCTGCGCCCGAGCTTCTGGCGACGCGAGCATCATCTCGACAAGATGAACCTCAGGGAGCTGGTGGTCGCCTATGTCCAATATCCGGCGATCATCGCCTACACCCTGCTCGCGGTTGCGGCGATCGCCGTCTATGCGCAGCGGCCGGCGCCGCTGGTCCCGACCCTGATCACGGTCGCGGTCGCGACCTTCATCTATCCTTTGGTCTGGTACGTCCTTCACCGCTGGGTCCTCCACAGCCGCTGGATGTTCAAGGTCCCGATCCTCGCCTCGACCTGGAAGCGGATCCATTACGACCATCACCAGGATCCGAACCATCTCGAGGTCCTGTTCGGCGCGCTCCCGACGACCCTGCCGACGATCGGCATCGCCACCATCCCGATCGGCTGGGGCATCGCCAGCCTGTGGGGCGCGGAATACGGCCTCGCCGGCGGCGCCGCCGCCTTCGCGACCGGGCTCCTCACCACCTGCTTCTACGAATTCTGCCACTGCATCCAGCATCTCAGCTACAAGCCGAAGAACAAGTGGCTGGCGGAGATGAAGCGCCAGCACATGGCCCACCATTTCCACGACGAGAACGGCAATTACGGCATCACCAGCTTCGTATGGGACAAATTGCTCGGCACCTATTACGACCGCAAGGAGCGGCCGAAGAAGAGCCCGACGGTGTTCAACCTGGGGTATACGCAAGAGATGGCGGAGAAATATCCCCACGTCTCGCGCCTGAGCGGCGGCGTCGCGACGGGGCATCCGCGGCAGCGGGACAAGGTGGCCTGAACAGGCCTCACGACACGTGCATTCATAAAGTTCCGGTAGCAAGCGGAGCGGCGCTGCCCCCATACTGGCGTGTGCTGTGATTGAGGCAGCGGCGAACGCCGCGTTGAACCCTCTAACTCGGCAGCCGACTGAAATTGCGTCACAACCATCTGGACGCTTTTTCGGCTCGTCGGTTGCGGCTACTCAATCGACATGGTGAAGCTCTGGGTCGCCAACACGGATCCTGACTGGTTCGATTTCCTCGCCAGCCAAGGCGATGTCGACGAGGTAAACTTTTGGCAGCCAAGCGGGAGCACCAACTTCAGGGCTGTGCAACCGGGCGAATTTTTCCTTTTCAGGCTGAAGAACCCGCGCAACGCGATCGGTGGATTTGGCGTATTTAGCCAAGCATCGAACCTGCCGTTGTCGCTTGCGTGGGAAGCTTTTGGAGCAAAGAACGGCGCTGCTACCTTGGCTGAAATGAGGCATCGGATTGGAAAGTACCGACCTGATGTTCCCGCGGGCACGGATTACACAATCGGCTGTCGAATTGTCGTTCAGCCGACCTTTCTGCCGGAGAGGCTTTGGATCGAACAACCGGAGAGTTGGGCTCGTTCCATTGTCGTAGGGAAGGTGTTTGAAACCGACACAATCAAGGCCGGCGGCTGTGGGATCAGCTGATGCAAGTCTCCGAAACACTGAGCGGACTTACGAACACCCCGGGTCCGCGACTTTACGAGCCGCGGTCGCCATACTTCGCCCAAGGCCCGCGATATGGCGAGCCGCAACTGGTGCGACCCCGCTTAGGCCAAGGCGCATTCAGATTGGCGGTTACCGACGCTTACAAGCGCCAATGTGCGGTCACGTCTGGACGCGTGCTCCCCGCGCTCGATGCCGCGCATATCAAACCCTACGAAAGCGGCGGCGAACACCAAGTATCGAACGGGTTATTGCTCCGTAAAGACATTCATTGCGTTTTTGACGCAGGCTACATCACGTTCGACGATGATCTAAAGATGGTCGTGAGCGACCGCGTACGAACGGACTTCAACAACGGAAATGAGTACAGGCGTCTCCACGGACAGAGGTTGTTCGTTCCGGAGGTAACGACTTCTCGTCCTGATCCGGAATTTCTCCGTTGGCATCAGAACAACCGGTACCTCGAATAGGAATGTCACTCTGACCGAGTATTAGCGACTCCGCTGCCGCTCGCGACGAGTGGAGCGCTCCCTTCCCCGTCCGTTGGGCAGCAGATAAGACCGTGCGCATGGTCCGAATGAGACCAATGAGGAACCTCGGCAGCAGCGGCCTGGCAACGCCGGCGCTGGTGCTTGGCGGCAATGTGTTCGGCTGGACGATCGATCGCGACCGCAGCTTTGCCGTGCTCGACGCCTTCGTCGCCGGCGGCGGCGTGATGATCGACACGGCGGACGTCTACTGGAAGTTCAAGCCCGGCAATCAAGGCGGCGAATCCGAAACCATCATCGGCGAATGGATGAAGGCGCGCCGGAATCGCGACCGCGTGCTGATCGCCACCAAGGTCGGCCATCAGGAAGGACTTGCTGCCGACACGATCCTGCGCGGGGCCGAAGCTTCGCTCCGGCGGCTGCAGACCGACCGGATCGACCTCTACTACTCGCATGTGGATCATCCGCAGACGCCGGTTAGCGAGTTCCTCGGGGCGCTCGACCGGCTGGTTCGCGAGGGCAAGGTGCGCGCGATCGGCGCCTCGCAGATTTCCCCGGAGCGGCTGGAGGAGGCGCTCGCGTTCAGCCGCAACAACGGCCTTGCCGCTTATTCCGTCCTGCAGACTTGGTACAATCTGATCGAGCGGCCGCTTTACGAGGGCGCACTCGCCGACACGGTTCGCCGCCACGGGCTCGGCATGGTCGCCTTCTACGGCCTGGCGAACGGCTATCTCACGGGCAAATACCGTCAGGAATCGGATTTCGAACAAGGCGTGAGAGGAGAGCGGGTTCGCCCCTATTTCGAGGGCAAAGGCCCCGCGCTGCTCGCCGCTCTTGACGCCGTCGCCACCGAGCTCGGCGCGACGCCCGCGCAAGTGGCTTTGGCCTGGACTGCCGCCCAGCCCGACGCCACCGCCCCGATCGCCAGCGCGACCAGCGTGCGACAGGTGGAGGAACTGCTCGGCTCACTCGATCTTACGCTGAAGCCCGATCAGCTCCGCCGCCTTAACCTGGCCTCACGCTGAGCGGGGATTAACGGCGAGATTCTAATGTTTGAAGCAATGCTCCCGGTGCCAAGTCAGATAGCGTGGGTGAGGGCGGCTGGCGGGATTGGTAGGAACGGCCGCGCGCCTGGTCTCATTCACGAGCTTCCAAACGCTTTCGACATCGTTCACCTGCCTGGAGACAAGTATCTCCAGATCGTCCGAAAGACTGATCAAGCCGCGATCAAACATCCAATGTGCGGTCCCAGATAGCGCGATGCCATTGCGGATGTGATCGGGTCCACGCTGCTCCACCGGCTTGATGTGTGCCGCCTGAACTTCGGCCCGACCGCCGCCATTGATGAATTTCAGACCAGTGACGGCGCATCGGCAGTCATAGGCGTCGAGCACGACATGACGAAACACGCGATCGCGAACGAGGCGTGAAGCGTAGTAGCCGACACGCTCACGCTCGGCATCGAAAACGAACGGCGCATTTTCTTCCATAAGGATGCTACGTGCGGGCAACTCGGGCAGCCGATCGGCGCGAGGAAGGACCTGCTCCTCGTCTGGAATGCCTCTCTCGAGAATGCGGTTGAAATCCTCGACCGAGATAGGCCGCACCGCCGCCTGCGCGCGCCCTGAGATGCGTCCTTGCTCATTCAGCAAGCCGCGCTCCACGACCCCCTCAGCCCCCGAAAAAGGAACAGCCCGTTCGAAAGGCAGATAGCTGCCGGGTTCGATGAGAGCGAGATACATGCCGCTCTCGGACGGGTCAGGAATGATTCGTTCAACCCGCGCGACGGCAAAATAACCCTTGCCGGTCGGTCCCCTTCGCGGTTCGTAATAGACGATCCAGTCGCCTTCGAACTGTGCGGCGCGGCTGAAATATTGCGAGGGGAATTGGTAGCGCTCTTCTGGAAGATCGTCGTAACGGGAATCCTCCCGGTGCAGAAAGACGCCTCTTGCCACGCTATTGCCGCTCCCCCGTGGCGCTGGAGTAGCAGCGAATAGGATTGCGGAAAAGCAAGGAGAAGAATGCCGCTTCCCGCCTGTTGCGCAGCCGCTGCGAACCCACCGGCCTCGCATCCGCCCGGTTGAGGACGCGTCCGATCCAAGGCGTTCGTCGACCTCGCTTTCTGCGTCGATGCGAGCGACCCGAACTGATTGCCGCTGCTCAAGACCGAGATTCACGACCTCATCGATCCGCGCTCCAATCCCTGGTCCGAGCATGCAGAGGTGCGTTTGTTCCTCGCCGAGCGGGGGGCTGCTCGAAAAACGGCTGGTCCAGCGGCGGCGGGAGATGCAGGCCTGAGGTCCGGAAAAGTCCGCTACATTACAGATATGTAACAACCGGACGCCCCCTTCCCCGTCCGTTGCGCAGCCGATAAGAACGACCCCATGACCGACACCCCCTCCCCGACCGGCCTCACCATCCGCCCCGTCGAGGACGCGTCCGACCGCAAGGCGTTCGTCGACCTCGCCTTCCGCCTGAATGCGAGCGACCCGAACTGGGTGCCGCCGCTCAAGACCGAGATTCACGGCCTCATCGATCCGCGCTCCAACCCCTGGTTCGAGCATGCCGAGGCGCGGCTTTTCCTCGCCGAGCGGAACGGCAAGGTCGTCGGCCGGATCTCGGCTCAGGTCGACCGGCTCGTGCTCGAGCATATGGGCGCGGGGCTCGGCCAATGGGGGATGCTGGAGGCGGAGGACCAGGAGACGGCGTCCGCTCTGCTCCACCGCGCCGAGGCCTGGCTTCGCGGCCGCGACATGACCCGCTCCATGGGCCCGTTCAGCCTCTCCATCTGGGACGAGCCCGGCCTGCTCGTCAAAGGCTTCGATCATCCGCCGACGGTGATGATGGGCCATAACAGCCCGGCTTACGAAGGCTGGGTGGAAGCCGAAGGCTATAAGGGGGTGAAGGACCTCTTCACCTACGAGCTCGACGTCACCAGGGACTTCCCGCCGCTCGTCCAGCGCATCGTCGCCATGGGCGAGAAGAATCCGCGAATCCGCATCCGCACGGTCGACAAGAAGAAGTTCGACCAGGAAGCGGCCCTCCTGCTCGGCATCCTCAACGACGCCTGGTCTGACAATTGGGGCTATATCCCGCTGACTCCGTCCGAGATCGCCTATGCCGGCAAGAAACTGAAGCCGATCGTGTTCGAGGACCTGATCCGGGTGGCGGAGCTGGACGGCGAGCCGGTCGCCTTCATGATGGCGCTGCCGGACCTCAACATCGCGACTCGGGACCTCAACGGCCGGCTCTTCCCCTTCGGCTGGGCGAAATTGCTGTGGCGGCTCCACAAGGCGCGGTTCGCCGGCGCGCGCGTGCCGCTCATGGGCGTGCTCAAGAAGCTTCACGGCACCAAGATGGCGTCGATGCTCGCCTTCATGATGATCGAATATATCCGCCGCGCCGGCACGTCCCATTACGGAATGACGCGCGGCGAGGTCGGCTGGATCCTCGACGATAACGGGCCGATGATCTCGATCGCCGACGCGATCGATTCGCACGTCAACCGAATCTACCGCATCTACGACAAGGCGTTGTGACAGGCGCGGGCGGATACGCAGGCGGCGGCCCCGATTCCGGAGTTGCCAAGGCTTGGGTGTGCCCATAAAGCCAAGCAAACAGAATAAGTTACATGGGTCCACGAAAAACAGGGAGTGAATGAAATGGGCATATCCGGGAAATCAGTCGGGCTCTTGGCCTCTACCGCGTTGCTGGCAGGCGCCGTCGCTTTCCTCGGCGCGTCGCCGGCGAACGCGCAAGGCGCGACCTGCAGCACCAATGCCGCCGGCGTCCCCGCGGCGCCGGAGCAGGGCGCGCCGGGCAATGCGACCTCGACCGCTTGCGGCCCGGGCGCGAGCGCCACCGGCGCCAATTCGACCGCCGTTGGCAGCGACGACACCGCGAGCGGAGATCGCAGCATCGCGGCGGGCAGCTCCAACAATGCCACCGGCGTGCAGTCGATCGCCATCGGCAACGTCAACACCGCCTCCAACCTGACCTCGGTCGCGATCGGCAACGACAATAATGTCACCGGCACGCAGGCCGTCGGCATCGGCACCGCGACGACGGCAAGCGGATTCAATTCGGTCGCCTTCGGCGCCTTCGCCGGTGCCACGGCCGATTTCACCACCGCGATGGGCGAGGGCAGCGCGGCGAGCGCGCAATCCGCGACCGCGCTCGGCGATTCGAGCGTTGCGTCGGGCGTCAATTCGACCGCGACCGGGCACGGCTCGCTCGCCTCGGGCCAGTCCTCCAGCGCCTATGGCGACCGGGCCGGCGCCACCGGCGACTTCTCGACCGCGCTCGGCGACTTCGCCGCTGCGACCGGCTTCCAGTCGACCGCCGTCGGCGATTCGTCGAGCGCGCTGGCCGACAATTCGACCGCGATTGGACGCAACGCCAACGTCCTGGCGACGGCGACCGGCGGTACCGCTCTCGGATTCAGCGCTCTCGTCACCGGCACCGACGGCAGCGCGCTCGGAACCGGCGCCAGGGCCACGGGCGTCAATGCGACGGCCATCGGCCAGAGGTCTCTCGCCTCCGGCCAGTCCTCGACGGCGCTCGGCGACCGCGCCGGCGCGACCGGCGACTTCTCGACCGCGCTCGGCGATTTCGCCGCGGCGACCGGCACCCAGTCCACCGCGGTCGGCGATTCGGCGAGCGCGCTGGCGATGAACGCGACCGCGATCGGCCGCAACGCCAATGTCGGCGCCGCCGGCGTCAACGCAACCGCGGTCGGCGCGGGCGCGACCGCCAATTTCGCCGGCTCGACCGCGATCGGCGCCGGCGCGGTGACCACCGCCGACAACCAGATAACGGTCGGCGCCGCAGGATCGACAGTCCGCTTCGGCGGCTATACCAGCGCCGGCGTGCTGGTGAACGACGCCAACGGCAACATCACCACCAACACGACCCTGCTCGGCCAGGTGGCGGCCAACACCGCCGACATCGGCACCCTGCAGGGCACGGTCGCCTCGCAGGGCTCGCAGATCACGACGTTGCAGGGCCAGACCCAGCAATTGTTCGATCTCGAGAACATCAACCGCCGCGACATCCAGAAGGCGAACGAAGGCGTCGCCATGGCGATGGCGATGGAATCGCCGCAGCTCCCGGCCGGCACCCATTTCGGTGTCGCCGGCGGCGTCGGCTATTACAACCACCGCAGCGCCGCGACGGCCTCCTTCGCAGCGCGGATCGGCACCAATGCCGCCCTGACCGGCGGCGTCGGCGTCGGCTTCAACAGCGGCGAGGTGGGCGCTCGCGCCGGCATCCAGGCCGCGTGGTAAGCCATCGCCGTCCAGGACGGGTCGGGCCGTGGCTGGCTGCCTCGGCCCGGCTGCTTCCGGCGGCGATGCTTGCCGCCGGAATGCCCGCCGCCGCCCAGCGGCCGCCGGCGCGGCCCGTTCAGGCTCCGGCGGCAATTCCAGCCCAGGCCCAGGCCCAGGCGGGCGTTCCCGATTCGCTCACCGTCGACAGATTGATCTGGTCGGCCATGACCGCGGTCGACCAGGCGAACCAGACCGGCGATTATTCAGTGCTGCGCGATCTCGGCGCCCCCGGCTTCCAGGCGAACAACAATGCCGCGACCCTGGCCACGATCTTCGCCAATCTGCGCAACCAGAGGATCGATCTCAGCTATACTTTGATCGTCGTGCCGACGCTGCAATTCCCGCCCGCGATCGTGCAGGGCGGGCTGCTTCGGGTGCGCGGAACCTTCCCGCTCAGGCCGAATGCGATCGGGTTCGACCTGCTCTTCCAGAACGTAAGCGGACAATGGAAGATTTTCGGCATCGCAATCGCCCCGCTGGTGTTGCAATCGCAGCCGTCACCGGCCATTAGACGTTGAAACTAGACGGCTTTTGAATCGACAGTGGGGCAGTCGGCGGTTTTGAAAACGGGTGGATCAGCAGGGAGTGATATAATGAAGAAAAATGATCGGGAGCAGGGCAGCAAAAAGCGGGACTGGATTCGCCCCGAGCTGCGGCGGATCGAGGCGGGGTCCGCCGAGAGCTCCCACAACGTCACGCCCGACGGCGGCGGCGTCAACCAGGCGTCCTGACGTCCGCGCGGCGCGGAACAAGGCTCCCCGCCTCGCGGCGGGGAGCTTTTTTATGGCTTCCCTCAGGTCCGCGTGACTGCTTCCTTCCCTCCCCGCAATGACCGGTGATTCGAGCCTCTATGCCGTCTTCGGGCTCGCCGTCCGGTCGGACCTGCGGCTCGACGAGCTGCCGCCGGCCACGCCGGGCGCCGCGCCCGACATCGTCATAAGCCGCGGCGCGACCGGCGCGCCGGCGGAGGGTCCGAGAGGCTATTCGGCGAGCGAGCAGGGGACCCTGCTCCGCGTCCCCGATGTCGGGCGCTTCCTGATCCGCGAAGGGCGCGAGATCGTCGTCGAGCCGGACGCGCGCGCGCCGGACCATAATGTGCGGCTGTTCCTGCTCGGCTCGGCGCTCGGCGCCCTGCTCCACCAGAGGGGGCTGCTGCCGCTCCACGCCAATGCGATCGAGATGGACGACAAGGCGGTCGCCTTTGCGGGCCATTCGGGCGCGGGCAAGTCGACCATCGCCGCCTGGTTCCACGATCGCGGCCACCGCATCCTCACCGACGACGTCTGCGTGATCGGCTTCGGCGCGAAGGGGCGGGCGCTTGCTTATCCCGGCATCCCGCGCCTTCGGCTGTGGCGCGAGGCGCTCGAAGCGACCGGACGCGACGCCGGCGAATATAGCCGCTCGTTCGACTCGATGGACAAATATGACGTGCCGAGCGAACGGCGCGCGCTCGCGCCGCTGCCGCTCGCCGCCATCTATCTGCTCCGCCGGGCGGAAGAGGAAGCGGAGAGCGGCCTCTCGATCGAGCGGCTGCAGGGCGTGGACGGCGTCGAGACGATCGTCTCCAACACCTATCGCGGTGCCTATCTCAAGACGATCGGCCGGACCGGCGAGCATCTCGCCGCCTGCCTGCGCGTGGCGCGGCAGGTGCCGGTCTTCCGCGCCGCCCGCCTCTGGGGCTTCGACCGGTTCGACGCGCAGGCGGAGGTGTTGCAGGCCCATGCGGAGGAGCAGGTGCGGGCGGCGGCGGAGAGGTGAACCAGGCCGTCGCTACGGCTGCTTGTAGATTTTCCCCCCCTTCATCACCATCCGCACGTCGCGGACGGCATTGATATTCCGGGTCGGATCGCCCTCGACGGCGACGAGATCGGCGAGCAGGCCCGGCTTCACCGCACCGCGGTCGTCGAGCCCGAAAATGCCGGCATTGCCCGAGGTCGCGGCGATCAGAACGTTCGGCGTCGGCATGCCCCAGGCCGCCATCAGCACCATCTCGCGCCAATTCTCGCCATGCGGGAAGACCCCCACGTCGCCGCCGACGCACATCCTGACGCCTGCCGCGAGCGCGGCCTGGAAGCTGGCGCGCTTGTCCTTGATCGCCTGCGGCTCGGGCGGCTGGCCGTTCCACCCGCGATAGCGAGTGATCGCGTCGGTGGCGGCGACGGTCGGGCAATAGCCGGTGCCATGCTCCTTCATCAGCTTGAACACGTCGGGCGTCGCGGCGTCGCCATGCTCGACCGTGTCGGCGCCGGCGAGGATGGCGCGGCGCGCGCCCTCGGCGGTGGCGGCATGGACGGCGACCTTGCGGCCCGCCGAATGGGCGACCTCGACCGCAGTCTTCATCTCTTCCAGCGTGAAGGTCGGGTGGGCGGCCTCGCCGGGGCGCCAGCGATAGTCGCCGTAGAGCTTCACCCAATCGGCGCCGGCGCCGATCTGGCGGCGGACGGCGGTGATCAGCCCCGGCCCGTCCGCTTCCTCGGCCCCGCGCGCGACGAATTCGGGCTCGGCATTCTTGGGACCATAGGCGCCGGTGGCGACGATCGCGCGGGTCACGACGATCATGCGCGGACCGGGGATGATCCCCTGCTCGATCGCCTGCTTGAGCCCGACGTCGGAATAGCCGGCGCCCTCGGTGCCGAGATCGCGGGTGGTGGTGAAGCCGGCCATCAAGGTGGCGCGGGCATGGTTGACGGCGCGGGCGGTGCGGAGCGCCAGCGGCTCCTTCATCACCTGATCGTCCCAGCTCGTCTCGTTATAGGGGTGGAGGAAGAGGTGCGAATGGCCCTCGATCATGCCGGGCATCAGGGTCATTCCGGGAAGCTCGACCGTCTGCGCTCCCCGCGGCGCGGTCAGGTTCGGGCCCGCCGCCTCGATCCTGTCGCCGCGCACGAGCACCGACCAGCCTTCATGCGGCCGCGGATCGACTCCGTCGAAGACGCGGGCGGGGTGGAGGAGGATGATATTGTCCTGGGCGGTGACGGGTGCGGACATGATGAGCAGGAGCAAAAAGGCGAGCAGGCGCATCGGATCCTCCGGGCAGAGAGATCCGACACCATAAGAACGCGCGACGGCCGCGCAATGCTCCTCGCTCAACCCACGAACGGATAAGGCGAGATCGTCTTCTCCGTCTCGCGCACCGCGAGCGTGCGGCCGACCGGCGCCGCCGCCCGTTGCGGGCAGCGGATGCGGGGGCAGAGGGTGCAGGCCGGCCCGATCGGAGTCACCAGCGGCCTGGCCAGGTCCTGGCCGTCGGAATAGACGAGCTTCGGCGCATATCGGGCGTCGCAGCCGAGACCGATGGCGAGCTGCGAGGATTCGCGCGGGTCGAGCCGCACCGCGCGTTCCACCGTGCGGCTGATCGTGAAGAAGCGCTCGCCGTCGGGCGTCTCGACGATCTGGGTGGCGACCCGCCCCGGCGTCTGGAAGGCGGCGTGGAGGTTCCAGCGCGGGCAGGTGCCGCCGAAGCGCGAGAAGGGGAAGGAGTCGCCGGCGAAGCGCTTGGAGATGTTCCCGGCCGCGTCGACCCGCAGCATGAAGAAGGGGATGCCGCGCGCGCCGGCGCGGCCGAGGGTCGTGAAGCGATGCGAGACCTGCTCGACGCTCGCGCCGAATTCGCCGCAGAGCCGGTCGACGTCGTAGCGCAATTTCTCCGCCGCGGCGAGGAAGCGGCCATAGGGCATGACGATCGCCCCGGCCGCATAATTGGCGAGCGACATGGCGAGCAGGCGCGCGGTCGGCGCGTCCGGCGCCGCGCCATTCTCGACCAGCCGCTTCAGCATCGGCCCCAGCTCGAACAGAGCGAGCTGATAGGCGATTCCGAAGGTGCGGCTCTCCGGGCGCAGCAGCGCCGACAGCATCAGCCTTTTGCGGTGGAGATCGTAGGCCTGGCTCGAGAAATCGAGCAATTCCGGCGGCACGACCCGCGCCTCGACCCCGAACCCCTCCTTCAACCGCCGCCGCAGCGATTCGAACAGGTTGCCGGCATCGCCGAACGCGCCCGACAGGGTCTCGGCCGCCTCCTCTATCTCCGGAAAATGGTTGCGCTGGGCCTGGATATAGTCGCGCACCCAGGATTCGGGCGTGATCAGGGAGGCCTCGTCGGGCACGGCGCCGGCGGGGTCCCGCCGCCGCTCGACCAGGGCCGCGTAGAGGCGCGCGACCGCGTCGGCGACCGACGGCGCGTTGTCCGCCACCTCCAGCAATTCGTAGCGCGGGATGCCGAGGTCGACGAACAGGGGATCGGCGAAAATCTCGGCGAGCTGATCGAGTCCGGTGCCGTCCGCCCCTTCGGCCGCGAAGGTGCGGAGGTCGACATTGTACGTCTCCGCGAGGCGAAGCAGCACCTGCGCCGTGACCGGCCGCTGGTTGCGCTCGAGATGGTTCAGATAGCTTGGCGAGATTCCGATCTCCGCCGCCATCGCGCTCTGGTTGAGGCCAAGCTCGCGCCGCAACCGCCGGACGCGACCGCCAAGATAGAGCTTTCGTTCGGGCGTGGGCATGTCGGAACATTGTCAAATATTTACAAGAATTTCAAGTCTTCTTGTGACCGCGCGACCCTTTTCGGCGCGCCCGCGGCCGCCATTCGCGCTTTCATGGCCTCACCCGACAATTGGAGCCGCGCGATGACCGACTTCGACCGCCTCGTCCCCGCCCCCGCCCGCCGCTTCGCCGGCATCGAGCGGCCTTACGGCCCGGAGGAGGTGGAACGCCTGCGCGGCTCGGTGGCGATCGAGCACAGCCTCGCCCGGCGCGGCGCCGACCGGCTGTGGGCGCTGCTCGCCAGCGAGGATTATGTCCACGCCTTGGGCGCAGTCACCGGCAACCAGGCGATGCAGATGGTCCGCGCGGGCCTGAAGGCCATCTATCTCTCCGGCTGGCAGGTCGCCGCCGACGCCAACAGCGCCGGCGCCATGTACCCGGACCAGTCGCTCTACCCCGCCAATGCCGGGCCGGAATTGTGCCGCCGGATCAACCGCACCCTGCAGCGCGCCGACCAGATCGAGCATGCCGAGGGCGGAGTCCAGCGCGACTGGTTCGTCCCGATCGTCGCCGATGCCGAGGCCGGCTTCGGCGGGCCGCTCAACTGCTTCGAGATCATGAAGGCCTATATCGAGGCGGGCGCGGCGGGCGTCCATTTCGAGGACCAGCTCGCGGCCGAGAAGAAATGCGGCCATCTCGGCGGCAAGGTGCTGATCCCGACCCAGGCGCATATCAGCAACCTCGATGCGGCGCGCCTCGCCGCCGACGTCTGCGGCGTTCCGACCCTGCTCGTCGCCCGCACCGACGCGGAGAGCGCCAGGCTGATCACCTCCGACGTCGACGCGCGCGATCGCGAGTTCCTGACCGGCGAGCGCACGCCCGAAGGCTTCTTCCGCCTGAAGGAAGGCACAGGCCTCGACCATTGCATCAGGCGCGGCCTCGCCTTCGCGCCCCATGCCGACCTGCTCTGGTGGGAGACGAGCCGCCCCGATCTGGAGGAAGCGCGGCGCTTCGCCGAGGCGATCCAGCGCGACCATCCGGGCAAGTTGATGGCCTATAATTGCTCGCCCTCGTTCAACTGGCGGGCGAAGCTGGACGAGGCGACCATCGCCGGATTCCAGCGCGAGCTCGGCGCGATGGGCTACAAGTTCCAGTTCGTGACCCTGGCGGGCTTCCACAGCCTCAACCATGGCATGTTCGAGCTGGCCCGTACCTATCGCGACCGCGGCATGGCGGCTTATTCCGAGCTGCAGCAGGCCGAGTTCGCAAGCGAGGCCCATGGCTACAGCGCCACCCGCCACCAGCGCGAGGTCGGCACCGGCTATTTCGACCTGGTCGCCCAGACCCTCTCGGGCGGCGAGGCGTCCACCATTGCCCTCGCCCGGTCGACCGAGGCCGAGCAATTCATCATCGCCGAAGCGGCGGAATAGGAGAGAGACGATGAGCGTGCGCTACTGGGTGATCGGGGGCGAATATGACGGCCCGGACTTCCGTGCCCTCGTCCCCGGCACCGAGACCATGGCCGGCCCGTTCGAGGACGAACGCAGGGCCCGCACCGAATGGACGCGGCTGAGCTGCCGCCCCGAGAAAAGCCGCTCCGCCACCTTGCGCTATTCGATCGCGGCGGAGACGGTGCACTAGGATTCCCTCTCCCCGAGGGGGAGAGGGTTAGGGTGAGGGGGGTCTGGCGGCTCGAGGATAATCCCGAACGCCGAACACCCCACCCTCCCCCTCCCGGGGGGAGGGAGTGTATGGGTCGTGCAGATATATAGGAATCCCGTCTTGCCCGATTACGACCTTATCTCCGGCCTCGAGGTCGATCGCGCCCTGCGCCGCTTCGTCGAGGACGAGGCGCTGCCGGGGACCGGGATCGGGCCGAACGCCTTCTGGTCGGGCTTCTCCGCTCTGCTGCGCGCGCTGACGCCGGAGAACAAGCGCCTGCTGCGCAAGCGCGAGGATCTCCAGGCGCGGATCGACGCGCGCAACGAGGCGCTCGGGGGCCGGGTGCCCTCGCCGGCCGAGGAGGAGGCCTTCCTGCGCGAGATCGGATACCTCGTCGACCCGCCCGCCCCCTTCGCCATCGGCACCGAAGGCGTCGATCCGGAGATCGCGTCGATCGCCGGGCCGCAGCTCGTCGTGCCGGTGAACAATGCCCGCTACGCGCTCAACGCGGCCAATGCGCGCTGGGGCAGCCTCTACGACGCGCTCTACGGCACCGACGCGCTCGGCGATCCGCCGCCCGCCGGCGGCTACGATCCGGCGCGCGGGCGGCGAGTGATCGATTGGGGCCGCGCCTTTCTGGATGAGATCGCGCCGCTGACCGGCGGCAGCCATGCCGAAATCTCCGATTATCGGATCGCGGACGGGCAGTTGGCCACCGACCGTGGCGGCCTCGCCGATCCGTCTTTGCTCGCCGGCTGGCGCGAGGGCGGAATCCTGCTTCGCCACCACGATCTCCACGTCGAGATCCGGCTCGACCGCGACCACCCGATCGGCCGCGAGGACAAGGCCGGAATCGCCGACATCCTGCTCGAAAGCGCGGTCACCGCGATCATGGACGGCGAGGATTCGGTCGCCGCGGTCGACGCCGGGGAGAAGATCCAGGTCTATCGCAACTGGCTCGGCCTGGTGAAAGGCAGTCTCAGCGCCCGCTTCGCCAAGGGCGGAAGCGAGGTCGAGAGGCACCCGGCCGAGGACCGGCGCTTCGAGACTCCGGACGGGAACGGGCTGACGCTGAAGGGCCGCGCGCTGATGCTGGTCCGCAATGTCGGCCATCTGATGACCAATCCAATGATCCGCATCGACGGCGAGGAGGTGCAGGAAGGCCTCGCCGATGCGGTGCTGACCTCGCTCATCGCCCTCCACGATGTCCGCGGATCGCGCGCCAACAGCGCGGCGGGCGCCGTCTATATCGTCAAGCCGAAGATGCACGGGCCGGAGGAGGCCGCCTTCGCCAACACGCTGCTCGACCGCACCGAGGATCTGCTCGGCCTTGCGCGCAACACGATCAGGATCGGCCTGATGGACGAGGAACGGCGTACCAGCGTCAACCTCGCCGCCTGCATTCACGCGGTTCGCAATCGCATCGCCTTCATCAACACCGGCTTCCTCGACCGGACCGGCGACGAGATCCACACATCGATGCGGCTCGGCCCCGTCATCCGCAAAGGCGAGATGAAGCGTTCGGGCTGGCTGCTCGCCTATGAGGACAACAATGTCGATATCGGCCTGGCAACCGGCTTCGCCGGCCGCGCCCAGATCGGCAAGGGCATGTGGGCGATGCCGGACCTTATGGCCTTCATGCTCGCCGAGAAGATCGCCCATCCGCGTGCGGGGGCGAGCACGGCCTGGGTGCCCTCGCCGACCGCGGCGACGCTCCACGCCGTCCATTATCACCGCGTCGACGTCGCCGCGCGGCAGCGGGAGATCGCGTCGCGGCGGCCGGCGGCGCTCGAAGGGCTGCTGGCCATCCCCGTCGCGACCGGCCGCGCCTGGAGCGCGGAAGAGGTGCGCGAGGAATTGGAGAATAATGTCCAAGGCATATTCGGCTATGTCGTCCGCTGGGTGGACCAGGGGATCGGCTGCTCCAAGGTCCCGGATATCCGCAATGTCGGGCTGATGGAGGACCGCGCCACCTGCCGCATCTCCAGCCAGCATATCGCCAACTGGCTGATGCACGGCGTCGTCACGCGCGAGGAGGTCGAGGCAGCCCTGCCGCGGATGGCCGCGGTGGTCGACCGGCAGAATGAGGGCGATCCTTTCTATCGGCCGATGGCCTCCAATCCCGCCGGAAGCATCGCCTTCCAGGCGGCGCGGGCCTTGATTCTGGAAGGAGCGGCGCAGCCGTCCGGCTACACCGAACCCCTGCTCCACGCCGCGCGTTTGGCGCTCAAGGGCGAGGCTCCGGCCAAGCCAGTCGCCGTCCTCGCCCGATCTCCACCGAACGGTGTCTTGTTTCGAGTCGATCAAGCAGTAGACGGAGGGGATGGACCGGAGCGCCCAGAATAGCGGTACAATGCCGGTTCGAAGCGGCCTGGCCTTCGATGCGGCGCGGCTCGAGGATTGGCTGAAGCGCGAGGTCGCAGGCTTTTCCGGCCCGCTCGCCATCGAGCAGTTCCGCGGCGGCCAGTCCAACCCGACCTACAAGCTGGTCACGCCCCATCGCGCCTATGTCCTGCGCCGCAAGCCGCCGGGCCGATTGCTTCCCGGCGCCCATGCCGTCGACCGCGAATATCGCGTGCTCGCAGCGCTCGGCCGGCAGGGCTTTGCGGTGCCGCGGGTCCACGGCCTCTGCCTCGACGAGAGCATCGTCGGCACCGCCTTCTACGTCATGGACATGGTCGAAGGCAGGATCTTCTGGGAGGCCGATTTCCCGCAGGTCCCGCGCGCGGAGCGCCCGCTTTACTTCGACGCGATGAACCGGACGATCGCGGCCCTTCATTCGATCGACCCCGAGGCGGCGGGGCTCGGCGATTACGGCAAGCCCGGAAACTATTTCGAGCGCCAGATCGCCCGCTGGTCGAGGCAATATCTCGGCGACACCGACGCCGGCCGCGTGCCGGCGATGGACCGGCTCGTCGAATGGCTTCCCGCCAACATCCCCGACGCCGGCGACGACAGCCGAATCCTCCACGGCGATTTCCGCTGCGACAATATGATCTTCCACCCGGAGAGGCCCGAGGTGATCGCTTTGCTCGACTGGGAACTGTCGACGCTCGGCCACCCACTCGCCGATTTCACCTACCATCTGATGGTCTATCGGCTGCCGGCGGGCGTCTCGACCGGGCTCGCCGGCAAGGACCTCGAAGCGCTCAACATCCCGTCCGAGGCCGATTATGTCGCGGCTTATTGCCGGCGGACCGGGCGCGGCGGGATTCCCGACCTCGATTTCTACATGGCCTTCGGCATGTTCCGCCTCGCCGCCATCGTCCACGGCATCAAGGGCCGGCTGGCGCGCGGGACCGCCGCCTCCGCCCATGCCGACCGGATGGCGGCGAGCCTCGACAGCCTCGCCGAGCTCGCCTGGGCGCAGGCACGCAAGGCCGGCGCGAGCGGCTGACGATCACGGGGGTCGCGGGCCCGGGAGGGATGCGGCGCTCGCCAATTTCATCTATCGTCCGGGACGAGCTGGTCCGGAGGTCGATTGCTTTCGCTTTCCAACAAGCGCGCCCTGCGCCTTTTCCTCGCGTTCCTGCTGCTCGCCGGCGCGAGCACGGCCATGGCCGACATCCTCATCCTCCGCGCGGACGGCCCGTCGGCGAGGAGCTTTCCGCCCGGCAAGAGGCTGCCGGACAGCGCGCGAATCATGCTGCGGGCGAAGGATGAGCTGATCGTGCTGGACAGCCACGGCACGCGCACGCTGCGCGGCCCCGGTACCTTCATCGCCGGCATGGCGCCGAGCGCGCCGGCCCGGTTCGCCGCGCGCCCCGCGGCCGGCGGACGCCGCGCCCCCATCGGTGCCGCGCGCGGCGTCGGGACAGGGCCGCGCCCGCCGACCCTCTGGAATGTCGATGTTTCGAAGAGCGGGAACGTGTGCGTCCTGCGGGCCGACACGATCGCGCTCTGGCGACCCGATCCGGCGGCGGGCGCGACCCTCGTCGTCACTGGTGCCGGCAGGACGCGCCGGCTCGCCTGGCCGGCGGGCGCGGCAACGCTCGGCTGGCCGCGCGACCTGCCGCTGACCGGCGGCACCCGATATCGTCTGTCCCGGCCGGGCGCGGCGGTGCCGACCGCGATCCGCTTCCGGACGCTTCGGCGGCGGCCGGTCGGGCCGGAAGCCACCGCCGCCATGCTGATCGCCAATGGATGTTCGGCGCAGCTCGACCTCCTGATCGACATGTTGCGGGTGCCCGGCTGATCGTTTCGGCGCTGCTACAGAATCGCTCGCCGCAAAAAGCGCTTCTCCCCATGGACTTAGGCCGATGGCCGAGCGAGTCCCGTCATGGGGAGGCGGAGGCCATGAAGGTCCTGATCGTCGAGGACGAGGAAAAGCTCGCGCGGATATTGAAGCAGCTCGTCGAGCTCGATCCGCTCCACGAGGTGACGGCGATCGCGCACGATCTCGAAAGCGCGATGGACGCGGTCGAAGCCCATGCGCCCGAGCTTGCCCTCGTCGATCTCCAGCTCGCCAACGGCACGAGCGGATTCAGCGTCGCGGCGCGGCTGCACGAACGCGGCATCGCCTGCCTCTTCACCACCGGCAACGCGCCCGGCTTCCCGGTACCGGACCTCGCCATCGGCTGCCTGCGCAAGCCGTTCGAGACCGACGACCTCGCCCGCGCGCTCCGGGAAGCGGAAGACATCTTGCGCGGCCGGCAGAAGGTGATCCTGCGGCCGCGCCTCCCCGAGCAGCTCCAGCTCTATACGAACGGCGGCGCGCCGGCGCCGAAGGAGGAATGGGCGCCGGGCGTCCGCCGCCGCACCTCGCTCTGGGCGCGGGTGCGCAAATTGGTCCGCCGTCCCTCCAGCTTCCGCAGCGCCACGGCGGCCTGATCCCCTATCGGCGGCGGCGAGAGCGTTGCGCGAAAAGGTGGGTACCGGCTTTTCGCAATAAGCAGCGCGACAACAAAGGGTTCTGGAGCGGGCTGTGATTCAATCCAATCACAGCCCGCTCTAGGCGGCCGCCCGCTTCAGCCGGTTCACCAGCCTGTCCCGCGCCGCAAGCACCTCGGCCTGGCGCTCGATCAATATGTCGCGCGCGAGGAAATGGCCGGTGACGGCGAGGCCGGCGATTATGTCCGGCCAGTCCGCGCCGCCGCCGGAGAGCAGGAAGGGCGGCAGGGGGAAGAGCCGGTCGCGATATTCGCCCGCCGCCCCGGCGCTGACCGCACGCCCGCTCCTCGGGCTGACATAGGCAAGGTCGTCGCGCGCGCCGGTTGCCGCGCATTCGCCAAGATCGAGCCCGAAGCCGAGATCGGCGAGCAGCAGTAATTCGTAGCGGACCAGGGCCGCCGCCCAGATCCGGGCGCTCGGCGCCGCCTCGATCGCGGCGAGCAGCCCCTCCAGCGCCTCGTACAATCGTGGATAGGCATGGCCTTCGGGCAAGGCCGAGGCGGTCAGGGCCGTCGTCCAGTCGATCGCCGCCGCCGCGAGCGGCTCGCCGAGCAGGGCGCCGCGGCTCGCGACCAATTCCGCGCTCAGATGCGCAAGCTGCTCGTCGGTGCGGGCGCGATATTCGGCCTGGACGAGGTTGCCGGGCACCAGCACCGGCCGCAGCCGCCGCGAGCGTCCGCCGCGGACATAGCCGGCCTGGATTCCGTCGCGCGGGGTCAGCGCGCGGACGATCGCCCCATGCTCCCCATGCGGCCGCACGGCGCAGATGATGGCAAGAGTTTCGAGCCGCATCGTCCCTTTCCGGATCACTCGCGCGACGGGCCCGCCCGCGGGGCCCACGGTAACCCATTGGCTACGTCTTTCCTCTAGGACCAAAAAGCGCGTCAGAGGAAATTCCGGCCTTGAAACTGGACAGGATCGAGAAAGCCCGCCCCCGTATCTACGCCGAACGGCTGGACCTTGCGCCGGCGGAGGGGTGCGAGGCCGCCTTCCCGGCCGATTTCGGCCGCCGCTTCATCGTCTTCGGCGATGCCGAGGAGGAGTTCGACTGGGGCGCGCCGCTCAGCCGCGAGTCGCATTCGACCGATGCCTTCGCAGCCCTGCCCGTCGCCACCCGCTTCTTCGGCGAGCATGGCGTGGTTCCGACCTATGTCTGCGACTGGCCGGTCGTCGCCAATCCCGCCAGCGCCGAGGCCTTGCGGGGAATGGCGGAGGTGGAGGCGTGCGACGTCGGCGCCCATCTCCACCCCTGGGTCAATCCGCCGCACCAGGAAGAGGTGAGCCCCGCCAACAGCTTCGCCGGCGCCCTGCCCGAGCCGCTCGAGGCGGCCAAGCTGCGCCTGCTGACCGAGAAGATCGTCGCGCTCACCGGCCGCCGCCCGATCGCCTATCGGGCCGGCCGCTACGGCGTCGGCCGCAACACGGCGCGATTGCTTCAGGAGCTTGGCTACCGGCTCGACGCCTCGGTCCGCGCGCGCTTCGACTATAGCGGCGAAGGCGGCCCCGATTTCACCCTCTACCCGATCGCTCCTTATTGGGTCGGCGAGGATCTGCTCGAGCTTCCGCTCACCACCTGCCTCGCCGGCGCCTTCGGCCGCCGCTGGCCCGAGCTGACCCGGAGCGACCGGCTGCGCGGACCGCTCGCCCGGTCGGGCCTGCTCAACCGAATCCCGCTGACGCCCGAAGGCGTGCCGCTCGCCGAAGCGAAGCGCGCCGTCGAGACCCTGCTCGACAAGGGCCATTTCCTCTTCAGCCTGTCCTTCCACACGCCGAGCGTCGTCCCCGGCCACACGCCCTATGTTCGCGATGCCGAGGATCTGCGCGTTTTCTGGGCCTGGTGGGACGGCCTGCTCCACCTGTTCGCCCGCCACAATGTGACTCCGGTTCGGTCCGGCGACATCTATGCGGCCGCGGCGAGCGCCTGATTCATGCTGAGCGGATCCGCCGCCCTAACCGTCGAGCTTGAAGACGTCGAGCCGTCCGCGCCGGGCCCGCTCTCAATCGTCATCTGCGACGCGCGCGATATCCCGAGCGGCTGGCGGCTCGGTTGGGACCGGCTTGCGGAAGAAGCGTCGGAGCCGAACGTCTTCGCCGAACGCTGGTTCGTCGCCGCGGGCCTCCGCCACCTCCTGAGGGACGCGCCGGCCTGGATGCTCGGAGTCCGGCGCGGATGCGAGCTGATCGGCCTGCTGCCGGCACGGATCGAGCGGCGCTACGGCCGCACCCCGGTCGCCCATGTCGAGAATTGGATGCACCATCAGAGCTTCCTCGGCACCCCGCTCGTGCGGCGCGGCGAGGAGGCGGCCTTCTGGACCGAGGTGCTGAAGGCGCTCGACGACGCCCCATGGGCGCGAGGCTTCTTCCATATGACCGGCCTGGTCGAGGACGGGCCGGTCCATCGCGGGCTGGTCGAGGCGGCGGCTTCGCTCGGCCGCCCCTGCCCGATCATCCTCCGCAGCCGCCGCGCCTTGCTCGAAAGCAACCTCTCACCCAAAGCCTATTATGAGCAGGCCGCGCGCAAGAAGAAGCGCAAGGAGATCGGCCGCCTCTCCGCCCGGCTTCGCGAGCTGGGGGCGGTCAGCGTCTCCCGCCCCGAATCCGCCGAGGATCTTGCGCGCTGCCGCGACGAGTTCCTGGCGCTGGAGGCGGCTGGCTGGAAGGGCCGCGCCGGCTCGGCCCTCGCCTCGGATCCGGCCAAGGAGGCCTTCTTTCGAGCCGCGATCGCCGGCGCGCAGGCGGCGGGACGGCTCGAATTCGTGCGGCTCGCGCTCGACGACCGGCCGATCGCGATCCTGGTCAACTTCCTCGCGCCCCCGGGCGGCTTCACCTTCAAGATCGCCTTCGACGAGGAATTCTCCCGTTTCTCGCCGGGCGTGCTCATCCAGATCGAGAATCTGCAGGTGCTGGAGCGGCCGGACATCGCCTGGATGGACAGCTGTGCGGTCGAGAACCATCCGATGATCAACAGCCTCTGGACCGAGCGCCGCTCGATCGTCCGGGTCACCGTTCCGCTCGCCGGCCGCGGACGACGCCTCGTCCACGCCGCCGCCCGCGCTCTCGAGACCGGATCGGCAGCGCTGCGCCGCCTTCTCAGCTCCTGGAAAGCCGAAGCATGACCATCTTCTCCCAGAACGATCTCGACCGGTTCCGCGCTTTCTATCCCGGGCGGCCGGGCAAGCTCACGCACGGCCTTGCCGGCCACCCTCTGCTCGGCCTCGAAGCCCTGGTCGGCCTCGCCGGCCGCCTCGACCCGAAGAATGTCGAATATAATGCGGGCGACCTGCCCTATGGCGTGGATCCGTCCGAAGTGTCGCGTACCGGCCTCGGCCCGCAGGAAACGATCCGCCGGATCGAATCATGCGGAAGCTGGATGGTGCTCAAGAACGTCGACACCGATCCGGCCTATGGTGAATTGCTGGAGGAAGCGCTGGGCGAGGTCGCGCCGGTGATCGAGCCGGTCTCGGGCGAGATGCTGACCAAGGTCGGCTTCATCTTCGTCTCCTCGCCGCAGGCGGTGACTCCGTTCCACCTCGATCCGGAGCATAATATCCTGCTCCAGATCAGAGGCTCGAAGACGATCATGATCGTGCCCGGCGCCGAGGACGTGGTGCCGGACGAGAAGCACGAAGCCTATCATGTCGGCGGCCACCGCAACCTGCCCTGGCACGACGATTACGAAGCGCGCGGTGAAACGTTCGCGCTGACGCCGGGCGAGGCGGTGCACGTGCCTTTGATGTGGCCGCATTGGGTGAAGAACGGGCCGGAGCCGTCGATCAGCTTCTCGATCACCTGGAAATCGCACTGGGTCTATGAGGAAGCGGACGTGCGGGGGATGAATCATCTCCTGCGCCGCCTCGGCGTCGATCCGAAGCCGCCGGCCCCCTTCCCGCGGCGGAACATGGGCAAGGCGCTGGCTTATCGAGCGATACGGAAAGCGCGGCGCCTGGGGGCGTGAAGCCTCAAATCCCGTTGAGGGGCGGTCTCTACCAGTCGGCGCTGAGCACGGCGATTGCGAGAAAGGCGACCGTGATCGCGACCGCGGCCGTTACCCAAAGGGTCCCGAGCACCAGAATTTTCCTATCCTTCTCCCTCACCTGCCCCCCTCCATCCGGCATCAGGCGCGCGCCGCGATGTCCGCACCATCCGTCGCACTTCAAATTACCCGGCGGGATGGAAAAAATCGTAAATCCCGCGCGCCATCGCCCGCGAGATTCCGGGCGCCTTCTCCAGATCCTCCAAAGCCGCCGCCTTGACCGCCCGCGCGGTGCCGAAATGCATCAGCAACGCCCGCTTCCGGCTCGGGCCGATGCCCGGCACCTCGTCGAGCGGCGACGAGGCCATGCTCTTCGCCCTCTTCTGACGGTGGGCGCCGATCGCGAAGCGATGGGCCTCGTCGCGCAGGCGCTGGAGATAGAAGAGCACCGGCGAACTGGTCGGCAGGGTGATCTCGCGGCCGCCGGGAAGATGCATCACCTCGCGCCCGGCATTGCGGTCCGGCCCCTTGGAGATGCCGACCACCGGCACGTCGTGGATGCCGGCGCATTCGAGCGTCTCCGTCACCGCGTTGAGCTGGCCCTTGCCGCCGTCGATCAGCAGCAGGTCCGGCCATTCGCCGCGGCTGCGGTCGGGATCTTCCTGCTCGAGCCGGGCGAAGCGGCGGCCGAGCATTTCGCGCATCATCGCGAAATCGTCGCCCGGCACGGTCTCCGGCCGCTTGATGTTGAACTTGCGATAGGCGTTCTTGCGGAAGCCCTCGGGGCCGGCGACGACCATCGCGCCGACCGCATTGGTGCCCATGACATGGCTGTTGTCGTAAATCTCGATCCGCTCGGGCGGCTCGGGCAATTCGAACAATTCGGTGAGCGCGCGCAGAATCCTGGCCTGGGTGCTGGTCTCGGCGAGGTGGCGGTCCAGTTCCTCCTCGGCGTTGCGCCTGGCCTGGGCGATCATCCGCGCCTGGCCGCCGCGCTTGGGGACGCGGAGGCCGACCTTGCGCTCGGCCCGCTCGGACAGTGCCTCGCCGAGCAGGTCCGCCTCGGGCACCTCGCGGTCGAGCAGCACCAGCCTCGGCGGCGGCACCTCCTCGTAGAATTGCATCAGGAAGCTTGCGAGCACCTCCGCCTCCGGCACGTCGTTGGTATGGGCGGGGAAGAAGCTGCGATGGCCCCAATTGTTGCCGCCGCGGATGAAGAAGGCCTGGACGCACATCGTCCCGCCCTTGCAGGCGAGCGCGAAGATGTCGGCGTCGCCGAGCCCTTCCGCGGCGATGGCCTGGGTCCCCTGGATGAAGGTCAATGCGCGGAGGCGGTCGCGATAGACGGCGGCGAGCTCGAAATCCATCGCGTCCGACGCCTGCTGCATCGCCCCGGCGAGCTTCTGCTGCACCTGGGTCGACTTGCCGGAGAGGAATGCCTTCGCATCCTCGACCAGCTCGCCATAGGCCTCCTCGTCGATCCTGCCGACGCAGGGCGCCGAGCAGCGGCGGATCTGGAAGAGCAGGCAGGGCCGCTTGCGGGTGGCGAAGAAGCTGTCGGTGCAGCTTCGCAGCAGGAACAGCTTCTGCAATGCGTTGAGGGTCCGGGTGACCGATCCGGCACTCGCGAACGGGCCGTAATATTGGCCCTTGATGCGCCGCGCGCCGCGATGCTTGCGCACCTGGGGGAAGGGATGGTCTTCGCGCAGCAGGATGAATGGGAAGCTTTTGTCGTCGCGCAGCAGGACGTTGTAGGGCGGCCGGTAGCGCTTGATGAGCTGCGCCTCGAGCAGCAGGGCCTCGGCCTCGCTATTGGTGGTGACGATCTGCATCGATCGCGTCTGCGCGACCATCCGCTGCAGGCGCTTCGAGAGGCGCGCGACCTGGGTGTAGTTGGTCACCCGGTTCCGGAGCGCCCGCGCCTTGCCGACATAGAGGACGTCGCCCTTGGCATCGAGCATCCGGTAGACGCCGGGCCGCACCGGCAATTGCTTCACCGTCCTGCGGATGGCGGCGACGCCTTTCTCCAGATCCGGCTGATCGCTGCCGCGAACGGTGTAGGCGGATTTCTCCTCGTTGAAGCGATCGGTCGGTTCCTGGCTCACGCCTGCCGATCTAGGGCCCGGCGCGGCGACAGGCCAGAGCTTGCCGAGGCGGCACGATTCATGCCTATGGGAGTTGGTTTCCCGCCGCCGGCCCCGGGGCCTTGGAGACCTTCATGGAGGACGACAATGAAACGAGTCGTGATGCGTGCCGCCATCGTCGCATCGATGGTCACGGCCGTCGCTCCGCTCGCGGCCCAGGCGGACCGGGATTCGAGCGCATTCTGGCGCGGCGCGCCGGCCAAGCCCTGGGGCCGGCTCGGCTTCCTCCAGCAAAGGATCGACCGCGGAATCCGCGACGGCTCGCTCGACCGGCGCGAGGCGTGGCGGGTGCAGAAGGAGCTGCGCAGCATCCGCGACGATGCGTGGCGGATGCGGCGCCGCGACGGCGACCGGCTCAGTCCGGGCGACGCGGCCGCGCTCCAGGCGCGGCTCGACGATCTCAGCCGCCGCATCCACTGGCTCCGCCACAACGGCTGGTAGTCAGCGGCCGCTCAGCCGCCGCGCGATCGCCGTGAGGCGGCAGACCGTCTCCTCGATATCCTCGTCGGTCGTTCGCGGATTGATCGTGCAGAGGCGAAGGACAGGGCGGCCGTTGAGCACGGTCGAGGTCACCAGAGCGAAGCCGTCCGCCATCACTCCCTCGACGATGCGCGCGTGGAGCGCGTCGGCCTCCGCCTCGGCCATGCCCGCGGCCCGATAGCGGAAGGTGACGACGGCGAGCTGGGCGGGGGTGACGATCGCCCAGTCGCCCGCCTCGCGCCGAAGCGCCTCTTCGGCCAGCTCGGCGAGGCGGATGCCGCGCGCGATCGCGTTGCGGAAGGCGGCGAGGCCGAAGGTCTGGAGCGACATCCACAATTTCAGCGCCCGCGCCGAACGGGTGAGCTGGACTCCTTCATTGCCGAAATTCACCTCTTCCAATCCGCGCTCGGTGTCGCGCAGATATTCCGGCATGACCTGGAAGGTGTCGAGCAGCAGGCTCCGTTCGCGAAGCAATACGCAGCCCGATTCGAAGGTCTGGAACAGCCATTTGTGCGGGTCGAGCGACAGCGAATCGGCCTGGTCGAGCCCCGCAAGCGCTGCCTTGCCCCGCTCCGTGAGGATGGCCGGGGCGCCATAGGCGCCGTCGACATGGAGCCAGAGCTGCTCGGCGCGGCAGAGATCGGCAAGCTCGGGCAGCGGATCGACCGCCCCGCTGTTCGTCGTGCCCGCATTGGCGACGATGCAGAAGGGCCGGCGTCCGGCCGCGCGGTCCGCCGCGATCGCCGATTCCAGCGCATCCAGCGGCAGCCGGAAATCCGCGTCCGCGGCGAGGATGCGGATCTGCTCCGAAGCGAAGCCGATCACCTTCAGGCTGCGCGCGACCGACGAATGGGTCTGGTCGCTGAGATAGACGATCGCCCCCTCCGTCCGGCCGCCGAGCCGGGCGTGGCGGGCCGCGGTGAGGGCGGTGAGGTTCGCCATCGATCCGCCGCTGACGAACAGCCCGCCGGCGCCCTCGGGAAGCCCGCACATCTCGCGCAGCCAGTCGGTCACGACCAGTTCGAGCTGCGCCGCCGCCGAGCCGGCGAACCAGGTCCCGGCGAAGATGTTGAGGCCGGAGGCGAGCGCGTCCGCGATCGCGCTGACGAAATTGCCCGGGCTCGGAACGAAGGCGAAGAAGCGCGGATGGTTCACGTGGAGCGTGTTCGGGGCGACCTCGCGCCGCACCCGCTCCAGCAGGGCGACCGGGTCCTGCCCGGTCTCCGGGATCGGCTCGCGGAGCAATTGCTCCAGCTCCGCGCGCGGCGCGCGGCGGCCGACCGGCCCGTCCGCAAGCCCCTCGAAATGCGCGGCGAGCATCTCGACCATCGCATGGCCGAGGCGCCGCATCTCGTCGCCGGACAGGTCGAGGCGGTCGGGATCGGAGTCCATGCGCGGCCCTATGGCGGAAGATGGGCCGGCGATGAAGCCCGCCGCTTCGATTTCTCCCCCCTATCTGCTATCCGGACGCCATGGCCGGCGCCGACGATTTCCGCCGCATCGCCCTCTCCTTCCCGGGCGCGGAGGAGAGATCGCACATGGCCCACCCGGATTTCCGCGTCGGCGGCAGGATCTTCGCGACGCTGGGCAGCCCGAATGCGGATTGGGGCATGGTCCAGCTCATGCCCGAGCAGCAGGAGGATTTCATGGCCCTCGCGCCCGGAGCGTTCAAGCCGGCTGCCGGCGCCTGGGGCCGCAACGGCAGCACCCTCGTGAAGCTCGACGCGGTCTCCGGCGATCTGCTCGAAACGGCCCTGCAGGCGGCGTGGCGCCGACGGGCGCCGAGGACGGACGCCTGAGCCTCCCGGTCAGTTCACCACCAGGTCCGTCGAATTGATGTGGTAGCCGAGCAGGGCCGGCGTCGCGCCGGTGCGGTAGACGAATTGCTCCGTGCCGCTGCCGCTCGCGAATTGCGTCTGATAATTGAGGGTGACGGTCCCAAAGCCGTTATTGTAGTTCACGCCCCAGCCCACCTGCTTCGCCTCCTTGACGGCGCCGAGCTTGCGATGGACCGCGTCGAGAAAGCGGACGAAGCCGGCCTTGGGCGTGCTCGCCTTCAGCTCGGGCGTCGACGCGTCGTAGATCGCCTCATATTGGCCGGCGTCGAGCATCCGGTGGAAGTGCGTCGCCGCTTGCCCGGCCGCCGCCATGTCCTTGCCCGCCGAGCAGCTGGCCACAAGCGCGGCCGCGGCGCCAACGATCAGGAATTTGCGCATCCCCTCTCCCCTTTCGGGAGGAAGATGCCATGGCGGGGCCGGCGGCGGAAGCCCGCATCAGTGGGCGCGGCCGAGGCCCTCGATGGTGCGGTCGACGAGCGGCTTGTCCGTTCCCGCATCCATCTCCTCGGAGATGAGCCGGGCGGCGGCCGCGGCGGCGGCGCGGGCGGCGCGGGCGCGAACCTCGTCGATCGCGTGGCGCTCGGCGGCGGCGATCTTCTCCTCGGCCATGCGGGCGCGGCGCTCGATCAGCGCGGCGGTGTCGCTCTTCGCTTTCTCCACGATCGCCTCGGCCTCGTGGCGGGCGCGCTCGAGCATCGTCGCGCGATCGGCCTCGGCGGCGGCAGCCTTGGCTTCATATTCCGCCTTCAACGCCTCCGCCTCGGCGCGAAGCTGGACGGCTTCGTCGAGCTGGGCGCGGATCGCGGCGATCTTCTTGTCGAGGGCGGCACCGACGATCGCCGGCACCTTCTTCCAGATCAGGATGGCGATGACGACGATCATCGCCAGCGCTACCCATTGGGCCGCGTCCAGCCCAAAGCCGGTCGGCTCGACGTGAGACGGAGCCTCGGTGATCGCCTGGGGGGTTGCTTCAGCCATTTGCCATCGCCGTCCTGACCGCCTGCACGGCGCGCTTGCGGTCGACCGAAAGGCCTGCAAGCTTCGCCACCATCTCTTCCGCCGCCTCGGCGGCGACGCTCTCGATATCGGAGAGCGCGGCATCGGTCGCGGCGCGGACCCGCGCCTCCTCCGCCTCGATCTTGGCCCCGATCTCCGAATCCGCCGCGCGAATCCGTTCCTCCGCCTCGCGCGCCATGTCCTGCTTGGCCGCCTGGACCATGGCGAACGCCTCGGCGCGGTCGGAATCCATCCGCAGCCGATAGGCCTTCTCGGCCTCGTCCACTTCGCCGCGGGCGCTCTCGGCCGCGGCGAGATCCTCGGCGATGCGGCTGTCGCGCAAATCCACGGTCGACTGGATCCGGGGCAGCATCCCCCGGCCGATCACGAAGAAGATCAGCGCGAAGACGAGCGCGAGCCAGAATAGCTGCGACCAGAAGATCTCATGGAATTGAGCGAGTTGAGGCATGGTTCACCCTGTCGGGAAGGCGCGCCGGCCGGCACGCCCCCAGGCACGCATCAGAAAACGAAAAGGATGATCAAAGCGACGGTGAACGCCATCAGACCGAGCAGCTCGGCGAGCGCGAAGCCGAGGAACAGGCGGCCCTGCTGGCCGTCGGCAGCCGCCGGATTGCGTAGCGCGCTCTGCAGGAACGAGCCGAACACGAAGCCGACGCCGATGGCGGCGGCGCCCGTGCCGATCGCCGCAAGGCCGGCGCCGATCATTTTCGCAGATTGAAGGTCCATGTCTAAACTCCTTTGGGAACGTATCTGTCAGTGAAGGTTGACGGCCTCGCTGATGTACAGCGAAGTCAAGAGCGCGAACACATAGGCCTGGAGGGCGCAGACCAGGATCTCGAGCGCCCCGACGAAGACGATGAACGCGAAGCTGACGACGCCGACGCCGATGCCCAGCGGGCTGGCCGCCCCGAAGCCGCCGACGATGAAGCTGCCGAACACGTCCATCAGGATGTGGCCGGAGATCATCGCAATGAAAAGCCGCAGCAGCAGGCTGAACGGGCGCACCATGAAGGAAACCACCTCGATCGGCACGAGCAGGACGGTCATCACCAACGGCGTGCCCTTGGGAACGAAGACCGACAGGAAATGCAGGCCGTGCCGCGAGAAACCGACGATCAGCACGATCGAGAAGCTCATGATCGCGAGCAGGCCGGTGATGCTGAAATGGCTGGTGCTGGTGAACACATGGTAGCCCGGCAGGATCGCGAGCGGGAACATGCCGATCAGGTTCGAGACCAGGATGAAGATGAACAGGGAGAAAATGTAGGGGGTAAACCTCCGCCCTTCCGGACCGATATTGGTGTCCACCATTCCGTGGATGAAGCCGATGAAGCCTTCGACCGCGGCCTGCCAGCGGCCGGGCACCAGCTGGCGCTTCATGCCGCCGTACATGAACAGGGCGATGACCAGGAGGGTGATCACCATCCACAGCGCACTGTTGGTGAAGCTGATGTCGAATCCGCCGATATGCAGCTTCGGGCCGATATGTTCGACCGTGAACTGTTCCATCGGGTTTATCTTGCCTGCGGCAGCCACGGCCCAACCATCCCGTCTAGCTTGCGCCCGGGCCGTTGCCCGGGGGCGTCTGTGAAAGCCGAATGACGTTCCTGATGCCAATGCCGAAGCCGGCAAGCAGCAGCACCAGGAGCAGCCAGGGCTTCGTTCCGAACCAATGGTCCAGCACCAGGCCGACCATTGCGCCTCCGAACGGAGCCCCGATCAACTCGCCCAGGACGCGCATGCCCTGACGATAATCGCCGTCAGGCTTCGCAATCCCGTCCCGCTTCGCTTCCGCCCGTCTGGCGTCCCTCAATCGCTGATCGAGCGACGAAAATCGCGCATCCTGGGGAAGCTCTGGATCCTGCCGCGGCTCACCTTCCGTCATGCCGTTCTTCCGATGTGCGGCCGCGCCTCGGGGCGGGGAGCAGCAAGGGCGTGGGACATGCCGGCGGACGAGCCCGCCAGGGCGCCGCCCCTTTAGGAAGGGGGGGAAGGCAAGTCAACACGCTGCTGCAGTGCGGCAAAGTCACCCTTCATGGCGGATGCGGATGCCGGGCCGGAACAAGGCGGCGACATTGGACGAGACCCCCGGAAGGCCCTGGAGCGAGACCTCCCTCAGCCGCGGCAGGCGGGCGAGCGCGGCGATCCCGGCGTCGGTGACCCCGTCGCAATGCCAGAGCCGGACCCGCTCCAGCGTCCGCATGCGGCCGAGGATCTCGAGGCTTCGGTCGGTGATCCGGGTGGTGCCGGCATAATAGGATTTGAGCCCGAGCCCGGCGATATGCCCGGTCGCCTCGTCGCCGGTATCGCGGCAATACATGCACCAGAGATGCTCGAGCCGGCGGCAATTGCCGACATGGACGAAGCCGGCATCGGCGACGTCGATCGGCGCCAGCTCGCGCAGCGCCGGGAAATCCGGCAGCAAGGCGAGCGACGCGTCGTCAAGATTGCCGCAGCTCACCGCCAGCCCGCGCAGCGCCGGCATCGCCGCAAGCGCGGCGAAACCCCGCGCCGCGAGGTTCGGGCATTCGCGGCCCCAGAGATATTCGAGCGTGGCCGAGCGGCCCAAAGCCGCGAAACCGGCATCGCCCGCGACCGCGCCCTGCGCGGACAGCTTGCGCAGGCCCGGCAGGCGGGCGATCGCTGCCATCATCGCATCGTCGCACCTCTTTCCATCGCAGGCGAAGACGGCAAGGTGCGGCAGGCCGCGCAGCCGCTCCACCCCGGACGCGGTGTAGCCCGGCGAATGCCCGAAGAAGCCAAGAGCGAAGAGCCCGTCCAGCGCGCCGAGCGCGGCGAGGCCGGAATCGGAGAACGGCCCGTCGACGACCAGCCGGTTCGGCTCCGCCTCCTCCCCCATCAGATCGTAGGCGGGATCCCCGCCCCGCCAGGCGGCGAAGATTGGAAAATGGCGAAATATGGCGAGCCCGGCATCGGTCACGCCGCGGCCGGTCGTCACCCGCCGCAGCCGGGTCTTGCCAACGAGCGAGCGTAGCGCGCCGTCGCCGGTCGGCGTACCGAGCAGGATCGCCTCCTCGAGCGCCTCGCAGGCGGCGAGGCTTGCGGCGCCGGCGTCGGAGAAGCCCGCAGTCCAGGCGGTCCGGAAGCGGCGGAGGGCGCGGAGATGGCGCAGGTTTTCGAGGGCGCGGTCGGTGAGCGGGCTCGACCAGCCGCCCATTTCCAGAACCTCCAGCTGCGGCATGTGCGCGAGGAATGCGGCGCCCTCGTCGGTCAGCAGCTTCGAATCGCCGACGTCGAGATGGGTGATCCCACCGACGCGCGCGATCCGCGCCATGCCGGCATCGGTCATTCCGCCGGCGCGCAGCGTCGAAACGCCCTGTTCCTCGATCAGGCTCGCGACCCGGTCCCAATCCTCGGGCGACAGCGGCCCATGGACCGAGATCCGGCCATCGTCCGGGTCCAGGGTGACGAAAGGCGGCACATCGTCGGCGCGGTTCGCGGGGGACCGACGTGGCGCCGGAGCGGGGCGGAGGCTGGCGGCGAGCGCGTCCCAGCCCGAAAAGCCGCCCGAGCGGGCGACGAGGAGCCGGGCGTCGGCGAGGGCGAGCCGCGGATCGCGCGTGGCGGATGCGAACCAGGTGGGGAGCCGCCGCCGCATCGCCTCGCTGTTGCGATCGCGGTGGAAATCGGTGCCGTAGGTCCAGTTGAGCTCGCGCACCGCCTCGCCGTCGCCGACGACGTAAGCCGCGGCGAGCGTTTCGGCGAGCTGCTCGTAGCGCGACAGGCCGGGCGGATTCAGCGCCTCGACATGCTCGCGCAGCCGCGTCCAGGAGGCGAAACCATATTGGCGGGCGAGCGCGCGCTGGGCATCGGCCAGGGTCGGACGGCCGGCTCCGGCGGCAAGGCGCGCAATCGCCTCCTCATCGCCGGCGCGGGCGCGGCGGAGCAGGCCCTTGGCCTGCTTGCGAAGCTGTTCGAGCGAGGGACGCGTGGGAAGGCGCGGCGGGGAATCGGACATGCGATCTCCTTCCAATCCGCCCGTGTCCGCGCGACGGGCCGAAGAAGATCGATGCCTGGTGTGGCTCTCGAAAGGAGGTGGGCTCGGCCCTTTCCCGCGGACAGGACGCGCCCTTCGCGCTGGGGCCGGGCTAATGCCGGCGGGGCCGCGCTGTCAATCGATCCGATGAGCCCGCAATCCTTGGGTCGCTATCCGCAATAGCCGGGCAGCGGAACCGGCGCGCTGTCGCGCTTGCGCCAGACGCCGTCGGGAAGGCGATAGAACTGGCCGGGCTGGACCTTGGTGCGGAAGAGCTCGCAGGCGGTGGTTGCGGCGACCTCCTCGATCTTGGCGCCGCGGCGGGCGGCGAGATCGGTATAATAAGCGCGGCGCTTGATGTTGATCGCGTCGACCTGCTGACGCAGCGACGCGGAGCCGGCGCCGACCATGCCGAGATAGCCGTCGGCCTGCTCGCCCGCCTGGCCCGAGGCGCGCAATTGAGCGGCGGCGTCGCCCTGCATCGCATAAGCGGCGGTCGCGCCGGCGAGCGCGGCGATGGCGGCGGCGGCGGCGAGGATCGGCTTCAATCGGCGGCGCATCAGAAGACTCCCGGATTCTGCTGGATCAGCTGCTTCACATCCTGCTGGAGGCGAACCACCACCTCCTGGCGGATATTGATGTTGAGGTTGATCTCGATCGGCTTGTCGGGCGCGCTCACCTGAACGCATCCGGCCGCCGGCAAGACCGACATCAGTGCGAGAAACCGCTTCAGCAATCCCATCGCACCCTGCGTCGCATCGGGGCGCAGCCCCGTCAATATCGGTGCCGTCATCGCACACTCCCGCTTTCCTGGGGCTGAACATCCTTGTCTTCGACGGTCGTCGTCGGCTTGCCCTGCAGCATCTCCGGCAGGACCGACTGGATGAGGTCAGTCGGGTCCTGGAGCGAGCGGGCGGTGCCGATCACGGCGCGGAACGGCCCGCGCACATTGATGTTGAACTTGAACGGGATTTTGGCGAGCTGGCCGAGCACCCGGCCGACGACCAGGCCGCTGATCCCGCCGGACGGCGCCTTTGCGATCGAGGGATCGCGGGCGATTCCGTTCAGCTGGATCGCGGCGACGAACTCGCCGTCGAGCGCGCCGTTGAGGTCGATGACGAGCCGGTCGTAGCGCAGCGATTTGAGCGCGTCGAAGGCGAGCTTGCCGTAGGTGCCGAGCTGCTTGTCGGTGAGCTCGCCGATATAGGACAGGGTGCCGCCGCCCGGCCGCGCGGCAAGCCGGCCGTCGACGATGCGGCCGCCGCTCTCGTCGAAGATCATCGGCACCATGCCGTCGAACGTGCCGGTGCCGGAGATGTTGGAGAATTGCATCTGCTCGATGAAACGGGCGCCGTCCATGCCCGCGACGTGGAAGGTGAGGCTTTTGGGCGACGGTTTCGAGAAATCGAGGATCGTCTCGTCGAGCGTCAGCACGCCGCCGGCGAACGGCCAGGTCGCCCCCTCGACCTTCACCCTGAGGTCGGGGAGCAATTGATAGCGGATGCGGCCGTCAAAGGCGTCGATGCCGGTATGGACCGCCTTGACCTCGGCGACCTGGCCCGGCGCGCTGACGAGGCCGAGCAGGTCGGTGAAATGGATTGTGGCGGTGAGGCCCTCGACCGGGCCGAAGCTGGCGGCGAGATTCGTATTCTCGGTCGAGAAGGTGCCGCTGCTCGTCGTCCCCTTGTCGTTCCAGCCGATCTCGCCCTCGCCCTTCACGGTCCCGCGAACGAGCGCGACCACGCCTTCGGTGAGGCGGGTCAACTGCTCCGGCTGGAGATGCTCGTCGAAGACGATCCCCGGAACGTCGAGCAGAGCGCGGCCGGCCCCGCTGCCGAGATCGTGGTCGATGCGCGCCTGGAGGATGCGCGTGCCGGTCTTCGGCTCCTTGAGCCAGCCTTCCGCCTGGATGCGATTGTCGGCGAGAGCGAGGCGGAAATCGTCGCTGGCGAGGGGATAAAAGCGCGGCGGAGCCTGCTCGTCGGCGAGCGTCAGGCTGCCGGAAAGGCCGAGCGCGCCGCGCGCGAAGCGCCATTGCCCCCGTCCCTCGCCGGCGAGCAAAGGCACGGCGGCGATCTTGCCCGAAAGCCCTTGATAGGAACCGCTGAGGCCGTCCTTGCCGAACCGCCCGCTGAGCGCCGCGATGTCGAGCCGGCTCACCCGGTCCGCGGCGCCGAGGCGCAGCGCGACGCCCGAGCCGGTGAAGTCCGGGCCTGCGAGGCCGATCAGCATATCCTGCGCCGCGAGCGTGACCGGGGAGCCGCCGAGCCGGCCGGCCAGCCGAGCGCCCTTGACACTCGCCCCGCCCTGGACGGCGCCGCCGGGCGCCTTCCACAGCAAGGCGCGCCGCGCGGGGCAGAGCGGCAGCTTCGACGGGCCGAGCTGCAACGACCCTTCGCGCAAAGATGCGAAGGAGATTGGCGTGCAGGTCTCGCCGAAGGCGAAGCCGCCGTGTCCGTCGACCCTGCCCGCGACCGGCACGACCAGGCCCTTGACGCCGCCGCCGCTAAAGGGCCCGTCGATCGTCGCCACCGTCCGGATCGTCGTCGCCCCGCCCGGCCGGCCGGCGATCCGGATCGCGCCCAGCGCGAGGCGGGCGCCGCCGGCTTCATAGGGCGCGACCAGCCCGACGCCGCGGATCGGCTGGCCCGGCCCCGCCTGGCCGAGGCTGAAGCGCGCGTGCGGAAGCCCGCCGCCGAGCAGGGAAAAATCGCCGTCCGCCTGGGCCGTTCCGGCCGGCCAGGCATAAGCGACCCCGCGCCCCTGCCCGAAGGCGAGACGGGCGCCGCCGCGGCTTGCGGCGGAGAGCCGGGCGATCCGCATTTCGCCGCCGCCCGGCGCCTGGGCGATGCGGAGGGTGGCGGTGGCGTCGACGCCGCTCACCATCGCGCGCTTCAGTGCCGCGCCCCAGGCCGACGCCACGGGGCCGACCGGCGTCCCCCGCGCCGAATCCAGGGCGGCCAGCAACGGCGCGATCAGGGCCTCGCCGCCGTGCAATCCGGACGTGCGCGCATCCCCCGCGAAACCGAAACGCCCGCCGTTCGGCGCCAGATCGTAGGCGCCGCTCGCCGCGATCCGGTCCGCCGCAAAGCCGGCGCCACGCGCCCCGGCGGCGGCAAAGGCGACATGGCCGGTCGTGCGGGCTTGATTGCCGTCGAAATCCAGATTCGCTTCGATGCCGGTCGCGCCATTCTTCCCGAAGTCGAGCGATGCGGCGGCGATCGTGCCGCGTCCGGTCCATCCGTCGAGCGCGGACGCAAGCGTCGTGTCGGATCCCAGAGTCACGCCGGCGACACGGAGGCCGTTCGGACAGGCGAAACGGTCGATCCGGGCGGGACCGACGAGATGCGGGCGTTCGCGATCGACGGAGACCGTCCAGGAACCCGCCGCCTCGACGATCCCGCATTTGCCGACCGCGAGGCGATGGGCCACCGCCGCCATCCGGCCGCGAAAGCCGTCGGCGAGATTGCCCCTTCCTTCGACGCCGATACCGATCCGCCCGGCCTGCGTGTCGAGGCGCAAGGCGGCGTCGGCCACATCCACGTCCTGGTCGGGCAGGCGGAACGGCGCGTTCGAGGGCGGGCCGGCGATCAACTTGTCGACCTCGCCGAGCCTCAGCTTCCCGTCGACCAGCCGCCCGTGCAGCCGCACGCCGCGCGCGACGATCAGCCCGACGCGCGGCGCGTGCAGGCCCCAGCTCAGCCGGACAGCGACCCGGCGGGCGGTGAGGTCCGGATCGGCAGGATCGCCGATGACGACATCGTCCAGCCGCTCCGTGCCGAAGCCGATCCGGCCGATCCGATAGGTGGCGTGGACGCCGCGGCGGGCAAGCTCGCGGTCGACATAGTGGCGCGCGATCGGCACCCGCTCGAACCACAGGACGACCAGCCCGACGAGGAGCAGGACGAGACAGGCGAGCAGAATAAGCCGGCCGACCGGCCGCCGCCTCACCAAAATCTCATTCGAACCTCCGTCCACCGATCCCTCAACCTCCCCGGCGCCTGTCCCGTTCCGCCTCCGTCACTCTCCGCAGAGCATGACGCATGGTTTGCCTATCAGCAAAGCCAGGCTTAATCCGGGCTTATGGGGGATGCACCGAATGACGCGACCGGCCACCGCGCCCGGCTGAGGAAGCGCCTGTTCGAGGGCGGGCCCGAGGCTTTGCACGAGCATGAGCTGGTCGAATATCTACTCGCCCTCGCTTTGCCCCGCCGCGACACCAAGCCGCTCGCCAGGAAGATGATCGCCGATTTCGGCGGTTTCGGCCCCCTGCTCGCCGCCGATGCCGACACGATCATGCGCCGCTGCGGAGTCACCGAGAATGTCGCCGCCGCGATCAAGATCGCCCAGGCCGCCGCCATCCGCCTCCTGAAGGCGCAGGTGTCCGGGCAGGCGATGCTCGGCAGCTGGCAGGCCCTGATGGACTATCTCGCCGCCGACATGGGCCATCTGCCGGTCGAGCGGGTGCGGGTGCTCTACCTCAACGCCAGGAACATGCTGATCCGCGACCATCTGCTCTCGCAGGGCTCGGTCGACGAGGCGGCGGTCTATGTGCGCGAGGTGATCCGCGGCGCCGTCGACAGCCACGCGACGGCGATGATCCTCGTCCACAACCATCCGAGCGGCGACCCGCAGCCGAGCCGCCAGGACATCCAGCTCACCCGCGAGATCATCGAAGCCGCCCGCCCCTTGCGCATCGCCGTCCACGACCATGTCATCGTCGGATCGCGCGGCCACTACAGCATGCGCGAGAAGGGGCTGATCTAGGTCTCACCCGTCATTGCGAGGAGCGCGGCGACGCGGCAATCCAGTGCCGTGTTCGTCCCGGGCTCAGCTCTGGATTGCTTCCCCCGGCTTCCGCCGGGGTCGCAACGACGAGCTTGAAAGGACTAGCGCCGCGCCTTGTGCCGGCCCGTCTGTGTGCACCTGTCGGTGACGGTGCGCGAGCATGGCGGGTAGGCGATCGGGCCGGTGTCGGGACCGCCCATGCCGGTATAAGCGGACATGCTCCCCGCCGGCCCCGCCGCCGCCGTGACCGCGCCGCCGCCCGTGCGGGCGCAGCGCCCTCTCGTCGCGCGGCGGCTGTGACGGGCCAAAGCGAGGGTGCAATTGTCGGTCGGGGTGGCAAGGCTGGCGGTGAGCCCGGGCGAAGTCTTGTTGACGTTGCCGGCCACCGCGGCATCGGTCGAAGGCGTCGCCGTGCTCCGCATCGTCGCATCGTCCTGCGTCTGGAGCGGATTGTGCGCCGTCGGTGCGGTGGTGCCGGCATTGGGCGCGCTGTGGGTCGCGGGCGCCTGGGCGAAAGCCGGCAGCGCCATCGCGAGCGCGCCGCCGAGCAGGAGGGTCTTGAGCATCGTCCTTTCCTTCCCTGGATCGTGAAGGGCGGATGAGGAACGAAGCGGCGGCACGTGCCGTTCCCCGCGGCTCCGCGGCACCTTGCCCGCGCCTCGCTTCCGCCCCATGATCCGCCGATGGAGGCGGGCCGGATGACGATGCTTGATCGCAGATCCTTGCTGCTCGGCGCCGGCGCGAGCGTCGCTTTGGCGGGCTGCACGGCGGCGGCGCAGCCGAGGGCGCGGGCGACGGGCCGGGCCGGGCGGCTGATCGCGGCGGCCCGGCGCCAGATCGGCGTCACCATCCGCTACGACAACGCCTATACGAAGCTCGCTTTCCCCAATGGCGACGTGCCGCGCGCGAAGGGCGTCTGCACCGACGTCGTCATCCGCGCCTATCGCGACGCATTCGGAATCGACCTGCAGGCGCTCGTCAACGCCGACATGCGCGCCGCCTTCGCGGCCTATCCGCACAAATGGGGGCTGGCGCATCCCGACCCCAATATCGACCATCGCCGCGTGCCCAACCTTCGCACCTGGCTCGCGCGCAAGGGCGCCGCCTTGCCGATTCCGCGCGACGGCTCGGGATGGCGGCCGGGCGACATCTTCACCTCGCTCGTCGACAATCGCGGCACCCATATCGGCCTGGTCTCGGACCGGATCGGAGCGCGCGCGCCGCTCATCATCCACAATATCGGCCTCGGCGCGCGCGAGGAGGATGCGTTGCTCGACTGGCCGATCACCGGCCGCTACCGCTGGAGCGTCGACTAGGGCGCCACCCGCACCAGCTTCATCCGCCGCAGCTCGCGCCAACCGTCGCCGGCGCGCATCTCGTCGACGACGAGCAGGGAATCGGCGCCTTCGCGAGTCCAGCGGCTGCGCATCGCCAGGCGCGAGCCGTCCGTGTCCACATAGGTCTCGTCCGGAAAATCGAGCCCGGCCGCGGCCGGCAGCACCGAACCGCTGCTATAGCCGCCGTCCGAGGCATGATAAGCGAAGATTATCCGCTTTCCGGCCGCGTCCCAGCGATAGAGGCTTTCGCCCGAATAGGGCCGGGGACCGCCGGTCACGACATGGCGGTCGCGGACGAAGGCGCCGCGGTCGCCCGCGGTGAAGCAATGCATATCGGCGGCGCGGCCGTCCGGAAAGGCGCCGCGCCAGCACGAACCGACCAGGAAGGCGAGCGGGCGGAGCGGCGGGGACAGGGTCTCCGCGGGCGCTGCGGCGAGCAGCGGCAGCATCGCCAATGCGAGGCCGAGCCGCCTCATCCTCAATGCCACAGGCCGAGGACCAGGCCGAACAGAATGAACTGGCCGGTATGATAGCCGCCGTTGATCGCGAACAACGAGAAGGGCCGCTGTTCGAACAGATAGTTGATCCCGAAGCTCGCCGCGACCCAGCAGGCACCCGCCGCCGCGCCCGCGCCGACCGCGAAGCCGAGGCCGGGCCTCGGTCCGAGGAAGAGGGCGAAGACCGCGGCCGCGAGCAGCGACAGCGCGAAGGCGCCGCCGAAGACCAGGGCTGCGCTGCGCCGCCGGAGCGCCTCCTCGCTGAGGCCGGCATTGCTCTGCCACGCCCGCGCGAACAGCAATGGCGAATACCACAGGCCGCCGAGCAGGAAGCTCGCCGCCGCCGCGGCGACCACCGCGAGCCAGTTGATCTCAGGCATGTCTCTCCTCCCTTTCTTTCTCCCGCGCCGCCTGCGCCTCGAGCAGGTCGAAATGCCGGCGCAGGGCCGCGACCCCCCGGTCGAAATAGGCGACGTCGCGATGGGTGCGCGCCTGCATCACCCCGCCTTCCATCGTCGTCAGCACGAACTCGGCGAGCGCCTGGCGGTCGAGGCCAGCGGGCAGCCGCGCCCCTGCATCGTCGAGGCATTCGCGCACCGCCGCCGTCCAGCCGGAGAAATTGGCGGCGAGCAGGTCGCGCACCGCCGGATCGGCGTGGTGAAGCTCGAGCGCGAGGCTGCCGATCGGGCAGCCATAGGCGCAGTCCGTCTCGAGGATCAGCCAGCGATAGCGGCCGAGCAGGGCGAAGATTTTCTCGATCGGATCCGCGACGCCTTCCCACGCCGGGCCGAGCAGCATCTCGCCGATGCCGTCGCGATAGGCTTCGAGCACCGCGACGAGGATGTCCTGCTTGCCCGGAAAGACATGGTAGAGGCTGCCGGCATTGAGCTGGGTGCGGCTCAAGAGGTCGGCGACCGAGGTCGAACCGTAACCTTTCGACCAGAACAGCTCCATGGCGGCGTGCACGATCCGGCTCCGATTGTCCCTGGCGGCGATCATGGTGCCTTGAACGACCGTTCAACTGCGGAGTCAAGCGCTTTTTGAACGATCGTTCAAGGAGGCTCCGGTTGCGCCCGCCGCGCCGCTTTTGCTACGCGATCCGCGCCCATTCCCTGCGAGGACAGACGATGATCCCCCGCTATTCGCGGCCGCAGATGGCCAGCATCTGGTCGCCGGAGACGCGCTTTCGAATCTGGTTCGAGATCGAGGCGCATGCCCTCGACCGGATGGCCGCGCTCGGCATCGTTCCGAAGGCGGCGGCCGAGGCGGTCTGGGCGAAAGGCAATTTCGACGCCGCGCGGATCGACGAGATCGAAGCCGAGGTGAAGCACGACGTCATCGCTTTCCTGACCAACGTCGCCGAGCATGTCGGCCCCGAGGCGCGCTTCCTCCACCAGGGCATGACCAGCTCCGATGTGCTCGACACCTGCCTCGCCGTGCAATTGAGCCGCGCGGCGGACCTGCTGATCGCCGATCTCGACGCCCTTCTCGAAGTGCTGAAGCGCCGCGCCTTCGAGCACAGATCGACGCCGACCATCGGGCGCAGCCACGGCATCCATGCCGAGCCGGTCACCTTCGGCCTCAAGCTCGCTTATGCCTATGCCGAGTTCGACCGCTGCCGCGCGCGGGTGCAGGCGGCGCGCGAGGAGATCGCCACCTGCGCCATTTCGGGCGCGGTCGGCACCTTCGCGAACGTCGATCCGAGCGTCGAAGCCTATGTCGCCGAGAAAATGGGGCTGAAGGTCGAGCCGGTCTCGACCCAGGTGATCCCGCGCGACCGCCACGCCATGTTCTTCGCCACCCTCGCCGTCGTCGCCTCCTGCATCGAGCGGCTCGCGACCGAGATCCGCCACCTCCAGCGGACCGAGGTGCTGGAGGCGGAGGAATATTTCTCGCCGGGCCAGAAGGGCTCCTCGGCCATGCCGCACAAGCGCAACCCGGTGCTGAGCGAGAACCTCACCGGACTCGCCCGCATGGTGCGCGCCTATGCCCTCCCGGCCATGGAGGATGTGGCGCTCTGGCACGAGCGCGACATCAGCCACAGCTCGGTCGAGCGCTATATCGGCCCCGACGCGACGGTGACGCTCGACTTCGCCCTCGCCCGGTTGACCGGCGTGATCGACAAGCTTCTGGTCTATCCCGAACGGATGCAGGCCAATCTCGACCGGATGGGCGGCCTCGTCCATTCGCAGCGCGTGCTGCTTGCCTTGACCCAGGCCGGCGCCAGCCGCGAGGATGCCTATCGCCTCGTCCAGCGCAACGCGATGAAGGTGTGGGAATCCGACGGCAGGCTCTCGCTGCTCGACCTGCTCAAGGCCGATCCCGACGTCACCGCCCTGCTGCCGCCGGAGACGATCGCGGAAAGCTTCGACCTCTTCTACCATCTGAAGCATGTCGACACGGTGTTCGCGCGGGTGTTCGGGGCCGAATGAAGGCTCCGCTCGACCGCAGGACCTTCATCGCGGCGGCTACAGCCGCCTCATTGCCGCTCCCGGCTCTCGCGACACCATCATTGGGGCCGAACCGCCCGACGCGCAGGGCCTTCACCAGCCCGGCGATCGAGCGCGCCATCGACCGGGTGCAACGCCAGCTCGGCAGCGGCGGAACGGCGGGAAAGCTCGGCGCGATGTTCGTCAATTGCTTTCCGAACACGCTCGATACGACGGTCGAATATGACGAACACGGTCCCGACACCTTCGTCATCACCGGCGACATCCCGGCCATGTGGCTGCGCGACAGCACAGCCCAGCTCTGGCCCTATCTGCGCTTCATCCGCGAGGATGCGCGGCTCGGCCGCCTGATCGCCGGCGCGATCCGCCGCCAGACGCGCTGCGTCCTGATCGATCCCTATGCCAATGCCTTCAACAAGGAACTGGTGCCGAGCGCTTCATGGTCGAAGGACGAGACCGAGATGCGGCTCGGCGTCCACGAGCGGAAATGGGAGGTGGATTCGCCCTGCGCCGCGATCCGGCTCGCCTACGGCTATTGGCGCGCGACCGGCGATCCGAGCCCGTTCGACGAGAGCTGGCGGCGCGCCTCGAAGCTGATCGTCGCGACGATGCGCGCGCAGCAGCGCAAGGCCGGGCGCGGCCCCTATCATTTCCAGCGGCACACCGACTGGAGCCCGGATTCGGTGCCCGGGCACGGCTGGGGCAATCCGATCCGGCCGGTCGGGCTGATTGTCTCGATGTTCCGGCCCTCGGACGACGCCACCATCTTCCCGTTCCTTGTCCCGTCCAACATGCTGGCGGTCGTCTCGCTGCGCCAGCTCGCCCGGATGCACGAGCGCCTCTTCGCCGACACCGCCTTCGCCGCCGACTGCCGCGCGCTCGCCGCCGAGGTCGCGGCCGCGCTGCGCGCCCACGCCCTCGTCCGTCATAAGCGACGCGGCCTGGTCTGGGCCTATGAGGTGGACGGCTATGGCAGCGCCCTCGTCATGGACGATGCCAATGCCCCCAACCTCCTGTCCCTGCCCTATTTCGGCTGCTGCGCGGCCGCCGACCCCGTTTACCGCCGCACGCGGGCGCTCGTGCTGAGCGACGACAATCCCTGGTTCCAGCGCGGCCGCGCCGCCGAAGGTCTTGGCAGCCCGCATACCGGCGAGGGCCGCATCTGGCCGATCGGAATCGCGATGCGGGCGCTGACCAGCAACGACGAGGCCGAGATCCTCCATTGCCTCCGAATGCTTGCCGCGACCGACGCCGGCACCTTGTTCATGCACGAGGGCTTCGACAAGGACGACCCGGCGACGTTCAGCCGCCCCTGGTTCGCCTGGGCGAACAGCCTGTTCGGCGAGCTGGTCCTGAAGCTCGCCGACGAACGGCCGGCTTTGCTCCGGCGCCTCTGAAAGGCTTGCGCCGCGGGCTCGGCTCGGGCAGTCTCCGTTTCGGGGCACGGGGGTTAAGAACATGATCCGAAGGCAGTTTCTCGGGCTCGCCGCGTCGGCGGCGGTCTTTCCATGCATCGCTCGGGCGCAAGGCGCGGCCGCGGCGACGGACGGGCCGCGGCCGATCGAGGATTTCGGCGCGCTTCCGTTCATGGAAAGGCCGCACCTTTCGCCGAACGGGAGCAAGGTGGCGGCGAGGATCGCCATCAACGGCGCGCAATATTTCGCGATCCACGATCTGCTCGGAGACGCACCGCCCGGACTCATCGCCGGCGGCCAGCGCGACATCAACTGGTGGCGCTGGGTCAATGACGATTGGCTGATTGTCGGGATCGGCGCGCTCGACAATGTCGAGGGGACCGACTTCTACCTGCGCCGCGCCATCGGCGTCAGCGCGGACGCCAAGAAGATCGTGCCGCTCGCCTTCGAGGAAGCCGGACAGAATGCCGACGACATCCTCTGGGCCGCCAGCGACGGCACGCCGCGCGTTCGGATGGCGCTGCAGAAGAGCATCTTCGTCAACGAGGAGGCATTCTGGCCCGAGGTGCGGGAATTCGACGTTTCGACCGGGCATTCGAAGCTCGTGGTCGCGTCGCGCGAGGATGTCGACAGCTGGTATGCCGACGGCACCGGCGCGATCCGCCTCGGCGTCGGCCGTGCGCAGGAGGGCCGCCACGCCAGCCTGATCTATCGCCACAAGGACGGCGACCTCTTCCACACGATCGAGCGCGCCGACTCGCGCAAGGGCGAGAGCCTGCTCGTCCCGGCCCTGTTCCTTCCGGATCCGGACCAGGCGCTCGCGACCGACGACAAGGACGGGTTCAACGCGATCTACAAGCTCGACCTGACGACCATGGCGCTCGGCGACAAGCTGTTCGGAGTCCCAGGCTTCGACGTCGACGACATCGTCACCGACCGCGAGGGAACGCGCCTGCTCGGCGCCACATTGATCGAGGATTCGGCGCGGACGCACTGGTTCGACCCGGACCTTGCCGCCCTCCAGGCGGCGATCGACAAGTCCGTGCCCGGCCGCCAGGCGACCATCCTGTCGCTCGATGCGAAGCGGCAGCGCCTGATCGTGCTCGTCGCGGCGAGCAACCAGCCGGGAAGCTATTATTTCATGGATGTCGGCGACGGCCGGCTCCAGCGCATCGCCTTCGTCAACGAGAAGATCAAGGGCGTCACGCTCAATCCCGTCCGCACGATCCATTTCAAGGCGCGCGACGGCCTCGACATCTCGGCGGTGCTGACGCTGCCGGCGCGCAAGGCGTCCAAGGCGCTGCCGATCGCGGTCATGCCGCATGGCGGCCCCTTCGCCCGCGACGACGAGGAATGGGATTGGTGGGCGCAATCGCTCGCCGAGCGCGGCTATGCGGTGATCCAGCCCAATTTCCGCGGCTCCTCGGGCTTCGGCACGAAATTCGCGAAGGCGGGCGAGGGCGAATGGGGTCTCAAGATGCAGGACGACGTCAACGACGCGCTCGCCTGGCTGGTCAAGGAGGGGATTGGCGACGGCAAGCGCGCCTGCATCGTCGGCGGCTCCTATGGCGGCTATTGCGCGCTTCGGGCGGCGCAGCGCGACGGCAGCCTCTATCGCTGCGCAATCTCCTTCGCCGGCGTTTCGGACCTCGATGCGCTTCGCCGCTATGACGGCGAGTTCCTGAACAGCGGGCCCGGCACCGACTGGCTGCGCACCCAGGCCCCGGATTTGAAGAGCGTGTCGCCGATCAACTTCCCGGAGCAATTCTCGACGCCGGTGCTGCTCGTCCACGGCAAGGTCGACCAGACGGTTCCGGTCAAGCAGTCGCGCCAGATGGCGGACCGGCTCAAGCAGGCGGGCAAGAAATTCGTCTATATCGAGCAGCCGCTCGGCGACCATCATTTCTCGCGCGAGCAGGACCGGGTCGGCTTCCTGAAGGCGATGGACGCCTTCCTGGCGGAGCATAACCCCGCCTGATCGACAGGCGGCGTCCGCTCAGGTGCCGGTCAGCATCCGCCCACGCAAGTCGGGAAGCGCGAAATCCTGCTCGCCGTCGCCGCCATAGGTCGTGCCGATCAGCACGTAGAGCTCCTCGGTCTCGCCGTTGATCGGGAGCAGGGATCCGTCGCAGACGGCCCAGCCCTGCGGCGGCGACGCGCCGGCGAAAGCGATGACCTGGCCGAGGAATTGCCCGCTGGACGGCAGGTAGCCGTCGCCGCTCCCGGATGGGTAGGCGCCGCTCGAGCAGATCAGATAGTTAAGCCCAAGGCCGGCCACGGCGCCACTCACCGTCTCGCCGCGCGCCACCGGCGGCAGGCCAGGCCCTTGCCCAATGCCGACGGCCGCCGCGCCGTTGAGGTCCGGCAAGGCGAAATTGGTTGCGCCGTTGCCGCCAAAGGCCGTCCCGATCGTCTCGAACAAAGGCACATAGGGGGAAATCGGCAGGACGCTCCCGTCCGCGACGAGCCATCCGTCGGGCGCATAATTGCCGGCGAAGAGAGCGACCATGCCCGGAAGCGGCGCGCCGGCCGAGGGAGTGGCCGCGATCAGATAGGTCAGCACGAGCGACTGCGGGTTGAACTGCCCGATCTGCTGGCCGCCGATCGCCGTGCGCCCCTTGAGGTTCGGCAGCGCGAAATTGCGGAAACCGTCGCCGCCGAACGCCATCCCCATGATGGCGAAGAGCGCCTCGTTCGGCATCGAATCGATCGGCAGCTCCTGCCCCTGCGCCGGAGGGGCGCCGTAAGCCGCCATCGCGCCGGCGAAAGGCTGGACCATCGCCGTGTAGAAATAGGGGGTGTCGTGGCCGTCATCCCTGGACGGGAAGATGCCGGCCAGGGCGACGAGCTGCGGCATCGCCAAAGTGGGGGAAGGAGGCACCGGTTGGGCAACCGGCACTGCGTTCCGCACGCTCTCGGTCATCGCCTTGTCCTTTCCGACAGGAGGCAGCGCATCGCGGCGGGCGCGGCAACGGCCGGCCCCGCTCTGCAAAGGCGTCAATTGGGGTCCGGACCCTAACCTAGACGCATCGCGACCGGGCGGCAAATCGCCGGCCCGCCCGAGGCGGGGCCATGCTCAGAGGCCGGCCATCATCCGCCCGCGCAAATCGGGCAAGGCGAAGCTGCTTTCGTCGCCGACGCCAACGGTCGCGCCGCCGATCATCGAAAAGAGCTCCGTATAGCTCGCGAGCGGAAGCAGCCTTCCGTCGCAGGGAAACCAGTTCGGCGGCGGGGTCGGGCCGGCAAAGGCCGTCACCTGCCCCAGGATCAGAGCGGATTCGGGAAAGGCGCCGAGACCGCCGGCCGGCGGAAAAAGGCCGGTATAAGAGATCATCATGGTGAGGCCGAGCCCCGGAACGGCGCCGGCGACGCTCTCCGCCAGCGAAACGGGCGCCAGGCCGGGCCCGGTGCCGGCGCCAACGGCGGCGCGACCCTTGAGATCCGGCACCGCGAAGGTGTCGCCGTCGCCGCCGAAGGCGGTGCCGATGGCCGCGCAAAGCTCGGGATAATCGTTCTGCGAATAGCCGCTGCCGTCGCAAGGCAGCCAGCCCGAAGGCGCGAAATCGCCGCTGAACAAGGCGACGGAGCCGACCGGAACCCCGCCCGGAGCGGCGGCGATGACGTAGCTCATGGCGAGGGTCAGCCCGTCGGCGTCGCCCGGAGACCCGCCGACCGCGATCCGCCGGCCGAGATCGGGCAGGGCGAAGCGAGGCCCGTCGCCGCCGTAAGACGTGCCGAAGATGGTGAAAAGCTCTCCGTAGCTATCGATCGGGAGCAGATCTCCCTCCGCATTGGGCGCGCCGAAGCCGCCCGTATAGCCGCCAAGGCTTATCACCATGCCCGCGTAGCGGATCGGCGGCGTTTTCATGCCCTGGCTCGGAAAGGAACCGGACGAGGCGATGAGCTGCTGGAAAGCGAGCGGCGTCGGCTGCGGCGGAGCGGGCGGAGCGGCGGGAGACGTACCGGCGGATTCGGACATGGCTTCCCCTTCCCCGAGCCAGATCACGGATGCGGACGAGCCTATCGCCTTTGCGGCGGCGCGGCAAATCGGCGCGGCGGTCCTTCCAACCGGCGCCCGCGCGCCTATGTCGGCCTCACCAGGAGGTATCCAGATGGCCGATCTTTCCGCTTTCCCGATCACCCGCCGCTGGCCGGCCGAGCATCCCGACCGGCTCCAGCTCTACTCGCTGAACACGCCGAACGGGGTCAAGGCCTCGATCATGCTGGAGGAGATCGGCCTCCCCTACGAGCCGCATCTGATCGAGATCGGCAAGAACGAGACGTGGACGCCCGAATATCTGTCGCTCAACCCCAACGGGAAGATTCCTGCGATCATCGACCCCGACGGGCCCGGCGGCAGGCCGCTCGGCCTGTTCGAATCCGGCGCCATCCTCCTCTATCTCGCCGACAAGACCGGCAAGCTGATCCCCGCCGACCCGGCGCTGCGGTGGCAGACGATCCAATGGGTCTTCTTCCAGATGGCGGCGATCGGGCCGATGTTCGGCCAGGTCGGCTATTTCAACCGCTTCGCCGGCAGGGAGATCGAGGACAAGAGACCGCTCCAGCGCTACGTCGCGGAATCGAAGCGCCTGCTCGGCGTGCTGGAGACGCGGCTCGAGGGGCACGACTGGATCATGGGCGATTACGGCATCGCCGACGTCGCGACCCTGGGCTGGGTGCGCAACCTGATCGGCTTCTACGAGGCGCGCGACCTGGTGGAGTTCGACGGGTTGAAGAACGTCCCCGCCTGGCTGGAGCGCGGGCTGGCGCGGCCGGCGGTGCAGCGGGGGCTGGAGATTCCGAAGCGGCCCTGACGACTCCCCTCCCGCAAGCGGGAGGGGGGAGGCTCAGGCTTCCCACAGCCCCTTCAATTTGCTGAAGAAGCTCTGCGACTGAGGGCATTCGTCGCCGGTCTCGGTCTTGCGGAATTCCTCGAGCAATTCGCGCTGGCGGGCGTTGAGCCGGGTCGGCGTCTCGACGTCGATCTGGACGACGAGGTCGCCATGGCCGCGTCCGTTGAGCACCGGCATTCCGGCGCCGCGCTGGCGAAGCTGCTTGCCCGACTGGATTCCGGCGGGGATGCGGATCTCGTGCACCTGCCGGTCGAGGCCGGGAAATTCGATCGTTCCGCCGAGCGCGGCAATGGTGATGCTGACCGGGCAGCGCGCGAACAGGGTCGTGCCGTCGCGCTGGAAGATCGGGTGCCTTTTCAGATGGACGAAGATGTAGAGGTCGCCGGCCGGACCGCCGCGCACCCCCGCCTCGCCCTCGCCCGAGAGGCGGATTCGCGTGCCTTCGTCGACCCCGGGCGGGATCCGCACTTCGAGCTTCTTCTCGGTCTCGACTCGTCCCTCGCCGCGGCAGCGCTCGCACGGATCGGCGATCACCTGGCCGGCGCCGCGGCAGCTCGGGCAGACCCGCTCGACGACGAAGAAGCCCTGGCGGTCGCGGACCTGCCCGCGGCCCTGGCAATAGGTGCAGGCGCGCGCGCTGGTGCCGGGCTTGGCGCCGGCGCCGCCGCACGGCTCGCACGCGATTGTCGTGTCGACGCGAAGGTCGACCTGCTTGCCGTGATAGGCCTCCTCGAGGCCGATCTCGAGATCGTAGCGCAGGTCCGAGCCGCGAAGCACGTTGCCGCCCCGGTTCGAGGAACCGTTCATGAACTCGCCGAAGATATTCTCGAAGATATCGGAGAAGGAGCCGAAGTCCTGCGCCCCGCCGAAGCCGCCGGCGCCGCCGTTGCGGAAGGCGGCATGGCCGAACCGGTCATAGGCCGCGCGTTTCTGCGGGTCCTTCAGGCAATCATAGGCTTCGTTGATCGCCTTGAAGCGGGCTTCCGAATCCTTGCAGCCGGGATTGCGGTCCGGATGGCATTCCATCGCCAGCCGGCGATAGGCGGACTTGAGCGTCCGCTCGTCCGCCGAACGTTCGACCTGAAGCAATTCGTAATAATCGGTGTCAACCATGACGGCGGTTCGTCCCCCGGCCGAACGTCGTCACCCTAGCGAAGGCGGAGGTCCCAGGGAGAAGGATCGTGCCTTTCCTCGCTGGGATCCCGGCCTCCGCCGGGATGACGGACGCCCTCATAGGCCTCACGCCTTGTTTTCGTCGTCGACCTCGGAGAATTCGGCGTCGACGACATCCTCGCCGCCGCCGGCCTCCCCGCCTTCAGCCGCACCGGCCTCGGCCGTCTCCCCGGCGCCGCCGGCGGCCGCCTGGGCCTGGTCCTTCTCGTAGATCGCCTGGCCGAGCTTCATCGCCACCTGGGCGAGGGCCTGGGCCTTGGCCTTCATCTCTTCGGGATCGCCGCCCTCGACCGCCTTCCTGGCTTCGTCGACCGCGGCCTGGATCTCGGACTTCAACGACGCGTCGACCTTGTCGCCATGCTCTTCGAGCTGGCGCTCGGTCGAATGGATGAGGCCTTCGGCATTGTTCTTCGCCTCGGCCGCCTCGCGGCGCTTCTTGTCCTCCTCGGCGAAACGCTCGGCCTCCTGCACCATCTTCTCGATGTCGCTGTCGTTGAGGCCGCCCGAGGCCTGGATCCGGATCTGCTGCTCCTTGCCGGTGCCGCGATCCTTGGCCGAGACGTGGACGATGCCGTTGGCGTCGATGTCGAAGGTGACCTCGATCTGCGGCACGCCGCGCGGCGCCGGCGGGATTCCGACCAGGTCGAACTGGCCGAGGATCTTGTTGTCCGCCGCCATCTCGCGCTCGCCCTGGAAGACGCGGATGGTCACCGCATTCTGATTGTCCTCGGCGGTCGAGAAGGTCTGGCTCTTCTTGGTCGGAATGGTCGTGTTGCGGTCGATCATCCGGGTGAAGACGCCGCCCAAAGTCTCGATTCCGAGCGACAAGGGCGTCACGTCGAGCAAAAGGACGTCCTTGACGTCGCCCTGGAGGACGCCGGCCTGAATCGCCGCGCCCATGGCGACGACCTCGTCCGGATTGACTCCGGTATGCGGTTCCTTGCCGAAGAAATCCTTCACCACCTCGCGGACGCGCGGCATGCGGGTCATGCCGCCGACGAGCACGACCTCGGCGATGTCGGCCGCCGAGACTCCGGCGTCGGCCAGGGCCTTCTTGCACGGATCGAGCGTGCGCTGGATGAGATCGCCGACCAGCCGCTCGAGATCGGCGCGGGTGATCGACTTGACGAGGTGCTTCGGCCCGTTCTGGTCGGCGGTGATGAAGGGAAGGTTGACCTCGGTCGTCTGCGCCGAGCTCAATTCGATCTTGGCCCGCTCGGCCGATTCCTTGAGCCGCTGCAGCGCCAGCCGGTCGTTGCGGAGGTCGATCCCCTCCTGCTTCTTGAACTCGTCTGCGAGATAATCGACGAGCTTGGCGTCGAAATCCTCACCGCCGAGGAAGGTGTCGCCATTGGTCGACTTCACCTCGAACACGCCGTCGCCAATCTCGAGGATCGAGATGTCGAACGTGCCGCCGCCAAGGTCGTAGACCGCGATCGTCTTGCCGTCCTGCTTCTCGAGCCCGTAGGCGAGCGCGGCCGCGGTCGGCTCGTTGATGATGCGGAGGACCTCGAGGCCGGCGATCTGGCCGGCATCCTTGGTCGCCTGGCGCTGGGCGTCGTTGAAATAAGCGGGGACGGTGATCACCGCCTGGGTGACGGTCTCGCCGAGATAGGCCTCGGCGGTCTCCTTCATCTTCTGAAGGGTGAAGGCGGAGATTTGCGACGGGCTGTAATCCTTGCCGCCGGCATTGACCCACGCATCGCCATTGGGGCCGCGCGAGATCTTATAGGGGACCAATTCGGTGTCCTTCTTGGTCACCGGGTCGTCGAAGCGGCGGCCGATCAGGCGCTTCACCGCGAAGACCGTATTGTCGGGATTGGTGACCGCCTGGCGCTTGGCCGGCTGGCCGACGAGCCGCTCGCCGTCCTTGGTGAAAGCGACGATCGAAGGGGTGGTGCGTGCCCCTTCCGCATTCTCGACCACCTTGGGCTTGCCGCCCTCCATGACCGCGACGCAGCTGTTGGTGGTGCCGAGATCGATGCCGATTACTTTAGCCATAGGATCCTCTTATGCCCCTGAAATATGCGCGAACCCGCGCCCTGCAAACGAGGCACGCGAGCATTACGGGAGCGATATAGGGGGCCTTTCGGTTGCGACAAGAAGTCCAAGCTCAAAGGGCCTGTCTTCACCTCCCGCAACGGCGTGACGGAGCGCATTCTGGTCGGTGGCAAGGAGCGAGGAGAGGCGCGATGTCGACCCATCGCGCCCGGCGAGCGACACCGCCACCGGCCAAAAGGCGTCCGCCGCTTCGCGGTCGACGATCACGCTCGTTGCGGGAGGTGAAGACAGGCCCTACGGCCGCAACTTCAATGACGAGGACGAACATGAAGCCGCCTTTGAGTCACGTCGCTCTCATCGCGGCGGCCTTGCTGCCGCTCGCCGGCTGCCGGAAAGAGCGCGCGACCGGCGTCTCGGTCGCGCATGCCTGGGTGCGGCTGCCGCCGGTGCCGGGGCGGGCGGGCGCCGGCTATTTCACGGCCAAGGCGGGGGCGGAGGACGAATTGCTCGGGGTCTCGGCGCCGGGCGTGAAGATCGAGCTGCACGAGACGATGACCGCAAGCGGCCCCGGCGCCATGGGCGCGATGACCGGCATGCGGCCGCTCGCAAGCGTCGCCTTGCCGGCGGGCGAGCCGGTCCGCTTCACCCCCGGCGGCAAGCATCTGATGATCTACGGCCTCGATCCGAAGCTGAAAAAGGGCGGGACGATCCGCTTCACCTTCCGCTTCCGGAGCGCGCCGCCGGTGACGGCGTCGGCGCAGCTCGTCGGCCCTGCCGATCCGCCGCCCGAAAATGCGGGAAGCTAGGGGCCTGACCGAGGGCGAGATCGCCCTCGCCGGCTCGATCTTCGGCGACGCGATCGATCATTCCAAGGTCCGGATCGTCAGCGGCCGCTGGTGGCCTTTCCAGCCGCGCAACATCGTCATGGCGCCGGACGGCAATATCTACTTCCCGCCGGACGGCGCGATCCGATCGATGGATTTCGCCGCCGAGAGCCTGCCGCTCCAGGGCTTCCTCATCCACGAACTGACCCATGTCTGGCAGGCGCAGAAGGCCGGGCGCTGGTATCTGCCGCTGATGCGCCATCCCTTCTGCCGCTATCGCTACCGGCTCGTCGCCGGCCGTCCGTTCCGCCGCTACGGGATCGAGCAGCAGGCGGAGATCGTCCGGCACGCATTCCTGCTTCGCCGCGGCGCCGAATTGCCGGGCAGACGGCTGGAAGCCTATGAGGCGCTCTTGCCGTTCAACTGAAGAGGGCCGCCGGTGAAGCGGCCCTCTCTCCCCCTGCCGCAGGGTCCGAACCCTAATGCGGCTGGGCAGGCTGGGGCTGATGCGCGGCTGCCTGGAGCTGCTTCTTCGTCGCGGAGACGACGAGGCCGCGGCTGTTCTTGCCGACCGCGCTGCGCGGCACCCGCACCCGGGTGCTGCCGTTGAGCGCCAGCGTGACGTTCTGGTCGTCCGCCGATGCGACGGTGCCGACCGCCGTACCCGACATGTCGCTCACCTTGGCGCCGGCCTTCAGATCGGCGTCGGTGGCTTGTGACACGTCTGTCGTCGATGGCGCGGACGGCGGCGGCGGCTCGGGCTGAGTCGGCTGCGTCGCCGTCGTGTCCGGCTGGGTGGGCGGCGGCGTCATCGGGGGCTGCGACGGCTGCGGGGCGGGCGTTGGCGGGGGTTGCATCGGGGCCGGTTGAGTCTGAACGTGCGCGACGACGGCGGTCGCCGGCAAGAGGATCGCGGCCCCGGCCAGCATGAGCTTCCGGATTTGCATTGTTCCTCTCCTTCCAGTTTACCGGAGATGGTCATCTGGCGTTCAGGTTGAAGGGCCGTCCCGACGGACCGTTAGCTCCCCGGGGTGGGTCGAACCCTCCGCCACTGAACGGCCGCGGGATCTCCGCTCGTTCGTCCTTCGGTGTCGATCAAGAAGCCTCGCTTACGCCGCGCGCCGTCCGCGCAGGCCTGCGGTCAGCCGCGCCCCCTCTTCGAGCAGACGGACGCCGCCATAGGAAACCAGTCGGGAGACGCCGCTCAGCCGCACGTTCACCCGCACCAGCGACCGCCATTCCGACCAGAGGACGGCGACCGGATGCCGTTCATTGGCGCAGCTGTCGGTCCATTCGATGCCGGGCCGTTCCAGCGATCTCAAATTGTCGATCTGGAGCAGGATGCCGGGCGAGAAGCGCGCATAGGCCTCGTCGAATGCCGATTTGAAGCCGAAGGCGCCCGGCGGCGCGAGCAGGGTGCTGAGCATCGCCAGCGGCCGCCCGTCGAGGTCGAGCCGAAGGAAGGCAAGGCGGCCGGCGGCAAAGGCGTCGGCGACCACCCGCCTGAAGAAATTGGCGGTGGCTGGGCTGGCCGCCATCGCCGATCCGGCTTTTCCTTTCCAGCCCGCCGCCTCCAGAGCGAGAAAGTCGGCGGACCAGGCCTCCACCTCTCCGGCCGAGCACAATTCGCGCACCTCCAGCCGCCCGAGCTCGGCGAGGCGATTGCGCAGGCGCCGGAACTCGCTCCGCCGCTTCGCGCCGACATTGCTTTGATAATAATCGTCGGGCGACAGGCCGCTCGTCAGCATCGGCCGCCGCTCGCGATGGACGACCGGGCAGGTCCGGCCCCTCAGGGCCGCCGCCTGGGCGAGGCCGCGATGGACCGGGCCGTTTTCGGCAATCCCGCTGACATGGAGGAAGCCGGCGGCCCAATCCGAATCGTCGAGCGCGGCCAGCACCGCCTGCCAGAAAGCGACCTCCTCGCCGCGCCGGATCAGGGGCGGGCCGAAGAAATGATTGTGGTGTCGCCAGATCTCGACGTGGCGGAGCGGCACCCGGCCGTAAAATGGCGTCGGCGCGAACAGGGCGACGCCGACCAGCCGATCGCCGCACGAGACTGCGAGCAGGCGGACGCCGCCGTCGGGCGCGAGGAAGGCGAGCGATGCTATGACGAACCAGGCCTCGGCGAAGCTGTTCGGCTGCACGGCGACGGCCGCGAGCGCCTCCCAGTCCGAGCGCAGGCGGGCGGGAATGTCGGACGGATCGCGGACCGAAATCTCCCGCACCGAATAACCGGGCCGCGGCTCCGCGTCCGCGCCCCCGGCGACCGGCGCCGGCCTTGAATCGGGGATAAAATCGAGCATCGAAAGAGGTTTACGGGACGAGCGTAAACAGGAGCTCAACGGCGGCGGCGGAACGCGCCCCCTCGACAGACGCCGCCGATCCGCTAGACTGAAGCGGGGCAAGGTTTCTGGGATTTCTCAACATGATGGGCCGCAGGCTCGGCGCTGCCGCAGCTTTCCTCCTCTTTGCCGCCGCGCCGGCAACGGCGCTGGCGCCGCCGTCGAACGCGAAGGTGGTTTCGAACGAAAATGCGTCGAAGACCGCCACCGAGCCCGTCATCGCGCCCGATCCGGCGGTCAGGACCGGAACGCTTCCCAACGGTTTCCGCTACAAGGTGATGCGGAACAAGGGGCCGGCCGGCGCCGTCTCGATCCGGCTGATCGTCAAGGTCGGCAGCTTCGAGGAGGCGGACGACCAATTGGGCTATGCCCATTTCATCGAGCATATGGCCTTCCGCTCGACGAAGTTCGCGCCCGGCGGAATCCTCGACAATCCCTTCGCCGCCATGGGCGTGGCGCTCGGCCGCGACCAGAATGCCTTCACCACGATCGCGAGCACGACCTATGGCGTCGACGTCCCCGCCGCCAATCCCGACGGCCTGCGCCGCATCCTCGACTGGATGCGAAGCGCGATGGACGGAATCGCCTTCACGCCCGCCGCCGTCGGCATGGAGCGCGGCGTCCTCCTTTCGGAGCTGAGGACTCGCAGCAGCCCGGTCCTCGTGGCGCAGCAGGACGTCGCCCGCTTCCAGCTTCCCGGCCTCCGTTCGGTGAGCCGCTATCCCGGCGGGACCGAAGCCTCGCTCAATTCGGCGACGCCGGCGCGGCTCCAGGCCTTTTACGACCGCTGGTACCGGCCGGAAAATGCAATGCTGGTCATCGTCGGCGACGCGCCCGCGGACCAGCTCGAGGCGCTTGCGAAGCAGGCCTTTTCGGGCTGGAGCGCCCGCGGCGCCGCAGGCGTCCGGCCGGCGCTTCCGTCGGCTTTTCCAGCGCGCGGATTCGATGCGATGACCGAAGGCGGAGACGCGCTTCCGCCGGCCTTCAGCATCTGCCGGTTCGCGCCCAAGGCGCAGCCGGCGGCGGACATGGTCGAGCGGCTGCGGCGCGATTTCTATTCGAGATTGTGGGCGCTGATCCTCGAGAAGCGCTTCGACCATCTGAGCGCGTCGGGCGCGTCGCCTCTGGTCGGCGCCAAGGTGCTCTCCAATGACGAGATACCGGACGCGCGCGGAACCTGCTTTCTCGCAATGCCCACCGCCGGCAGGTGGAAGGAAGCGCTGCGGGTGGAGCAGAACGAGCTCAGGCGCTTCGACCGCGACGGCCCGACCCGGCAGGAACTGGACGATGCGATGGAGCAGCTGCGCGCGCCGATGCGCGGCGCCGAGCTCCAGGCGGATTCCCGGACCTCCGAATCGGTCGCCGACGCGATCGCCGCGGACGATGACAAGGGCCTTGTCTTCACCACCCCGGCCGAGACTCTGCGGACGTTCGGGATCGCCACCGGCGGCGTGACGACGGCCGACATCAAGAAGGCCTTCGAGCAGGATTGGAGCGGCGTCGGGCCGCTGGTGGTCGCGATGGGCCCGGCCGCGCCGCCGAAGGAAGCGGTGGCCGCCGCCTGGCGCGAGAATGAGGCCGCGCCGGCGCCGGCCGCTTATGCCGACGTCAAGAGCGTCGCCTGGCCCTACCGCAATTTCGGCGCCGCCGGGACGGTCGCGCGCCGCGAGACATTCCCGGATTTCGTGCGGCTGCATTTCGGCAACGGGACGATCCTCAATTTCAAGCAGACCGATTTCAAGACGGGCAATGTCGAGGTCCGGATCCGCTTCGGCCGCGGCGAGAGCGGCGTTCCGGCGGCGGACCGGGCCGCCGTCGAGGTGGGCGTCGGAATGGTGCCCGAAGGCGGGCTCGGCAGGATCGATTACGAGCAGATCGGCGCCGCCTTCGCCAGCACCGACTGGAAGTTCGGCCTGAGCGTCGATCCGACCGCCTTCGTGCTGACCGGCCATCCGATGAACGACCAGGTGGCGCGCGAGCTGCAGCTCCTCGCCGCCTACATGACCGACCCCGGCTTCCGACCCGATCTCGACACCAAGATGTCGACCGCGGTCGACTTCATCTACCGCTATTTCAGGACCGAGCCGATGGCGGTCGCCACCGACGCGATCGAGCAGAGATTGTTCGCGAACGTCGGCGCCCTGCCGCCAAAGCCGGTCGCGCTCGGCTGGCGCGCAGCCGATTTCGCGCGCCTGCTGAAGCCGGCCCTGACCCGCTCGCCGGTCGCGGTGACGATCGTCGGCGACCTCAAGGAAGCGGACGCGATCGCAGCCGTCGCCGATACGTTCGGCGCGCTTCCGGCGCGTCCGGCGCTGCCGCCGGAGGGTCCGGGCTCCATCCGCCATTTCCCCGCCGACCTGCCGCGCGAAATCACGGCCTATCACCAGGGTCCGCGGGAGAAAGCGGCGGCGATCCTGATGTGGCCGCTCTACACGGCGGTGCCGGAGCGGCGGAAGGAGGAGCATGCCCTCTCCCTGCTCGCCGGCATCTTCCGCGAGCGGCTGTTCCACGAGACCCGCGTCCGGCTCGGCAAGGTCTATGAAGCCGACGTCTCCAACCCGATGCCCGATTATGGCGACCAGGGATGGATGTCGGCCGAGATCCAGGCGACGCCGGCGGACCTCGACGCCCTGATCGGCGTCGCCCGAACGATCGCAGCCGACCTCGCCGCCGGCAATATCAGGCAGGACGAGCTCGACCGCGCCCGTCAATTGCTCGTCGCCGCGCGGACCCCGCTCCAGAAGGAGAACGGGCCCTGGGCCGGCGCGATCTCCGACGCGGCCGAGAATCCGCATATATTCGACGACCTGCTCCTCTATCCGGGCGAGATGGCGGCCCTGACTCTGGACGACGTTCGCAAGGCGGCTTCGACCTGGCTGAAGCGGGAGCCTCTGGTCGTCCGGTCGCTGCCCCAGCCGCCGGCCACGGCGGCGGCGGCGCATTAGGGCGCTTGCCTGGCGGCTCCGAAGGCGTAGGTTCGGCGGCGCTGACGCCGGAGGAATGATTTGGACCAGCCGCTCGACACCTTCCGCTCCTCGACCTCGGGCTGGCTGCGCGGGTCGCTCGCGGGCTGGGGGACCTTGTTGCTCTGCCTGATCGGGATCGGCTTCCTGATCGTGCTGGTCAAATGGCTCGACAACATCTGCACGACCTACGAGCTGACCGGCGACCGGCTGATCATCCGCAGCGGCATCTTCTCGAAGAGCCTCGACGAGATCGAGCTCTACCGGGTCAAGGACATCCGCATGACCTACAGCCTGATCGGCGGCTGGGCCGGCATCGGAACGATCATCCTGACCTCGAGCGATCCGACGACGAGCGCCGGGCCGCTCGTCATCCGCGACGTCATGGACGCCGAGCAGAGGCGCGAGTCGATCCGCAACCTGGTCGACAAGGCCCGCCAGCGCCGCGGCGTCCGCGAGCTCGACATGGTGCCCGAGACGATGTGATCCCGCTGGAATGCCGGGTCCGATTCAGCCCTCCGCCGAATCGATGACGTCGCGCAGGAAAGCGGTGTGGGCGCGGAAGGCGCGCTCGCCGGTGGGCGTGATCGCGGCGCGTGTGCGCGGCTTGCGGCCGACGAAATCCTTGGCGATGGCGACATAGCCGGCGCCTTCGAGCGTGGTCAGATGGCTGCCGAGATTGCCGTCGGTCGCGCCGACCAGGGCCTTCAGCCGGCTGAACTCGAGCCCGTCGCCGTAGCGCGCGGCGTGCAATGCGGCCATGATCCGCAGGCGCAGCGACTGGTGGATGAGCTCGTCGGGCGCGGCCATCTCAGACCTGCCTCAGCCACCAGCCGCCGAGGATCAGCCCGCCGCCGCCGGCGATCGCGACCCAGAAGGCGGTGAAGGCCGGCGCCGCGACGGAGCCCGCCAGGGTGACGATCGCGATCGCTGCGCCGATCGCTGCGAATCGGGGCAGGCCGGCGAGCAGCCCGGCCAGGGCATAGACCAGGCCGGTGACCAGAGCCGGAAAGACCAGATAGGGAATGGGATCGGATGAGCGGAACAAGGAGAAGGTCGCGCCGATGAACAAGGCGATGGAGAGGATCAGCCCGACCGGGCGCCAGAAGCTCATCCGGCTCCCGCCGCTCGCGACGCCGGTCGCGCGGCTGCCGAGCCAGGTCGATCCGACGGCCCCGATCACGACCAGGGGCAGCCAGACCAGCCCCCAGCGCGCGATGGGAAGCAGGCCGCAGCCTGCATAGCCGACCGCCCAGAGGCATCCCCACAGGATGAGATGCGGGCTGGCCGTCGCATAGCCGCCGCTGATCCGAGTCCGCCGCTGCGTCCGCTCAATCTCCTCGAGCGCCGCCGCTGCCTGTCCGGGCGATATCGCCATTCGTGCCTCCTTCAGATAACTCTGCGTTACAGAGTACTCTGAATGATTCAAGAGTCAAGCGATCGTTCGGACGCGGCATCGGCCGCGCCCGTCGGACGGCAATATGTCCGGAAATCAGCCCTTCCTGGCGACGCCGACCAAAGCGGGCCGCAGCAGGCGGTCCTTCATCATATAGCCGGCCTGCATCTCCTGGACGATCGTCCCGGGCTCGGCCTCGTCGCTGGGAATCTCGATCATCGCCTGGTGGCGGTGCGGGTCGAGCGGCTGGCCGAGCGATTCGACGCGGCTGATGCCGTGGCGCTGGAAGACCGAATCGAGCTCGCGCGCGGTCGCCTCGATTCCGGTCAGCAGGCTTTTCATCTTCTCGTCCCGGCGAAGCTCCTCGGGGACCGAGGCGAGCGCGCGGTCGAGATTGTCCTTCACCGACAGCATGTCGCGGGCGAAGCCGGAGGCGGCATAAGCCGCGGCCGTCTGCTTCTCCTGCTCGAGCCGGCGGCGGACATTCTGGGTCTCGGCCTGGGCGTAGAGGACGTGCTGGCGGACCTCCTCCAGCTCCTTCACCAGATCGGCGAAATCCTGCTCGGGCGCGCCGTCCGCGTCGCCCTCGGCGGGCGCGTCGGCTCCGTCCTGTTCCTGCAACTCTTCCTGCTCGTTCATGCCATCAATCTCGATAATGCCTGTGCCGTGAAATCCACCATGGGGACGACGCGGGCGTAGTTCAACCGCGTCGGCCCGATGACTCCGACGACGCCGACCACCTTGCCTTCGCGGCCGCGATAGGGCGCTGCGATCACCGACGAGCCCGACAACGCGAAGAGCTTGTTTTCCGATCCGATGAAGATCTTCATCCCCTGGCCCTCGCGGGCGCTGTCGAGCAGGCGGACGATCTCCTCCTTGCCCTCCAGCTCCTCGAGCAATTGCCGGACCCGCTCGAGATCGGCGGCGGCGCCTTCGTCGAGCAGGTTCGCCTGGCCGCGGACGATCAGCACCGGCCTTTGCGCGCCGTCCTCCGACCACAAAGCGAGGCCGCGCGCGATCAGCGCCTGGGCCGCGCCGTCGAGCGCCGCGCGGCCGGCGCGTATCTCCTCCGCCAGACGGCTGCGCGCTTCGCCGAGCGTCAGGCCGGAGAGGCGCGCGCTCACATAATTGCCGATCTCGGCAAGCGCGGAGGGCGTGATGTCGGGCGGGATGTCGATGACGCGATTCTCGACAATCCCCTCGGCGCCGACCATCACCACCAGCGCCTGGGTCGGCGAGAGCTGGACGAAGCCCAATTGGCGCAGCACCGGCTCGCGCTTCGGCACGAGCACGATCCCGGCGCAGGCGGAGAGGCCGGAAAGCGCCGCCGTCGCCGCCGCCAGCGCCTCCTCGACCGGACCGCCGCGCTCGATCCGCGCCTCGATCGCGGCCCGTTCCTCCGCGCTCGGCTCCGCCGCCTGCATCATGCCGTCGACGAAGAGCCGAAGCCCGCTCTCCGTGGGCATCCGGCCCGCGGACGTGTGGGGATGGCTGAGCAGGCCCAATTCCTCCAGATCCTGCATGACGTTGCGGATCGAGGCTGGCGAGAGGTTGATGCCCGGCAGCCGCGAGATGGTGCGCGATCCGATCGGCGCGCCCGAGCCGAGATAGGATTCGACCACCATCCGGAACACGTCCCGGGCGCGCTCGGTCATCTCGGAGACGGGGGTCGGGGCCATGAGGAAGATGTAGTTGAGCTGGTTTCGCGGCTCAACTCCGGCGGCTAGGGTGCGCGCGAACGAAGCTCCTTCGTCTCCACCACGATCCCCGCCTCCGCGAGCCGCCGCACCAACATATCCGCATCCCTGAAGCTCTGGTAAATCGGCACGACCTTTTTCGACAGGCATCCGAAGTTGAAGGCAAGCTGCTGTTCGCCGCCCCAGCGCACGACACCATAAACTCTGTCTTCAAGAACGTGGCGGCAGGGCAAATCCTTGCCGGCGTAGGTGCGCGCCGGGCGCAGTAGCACTTCAAGCCGACCATAATCGTCGGCGGAAATCCGAAATGAGCGTGTGACAAGATCGTAGTGGGAAGAGTCGCCGGAAGGCACCTTGCGGGACGTGGTATACCGTCCCGTCCCCGCCCGTTCGACGGTCCATTGAACGAGCGTTCTTCCCCAACTCGCGGCTTCGAATGAAAGGCTGTCCGGAATTGGACCATTCGCAATTCGGGCTGCTCCTCCGACGGGGAAACCCGCCAGGACGAAGCAGACAAGCAGCGGAAATCGCATGGTCGCCACTCCCATCTTGTTCAGTCTGGACCGCCTCACCGAGGGTGTCTAGAGCGCCACCTTCATCAAGGAGAAGTTGTTCATGCGCCCATCCGGACGCGCGCCCGACGAGATGCGGGCGATCAGCATGGAGCCCGGCTTCACCCGCCACGCCGAAGGAAGCTGCCTCGTCGCCTTTGGCGACACGCGCGTCCTGTGCACCGCCTCGGTCGAGACCTCGCTTCCCGGCTGGCTGCGCGGCAAGGGGCGCGGCTGGGTGACCGCCGAATATGGCATGCTGCCCCGCGCCACCCATACGCGCGGGCGGCGCGAGGCGGCGGCGGGCAAGCAGTCCGGCCGCACGCAGGAGATCCAGCGGCTGATCGGCCGCTCATTGCGCGCGGTCGTCGATCTCGAGAAATTGGGCGAGCGCCAGGTCACGCTCGACTGCGACGTCATCCAGGCGGACGGGGGCACCCGCACCGCCGCCATTTCCGGCGCCTGGGTGGCGCTTCGGCTCGCGGTCGACGCCCTGCTCGCGCAAAAGGCGATCGAAGTGGATCCGATCCGCCAGAAGGTCGCGGCGGTGAGCTGCGGCATCCATAACGGCAATGCGGTGCTCGACCTCGATTATGCCGAGGACAGCGCGGCCGGCGCGGACGGCAATTTCGTGCTGACCGAGGACGGCAGGCTGGTGGAGGCGCAGGTGACGGCCGAGGGCGAATGCTATGACGAGGAGGGCCTGTTGCGGCTCCTCCGCCTCGCCCGCATCGGCTGCGCCGGGATTTTCGCCGCCCAGGAGGCCGCTATTCTTGGGGCGGCGGGGCGGTGAGGAAGCTCGGACCCGGCAAGCTGGTCATCGCCAGCCACAATCGGGGCAAGGTGCGCGAGATTGCGGACCTGCTCGGCCCTTACGGCATCCAGCCTGTCTCCGCCGCGGAGCTCGATCTTCCCGAGCCCGACGAGATCGGTGTCAGCTTCGTCGAAAATGCCGACCTCAAGGCGCGGCAGGCGGCGGACCTTGCGGGCCTCCCCGCTCTCGCCGACGATAGCGGCCTCTGCGTGGAGGCGCTGGACGGGCGGCCGGGCATCTATTCCGCGCGCTGGGCGCTGGCGGAGGGTCCGTCCGTTCCTCCCGCCGCCGGCCCCGGCGACGTGCAGGGCGACCGCGATTTCGGGCTCGCCATGCGGCGGGTGCAGGAAGAGATCGAGGCGCTCGGACCGGAGACGAGCCGCGCCGCCCATTTCGTCTGCGCGCTCGCTCTGTGCTGGCCCGACGGCCATTGCGAATGGTTCGAAGGCCGCGTCGACGGCTGCCTCGTCTGGCCGCCGCGCGGCGAGCGCGGCTTCGGCTACGATCCGATGTTCGAGGCGGCGGGCTGCGACATCACCTTCGGCGAGATGGACCCCGCCGAAAAGCACCGAATCAGCCACCGCGCGGACGCCTTCCGGAAGCTGGTGGCGGCCCTGCTTTGACGGACTTGGCGGCCCCATCAACCTCGCTCGTCCCGAGCCCTTCGACGACGCCCCCGGCGTCGCTCAGGATGAACTTCGGCCAATTGGCCGGGGCTCGTCCCGAGCGGCGTCGAAAGGCTCGGGACGAACGGAGTCCTGACCAATCATTGGCCCTCTATATCCATTGGCCCTTTTGCATCTCCAAATGCCCGTATTGCGACTTCAACAGCCATGTACGGGAGTCGGTCGACCAAGTGGCCTGGCGCGATGCCTTGCTCGCGGACCTCGCCTGGGAGGCACGGACCTTCCCGCACGGCCCGCTGACCTCGATCTTTTTCGGCGGCGGCACGCCGTCGCTGATGGCGCCCGCCACCGTCGCCGCCCTGATCGAGGCGGCCGGGCGCCATTGGGGATTCGCGCCGGACATCGAGATCACGCTCGAAGCCAATCCGTCATCGGTCGAGGCCTCCCGCTTCTCCGATCTCGCCGCGGCGGGCGTGAACCGGGTCTCGCTCGGCCTGCAGTCGCTCGACGATGCCGCTTTGCACTTTCTCGGACGCGCGCACGATGTGGCGGAGGGCCTGGCGGCGCTGGAGACGGCGCAGCGCGCCTTCCGCCGGGTCGGCTTCGACCTGATCTATGCGCTGCCGGACCAATCGGAAGCGGCGTGGACGCGGGAGCTTGAACGCGGGCTCGCCTTCGGCACCGAGCATCTCTCGCTCTACCAGCTGACCATCGAGCCGGGCACGCGCTTCGCCGCTCTCGCCGCGAAGGGGGATCTCGTCCCGCGCGATCCCGACGAAGCCGCATCGCTCTACGAGCTGACCCGGGCGCTGACGGAAGCCGCGGGACTTCCCGCCTACGAAATCTCCAACCATGCCCGCCCCGGCGCCGAGAGCCGGCACAATCTCACCTATTGGCGCTACCGAGACTATCTCGGCATCGGCCCGGGCGCGCACGGCCGGCGCGGCGGCGCGGCTACCTTGCGCCACCGCAAGCCGGAGAATTGGCTCTCCGCCCTCGCCCGCAACGGCCATGGTCTTCAGGAGGAGACGACGATCGCGCCGGGCGAAGCGGCCTCCGAGGCGCTGCTGATGGGATTGAGGCTCGGCGAAGGCGTGGCGCTGGACATGGTGGAGGCCGCGCTCGACCGGCAGGCGGTGCGGCGCTTGGTCGGCCGGGGCTTGCTCGCCGAGGGCGGCGGCCGCCTTCGCGTGCTTCCCGCCGGAATGCTCGTGCTCAACGCGATCCTGGCGGAGATCAGCGCCTGATGGAATCTACTCGAATCCCTTCGGCGCGGGCGACAGGACGGTGGACCCGGCCGCCGTCACCTCCCTGACCTCCAGCGCCCGTTCGACGATGTTGCTGCCGTCGAATCGGAAGGCGCCGTCGACGCCGACGAATCCGCCCGGATCGCGAAGCAGCCTTTCGGGGAAGGCGCGGCCGACCCGCCAGTCCTTGGCGATCCGGATCGCGAGCAGCACCGAATCGTAGCCGAGGCTCGCCAGCCGATAGGGATTGGTCCCGTAGCGGGCGTGGTAGCGGGTGCGCAGCTGGTCGAACATCACGTCCGACGCGGTCGCGTACCAGGCGCCGCGCAGGGCGGGCGTGCGGCCGAGATCGCCCTCCGTGCCCCAGAGCTCCGTGCCCAATATCCGCGTGCCGCGAAGCATCGGCGCGGCGAGCGCGGCGATGCGGCCGCTGTCGGCGACCAGGATCGCGTCATAGGCGCCCTGGGCGGAGACCCGGGTGATTGCGGCGCGAAGGCTCGTGGCGTCGCGGTCGTAGCTCTGCATGCCGACGAGCCGCCCGCCCGCATGCTCGACCACCTCGCGCATCGCCCTGCCGGCGCGCTCGCCATAGACTCCGTTCGGAGTCACCGCGGCGAAGCGGGCCATGCCGCGGCCGCGCGCATAATCGACCACCCGCTCGATCGACCCGCCGGGCGTGAAGCCCATCAGATAGACGCCGTCGCCGGCGACGCTGACGTCATTCGAGAAAGCGATGACCGGAACCCCGGCGCGATGGGCGGCCGGAGCCACCGCCCGCACGTCCTCGGCGAGCAACGGCCCGAGGATGAGGCCGGCGCCCTGCGCGAGCGCCTCATTGGCCGCGGCGCCGGCGCCGCCGGCGCGCGACGTGTCGTAGACGGTGATTCGGATGCCCTGGCCGCCCGTGTCGAGCAGAGCGAGCTGCGCGGCATTGGCGATCGAGGTGCCGACGCCGGCATTGGCGCCCGACAAAGGCACCAGCACCGCCACCCGGTTGCGGGTCTCGTCGGACGGCAAGGCGGTCAAAGGCTGCTCGGGCCTCGGCTTCTCGGGCCTGGCCTGCTCGGGCGGCTGGGGCGGCGGCTGGCTGGACTTGGGCACGAGCGCGCAACCGGCGAGCGCAAGCGCCGCCATCCCGGCCATCCCGAAGCCGAGAATGGAGCGCCGTGCTTGCGGCGAACCGCACTGCTCTGCCATGATCGCTAACCTCATGAACGCGAAACTTCCCGCCGGCCTCTATATCGTCGCGACCCCGATCGGCAATCTTTCCGACATGAGCCCGCGCGGCGCCGACATGCTGCGCAGGGTGGACGCGATCGCGGTCGAGGACAGCCGGGTCACGGCCAGGCTGCTCGCCCATCTCGGCCTCAAGAAGCCGATGATCCCCTATCACGACCATGTTGCCGACCGGGTGCGACCGGAGCTGCTCAAGCGGATGCGCGAGGAGGCAATCGCCCTGGTGTCCGACGCCGGAACGCCGCTCATCTCCGATCCGGGCTACAAGCTGGTCCGCGAGGCGCGCTCCGGGAACATCCCCGTCACCACCGCCCCCGGGCCATGCGCGGCGATCGCGGCCTTGACCCTGGCGGGCCTTCCGACCGACCGCTTCCTCTTCCTCGGCTTCCTGCCGGCCAGGGCCGTCGCGCGCGAAGCGGCCTTGCGCGAGATTGAGGCGGTCCGCGCGACCCTCATCCTTTACGAGAGCGGCCCCCGCCTCGCCGCCACGCTCCAGGCGCTTGCGGCGATCCTGGGCGAGCGCGACGCGGCAATCGTGCGTGAGATCAGCAAGAGGTTCGAGGAGATTGCGACCGGAACGCCTGCCGCGCTTGCCGACCGCTATCGCGAGGCGCCGCCCAAAGGCGAGATCGTCATCCTGGTCGCGCCGCCCGGAGAACGCGCCGCGCCCGACGCGGAGGCGGTCGACGCCGCCCTCCGCGAGGCGATGGCGCAACTGTCTCCGTCCCGCGCCGCCGCCGAGGTTGCGGAAAGGCTGGGCGTGCCGCGGCGCCAGGCTTATGAGCGGGCCTTGGCGCTCAAATGACTCGCGAACAAGCCGAAAGAGGCGGCCGCCGGGCCGAGACGATCGCCGCCTGGTGGCTGCGGCTCAGGGGCTGGGCGATTCTCGCCCGCCGGGTGCGCACCCCGGTCGGCGAGGTGGATCTCGTCGCCCGGCGCGGCCGCACGATCGCCTTCGTCGAGGTGAAGGCGCGGGCAAGCGCCGAGCAAGCGGCGTTCGCGCTCGACGATTACCGCCTCCGCCGGGTCGCGGCGGCGGCGGAGGCGCTCGCCCATCGCTATGTGCGCGCCGGCGACGATCTGCGCATCGACGCCATCCTCGTCGTGCCGCGGCGGCTCCCCCGCCATGTCGCCAATGTCTGGCTTGGATGAAAGAGAATCCATGCGCATCCCGTTCCTGACGCTCCCGATCGTCGCCCTGCTTGCCGCCTGCCACAAGCCCCCGCCGCCGCCCAAGCCCCTGGACGGGCCGATCCCGGCCCAGATCTGCGCCGAGGTGACGAAATCGCTCGACCAGCTCGAGAAGAGCGACGGCGTCGACATTACCGGCAAGGGGGAGGCGATGATCGAGCAGGCGGCATGGTTCGAAATGGCCCCCGAGCAGCGCGACGCCTTCGCCCAGGCGCTCGCCTATCAGGCCGGCTGTGCATCGGGCCGGCAGAGCGCCCAGCAGGAGGTCACGATCCGCTCCGAGGACGGAACCCTGCTGATGCACCGTTTCGTCTCGACCGAGATCAATCTGCAGAACGCGTTCGGCGGCAGCGGGCAAGGCGACCAGGCCCGCTGACGGAGAATCGGCACGGTCGCGCGTTGCGGGGATCGTCTTTGGCCCCTAGAGGGCCGCCATGAGCTTGCGGGTGGCGGTGCAGATGGATCCCATGGAGCGGATCGCCATTGCCGGCGATTCGACCTTCGCGATCATGCTCGCCGCCCGGCAACGCGGCCATCGCCTCTTTCATTACGGCCCCGAGGCCCTGAGCTATCGCGACGGCAGGCTCTGGACTCAGGCCCGGCCGGTGACCGTGCAGCGGGTCGAGGGCGATCATTTCCGCTTCGAAGATCCCGTCTTCCTCGATCTCGGCCGCGACGCGGACGTGGTGCTGATGCGCCAGGATCCGCCCTTCGACCTCGGCTATATCACCGCGACCCATCTGCTCGAGCGGATCCGGGACGAGACCCTGGTGGTCAACGATCCGGCCGCGGTGCGCAATGCGCCGGAGAAGATCTGGGTGCTCGATTTCGCCCGCTTCATGCCGCCGACCCTGCTCACCCGGGCCTCCACCCTCGCGCGCCATTTCCTCGAGGAGCATGGCGAGATCGTGGTGAAGCCGGTCCATGGCTTTGCCGGCAAATCGGTGTTCCGGATCGGGCCGGACGGCGCCAACCTCGAATCCCTGTTCGAGATGTTCAACAATGCCTGGCGCGAGCCGCATATCGTCCAGGCCTTCCTCCCGGAGATCGCCGAGGGCGACAAGCGCATCGTGCTGATCGACGGCGAGGTGGCCGGCGCGGTCAACCGAGTCCCCGGCCAGGGCGAGATAAGGTCGAACCTTGCCGTCGGCGGCTCGGCGGCGAAGACCGGCCTGACCGAGCGCGAGCAGGAAATCTGCGCCGCATTGGGGCCGGAGCTGAAACGGCGCGGCCTGCTCTTCGTCGGCATCGACGTGATCGGCGGCCGATGGCTGACCGAGATCAACGTCACCTCCCCGACCGGGATCGTCGCGATCGACGCGTTCAACGGTACCGACACGCCGGCGCTCATCTGGGACAGGATCGAAGCGAAGGTGGCCGCTCGTGGCTGATTTCCTCCCCGATTTCATCCGCCATCACCATTATCTCGCAATCTATTTCCTGATGTGGGTGGAGACGATCATCCCGCTCTTCCCGTCCGAATTGGTGATGCCCCTTTCCGGACTGATCTCCAGCCAAGGCGAGATGTCGCTTTGGGGCGTCGCCCTCTCCGGCGCGGCGGGCTCGATGACCGGGTCGATCAGCTGGTATTGGGCGGCGCGGGCGCTCGGCTACGACCGGTTCAAGCGGCTGGTGACGCGCTACGGGCGGATCACCACCGTCTCGGCGCAGGAGGTGGAATGGCTGGAGGGCTGGTTCGCGCGGCTGGGGCCGATCCTGGTGCTGGTCGGCCGGGTCATCCCGGCGGTGCGGACGGCCATCTCGATCCCGGCCGGCCTTGTGCGGATGAAGTTCGGCCAATTCCTGATCCTGAGCGCGATCGGCGCCCTGATCTCCGCCGGCCTGCTCGCCTGGCTCGGCTCATTGCTCGGCCCCCATTACAAGGAAATCGAACATTATGCCGGGCCGGTCAGCACCGGCATCGTCGCGGCCGCTTTCCTCCTTTGGCTGACCCGACTGATCCTCCAATTCGTGCGGCCTCGAAAGGCCTGAGCGCTCACGCGCGCGGGTGCGCCGTGCGATAAACATCCATCAGATGCGCCGTATCCACCGCCGTGTAGATCTGGGTCGAGGAGAGGCTGGCATGGCCGAGCAGCTCCTGGAGCGAGCGCAAATCGGCGCCGCGGCCGAGCAAATGGGTGGCGAAGCTGTGGCGCAGCGCATGCGGAGTCGTCCGCTCCGGCAGGCCGAGCCGAACCCGCGCCCGCCGCACGACCCGGCGGATCATCTCGCCGTTGAGCGGACCGCCGCGGGCGCCGCGGAACAAGGACTCGTCGCGCGACGGGGCATGAGGGCAGAGGTCGAGATAAAGAAGGATCGCGTCCCGAACCGGCGCCAGCAAAGGCACGACCCGCGTCTTGCTCCTCTTGCCGGTGACGACCAGCGCCTCGCCCAGCGGCAAGGCCGCGCCGGTCAGCGACAAAGCCTCGGCGACGCGAAGGCCCGAGCCGTAGAGCAGGGTCAGCAATGCGAAATCGCGCGCGGCGATCCATTCCGCGCGCGCATCCTCGCCCGCTTCCTCGGCAAGCGCCAGGGCATCGTCGGGCGAGATCGGGCGCGGCACGCTGCGCGGGCGCTTCGGACCCTTGAGCCGCGGCAGGACCGCCTCGCCGCCGCTTTCGGCCGCGACGAAGGCGAGGAAGGTGCGGATGGCCGAAAGCTCGCGCGCCGCCGAGCTGTTGCCGAGCCCTTCGCCACGCCGACGCGCGAGGAAAGCGCGCAGGTCCGCTGGGCGCAGCGACACCAGCGCCGCCTCGTCGACCGGACCGCCGAGATGGTCGGCGAGGAAGTCGATCAGCCGGTGCGCCGTCGCCGCATAGGCGCGCACCGTGTGCGGCGAACGTCGGCGGTCGCGGGCGAGATGGTGCCGCCAGCGAAGCGCGGTCTCCCGCGCCGGATGGTCCGCTAGCCGATCAGCCACCGGCCGATCGAGCGGGTGAGGACGCGGCCGAGGAAGACGAGCAATTCCGAGCCGTGGCGGGTCTCGAAGCCCTGCTCGGCGCGCTGGCCGAGCGCGAGCAGGCCGCCGGGCAGAGGCGCTTCGCTCTCCAACCGGACCAGGGCCTCGGCGCGGATCAGGCTGCAGGCCGGGCCGAACAGGGGATGGCCGCGCTTGCAGCCGCGCAGCACGACGCCCTCCAGCCCGGCGATCGAGCGCTCGATCAGCCGCGGGTCGACGAATTGCAGGCCCGAAGCATCGGCGCGGACGCCGCGGTCGCCGACGAACAGGGCCACCGCAACCGCGTCGAGGCCGAGGATCTGCGGCCATTCCTGGGTGACGATATGGATGAGATGGTCGAAGCCCTCGGCGTCGATCGCGGCGAGCACCGCCTCATGGATCGAGGCGACCGCGCCCGAATGGCCGCGGGCGAAGGCGATGAGGTCCTGGTTCGCCTCCTCCGCCGCGGCGACCCGCGCGCGCAGGCTGGCGACCGCCCGGTCCTCGAAATCGATGACTTTGCCCATTGCGAGAGGAGCTTAACCCGAAGAGGGTTAAGATGCTATCCTCCCCGGGACGGGGAGGGGGACCAGCCGCAGCCGCAGGCGGAGGCTGGTGAGGGGGGGGCCGTGCCGGGTGCTGAACCCCCTCCACCGCCGTTCCGGCGGTCCCCCTCCCCGTCCCGGGGAGGAGCGCATCAAGCGATCGTCTGCCCCGTCTTCTGCCAGTCGGCGAGGAAGGCATCGAGGCCCTTGTCGGTGAGCGGATGCTTGAAGAGCTGGCGGATCACCGCCGGCGGCGCGGTTATCACGTCCGCGCCGATCCTGGCCGATTCCAAGACGTGAATCGGGTGGCGGATCGAGGCCACCAATATCTCGGTGCCGAAATCATAATTGTCGTAGATGAGGCGGATGTCGGCGATGAGCTGCATCCCCTCGGCACCGATATCGTCGAGCCGGCCAACGAAGGGCGAGATGAAGGTCGCCCCCGCCTTGGCCGCGAGAAGGGCCTGGTTGGCGGTGAAGCACAAGGTGACGTTGACCATCGTGCCGTCGGCGGTCAGCGCCTTGCAGGTCTTGAGCCCATCGACGGTCAGCGGCACCTTGACCGCGATATTGTCGGCGATCTTCCGAAGCACCTCGGCCTCGCGCATCATCGCCTTATGCTCGGTGGCGACGACCTCGGCCGAGACCGGGCCGGAGACGATGCCGCAAATCTCCTTCACCACTTCGAGGAAGTCGCGCCCGGCCTTGTGGACGAGCGACGGATTGGTGGTGACGCCGTCGAGCAGGCCGGTCTCGGCGAGGTCGCGTATCTCGGCGGTATCGGCGGTATCGACGAAGAATTTCATGTGGAGGACCCCTGGCGCGGAAGAGGATTCGGCCAACCTATAACCGCCGCGCCGGGCGCTGTCAGGGCCGGCGCGGCCGCTGCCTGGCCGAGATCGATTTGATGAGCAGAATCTGCGTGCCGGCGGGATCGATCGGCACGTTCGCTTTCTCCAGCGCCTCCGCGATCAGCGCGTCGATGCGCGGATCGTCGAGCGCATCGGGCTTGTGCAGCCGCACATGGCGGACGCGGCTTCCGCCGCCCTTCAGCAGCATGTGCGGGTCGGAAAGATGCACGCCCCACAGGAAGCAGAGGGTGACCCAGCGCGGCATCACCGCGAGCGACAGGATGGCCTGGCCGGCTTTCCCGCTCGGCCCGAAGCCGATCGCGAGCGCGTTGTAATTGTCGTAGACGAGGATCTGGGCGCCGGGGATGCGCTGCTTCATCCGGCCGAGCAACGCGCGGGTCAGCGCCGCCACCTCGGGCGTGAATTTGTCGATGAAGACATCGAGCTGCCGCTGGGCCTCGTCATCCATGTCACCCTCCGAATAGCATGAACGCGCCGACGAAACTTGCCTTTCGCCGCGCGCGACTCGATCTAGCGTCGACATGTCCCGCGCCCGCCTGATCCTGCTCAACGCCGCTCTGGGGCCGCTCGACTACCGGGTGCCGCAGGGAATGGAGGTGGAACCGGGCTCGATCGTCGTCGCGCCTCTGGGGCCGCGGCAGATGCTCGGCGTCGTCTGGGAGCCGGAGAGGCTGCCGGCCGAGGAAGTGGGCGACAATCGGCTGCGGCCGCTCCTCCACGCCTATGACGTGCCGCCGCTTTCGGAGCCGCTGCGCCGGCTGATCGAATGGACGGCAAATTATTATCTGGCGCCGATCGCCGCCGTGCTTCGGATGACGCTCGCCTCGACCAGCGCGCTCGAGGGCGGGCGGACCGTCACCGAATATCGCGCGACCGGACGGCTGCCCGAGCGGCTGACCGAGCAGCGGAAGCAGGCGCTGGAGCGGATCGGCGAGCGGCAGGGGCTGGTGCGCGAGCTCGCGCTCATCGCCGGGGTCTCGGACGCCGTCATCCGGGGCCTGGTGAAAGCGGGCGCGATCGAGGCGGTCGAGGTCTCGCTCGACGATCCCTTTCCCGAGCCCGATCCGGCGCACGATCCGCCGGCGCTGGAGCCGGCACAGCGCGAGCCGGCGGTGGCGCTGGTCGCCGCTGTGCGGGCGGCCGAATTCGCCCCCTTCCTGCTCGACGGAGTCACCGGCTCGGGCAAGACCGAAGTCTATTTCGAGGCGATCGCCGAAGCGCTTCGGCAGGGCCGCCAGAGCCTGATCCTGCTCCCCGAGATCGCGCTGACCGAGCCGTTCCTCCGCCGCTTCGCCGCCCGCTTCGGCCACGATCCGATCGTCTGGCATTCGGGGCTGCGCCAGTCGCAGCGCCGCCGCGCCTGGCGGGCGATCGCGACCGGCGACGCAAGGGTCGTGGTCGGCGCCCGCTCCGCCTTGTTCCTGCCCTATCCGAAGCTCGGCCTGATCGTCGTCGACGAGGCGCACGAGACCAGCTTCAAGCAGGAGGAAGGCGTCCATTACCATGCCCGCGACGTCGCGGTGATGCGCGCCAAGCTGGAGGCGGTGCCGATCGTCCTCGCCTCGGCGACGCAGGCGATCGAGAGCCGCCAGATGGCCGAGATCGGAGTCTATCGCGCGCTTCGCCTGCCCGACCGCTATGGCGGCGCCGAATTGCCCGAGATCCAGGCGCTCGACCTCATCGCCGAGCCGCCGCCGCGCGGCCGCTGGCTGGCGCCGAAGCTGGTCGCCGCGCTCGGCGAGACGCTGGAGAGAGGCGAGCAGGCCCTGCTCTTCCTCAACCGGCGCGGCTATGCGCCGCTCACCCTCTGCCGCCATTGCGGCCACCGTTTCCAATGCCCGAACTGCACGGCCTGGATGGTCGAGCATAGGCTCGTCCACCGCCTCGCCTGCCACCATTGCGGCCATATGATGCCGCCGCCGCACGCCTGCCCCGAATGCGCGGAGACGGACAGCCTCGTCGCGGTCGGCCCGGGCGTCGAGCGGATCGCCGACGAGGTCGCCGCGCTCTTCCCCGAAGCACGCACCGTGATCGTCACGTCCGACACCATCTGGTCGCCAGCCAAGGCGGCGGAGTTCGTCGGCCGGATGGAGGCGGGCGAGATCGACATCGTCATCGGCACCCAGCTCGTCACCAAGGGCTATCATTTCCCGGACCTGACCCTGGTCGGCGTGGTCGACGCCGATCTCGGCCTCTCCGGCGGCGACCTCCGCGCCGCCGAGCGAAGCTTCCAGCAGATCGCCCAGGTCGCCGGCCGCGCCGGCCGCGGCGAGAAACCGGGGCGGGTGCTGGTCCAGACCCACGAGCCCGGCGCGCCGGTGATCGCCGCTTTGGTCGGCGGCGACGCCGAAAGCTTCTACGCCGCCGAGACCGAGGCGCGGCGCGAGGCGGCGATGCCGCCCTTCGGCCGCCTCGCCGGGATCATCGTCTCGTCCGAGGATCTCGGCGAAGCGGCCGAGACGGCGCGGCTGATCGGCCGGACGGCGCCGCGGGTCGACAATATGGCGGTGTTCGGCCCCGCCCCGGCGCCGCTCGCCATGCTTCGCGGCCGCCACCGCCAGCGCCTCCTTGTCCACGCCGCGCGCGCGCTCGACGTGCAGGAGGTGATCCGCGACTGGCTCGGCAATCTGAGCTGGCCGCGCGGGGTGCGCGTCGCCGTCGACGTCGATCCCTATTCCTTCCTCTGACGCCGCCCATTGAACGGCGCGGAACGTCGTGCCAGACCGGCGCGCCTGGGGAGGGAAAAGCCATGAAATTCGCCGCTCTCGCGCTGCTGCTCGCTTTCGCCGGCGCGCCGGCGCTCGCCGATCCGGTGACGATCCCGGTCGCCGCCGCGCCCGGCACGGAGACGCCCGTGTCGGGCCGGCTGATCGTCTTCGCCCAAAGGGTCGATCCCGGCGCGCCGCCGCAGGACCAGGTCGACAGCTCGCCTTTCCATCCGACCGACACCGCCGTCGCCGCGCGCGAGGTCGAGGCGCTGGCGCCGGGCCTGGTCGCGATCGTCGACGGCGAGACCGACGCCTTCCCGATCGCTTTCTCGAAGCTCCCGCCCGGCACCTACCGGCTGCAGGCGGTGCTCGATCGCAATCATGATTACAATTATGGCGGCCGCGGGCCGGGCGATCTGCTGTCGCCGGTGATCGAGGCGCATCTGCCCGGGCCGCTGCCGACGTTGACGCTTTCGAACATGGTCGCCGAGCCGGGCCTCGACGCCATGCTTGCCCGGCTTCCCGAGGCGGAGCGTGCCGCCGCCCGCGCCGCTTATGAGGCGGCCCGGCCGGTCGATTTCGTCAGCCCGAGCCTCTCCGCTTTCTGGGGCCGGCCGATCCATATGCGCGGATGGATTGCTTTGCCTCCGGGCTACAAGCCGAATGGCCCGACCTTCCCGGTCGTCTACTGGACCCACGGCTATGGCGGCACGCTCGCCTCGGCGCGGGCCACGGCGGCGCGGGCGATCCAGCAGATGGCGGCTGGGCGCTGGGCGCCGATGATCTGGGTCTGCCTCGACGAAAGCTCGCCGACCGGCACCCATGAATTCGCCGATTCGGTCAATAACGGACCGTGGGGCCACGCGCTCACCGCCGAGCTGATCCCCTGGCTCGAACGAAATTACCGGATGGATGCGCGCCCGAAAGGCCGCTTCCTCACCGGCCACAGCTCGGGCGGCTGGGCGACCTTGTGGCTCCAGACCCGTTATCCGGCGATCTTCGGCGGCACCTGGTCGACCTCGCCCGATCCGAGCGACTTCCACAGCTTCACCAATGTCGACCTCTATGCCCCGAACGCCAACGTCTATCGCGAGCCGGACGGGACCGAGACTCCGCTGGTCCGCGATCATGGCACATTGATCGCGACGATCCGTCAGTTCGCGAAGCTGGAGCAGGTGATCGGCCCCTATGGCGGCCAGTTCGCCTCGTTCGAATGGGTCTTCTCGCCCAAGGGGCCGGACGGCCGCCCCGAGCCGTTGTTCGACCGCACGACCGGCGCCGTCGACCCGGACGTGGCCGCTTACTGGCGCGACCATTATGACATCGCCCGGCGGCTGGAGCATGACTGGCCGGCGCTGCGCCGCGACCTCGACGGCAAGATCCACCTGATCGTCGGCACCGCCGACACTTTCTATCTCGACGGACCGGCCCATCGGCTGAAGGCGGTGCTGGACCGGCTCGGTGCCCATGCCAGCGTCACCTTCCTCCCCGGCCGCACCCATTTCGACCTGTTCCGGCAGCCGGGCGACCCGATGGGCCTGATGCGCGACATCACATGGGAGATGTATGCCGTCGCCCGCCCGGGGGCCCGGCGGCCAGCGGAAGCGTCGGCTCCCCCGGCCGCTTCACAGCGGCGCTGAAATCGGCTAAGTCACTGCCGCTCAAGGACTTTGGGTGGGGGTGAATCGTGGATAAATTGACGAAGCTGGCGGCTTTTGCCGCGTTCGCGCTTGCGCCCGCCGCGGCGCATGCGGACGATTGGAAAGCCTATGAAACCGCCCATTTCATCATCTATTCGAACCATGGCGAGAAGGATGTCGAGAAGCTCGCCACCGGCCTGGAGACGACCGACGGCCTGATGCGGATGGCGAGCGGGATCTCGAACAAGATCGAGCCGGTCAAGGTCCGCATCTACGAGGTCGATACCGAGGGCGAGGTGGAAGCGGCGCTTGGCCTGTCCGACAGCGGCGTCGCCGGCTTCTACACCAGCAACATCCTCGGCCCGTTCGCGGTCACGCCCCATTCCACCACCTTCCACAATGGCGACTTCACGCCGGAGCTGGTGCTGCACCACGAATATGCGCACCATTTCATGCTTCAATATTTCCCGGCCGTTTATCCGACCTGGTATGTCGAAGGCTTTGCCGAGCTGATCGGCTCCTCGACCCTCGAGGGCGACGGCAGGATCGACTATGGCAAGCCCCCGATATCGCGCGGCCATGAGATCGCGGTCGATTGGGTGGCGCTGCAGGACGTGTTCCTGAAGCCGCCGGAGAAGCTCTACGGGCTCGATCCCTATCGCCAGGGCTGGGCGATGACCCATTTCTTCACCTTCTCGGACGAGCGGGCGAAGCAGCTCCGGGCCTATTTCGCGGCGCTTTATGCGGGCAAGTCGCGAGCCGACGCCGCCCGGGTGTTCGGCGATCTCGAGAAGCTCAACCGCGAAGCCCGCGCTTATGTGACCGCCGGCAGCTTCGTCTACAAGCCGGTCACCGTCCCGATCGCCAAGCCCGTGATCCAGTCGGTGCATCCGGTCGGCGCCGGCGAGGCCGCCCTGATCCCCGAGACGATCGCGTTCGGCGACGACGACCTCACCGCCTACCGGGATCCGGGCGAACGCGCGCACGAGCAGCACCGGCGCGACGAGATCCTCCAGCGCATCCGCGACAAGGCCAGGCTCTACCCGGGCGATCCGTTCGCGCTCTATCTGCTGGCGCAGGCCGAATTCTCGGCCGGTCATTACAGGGAATCGGAGGCCGCCGCCGACCGGCTGCTGGCGATCGATCCGAACCATGTCCGCGGCCTCGTCATCAAGTCGCTGAACGTGGCGCGGGCCGCGGCGAGCCTCACCGGCTCCGCGCAGGCCGCCAAGGCGCAGGAGGCACGGATGCTGGCGCTCAAGGCCAATCGCGGCAATCCGGGCGATCCGCTGCCCCTCCTCGCTTTCTACGAAAGCTTCCATCTCGCCGGACTGGTCGCGCCCGAGCCCGCCGTCCAGGATCTGATCCTCGTCCAGGGCATGCTTCCGGACAACACGGCGATCCGGCGGCAATTGGTCGAGGAATATGCCCTGGACAGGAACTGGACCAAGGCGATCGCGACGCTGGCGCCGATCGCCTTCAACACGCACCGCTCGCCCTTGCGCGCGGCGGCGCAGGAACGGATGGCGCAGCTCCAGTCCCAGCTTCAGAAGGAGCAGGGGACGCAGACCGCCTCCGCGGCACCCGCGGCCAAGCCTTGAACGCCCGCACGGCCGTCTGTCCGCGCGAATCGGGGGATGAAAGATGAAATGGCTTGGATGCCTGGCCGTCGGCGCGATGATGGCCCTTCCGACGGCGGCCCAGGCCGGGTGGCGCGAGGCCGAGACCCCGCATTTCCAGATCTACAGCGACGGCGGAGAGACCCAGCTCGTCGATTTCGCGCAGCGCCTCGAAGGGCTCGATGCACTGCTCCACAAGGCGACGGGCTTCCCCGCAAGTTCCGATCCGACCAAGGTCCGGGTCATCATGCTGCAGACCATGGCGATGGTGCAGAAGGCCTCCCACCAGCGGAATCCCAACCTCGCCGGCTTCTACACGGTCAATATCGAAGGGCCGATCGCGGTCTCGAGCTACAGCAAGGACAGCGATTATACGACCACGCCGGAAATCACCCTGTTCCACGAATATGCGCATCATTTCATGCTCGAATATTTTCCGGCCAGCTACCCGGCCTGGTATATTGAGGGATTTGCCGAGATTGCCTCGACGTCGGAGCCCGCCGGCGGCGGCAGGATGTCGTTCGGAAAGGCCGCGTCGCATCGCGGCTATTCCCTGACCTCCTCTCGCTGGATACCGGTCCAGCAGCTGCTCGACGCGACTTATGCCTCCTCGCCTGAGGATTCCGACTTTTACGGCGAGAGCTGGCTCCTCGCCCACTATCTGACCTTCGCTCCGAAACGGCAGGGCCAGCTCCGCAAATATCTGGGGGCGCTGGAATCGGGCGTTCCCAACCCGGCCGCCGCCAAAGCCGCCTTCGGCGATCTCGACCAGCTCAACCGCGACGCCCGGATCTACCTCGAGCAGGCGAACTTCACTTACCACGCCGTGCCGATCGCGCTTCCGGCGCGCGACACGATCAAGGTGAGCGAGCTGTCGCCGGGCGCGTCCGACCTGATGGAGGAGAGCGCTTCGCTCAGCGACGCGATGTCGAAGGAGGAGATGGCCGCCTATCTCGCCAATCTGAAGCAGAAGGCGGCGCGCTATCCGGACGATCCCTACGCCCTCCAGCTTCTCGCCGATGCCGAATATCTGGCGGGCGATTATGCCGCGTCCGGCGCCGCGATCGACCGGCTGCTGGCGCTGACCCCGAACAGCGTTCCCGGCCGGGTGCGGAAGGCGATGGTCCTCCTTCAGGAGGCTGACACGCTGAACGGCTCCGCCCGCGAGGCGAGGATCGCCCAGGCGCGGCGGCTGATCGTCGCCGCCAACCAGAGCGCGGTCAACGATCCGGGTCCCCTCGTCGCTTATTATCGAAGCTTCGTGGTCGCCGGCGAGCGGCCGCCCCGTCAGGCGATTGAAGGCCTGATGCAGGCGGTCGGCACCATCCCCGCCGATCCGGGTCCGAGGATGATGCTGGTCAACGAGCTGGTCAGGGACGGCAGGCTGGCCGAGGCCATCGCCTATCTCGAGCCGCTCGCTTACGATCCGCATCGCGGCAGGGGCCGGAACGGGGCGCTGGAGCTGATGCAGTCGCTGAAGCAGCGCCTCGCCGCTTCCGCCAATCAGGCGCCGGCCAGGCCCGCCTCGTGAGCGGGCCTATTTGCGCTCGAAGGCGGCGCTGATCCGGATCGCCACGCTGTCGCCGATCAGCGGCACATATTTGGTGACTCCGAACGCCGACCGGCGGATCGTCGCGGTGGCGTCGAATCCGATCGTATAGCTCTTGTCCAAGGGGTTCGTGCCCGCGCCGTTGAACGAGGCGGCGAGGCTCACCGGCCGGGTCACGCCGTGCATCGTCAGGTTGCCTGCGATCAAGGCGCGGTTGGGCCCGGTCCGCATGATCCGGGTCGAGACGAAGCGCATCGTCGGAAAGCGGGCGGCGTCGAACCAGTCGGCGCCCTTCAGCTCCCCGTCCAAAGTGGCGTTGGTCGTCGAGACCGACGCGACCGGGATTTCGATCTCGACCCGGCTCGCCCGCGGGTGGGCGGGATCGAGACGCAGGCTGCCCGAAACGTGGGTGAAGTCGCCATACCAATCGGTGAAGCCCATATGCGAGACGGTGAACTGGATCCGCGTATGCGTCGGCTCGACCGCATAGGTGCCGGCCGGGATGGTGGCGGGATCGTGGCTGACGTGCGGTGCCGGCTGCGCGACCGCGGTTGCGGCCATGAGAGCGAAAGCGGCGGTGATGAGCGAACGGGACATGATGGTTCCTTCCGGATGATGCAGCCGTCCCTTAACGCCCGACCGGCCGCTCCGGAATGGACGATCGGCTCAATCCGGGGTTCCGCGGCTCCCAACGCCCGAGGCGGCGCCCCGAGCACGAACATTCGCGGTGATAGAGCGGCCTGCGATTAACTTGAATCGCAGGCCGCTCTATAAGTCCTTGTTGTCGCGTTGCTTTTTGCGCAACGCTCCAGGGTCCGGACCCTAGACCGACTTGCTTGCCGCCGCGGTGTTCCTGCCGTCGTTCACGCCCTGCCGATAGGAGCGCATCAGGGCGTAGCCGGCGATCAGCAGGCAGACGACAATCAATGCCCAAAGGACCCAATTGTTCTTGTTCATGGCTTCCTCCCCACCCCTTCCTGGAGGCAAAGCGGCGCGGATTGCAATGCCGTATCGCGCCTTTTCATTCGAGCGGGAGCCGGCCGCTTTCGCGCGCCAGCAGCATCGCCTTTCGCTCCAGACCGTAAGCGTAGCCGCCGGGCGTGCCGTCGCCGCGGCGGGCGCGGTGGCATGGGATGAGGACCGCGATCCGGTTCGAGCCGCAGGCGGTGCCGGCCGCGCGCACCGCGTTCGGCCGGCCGGCGCGGGCGGCGAGCACGGCATAGGAGACGCTCTCGCCCGCCGGGATTCGCGACAGCTCGCGCCACACCGCCTCCTGGAAGGCGGTGCCGCGAACGTCGAGCGGAAGGTCGTGCGGCCGTTGGGGCTGCTCGACCGCGGCGATCGTTCGGGCGACGAGGTCGGCCATCGCCGCGCCGCCGCGCTCGATCGCCGCATTGGGGAAGCGGTGGCGCAGATCCGCTTCGCCTTCGTCAAAGGAGAGGCGGCAGATGCCGCGGTCGGTAGCGGCGACCAGCATCGTCCCGAGCGAGGTCTCGGCAATGGCCCAGCGGATCGTCTCGCCGCGGCCGCCGTCGCGCCAGGTGGAGGGGGTCATTCCGAGCCGGTCTTTCGCATCGGCGTAGAAGCGGCCGGGGCCGGAATAGCCGGCATCGTAAATGGCGTCGGTGATGCGGCTTTCGACGGCGAGGCTGTCGGTCATGGCTCTGGCTCTCCTGGCTCGGGCGTAAGCGGCGGGCGTGACCCCGGTCGCGCGCTTGAAGATTCGGTGGAAGTGGAAGGGCGAATAACCCGCGCTCGCGGCGAGCGCGTCGAGGCTCGGCGGCGTCTCCGCGCCCTCGATCAGCCGCAAGGCCGTCTCGATCGCGGCGGCGTCGCGGGCGATTTCGTCGGGCTTGCAGCGGAGGCACGGCCTGAGGCCCGTCGCAGCCGCTTCGGCGCCGGTCGCGAAGAAGCGGACATTCTCGCGCTTGGGGTGCCGCGCCGCACAGGATGGGCGGCAATAGATTCCGGTGGTGGTGACGCCGGTGACGAACCGCCCATCCGCCCCCTTGTCGCGGGCGAGCACGGCGCGCCAGCAGGCATCGGCGTCGATGGGAGTGAAGCTGTCCATGAACCCTAGATAGGGCCGATTCGCCCCCGTCGCATCCCGGCTCTTGCGATCAAACTTCTCCGTAACCCGACGGACGCCGGGGTCATAGGGGGCGTTCGCGAGGTGCCTTCTCCTCGCCTGGACGGATCGGGGCTCCAGCCAAGCCCCGTTGCATCGCAGCAAAGGCCCTGCTACGGGCCCCGCAACCCGCTGAAGGGCCGCCTTGGCAGGCCCTTTTTCGTGTGGGCAAATCCAATCTGGAGTTAGGGCGCGCGTGGAGAATTCCGGCGGCATTCAGGCAAGTCTGGCGGGGCGCTATGCGACCGCCTTGTTCGAGCTCGCCCGCGACGAGCGCAAGCTCGATGCGGTCGGCGCCAGCCTCGGCGGCCTGCGCGCGGCCCTGGACGAATCGAAGGAATTGCAGGCGCTGATCTCGAGCCCGCTGGTCTCGCGCGAGGATGCGCTGAAGGCGGTCCGCGCGACCGCCGACGCGATGAAGCTCGATCCGATCGCCGCCAATTTCCTCGGCGTGCTCGCCCAGAACCGCCGGCTCGGCCAGCTTCCGAACGTCATCCGCGCCTTCAACCTGCTCGCCGCCCGGCATCGCGGCGAGACCACCGCCGAGATCACCTCCGCCCGGCCGCTCGACGACGGACAGATCGCCGCGCTGAAGACCAATCTCAAGGCCCGCCTCGGCCGCGACGTCGCCGTCGATCTCAGCGTCGATCCCGCCATCCTTGGCGGGCTGGTCGTCAAGATCGGCTCGCAGATGATCGACGGCTCCATCCGCACCAAATTGAACACTCTCGCGCTTGCGATGAAAGGCTGAAAATGGACATCCGCGCCGCTGAAATTTCCAAGGTCATCCGCGACCAGATTGCCAGCTTCGGCACCGAGGCCGAGGTTTCCGAGGTCGGGACCGTGCTGTCGGTCGGCGACGGCATCGCGCGCGTCTACGGGCTCGACAACGTCCAGGCCGGCGAGATGGTCGCGTTCGCCGACGGCGTCAAAGGCATGGCGCTCAACCTCGAGGCCGACAATGTCGGCATCGTCATCTTCGGCTCGGACGCCGAGATTCGCGAGGGCGACACCGTCCGCCGCACCGGCACGATCGTCGACGTTCCCGTAGGCAAGGGCCTGCTCGGCCGCGTCGTCGACGGCCTCGGCAACCCGATCGACGGCAAGGGCCCGATCGAGGGTGCAGACCGCCCCGAGAACCGCAAGCGCGTCGAGGTCAAGGCGCCCGGAATCATCCCGCGCAAGTCGGTGCACGAGCCGGTCCAGACCGGCCTCAAGGCATTGGACGCGCTCGTTCCCGTCGGCCGCGGCCAGCGCGAATTGATCATCGGCGACCGCCAGACCGGCAAGTCGGCGGTCGCGCTCGACACCTTCATCAACCAGCGCGAGATCAACAAAAGCGGCGACGAGAGCCAGAAGCTCTATTGCATCTACGTCGCCATCGGCCAGAAGCGCTCGACCGTCGCCCAGATCGTCCGCGCGCTCGAAGAGAATGGCGCGATGGACTATTCGATCGTCGTCGCCGCCACCGCCTCCGAGCCGGCCCCGCTCCAGTTCCTGGCGCCTTATACCGGCTGCACGATGGGCGAATATTTCCGCGACAACGGAATGCACGCGGTGATCGTCTATGACGATCTTTCCAAGCAGGCGGTCGCCTATCGCCAGATGTCGCTGCTGCTGCGCCGTCCGCCGGGCCGCGAAGCCTATCCGGGCGATGTCTTCTACCTGCACAGCCGCCTGCTCGAGCGCGCCGCCAAGATGAACGAGGACAATGGCGGCGGCTCGCTCACCGCGCTGCCGATCATCGAGACGCAGGCGGGCGACGTGTCGGCCTATATCCCGACCAACGTCATCTCGATCACCGACGGCCAGATCTTCCTGGAGACCGAATTGTTCTACCAGGGCATCCGTCCGGCGATCAATGTCGGCCTCTCGGTCAGCCGCGTCGGCTCGGCCGCGCAGACCAAGGCGATGAAGAAGGTCGCCGGCTCGATCAAATTGGAGCTTGCCCAGTATCGCGAGATGGCGGCTTTCGCCCAGTTCGGCTCGGACCTCGACGCCGCGACCCAGCGCCTGCTCAACCGCGGCGCGCGGCTGACCGAGCTCCTGAAGCAGCCGCAGTTCAACCCGATGCCGGTCGAGGAGCAGGTCGTCTCCATCTTCGCGGGCGTGAACGGCTTCCTCGACGCGATCCCGGTCGCGGCGGTGACCCGCTTCGAGGCCGGCCTGCTCAGCCACATGCGCGCCGAGCATAAGGATGTGCTCGGCAAGATCCGCGAGACGAAGCAGCTCGACGACGAGACGGCGGCTCGGCTCAAGTCGATCGTCGGGGATTTCGGGAAGACGTTTGCGTAACGCTTGATGTGCTCCCGCGAAAGCGGGAGCCCAGACTGGGTTCCTGCTTCCGCAGGAACGCAAGAGGGAAGCAGAAAGAAGTCAGTGGCCAGCCTCAAAGCACTCAAGGGCAGGATCGCGTCGGTCAAGTCGACGCAGAAGATCACCAAGGCGATGAAGATGGTCGCCGCCGCCAAGCTGCGCCGCGCGCAGCAGGCCGCGGAAGCCGGCCGCCCCTATGCCGAGCGGATGGAGGCGGTGATGGCGAGCGTCGCCGGCAAGGTCACGATCAGCGACCAGAGCCCGAAATTGCTCGCCGGCACCGGCAAGGAGCAGACGCACCTGCTCGTCGTCTGCACGTCGGACCGCGGCCTCGCCGGCGCGTTCAACTCGAACATCGTCCGCGCCGCCCGCCGCCAGGCGGACGCGCTGACCGGTTCCGGCAAGAGCGTCTATTTCTACCTCATCGGCCGCAAGGGCCGCGCCGTCATCCAGCGCCTCTACCCGAAGCAGATCCTCCACCAGCACGATACGAGCGGCATCCGCCAGCCGAGCTTCGCCGACGCCCAGGCGATCGCGAACGACCTGATCGACCGCTACATCACCGACGGGATCGACGTCGTCCACCTCTTCTACGCCCGATTCCAGTCGGCGCTCGTCCAGGAGCCGGTCGGCAAGCAGATCATCCCGGTGCCGCGCACCGAACAGGCGCCGGCGCTTTCGGAAACGGGCGTCGCGTCCGGCGTCGAATATGAGCCGGACGAGGAGGAGATATTGAACGCCCTCCTGCCGCGCAACGTCGCCGTCCAGATCTTCCGCGCCATGCTCGAGAACGCCGCGTCGGAGCAGGGCAGCCGCATGACCGCGATGGACAATGCGACCCGCAACGCCGGCGACATGATCAACCGCCTCACCATCCAGTACAACCGGACGCGCCAGGCGGCGATCACCACCGAGCTGGTGGAGATCATCTCGGGAGCGGAGGCGCTGTAGTGGAAAAGGAAGTGCAGAACGAAGCGGTATTGCGGCTCGGCTTTGGGCCGGTGCTCGTCTGCGTTCTGCTGTTCGTGATGGTGATCAACTCGCTCGTCCAGCTCCTCTGGGTGGTGCAGGCCCAGACCACGATGCGGGTTCATTTTGCGGTGATCGGCGGCCCGTTCCTGATTACCGGCGCACTGAGGACCTTTTCGCTGGCTGTTGCACTTTATCTAATCGCGTACGAGCGGCGTCCGCGGAGCGTCTATGTGACGATCGCAGCACTTTTCTTCGCTTGGCCAATTTCAGAAATCCTTGCGCAGTCGCTCAGCAGCCTGCTTGCCTTCCACAAATTCAAGCTCAAGTTCTACCCGGTGTCTTTTCTGACCGATCTTCCGATCATCGTCTTGACTACGGCCTATCTTCTCCTGTCGCGAAAGACCAACGAGATCTATGGCCTGCGCACACGCGCAATCGTGATCATTCAAGCACCTCGCATCTGGGCAAGACTGCGTGGCCGCGACAATTTCGATAGCGAATCTATTTTGGAAACGAGGTAAATATGGCCACCGCCACCATCGACCGCCCGCAGGGCACCAACAATGCCGGCCGCATCAGCCAGGTGATCGGCGCCGTCGTCGACGTCGCCTTCGAGGGCGAGCTGCCCGAGATCCTGTCGGCGCTCGAGACCGACAATGGCGGCAACCGCCTCGTCCTCGAGGTCGCCCAGCATCTCGGCGAGAGCATCGTCCGAACGATCGCGATGGATTCGACCGACGGCCTCACCCGGGGCCAGGAAGTCAGGGACACCGGCTCGCAGATCCGCGTGCCGGTCGGCCCGAAGACGCTTGGCCGGATCATGAACGTCGTCGGCGAGCCGATCGACGAGCGCGGCCCGATCGGCGCCGAGCAGAGCGCCCCGATCCATGCCGAGGCGCCGCTCTTCGTCGACCAGTCGACCGAGACCTCGATCCTCGTCACCGGAATCAAGGTCATCGACCTGCTCGCGCCTTATGCCAAGGGCGGCAAGATCGGCCTGTTCGGCGGCGCCGGCGTCGGCAAGACCGTGCTCATCCAGGAGCTGATCAACAATATCGCCAAGGGCCATGGCGGCACCTCGGTCTTCGCCGGCGTCGGCGAGCGCACCCGCGAGGGCAACGATCTCTATCATGAATTCCTCGACGCCGGAGTCATCGCCAAGGACGAGGACGGCCATGCCGTTTCCGAAGGCTCCAAGGTGGCGCTCGTCTTCGGCCAGATGAACGAGCCGCCGGGGGCCCGCGCCCGGGTCGCCCTCTCGGGCCTCACCATCGCCGAATATTTCCGCGACCAGGAGGGCCAGGACGTGCTCTTCTTCGTCGACAACATCTTCCGCTTCACCCAGGCGGGCTCGGAAGTGTCGGCCCTGCTCGGCCGCATTCCTTCGGCGGTGGGCTACCAGCCGACCCTGTCGACCGACATGGGCCAGCTCCAGGAGCGGATCACCTCGACCAACAAGGGCTCGATCACCTCGGTGCAGGCCATCTACGTGCCCGCCGACGATCTGACCGATCCGGCGCCGGCGACGAGCTTCGCCCATCTCGACGCGACGACCGTGCTCAGCCGCGCCATCTCGGAGCTCGGAATCTACCCGGCCGTCGACCCGCTCGATTCGACCAGCCGCGTGCTCGAGCCGCGCGTCGTCGGCCAGGAGCATTACGAGACCGCCCGCGCCGTCCAGGAGATATTGCAGCGCTACAAGTCGCTCCAGGACATCATTGCCATCCTCGGCATGGACGAGCTTTCGGAAGAGGATAAATTGACCGTCAGCCGCGCTCGGAAGATCCAGCGCTTCCTGTCCCAGCCCTTCCACGTCGCCGAGGTCTTCACCGGAATCCCGGGCAAGTTCGTCCAGATCGAGGATACGGTCCGCTCGTTCAAGGCGGTCGTCGACGGCGAATATGACCATCTTCCCGAAGCCGCCTTCTACATGGTCGGCGGCGTCGAGGAAGCGGTCGAGAAAGCGCAGAAACTGGCCGCCGAAGCGGCGTAACACTGACTGGCCCCTCCCTTTCAAGGGAGGGGTTGGGGTGGGTGCGAGCGCGCCAGCGCGAGCCCTGCCCCGAAGCGGCCCGAACGGCGTCGAGCCGCTCCGTCCGCCACCCACCCCCAGCCCCTCCCTCAAGGGAGGGGGGAGTTAGAGAATGGCCGACCTTCATTTCGAGCTGGTGACACCCGAGCGGCTGGTCCGCTCCGAGAGCGTCTACATGGTCGTGGTGCCGGGGACGGAGGGCGATTTCGGAGTCCTCGCCGGCCACGCGCCTTACATGTCGACCCTGCGCAACGGCGACCTCGCCATCTACCGCGCCTCGATGAACGAGACGCCGGAGCTTATCCCGGTCGAAGGCGGATTCGCGGAGGTGAACGAGAAGGGCCTCACCGTGCTGGCCGAGAAAGCCGAGGCCGAGGCGCGGGACGCAACGCGCGCGGCCGCACCGCGCATGCCCGAGGGCGTCGGCCCGGCCTGATTTGGGCAGGCCGGACCGCGTCGGGCCGTCAGAAGCGGAAGATCAGCCGCGCGGAGATCCGCCATTCGTTGAGGCTGACCCGCGTCACCCCCGGCGACGCGCCCGGATAGGCATCGGTCGAGTTCAGGCTGATCGAGGCCGGATTGGTGCCCGCTGGGAAGGTGATCGTGCCGCCGGTGACCGTCGCATTGCCGCACGCGGTGTTCGGGACGCAGCTTCCAAGGTCGTAATTGTGGTGGCCGTAATCGCTGTAGCGCGCGTCGAGCCCGAGGCTGAGATGGCTCGCCAGCCGATGCTCGCCGCCGATTCCGGCGGTCCAGCCGGTCATCGTCCCGCGCCGCGAGGCGCTGATCGTGACGGGCCCGATCGTCGGCGTGGCGAAGGGCGGGCTGCCCGCGGTGGGCGCCGCATTGCCCGCCGGTATCATCAGCGTGTCCTGGCCGCGCAGCCGGATCCGGGCGCTGGCGATGCCGCCGTCCGCATAGATCATGTCCGAGCCCAGGCTGACGCCGACGCGGCCGCGGGCGGACCAGTCCCAGTCGACCCGCGCGTCGCGCGCGATGGTGACGGTGCCGGGCGGAGCGAGCGCGGTCGCGGGAAGCCCGAAATTGCCCGAATAGCGGGCGGCGTCGCGCGGGCCGTGGGCATCGCCTTCGACGCCGAGCACCAGATTGCCCGTCTGCACGAGAAAGCCGGCCGTTCCGCCGTAGAGGATGTCGCTATGCCGCCTGGACCCGGCATAAGAGATCGTCGTTCCCGGCACGACGGTGAGCGGCTGGGTTCCCGGCGGATTGATGTTGGTGAGCTGGAAGATTTCGTCCGCGCCGCTCGCCTTGATCCTGCCGCTCGCGAGGCCGACGTCGGCCCCGACATAGAAACCGGACCAGTCGTTCCGCGGGTCGTCCCGCGTCTGGGCGCTCGCGATGCCGGGCGCCGCCAGGGCCGCGCAGGCGATTATCCATCGGCTCTTCATCATCCTTCTCCCCCACAGGCACGAACGGGCCGTCGTGCCCGATCCGGCAGAGGCTAACCGCCGGCCCCAAAAGGTGCTAAAGGTACCACGGGGCATTTCGGGGCATTTCGGGGCATGGCGCTGAACGGCAACGGAGCGGTTCGAACCAAACGGCTGAAAAGCTGGAAGGAGATCGCCGCCTTCTTCGATGCGGACGAGCGCACCGTGAAGCGCTGGGAGGCGCGGCGGGGCCTTCCGATCCATCGCCTGCCGGGGGGCGCCAAGTCCACCGTCTATGCCGAGATCGCCGAGCTCGAACATTGGCTGAAGGGCGCGCCGCGCGCGCCGCGGCCGCGGCGGCAGGGGCCGCGCCCGCTGAGGATCGCGTTGCTGTCCCTGCTGCCCGCCGCGACGGCCGCGGGCCTCTTGTGGTGGAATCTCGCGCCGGCCGCGCCAGCCCATCATCAGCCCGCGCAGGCGGTGGCGGACCTCTATTTCGCCGGCCGCTACAATCTCGAGCGGCGCACGCCGGCAAGCCTCAATCGCGCGGTGACATTGTTCGGCGAAGCGATCCGGCGCGATCCCGATTATGCCGCGGCTTATGCGAGCCTCGCCAATTGCCACCTCATGCTGCGCGAATATGCGGGCGTGCCCGACGGCATCGCCTATCCGCGCGCCCGCGCGGCGGCGGAGCGGGCGCTGGCGCTCGACGACAGGCTCGCCGATGCGCATGCCGCTTTGGCCTTCGTGACCTTCTTCTACGAGCGCAACTTCGCCGCCGGGCTCGACGGCTTCCGCCGCGCCGTCGCGCTCGATCCGTCAGCGGCGGGCGCCCGTCATTGGTATGCGACCGCGCTCTATCATGCCGGCGCCATTCCGGCCGCGCTCGACCAGATCGACGCGGCGCAACGGCTGGAGCCGGAATCGCAATCGATCCTCGCCGACAAGGCGCTGATGCTCTTCTCCGCCGGACGGACCGCCGAATCGATCGCCTTGCTCCGCCAGATGGAGGCGGCCGACCCCGATTATCTCTCACCCCATTCCTATCTCGCCGGCATCCACCTCGCGCGGCGCGACTGGCCCGCCTACCTCGCCGAGGAACGGGTCGCGGCGCGGCTCACCGGGAGCGCCGACCGGCAATCGGTCGCGGACGCGGCGGGCCGGGGCTATGCCGCCGGCGGCGGGCCGGGGATGTTCGCGGCGATGCTGGACCGGCAGCAGGCCCTCTATGCCGCCGGCCGCGAGCATGCGTTCGACCTGGCGGCGACCTATGCGCTGGCCGGCCGGCCGAGCGAGGCGATGCGCGCGCTCGATGTCGCGGTGCGCGACCGCGACCCGCATCTGGTCGGCATACGCGTCGATGCGCGTTTCGCGGCCCTGCGCGGCTCGTCGGACTTCCAGCGCCTCGCGCGGAGCGTCGGCGGCGGCTGACCGCCGGTTTCGCAAGATGCGACGGGAGGAATTCGCGCGGGCTCGCCGCTCCCGTTTCGACGCCGGTTAGGCAATTGTCAAAGTTTCCTCCCTATTCACCACCGCCAACCATCCGGATTGAGTGGGGACAGGAGCGGCATGAGCGCGTTTGGACGGCGGAACGGGACCGGCGGCGGCGGAACGGCACAGAGGCCGGCTTTCGGCGTCGCGCGGCCGATGAAGGGGCCTGGCCCGGCCGGGGCCGCGCGCCTTCCGATCGAGGGCGGCGACCAGTTCCCGCCGATCGAGGATTTGACCGCCGACGACAGCTTCACCGGCGGCGGCGCGCCCGAGCGCGGCGATGCCATGTCGCGCCTCCAGAATCGCATGGACGCCTCGGCCGAGGCGCCGACCAGCCGTTCCGAAGGCTTCGAAGCCTCGATCCACCGCATCAAGGAGCAGGTGCTTCCGCGCCTGCTCGAGCGCGTCGATCCCGAGGCGGCCGCGACCCTCTCCAAGGACGAGCTTGCCGAGGAATTCCGGCCGATCATCGGCGAAGTGCTCGCCGAGCTGAAGATCAACCTCAACCGGCGCGAGCAGTTCGCGCTGGAGAAGGTGCTGGTCGACGAGCTTCTCGGCCTCGGGCCGCTCGAGGAATTGCTCAACGACCCCGAGATCAGCGACATCATGGTCAACGGGCCGAACCAGACCTTCGTCGAGCGCAAGGGCAAGCTCGAGGTCGCCTCGATCCAGTTCCGCGACGAGGAGCATCTGTTCCAGATCGCCCAGCGCATCGTCAACAAGGTCGGCCGCCGCATCGACCAGACCACCCCGCTCGCCGACGCCCGCCTCCAGGACGGAAGCCGCGTCAACGTCATCGTGCCCCCCTTGTCCCTTCGCGGCACCGCAATCTCGATTCGTAAATTCTCCGAGAAGCCGATCACGATCGACATGATGAAGAATTTCGGATCGATGTCGGACAAGATGGCGACCTGCCTGAAGATCGCCGGCGCCAGCCGCTTCAACGTCATCATCTCGGGCGGCACCGGCTCGGGCAAGACGACGATGCTCAACGCCTTGTCGAAGCTGATCGACCCGGGCGAGCGCGTGATCACGATCGAGGACGCGGCCGAGCTGAGGCTGCAGCAGCCGCACTGGCTGCCGCTCGAAACCCGTCCGCCGAACCTCGAAGGCCAGGGCGCGATCACCATCCGCGACCTCGTCATCAACGCCCTTCGTATGCGTCCGGACCGGATCATCCTCGGCGAGATTCGCGGCAGCGAGTGCTTCGACCTGCTCGCCGCCATGAACACCGGCCATGACGGCTCGATGGCGACCCTGCACTCCAACTCCCCGCGCGAATGCCTCGCGCGTATGGAGAATATGGTGATGATGTCGGACATCAAGGTGCCGAAGGAGGCGATCAGCCGCCAGATCGCGGATTCGGTCGACCTCATCGTCCAGGTGAAGCGCCTTCGCGACGGCTCGCGCCGCACCACCAACGTCACCGAGGTGATCGGCATGGAAGGCGACGTCATCGTCACCCAGGAATTGTTCAAGTTCGAATATCTGGACGAAACCGCCGACGGCAAGATCATCGGCGAGTATCGCAGCATGGGGCTGAGGCCCTACACGCTGGAGAAAGCGAAGCAGTTCGGCTTCGACCAGCCCTATCTGGAGTCGTGCCTCTGACATTGCTGCTGGACCATCCCCGGATGGTCCTCGGCGCAGCCGCTCGGGGAGGGCCTGCCAGCACGCCCCCCATTCATGTCTTACTCAGCCGCCAGAGCCGCGGCTTCCTTCTCCGCCGCCTGCTTCGCACGGAAATGATCGCCCCGCTGGACGCGGGCGGCCATGGCCTCCCAGGCGGAGGCGGCGCGAAGGCAGCGATCGCGGACATTGTCGAGCGTCGCCGCCTCGGCTTCGGTGCGGGCGGCGGCGGCGCGCGCTTCGTAGAAATCCTGCTGGACCGACATGCAAACGCCTCCTGTTCGTGGGCCGGCGGCTCCGGCGGGCCGGAGCCGGCTCCCGGGCCCCTCCCCTGAGGAGAGAGGGCCGGGATCCGCCCGCACGAATGCGGGCGGCTAGAGCGGCCTGCGATTAGCTTGAATCGCAGGCCGCTCTATAAGTCCTTGTTGTCGCGTTGCTTTTTGCGAAAATTGAGCAGGCCCGCCATGCCCCCGGCATGGCTGCCCGCTGCGGGGCAGCGGGCACCTGCTCAATGGTACCCACCTTTTCGCGCAACGCTCTA
>DASUHH010000026.1:0-30387 GCA_036273615.1 Allosphingosinicella sp. | reverse complement strand
GAAGAGATGGACGAGGCCCAAGGCGACGGGTGGGCCGAACTCCAGACCGACGGCACTCTCCAAGGCCAAATCTGCTTCCATGGCGGCGACGAAGCCGACTTCACCGCCCGCCGAGATAATTCTTCAACAGCCTGCTAGCCGCCGAGCAGGGCGCCGGTCAGCCAGTCGACCGGCGGGCGGACGAGCCGGTCGACGATATCGACCCTGGGTGACAAAGCCGGGAGGACGAGCAGCAACAGCATGAACAAGGGCAAGGCGACACGGTGGAGCTTTGCATAATGGACCGCCAGCCGGCGCGGCAGCAGGCCCTCGACGACATGGCCGCCGTCGAAGGGCGGCAGCGGGAGCATGTTGAAGACGGCGAGGAAAACGTTGATCGCGACGAAGTTCAGGAGATTGAGCCGCAGGAAGAGGGCGGCAAGGCCCTGGCCCTCCGCCGGCTCGCCGATTAAGGCGAGCAGGAAGGCGGCAAGAATGGCGAGCAGCAGGTTCATGCCCGGCCCGGCGAGCGCCACCAGAATCATGTCGCGCCGAGGATGACGCATGCGCCGGGCAACGACCGGAACCGGCTTCGCCCAGCCGAAGATCGGCGCGCCGGCCAAAGCGAGCAGCAGCGGCAGCCCGACCGTCCCCACCGGATCGACATGGCGGAGCGGATTGAGGCTGAGCCTGCCCTTGCGGCGCGCGGTCGGATCGCCGAACGCCGCCGCCACCCAGCCGTGCGAGATTTCGTGAAGCACGATGGCAAGCACCAGTGGAAGGATCCAGGTCGCCGCCTCCAGGATCGCGCCGCCGCCCATCTCAGCCCCTCCATTCCTCGGCGAGGATCGAGAAGAGCGCGGTATCGCGCACATGGCCGTTCCAGGTGATCCGATCGGCGCGAATGACCCCCTCGCGGACCGCGCCGAGCTTCGCCATCGCCGCCTGCGAGCGGGCGTTGCGCGTGTCGACGCGGAACTCGATGCGCCGGAAGCCGCAATCGATCGCGCGGCGGAGCATCAAATCCTTCACCCGCCGGTTGAAGCCGGTGCCGCGCATCTTCGGCGCATGATAAGTGTTGCCGATCTCCAGCACCCCGCGTGCCGTATCGATCCCGAGATAGGCGCTCATCCCCACCAGTTCGCCGTCCTTGAGCAAAGCGAAAGCATGCCAGTCGGGCCGCGAGCACAGCCGGTCGAAGCTCTCGTCGAAATGCCCGGGATCGTAGGAGACGGCGTAGATCGGCCAGACCTCCGCATCCTCGGCGCATGCCGCCTTCAGCGCGGCACGATGCTCCTCGGCCAGAGGCTCAAGCGCAACGTCGCCCTCCCCCATCGGCGCGTTCAGCATCATTCCTGCTCGCCGCCTCCCAGATCGCGCGCCACCTTGGGGTCGCGCAGGAGGGCGTCGATGTGGCTTCCTTCCTCGAAGCTTTCGTCGGGGAGGAATTTGAGGTCGGCGGCATATTTGGTGTTCACGCGCCGCGCCACCTCTCCCTTCAGATAGCGGATGTTGCGCTTGAGGGCGCCGAGCACTTCGGCCTCGTCGCCGCCGAGCAACGGCTTCACGAATACGGTCGCATGGCGGAGGTCGGGGGACATTCGCACCTCGGTCACCGAGACGGTATGGCTGGCGAGCACCTCGTCATGCACGTCGCCGCGCATCAGGATTTCGGACAAAGCATGGCGCACCTGTTCGCCGACGCGGAGCAGGCGGACGGACTTGCCTTCTGGGGTTTCGTTCCGGCGCATGATCAGCCCTCGCCCTCCCGCTTCGCGGGCCCCTCCCTCTCCCGCAAGGGGAGAGGGGTTAAGGGTCACAGCGTCCGCGCGCGCTCCTCGACCTCGAAGACTTCGAGATGGTCGCCCGGCTTGATGTCGTTCGTGTCGGCCAGCAGCACGCCGCATTCGAGGCCGGCGCGGACCTCGGCGACGTCGTCCTTGAACCGGCGCAGCGACGAGATGGTCGTCTTGGAGACGATGACGTCCTCGCGGGTGAGCCGCGCGTGCAGGCCCTTGCGGATGACGCCTTCGAGGACGAGCAGGCCGGCCGCCTTGTCGCGCTTGCCCGCCGGGAAGACCTCCTTGACCTCGGCCCGGCCGAGCACGGTCTCGACGATCTCCGGCCCGAGCTGGCCGCCCATCGCTTCGCGGACCCAGTCGGTGAGATGGTAGATGACGTCGTAATAGCGGAACTCGACCTTGCTGCGCTCGGCCACCTCGCGCGCCTTGGCGTTCGGGCGGACGTTGAAGCCGATGATCGGCGCGCCCGAAGCCGCGGCGAGGACGACGTCGCTCTCGGTGATGGCGCCGACGCCCGAATGGAGGATCCGCGCCTTGATGTCCTCGGTCGAGATTCGGTTGACCGCGCTGACGATCGCCTCGGCCGAGCCCTGGACGTCGGCCTTGACCACGAGCGGGAACTCCTTGGTGGTCGACGTGCGCGAGGCGAACATGTTCTCCAGGCTGACCGGCGCGGAGGTGGTCCGCTTGCGGTCGATCACGCCCTGGCGATAGGCGGCGACCTCGCGGGCGCGCGCCTCGTTCTCGACCACGGTGAGCGTGTCGCCGGCCGACGGAACGCCGCCAAGGCCGAGCACCTCGACCGGCACGGAGGGGCCCGCTTCCTTCACCTGCTTGCCCTTGTCATCGATCATCGCGCGGACCTTGCCGCTGATCGCGCCCGCGACGAAGATGTCGCCGACCTTCAGCGTGCCGCGCTGGATGAGGACAGTGGCAAGCGGGCCGCGGCCTTTGTCGAGCTTGGCTTCGACCACCGTGCCTTCGGCGTCGCGGTCGGGATTGGCCTTCAGCTCCAGGATCTCGGCCTGGAGGCCGATCGCCTCGAGCAATTTGTCGAGACCGGTCTTCTTGAGCGCGGAGACTTCGACGTCCTGCACGTCGCCGCCCATATCCTCGACGACGATCTCGTGCTGGAGCAATTCCTCGCGCACCTTCTGCGGGTTGGCGCCCGGCTTGTCGATCTTGTTGATCGCCACGATCATCGGCACGCCGGCCGCCTTGGTATGGTTGATCGCCTCGACCGTCTGCGGCTTCAGCCCGTCATCGGCCGCGACCACCAGAACGACGATGTCGGTGACGTTGGCGCCGCGGGCGCGCATCTCGGTGAAGGCCTCGTGGCCCGGCGTGTCGAGGAAGGTGATCTTCGCCTTGTCGGGCAGGCTCACCTGATAGGCGCCGATATGCTGGGTGATGCCGCCGGCCTCGCCGGCGACGACATTGGCGCCGCGGATCGCGTCGAGCAGGCTGGTCTTGCCATGGTCGACATGGCCCATGATCGTGACGACCGGCGGGCGCGACTGCAGCGTCTCGGCGGCATCGACGTCCTCGGCGGCCTGGATGTCGACGTCGGATTCGCTGACGCGCTTGATGTTGTGGCCGAACTCGGTGACCAGCAGCTCGGCGGTATCCTGGTCGATATTCTGGTTGACGGTGACGACCATGCCCATCTTGAACAGGGCCTTCACCAGATCGGCGGCGCGCTCGGCCATGCGGTTGGCCAGCTCCTGGACGGTGATCGCCTCGGGCACCACCACGTCGCGGACCTGCTTGGCCGACGGGCCCGACTGCATATGGGCGCGCTTCTCCTTCTCGCGGGCGCGGCGGAGCGCTGCGAGCGAGCGGGCGCGGCTGTCATCCTCGTCGGACAGGGCGCGGGTGACGGTGAGCTTGCCGGCATGGCGGCGATCGTCGCGGCCGCGCGTCGGGCGCGCCGGCTCGGGACGCTTGGCCGCGGGGGCGTGATGCTTGGGCCGGGCATGGCCGGCGCCGCGGCGCTCCTCGCCCTCCTCCTCTTCCTCGGCGGCCGGTGCCGGCTGGGGCTGCGGCTGCGCGGCTTCCTGCTCGGCGCGCTTGCGGGCTTCCTCCTGCTCCTCCTCGGCGCGCTGGCGAGCGAGCTCCGCCCGCTCTTCCTCGGCCTTGCGATTCTCCTCGGCGCGGCGGCGCTCTTCCTCGCTCGCCTGCTGGGCCTGGCGGTCCTCGCGGCGGCGGGCCTCCTCGAGCTGGGTGAGCCGAGCCTCTTCGGCCTCGCGCAGCAACTTGTCCTGCAGCTCGCGGCGCGTCGCGGCATCATTGGCCGGGCGCGCGGGCGCGGCCGCCGGCTTGGGCGGCGCGACCGGCGCCGGCGCGACCGGCTTGGGCGCTTCCTGGACAGGCGCCGGCGCGGCCTCCTGGGCCGGGCCGAGGATGCGGCGCTTCTTGACCTCGACCACCACGGTGTTCGAGCGGCCGTGGCTGAAGCTCTGCTTGACCTTGCCGGTCTCGACCGTGCGCCGCAGGCCCAGGGGCGCCCGGGTTCCCAGCTTCGGCTTGTCTGTCGTCTCGCTCATTCCAATCCTTCGTTCACATCACAATTGGCGCATCCGGCGTGCCCGCCGTCGCGGCGCGTAGCCCAGCATCAGGTCCGATAAAAGCCCGCCACCGATCGAGCGCGTGTGCCACACGCGCCGCGGCGGCACGGTCGATCAGGGCGATATGTACCACATTCTGTCGCCCAAGCGCCAACGACAATATGGGTCTTGCCGCGGGAATAACCAAGGCTTCTCCGTCGCCTGTCCCGAGCGAAGCCGAGGGGGACAAGCCGACCCGCAGGGCCTGGCCGAGCCGTCGGACGCCGTCCTCGCCGGCATCGGCGGCGTGGAGGAGGAGATGGACCTCTCCCTTGCGGGCGGCGACCTCGATCTTCTCGGTGCCGGTGAGGAGGGTGCCGGCGCGCGCTTCGAGCCCGAGCCGGTCGAGCGCCGCCTGGCGCAGGGCGGCCTCGATCCGATCGGCGAGGTCGTCCGGGATGCGGGCGTCGCCGGTCTTGAAGGCGCGGGTGAGCGCGCCCCTGAGCTTGCCGTTCGCCTGGGCCTTTTCCAGCGACGCGCGATCGACGCCGATCCAGGCGCCGCGGCCCGGGGCCTTGGCGCGAACGTCGGGGAGGATCTCGCCTTCGGGGCCGAGGGCGAGGCGGATGAGGTTGTCGCGCGCGTCGTGGGCGCCGGTGAGGATGCACTTGCGTTCGGGAATATGCGTCATGCCAGCCCCTCCCTGTTCAGGGAGGGGTCGAGTCTTTTTGACTGGCCCCCCGCTCCCTCGACCCTGCTCGGGACAGGTTTCGCGGGGGTTCGCCGCTGACTCGTCAGCGGCTCATTGGGAGGGTTCCGCAAGCGCGTCCTCCCCTTTCGGCGCCTCGTCCTCGAACCAATGGGCGCGGGCGGCCATGATGATCTCGTTGCCCTGCTCCTCGCTGAGGCCGTATTCGGCGAGGATTCCGCCTTTGTCCTCGGGCCGGTTGCTCTCGCGCTGGCGGCGCTGCTCGGGCCGTTTCTTGGCGATCAGCTCGTCGGTGGCGAGGTCGCCGAGATCGTCGAGCGTCCGGATGCCCGCTTTGCCCAGGGTCACCAGCATCTGCTCGGTGAGATAGGGCATTTCGGCCAATTCGTCGGAGACGCCGAGCCCGCGTCTTTCCTCGCGCGCCGCTTCCTCGCGCCGCTCCAGTGCCTCCTGGGCGCGGCTCTGCAGCTCGGTCGCGAGATCGTCGTCGAAGCCCTCGATCGAGGCCAATTCGTCGAGCTGGACGTAAGCGACCTCCTCCAGCGCGCCGAAGCCCTCGGCGACGAGCAATTGGGCGAGCGTCTCGTCGACGTCGAGCTCGTTCTGGAACATCTCGGAGCGCTCGATGAACTCGCGCTGGCGCTTCTCGCTGGCGTCGGCCTCGGTCAATATGTCGATCGCGGAGCCGGTGAGCTGGCTCGCCAGCCGCACATTCTGGCCGCGCCGGCCGATGGCGAGCGAAAGCTGGTCGTCGGGCACGACCACCTCGATCCGGCTCTCTTCCTCGTCGATCAGCACGCGGCTGACCGTCGCCGGCTGGAGCGCGTTGACGACGAAGGTGGCGAGGTCCTCGGACCAGGGGATGATGTCGATCTTCTCGCCCTGCAGCTCCTGGACCACCGCCTGGACCCGCGAGCCCTTCATTCCGACGCAGGCGCCGACCGGGTCGATCGAGCTGTCATAGCTGATCACGCCGATCTTGGCGCGGCTGCCCGGATCGCGGGCGGCGGCCTTGATCTCGATGATGCCGTCGTAAATCTCCGGCACTTCCTGCGCGAACAGCTTCTTCATGAAGTCGGGATGGGCGCGCGACAGGAAGATCTGCGGGCCCCTATTCTCGCGGCGGACCGAGAGGATGAGCGAACGGACGCGGTCGCCGACGCGGAGCACCTCGCGCGGGATCTGCTGGTCGCGGCGGATGACGCCCTCGGCCCGGCCGAGATCGACGACGACATGGCCGAACTCGACGCGCTTGACGACGCCGGTGATGATCTCGCTGACCCGGTCCTTGAACTCCTCATATTGGCGCTCGCGCTCGGCGTCGCGGACCTTCTGGAAGATGACCTGCTTGGCGGCCTGGGCGGCGATTCGGCCGAACTCGATCGGCGGCAGCGGATCGACGATGAAGTCGCCGAGAGCGGCGCCGGGCTGGAGCTTCTGCGCATCCTCCAGGCTGACCTGCTTGAAATAATCGTCGACCAGCTCGACCACCTCGACGACGCGCCAGAGGCGAAGGTCGCCCGAATTCGGATCGAGCTTGGCGCGAATGTCGTTCTCGGCGCCGTAGCGGGCGCGGGCGGCGCGCTGGATCGCATCCTCCATCGCCTCGATGACGATCCCGCGGTCGATCAATTTCTCGCGCGCGACGGCGTCGGCGATCGCGATCAGCTCGGCCTTGTTGGCGGAAACGGCGCCCGGGGCGCCCGCGGCGGCGGCGTTGGTGGCCATGTCTTTCAATCCTGTCCTTGTTCGATTCGAATGGAGTCGGCGCCCTCGGCGGAGAGCGGCGCGGTGGCGGCGATGAGCTTGTCGGTCATGACGAGCTTGGCGTTGTGGATGGCGGCGAAGGGAAGGCCGGTCGGGCCCATGCCGGGCACGTCGAGCAGCACCGTCTCGCCCTCGGTGCCGCGCAATTCGCCCGTATATTGCTTGCGGCCATTGAGCGGCTCGGCCAACGTCAGCCGCGCCTGATGTCCCTTCCAGTCCGCATAGTCGCCCAGCCGGGTGAGCGGCCGGTCGATGCCCGGCGAGCTGACCTCCAGCCGATAGGCATGGTCGATCGGATCGGCCTCGTCGAGCAGGTCCGAGATCCGGTGCGACAGCCGCGCGCAATCGTCGAGCGTGAGCTGGCGCGTGTCGGGCCGCTCGGCCATCACCTGCAGAATCGGGTCGGAATTGCCGCCGACCATCTTGACGCGAACGAGCGCAAGCCCTTCAGCCTCGGCCGCGGGCGCGATGAGTCTCGTCAGTTCGGCGACGTCCGTCATGAAGGATCGCGACCCTTGAAAAACCAAAATTCCTCCGTGCCGGCCCCGTCCCCGGGACCAGCCTCAGGCATCTGGCGATGTCGAGGAAGGTGACGCGCATATAGTCGCGAAGATGCCCTGGAGCAAGAAGCGAAACCGCGATGCAACCGAAACCTCCCGCCCTGTGTTGGGCGCAACCATGAGCATGAGTGGCATTGCGTTCGGTTCGGCCTTCGCAGCCGCACTGCTTTGCCTGCCGCTTCCCGCGCGGGCGCGCGATCCGGACAGGAACGATCGGGGCTGGCTGGTGACGCTCGGCCTGACCGCCAATGCCGCCCCCGAATTTCCCGGTGCAGGCAAGCTCCAGCTCGCGCCGATCCCGAGCATCGACCTGCGCCGCGTCGGCGATCCGCTTCCCTTCGAGCCGCCCGACCAGAGCGTCGGGGTCGGCCTGCTCGGCAGACGCGACGGCTTCGACTTCGGCCCGGCCGCGCAGATCCGGCTCAAGCGCGAGCAGGAGGATGTCGGCGCGCCGGTCGGCGAAGTCGGCTTCACGGTCGAGGCCGGCCTGTTCGTCCAGGCGTGGCCGATTCCGAACCTTCGACTGCGCGCCGAGGGCCGCAAGGGGATTGGCGGCCATGACGGCTGGCTGAGCGATCTCAGCGCCGATCTGGTGCTTCGCGACAGCGGCCGGACCGTCTTTTCGGTCGGGCCCCGGCTCCGCCTTGCCGACGGCGATTTCGTCCGGACCTATTTCGGGCTGTCGCCGGCCGCGTCCGCCCGCGCCGGCATCCCCGCCTATCGGCCCGGTGGCGGCCTCTATTCGGTCGGTGCGCTGGCCAGCATCGTCCATCAGCTGAGCCCCATCTGGGGCGTCACGGCCTCTGCCGGCTGCGACCGGCTGGTGCGGGGCGCCGCGGCCTCTCCGATCGTCCGCCGCTTCGGCAGCCCCAACCAGCTTTCCGTGAGCCTCGGCCTCACCTATACGTTCGCCGTCCACCGCCATCGTCCCTAGGAGCCGGCTTATGCGCAGTCTTTCTCTCTGCGTTCTCCTCCTCGCCGCCTGCGGCGGCGGCAGCCCCACCGGCAATGCGAAGGCGGCCGATGCCGGCGCCATCGACGCGACCGGCGACGCTTCCCCCTCGACGCCCGTCGCGCAGGCGCCTTTCCAGGTGCAGTCGCTCGCCGATTTCGACGAGCCCTGGGCGCTCGCCTTCCTGCCGGGGACGACCAACGCCCTGGTCACCGAGAAGAAGGGCCATCTCCAGCTCTGGCGCGCCAATGGCGGAAGCGTCGAGGTGGCCGGCGTCCCCAGGGTCGCGGCCGGCGGCCAGGGCGGGCTGCTCGACGTCGTGCTCTCGCCCCATTATGCGAGCGACCATCTCGTCTATCTCACTTATTCGGAGCCCGGCCCGGGCGGAAGCGGCCTTGCCCTCGCCCGCGGGCGGCTGGTGCTCGATGGCGGCCCGCCGCGTCTCGACGGCGTGCAGGTGCTTTGGCACCAAACGCCGCGCGGGCATGGCGGCCAGTTCGGCGCGATCGTCGCCTTCGCGCCCGACGGCAACAGCCTGTTCCTGAGCTCGGGCGAGCGCCAGCGCTTCACGCCGGCGCAGGATCCGGACCAGGCGGTCGGCAAGATCCTGCACCTGACGCTCGACGGCAAGCCGGCGCCGGGCAACCCGCAGGCGGGAAAGACCGGCGCCGCGACCGTGCTCGTCACCGATCCGCCGGAGGATACGGAAGTCGCGAAGACCGCGCCGAGCCGCCGCCTGCCGGTCGAAGGCACCAATCTCACCCCGGCCGAGACCTGGAGCAGCGGCCACCGCAACCCCTATGGGCTCGCCTTCACGCCCGACGGACGGCTGTGGGAGACCGAGATGGGCCCGCGCGGCGGCGACGAGCTGAACCTGATCCTGCCCGGCAAGAATTACGGCTGGCCCGACGTGTCGGAAGGCAAGAATTATGACGGCGTTCCGATCCCTCACCATGCGGGCCATCCGCAATTCGAGCCGCCCAAATTGTTCTGGGTTCCCTCGATCTCGCCGTCGAGCCTGATGATCTATGGCGGCGACCTCTTCCCGCAATGGAAAGGCAGCGGCTTCATCGGCGCATTGTCAGGCCAGGCGCTGATCCGGATCACCTTCGACGGGACGAGCGCCCACAAGGCCGAGCAATGGGACATGGGCACCCGCATCCGCTTCGTCGCCCAGGGGCCGGACGGGGCGATCTATCTGCTCGAGGATGGCGAGAAGGGCTCGGGCGGGCATCTGCTCAAGCTCACGCCGAAGCATTGAAGGCGGCCCGGACGAACGCCACCGATTCGGCAAGCGACAGGGCCGACGTGTCGAGGATCGCGATCCCGTCGCGGTCCGCCGCCGCGCGAAGGAAGGCGGCCCAGCGCAGCATGTCCGCATCGGCAAGCTCGGGCTGGCCGCGCGCGTCGCATAAGCGGCTGCAGCGCGTCGCATCGTCGCAATCGACCAGGATCAGGCGATAATCGCCGATGCCGGCCGCGTTCGCGGCCTCGGCGACGAAGGACGGCCGCATCTGGCCTTCGAGGAGCACGAAGCGGTCCTCCCCGGCCCGGTCCGCAAGCCGCGCCAGCCAGCCGATCGTCGCGGCGCGCTGCCATTCGTCGGGGGCGCCATGGTCCGCGATCATCCGTTCGACCGTCGGAACGCCGATCGAATCGAAGAAATGGACCTCCGCCTCTCCGGGATGCTCGGCGGCGAAGGCGCGGGCGATGCTCGTCTTGCCCGCGCCCGACGCCCCGGTGAGGATGACGAGGGTCATGACGGCCGGCGCCGGTAGCGGAAATACCAGATTTCGCGCCCCTGCCGGCGCGCCTTGGCCTCGTAGCGCGTTTCGGGCCAGCCGCCGGGCCGGACGAGGAAGTCCTTCGCGCTCTCGGCGAGCCACAGGAAGTCGTGCCGCCGGCTCATCACCATCATCGCCCAGCGGCAATAGACCGGATCGTCGGTGCCGAGCCGAAGCTCGCCGCCCGGCTTCAATTTGGCGGCGATCAGGTCGAGCGGCCCGGGATTGACCATCCGCCTCTTGGCGTGCCGCGCCTTGGGCCAGGGATCGGGATGGAGGAGGTAGACGAAGGAGAGCGAAAGGTCGGGGAATCGCTCCAGCACCGGCAGCGCATCGCCGCGATGCAGCCGGACATTGGCGAGCCGCCGGTCGCGGATATGGGCCAGCGCACCGACGACGCCGTTGAGGAACGGCTCGGCGCCGACAAAGCCATGATCCGGCAGCAGGTCGGCGCGCCAGGCGAGATGCTCGCCCGAGCCGAAGCCGATCTCGAAATGGAGCGGGCGCTCATCGCCGAACAGGCGGCATGAGGTCAGCTCCCCCGCCTCCGGCACGCTGAGCGCCGGCAGCAATTGCTCGAGCAAGGCCTGTTGCCCGGCGCGAAGCTTGTGACCGGACTGGCGGCCGTAAAGGCGGCGAAGAATGGTCGGATCGGCCATGCCGGCCTCCTAACCCCGGTTCGGCACCGTGCAAGGGCCGCCGCCGGAAGAGTCCGTCAGTGGCCCACGTTTCTCGTCATGAGGCGGATTTTCGTGCCGTCCACTTCCCAGAGGCTGTTGCTCGGCTCGGTGTCGACGAACAGGGGCATGTGAATCGTCAGCGAGGTGAAGACATGGATCTCGGTCGGGACCGGATCGAGCAGGTGACTCACCCCCAGCCCCACTGGCCGGGCTTGTCCGGGCGGGTTGAGCGGCATCTCCAGGCAGGAATTGGTGAAGCGCCGCGGCGCGCCCGCCTTTCCGTCCGGCCCGACCTCGACGAGGAAGTGGCCGCCGAGCGGGACGGCGTCCGTCCGGGTCTGCGGCGTCAGGAAATAGACGAGGGTCGAGCCGCCCGGCGTGGCGGGCGGCAGGACGACCGTGTTGAAGGGCTGCGGCTTGCAGGCCCCGAGCCCGCTCCGGACCAGAGCCTGCGTCGCCGTCCGGCGGGCGGCGATCAGCCTCTTGCGGGACTCGCTCAGGGTCCGGTCGTCGTTCGGCCCGAGCAGCTTGCTCGATACCAGATGGTTGTCGCGGAAATCGGCGACATAGACGGCGTGCGGATCGGCCTCGTCCTTGTCGAAGAAGACGATCTCGGGCGTCTCCTTGGGGCCGTCGACGATCCAGCCGCCGATCCGTGTCGCAAGGTCGGGCATCTTCGCGGCCAGATCGTCGGTCCCGTGCCAGGCGGCCTGATCATAGGCGTAGATGATCACGCCGCGCTCTTCGGCCCGATGCACCGCGGCCGCTTCGGCGTCGGACATCGGCAATGCGGCCGGCGGCGTGGCCGGTGCGGCCGGTGCGGCCGCGGGCGCCGCGAAGGCGGCGAGCAGCCAGATCAGATATGCGTTCATTCGAGCCCCCTGCGAACGATCGTCGCAGGCTGGCAGCGAAGACCCTCTGCGGCAAGCGGCAATCCGCCTTTCGGCCGGACGTCAGCGGATCCGGTCGAGCAATCCCGAGGCCAGAGCGCGCGCGAACTGGTCTCCCAGCGCGGTCGACCAGGCGGTTCGGCTGGCGCCGCTCAGCATGGCCTGCTCTTGCGCTTCGGTGAGGGTCTGCGGCCCGGCTCCCGGTTTCTGTCCCGCATTCTGCACGTCCGGCGCGCCCAGGCTGCGTCCGCGCACCCGTCCCGATGAATCGACGAGCAGGTTGCACGGCAGGCTTCCCTTCGGATGATAGCCCTTGGGGAGCATGGCGAGCACGGATGGCGGGGGCGGCGCCGACAGGCCATCGAGCATCCTGGCTCCGCCATCCGGCTCGATCATCAGCGGCACGTTGCCGGCGCCCATGGAGGCCAGCCGCTCCCGCGCGCCGTGGAAATCGAGCGGTTTCCGGCTTTCGGTGAGCACGGCAAGGATGTCGAAGCGCGAACCGGCATATTTGCGCCGGATCGCGGCGAGGTCGCGCATCTCGGCCAGGCACGGCGCGCACCATTCCGCCCATAAGGACAGGATCGTGGTTCGGCCCCGGAGGCCGGCCAGGGACGCCGCGCCGTGCTCGTCGACGAGCCGGGCAGCGGGCAGTGCCAGATTGACGCGCTGATAGGTGCGCGCGATCGCATTGCCGGCCAGCGGCGTTCCTTCGAACAATGGCCGCTGGCGCGCCGCCGCCCCCGCAAGCCCTTCGCCGGCAAAGGCGATCATGCCCGCGAGCATCGTGCGCCTGTCCATCGTTCCCATCCCCGTTTCCAAGGATGGGAAATCTAGGAAGGCCGTCGTCGGGCCGTCAACCCGGACGGAGGCCGCCCGTCGAAATGGTGCGGCGGTTTGTCGATGACAGCCGCGTCGCGCGGAAGCGCCTAGAGTGCCGCCTTCAACTTCTCGACCAGGTCGGTCTTTTCCCAGCTGAACAGGTCGCCGTCGGGCTTGCGGCCGAAATGGCCGTAGGCGGCGGTCGGCCCGTAGATCGGCTTGTTGAGGCCGAGATGGGTGCGGATGCCGCGCGGGGTCAGCTTGACCAAAGTCGGCAGCACCTCCTCCAGCCTTGCGGCGCTGACGCCGTTATGCTCGGTGCCGTGCAGGTCGACATAGAGGGACAAAGGCTCGGCGACTCCGATCGCATAGGAAAGCTGGATCGTGCAGCGCTTGGCGATCCCGGCCGCGACCACGTTCTTGGCGAGATAGCGGGCGACATAAGCGGCCGAGCGGTCGACCTTGGTCGGGTCCTTGCCCGAGAAAGCGCCGCCGCCATGCGGGCTTGCGCCGCCATAAGTGTCGACGATGATCTTGCGGCCGGTGAGGCCGGCGTCGCCGTCCGGGCCGCCAATCTCGAAATTGCCGGTCGGGTTGACGAAAATCTGCTCGTCCCCCGGCAGCCAGCCTTCGGGCATCACGTCGTCGAACACGGCCTTCACATAGTCGCGAAGCTTCGCCTGGCCCTCGTCGTTGCTGAGCGCGGGCGAATGCTGGGTCGAGACGACGAGCGCGGTGGCGCGGACGGGGAGGCCGTCCTCATATTCGAGCGTGACCTGGCTCTTGGCGTCGGGCTCGAGGAAATCGGCCTTGCCGGAATGGCGGTCGGCGGCCATCCGCTCGAGGATGCGGTGCGAATAATAAAGGGTGGCGGGCAGCAGGTCCGGGGTCTCGTCGGTCGCATAGCCGAACATGATGCCCTGGTCGCCGGCGCCCTCGTCCTTGTTGCCGCTGGCGTCGACGCCCTGGGCAATGTCGGCCGACTGACCGTGGAGGAAGCAGGCGAAGTCCGCCGTCTGCCAATGGAAGCCGCTCTGCTCGTAGCCGATGCGGCGGACGACGCCGCGCACCGCCTCCTCGATCTTCTTCTGGCCTTCGTCGGTGATGGCGCCGCTCTGGCTGATCAGCGCGCGGTCCTTGGAGCGCACCTCGCCGGCAAGGACGATGCGCTGGGTCGTCACCAGGGTTTCGCAGGCGACGCGCGCCTCCGGGTCCGTGGACAGGAAGAGATCGACGACGGCGTCGGAAATCTGGTCGGCGACCTTGTCGGGATGGCCTTCGGACACGGATTCGGACGTGAAGAGATAGTTGCTGCGCATCGAAGAGGAGCCTTGCTGAAGGATCGGAAGTCTCGGAGATCAGGATATAAACATATCCTTATATCCGGCTCGGCTTCGGCTCCTAGCGCCTCGTGCGGCGGACTGCAATCGCCGTTGCGGCGAGCAGCAGTGCGAAGAGGAAGGGGAGGAGGTTGCCGAAGCGCGCGAACAGGGTCGGCGGCTTCGCGCCGGGCACATGGCCGTCGATCAGCCCGGCGATGTGCCAGGGAAGGCTCTGGCGGACATTGCCGTCCGCATCGACGATCGCGGAGATGCCGGTCGGGGTGGCGCGGAGGATCGGCAACCCCTCCTCCAAGGCCCTGAGACGCGCCTGGGCGAGATGCTGGGGCGGGCCCCAGCGGCCGAACCAGGCATCGTTGGACGGGTTGAAGATCAGCTTGGGCCGATGGCCGCGGTCGACCACCTCGCCCGAGAAGATGATCTCGTAGCAGACTTGAAATCCGATCCGGCCGACGATCGGAAGATCGGCGGTGCGGGGCCCCGGGCCGGCGTCGAAATCGACATTGCCGGGCGCGAGCCGCGAGAGGCCGATTCGCGAGAGCAAAGGCCGCATCGGCAGATATTCGCCATAAGGGACGAGATGCGCCTTGTCGTAGCGGGCGAGGATTCGGCCGCTGCCGTCGAGCGCGAAGACGCTGTTGGTGGCGCTGGTGACGCTCGCGCCGTCCTTCGAGCGCCAGGTGACGCCGCCGGTGAGGAACAGGCCGTCGGGCCCGGCGAGCGCGCCGAGCCGCTGCCGCCACAACCGGGCTTCCTCCTGGTAGGCCGGGTCGGCGAGCCCGGTCTCGAGCGGACGGGTCACCGCCGCCTCGGGCCAGAGCAGGAGCTGCGGGCGCGGGCCGGGCGCCTCCGACAGGCCGATCAGCCGGTCCATGTTGCGGGCGATCTGCTCCGGCTTCCATTTCGCTTCCTCGCCGATATTCGGCTGGACGATGCGAAGCGCGATCGTCGTGTCGGGCGCCGGCCTGGCGACGATCGCGAGCAGCAGGCCGAGCAGGATCGGCGGCAGCGCGACCGCGGCCGCCGGCCGCCACCGTTCCTCCGCGCACAGGAGCAGGGCGCCGGCAAGCAACAGGGTCATGCCGGACAGGCCGTAGGTGCCGACAAGGGTCGCGAGGCGGGAGACGAAGGTCGGAAGCAACGCGACGCCGACCGGATTCCAGGCGAAGCCGGTGAACATGGTCGCGCGCAGCCATTCGGTGACGATCCACGCGGCGGCGAAGAGCAGGATGAAGGCCGGCGGGCTCGCGCGGCCCCAGCGCCAGGCGAGCCCGGCCGCCGCGGCCGGATAGACGGCAAGGTAGAGCGAGAGCAGGACCACCGCGATCCAGCCGAGCCAGGCCGGCATCGCCGCCTGATAGGTGAAGGCGGTCGCGATCCAGTTCAGGCCGAGGACGAAATATCCTAGCGCGAACCACCAGCCGCGAACCAGGGCCGAGCGCAGGTGCGGCGCGCTCCGCACGACCCGCATGAGACAAGCGAAGGCGGCGAGGGTCAGCGGCCACCAGCCGATCGGCGCGAAGCCGCAGGCGGCGACGAGGCCGGCGAGGAAGGCGAGGCCGTGCGGCTTCGCCCGCGCCGCGAGCGGCGGCCGCGCCGAAGGCTGAGACGGGGCAGGGTTCGGCGGCGTCTCGGGGGCGTCCATGATTTGCTCCTAATCGATTCCCCCGAGGACGGGAATCACGTAGAGGCGGCGCCATGAACGCGCTCCCGCCCTTCCATCTCGCCTTCCCGGTCCACGATCTCGCCGCCGCCCGCGCTTTCTATGGCGGCCTGCTCGGCTGCCCCGAAGGCCGAAGCGCGGAGCAATGGGTCGATTTCGACTTTTACGGCCACCAGATCGTCGCCCATCTCGATCCGGGCATGAAACCGCGCCCGCACCGCAATGAGGTCGACGGCCACGACGTGCCGGTGCCCCATTTCGGCGCCGTGCTGCCGATGGAGGCGTGGGACGCGCTGGCCGGGCGGCTCCAGGCCGCTGGGGACGTCGAATTCGTGATCGAGCCGACGGTCCGCTTCCGCGGCGAGGCCGGCGAGCAGGCGACGATGTTCTTCCGCGATCCGTCGGGCAATGCGATCGAGATCAAGGCGATGCGCGACCCGGAAAATCTCTTCCGGAAATAGCCCCTTGCCCGGCCGCGCTTCGCCGGCGTCGTCCCATTTGCCCGCCGCGCGCCCGCGATGGGCCTCGCGCGATGGTTCCATTATCGGGACCCGCGGCTTGACGACGCCGCCAAATGGCTTAAGCGCGTCGGCCTGACCCATCTGCGGACGGGTCTCAGCCGTTCGGACCGCTTTCGGGAGGACGCTCGGTTGATCGACAGGCAGATGGAAACGTTGCATTATTTTCACACAACGGCAACATTCTGCCTCACCCCGGAACATTTGGGGCTTGCGCCGCGCCATGCGAGCGCGCCAATAGGCCCCAACCAGATTGCGGATTTGTGCTGAGATGATCGAACGTTACGCGGCCGCACGGCGACAGGCGGCGATGGCCTGATGAGCCTCCATGATCCCAAGGCGATCAACATCGCCATCGTCGGCGTGGGCAACTGCGCCAGCTCGCTCGTCCAGGGCATCGCCCATTATCAGAATGGCGGCGCCAACGAGCAGATCGGTCTCATGCATTGGGACCTTGGCGGCTACCGTCCGCGCGACATCAAGATCGTCGCGGCCTGGGACGTCGACCGGCGCAAGGTCGGCAAGGACGTCGCCGAAGCGATCTTCGAGAAGCCGAACTGCACGGCGATCTTCTGCGACCATGTCAAGCCGAGCGGCGCCATCGTCGAGATGGGCCGGATCCTCGACGGCTATTCCGACCATATGGCGGAATGGCCGGACGACCGCACCTTCCTGCTCGCCGATCTGCCGGAGCCGTCGAAGGACGACGTCGTCCGCCGGCTGAAGGAGACCGAGACGGACGTGCTCCTCAACTATCTGCCGGTCGGCAGCCAGGAGGCGACCGAATTCTACGTCGAATGCGCGCTCGAGGCGGGCGTCGCCGTCGTCAACAACATGCCGGTGTTCATCGCCAGCGACGAGAAATGGGCGAAGCGGTTCGAGGATGCCGGCGTGCCGATCATCGGCGACGACATCAAGGCGCAGCTCGGCGCGACGATCGTCCACCGCGTGCTGACCGACCTGTTCCACAAACGCGGCGTCAAGCTCGACCGGACCTATCAGCTCAACACCGGCGGCAATACCGACTTCCTCAACATGGCAAACCGCAACCGCCTGAAATCGAAGAAGATTTCCAAGACCGAGGCGGTCCAGTCGGTCGCCGAGCATCGGCTCGACGACGAGAATATCCATGTCGGCCCGTCCGATTACGTCGCCTGGCAGAATGACAACAAGGTCTGCTTCCTGCGCATGGAAGGGCAATTGTTCGGCGGCGTTCCGATGAACATCGAGCTCCGCCTCTCGGTCGAGGACAGCCCGAACAGCGCCGGAGTCGCGATCGACATGATCCGCTGCGCCAAGCTCGCAAGCGAACGGGGCATGGCCGGCCCGGTCTATCCGGCGGCGGCTTATTTCTGCAAGCACCCGCCCCGCCAGCTCACCGACGACGAGGCCTATGAGGAGCTCGAAGCCTTCATTCGGGGCTGAGGCGCTCTCCTAATTCGTCATGCCAGACTTGACGACCGGGATGGGCTGTCCCCCGGATAGCCCATCAGGGAATCCGATCATCTTCTTGCTTCAGCACCTGAAGAAGGTGGACCCCGGAGTCCGGGGTGACGGGTGGGTTATGCCGCCCCGCCATAGCTGCCGTTGAGATAGACGAGCGGCGCCACTTCCTCGCGCAGGATCACTTCCTCGACCTGGCCGATGAAGATGGAGTGGGTGCCGAAGCGGTGATGGTCGATCCGCCGGCAGAGCAGGGAGGCCTGCGCGTCGACAAGGCGCGGCGGGCGCTCGCAATCCACGGTCCAGCCTTCGGAAAAGCGCAGCGCCTGGTGGCGCCGGTCGGCGAACATGCGCGCCATCTCCTCCTGGTCGCAATGCAGCACATTGACCCGGAAATGCGACACATCCTCCATCGAGCCGTGCATCGACGAGGTGCGGTTGATGCAGACGAGCAGGCTCGGCGGATCGAGCGAGATCGAGGACATTGCGGTCGCCGTGATGCCCATCGGCACGCCGCCGACGCAGATGGTGATGACGTTGACGGTCGAGGCGACGCGGCGCATCGCCCGGCGGAAATCCTGGGTCAGATCGAGATCGGTTTCGGTCATCGCCCCTGTTCCTGACGCCTTGGGCGTCGGGAAACAAGCGATTAGGATTTCAGCGCCGCGCGAAGCCGGCAAGTATCTCCGCAACCCAGCGTGCGGCGATCAGCGCCGTCGTGTCGGACGCGTCCAGCTCGGGATCGAATTCGGTGAGGTCGACGAGGCGGACGCGCGGTTCCGCCGCCAGCCGCCGCGCCGCCGCGAAGAACATCTCGACCGGCATGCCGCCCGGCCGGCCGCCAGGAGCGCCGGGGGACTGGCTGCGGTCGATCACGTCGATGTCGAAATCGACGATCAGCAATTCGCGATGGGAAAGGCGGGACAAAGCGTCGTCAAGCACCTTCTCGATGCCGCGGCTCCGGCAGTCGGCGAGGGTGAAGATGCCGATTCCCGCCGCCTGGGCGTCGCGGTGCATCTTGGCCGTGTTCGCCCAGGGGGCGAGGCCGATCTGGCAGATGTTCCAGCCGGGAAGGCCGTCCTCGAGCAGGCAGCGCACCGGATTGCCGTTCATCGGCCCCTGGTCGGTCTCGCGCATGTCGAAATGGGCGTCCAGGGTGATCAGGCCGATGCTCTCCAGCGGAACGCCGAGCCCATGGGCCGCGGGACGGGTGATCGCATTGTTGCCGCCGAGGAGGAGGGTCAGGCGCTGGCGTTTCGTCGCGGCGACGACGGCGGAGCGGATCGGCTCGAAGGCATCGGCGGGCGAAACCCCGGCAAGCGCGAGGTCGCCGCGGTCCTGTACCGGGAGTCCGAGCTCCCGGCCGGTGTCGATATCGTAGGTGCTGATCCGGCGCAGCGCCCGCCGCACCGTCTCCGGCGCGAGGTCGCAGCGGCCCGGAGTCACCGATCCCGCGTCCAGCGGCGCCCCGAGCAGCGCCAAATCCCCTTCCGTGCCGAGCAGGTCGGCGACCGATTTCCAGCTCATCCTTTGCCTTATACCATCCGAGTCTTAAGAAGCGGTCCATGTGGGACCGGCTTCTGACCAACTGCAACCTCGCGACGATGGACCCGTCGGTGCCTGGCGCCTTCGGCGCGATCGAGGACGGGGCGATCGGCATCCAGGACGGCCGGATCGTCCGGGTCGGGCGGCGGATCGACCTTGCCGGCTATCGCGCGAACCGGGTCGAGCCGCTCGGCGGCGCCTGGGTGAGTCCGGGGCTGATCGACTGCCACACCCACCTCGTCTTCGGCGGCAACCGCGCCGGCGAGTTCGAGCAGAGGCTGCACGGCGCCAATTATGAGGAGATCGCCCGGGCCGGCGGCGGCATCGTCTCGACGGTCAAGGCGACCCGGCTTGCCTCGAGGGAGGAGCTGGTCGCCGAGGCGCGACCGCGCCTGCACGCGCTGATGACCGGCGGAGTCACCACGGTCGAGATCAAGTCGGGCTACGGCCTCGATACCCCGACCGAGATCAAGATGCTGGAGGCCGCCAGGGCGCTGGGAACGGGCGAATCGGTGCGGATCGTTCCGACCCTGCTCGCCCTCCACGCCTTGCCGCCCGAGCATCGCGACGACCGCGAAACCTATGTCGACATGGTGATCGACGAGATGATCCCCGCAGTGGCCGAAGCCGGGCTGGCGCGGGCGGTCGACGGCTTTTGCGAGGGGATCGGCTTCACGCCCGACGAGATCAGGCGGCTGTTCGAAGCGGCCGATGCCCACCGGCTCCGGGTCAAGCTCCACGCCGAGCAATTGAGCAATGTCGGAGGCGCAGCGCTTGCGGCCGAATATGGCGCGCTGTCGGCCGACCATCTCGAACATGCCGACGAAAAGGGCGTCGCGGCGATGGCGCGGGCCGGAATGGTCGCCGTCCTGCTCCCCGGCGCCTTCTATGCGCTGCGCGAGACCCGCAAGCCCCCAATCGACCTTCTGCGCGGCCACGGCGTGCCGATGGCGGTCGCGACAGACTGCAATCCCGGCACGTCGCCGATCCTGTCGCCGACCCTGATGATGAGCATGGCCTGCACCCTCTTCGGCCTGACGCCGGAAGAGGCGCTCGCCGGAATGACCGTCCACGCCGCCAGGGCGCTCGGCCTGGAGCGCGAGATCGGCACGATCGCAACCGGCAAGGCCGCCGACCTCTGCGTCTGGCCGGTGCGCCGGCCGGCCGAGCTCAGCTACTGGGTCGGCCTCCCCGGCCCCGAGCGCCGGATCGTGGCGGGCGAGGATGCGAATATTTGAACCGTCATTGCCACGCCGGCGAAAGCCGGGGGGAAGCAATCCGGTCGGCGCCTTTCTGGATTGCTTCGTCGCTCCGCTCCTCGCAATGACGGGGCGAGGAGAAGGACCCTGAACAGACGCGACAACAGCCGATCGATCCGCGCCCGCACCGGGCCGGACAAGGTCGCCAAGAGCTGGCTCACCGAAGCCGCCGTGCGCATGCTGCAGAACAATCTCGACGCGCGCGTCGCCGAGGCGCCGGAGGAGCTCGTCGTCTATGGCGGCATCGGCCGCGCCGCGCGCGACTGGGAGAGCTACGACAAGATCGTCGAGACGCTGGAGCGGCTCGGCGACGACCACACCCTGCTCATCCAGTCGGGCAAGCCGGTCGGCGTCTTCCGCACCCACGCCGACGCGCCGCGGGTGCTGATCGCCAATTCGAACCTGGTCCCGAAATGGGCGACCTGGGAGCATTTCAACTTATTGGATCGCAAGGGGCTGATGATGTACGGCCAGATGACGGCCGGCTCGTGGATCTATATCGGCTCCCAGGGCATCGTCCAGGGCACGTACGAGACCTTCGTCGAGATGGGCCGCCAGCATTATGGCGGCGATCTGAAGGGCCGCTGGATCCTGACCGCGGGCCTCGGCGGCATGGGCGGCGCCCAGCCGCTGGCGGCGGTCATGGCCGGCGCCCATTGCCTCGCGATCGAATGCCAGGAGAGCCGGATCGAGAAGAGGCTGGAAACCCGCTATCTCGACCGCCGCGCGGCCAGCCTCGACGAGGCGCTCGAGATCATCCGCACGGCCGAGGCGCCGACCTCCGTCGGCCTGCTCGGCAATGCCGCCGAGATCCTGCCCGAGATGGTCCGGCGCGGCATCCGGCCCGATGCGGTCACCGACCAGACCTCCGCCCACGATCCGGTCAACGGCTATCTGCCGATCGGCTGGACCGTCGCCTTATGGATGGAGCAGCGCGAGCGCGATCCGAAAGCGGTGGAAGATGCCGCCCGCGCCTCGATGGCCGTCCATGTCGAGGCGATGCTTGCGTTCAGGAAGATGGGCATCCCGACCTTCGACTATGGCAACAATATCCGCCAGGTCGCCTATGACGAGGGCGTCGCCCGCGCCTTCGACTTCCCCGGCTTCGTTCCCGCTTATGTGCGGCCGCTCTTCTGCCGCGGCATCGGCCCGTTCCGCTGGGCGGCGCTGTCGGGCGATCCCGAGGACATTTATCGCACCGACGCGAAGGTGAAGGCGCTGATCCCCGAAGATCCGCACCTCCACCGCTGGCTCGACATGGCGCGCGAGCGGATCGCCTTCCAGGGGCTGCCGGCGCGGATCTGCTGGGTCGGGCTCGGCCAGCGCGACCGGCTCGGCCTCGCCTTCAACGAGATGGTGGCGAGAGGCGAATTAAAGGCGCCGGTCGTGATCGGCCGCGACCATCTCGACAGCGGCTCGGTCGCAAGCCCCAATCGCGAGACCGAGGCGATGAAGGACGGTTCCGACGCCGTCTCCGACTGGCCCCTGCTCAACGCTTTGCTCAACACCGCGTCGGGCGCGACCTGGGTGTCGCTCCACCATGGCGGCGGCGTCGGCATGGGCTATTCGCAGCATGCCGGAATGGTGATCGTCGCCGATGGCACCGAAGCGGCGGCAAGGCGGCTGGCGCGCGTGCTGTGGAACGACCCCGGCACCGGAGTCATGCGCCACGCCGATGCCGGCTATGAGGAGGCCATCGCCTGCGCCCGCGAGCAGGGCCTGGACCTGCCGATGATCGGCGGCTGAGCGGCAGCCCCACCCACCTTGCCCTTTCCCGTCATTCCCGCGAAAGCGGGACTCCAGAGCGGAGCCTCCAGCCCCGCGGCGCAACAAGGCAGGACTGGATTCCCGCTTGCGCGGGAATGACGGACAAAGATGGACAGGGTCATTCTCAATCCCGGCGCGGTGACGCTCGGCGAGCTTCGGCAGATCTGGAGCGGCGCGCCCATCGCGCTTGCCGATTCGGCCTGGACCGCCATCGCGACCGCCGCCGAAAATGTCGGCCGGATCCTCGCCGGCGGCCGCACCGTCTACGGCGTCAATACCGGCTTCGGCCTGCTCGCCCAGACGCGGATCGCGTCCGACCGGCTCGGGGATTTGCAGCGCAACCTCATCCTCTCCCATTCCTGCGGGCTGGGCGAGGCGCTGCCGCCGCACGCCGTGCGCCTGATCCTCGCGCTGAAGGCGATCGGCCTCGGCCGCGGCCATTCGGGCGTTCGGCCTGCGATCGTCGAGCGGCTGCTCGCCATGCTGGAGGCGGATGCGCTTCCGGTCATTCCGTCGCAGGGCTCGGTCGGCGCCTCGGGCGACCTCGCCCCGCTCGCCCATCTCGCCGCGCCTTTGATGGGCGAAGGCGAGATGCTGCTTGCCGGCGAGCGGCTCCCGGCCGGCGATGCGCTCGCGCGGCTCGGCTGGGCGCCTTTGGCGCTCGGCCCGAAGGAAGGGCTGGCGCTGATCAACGGCACCCAGGTCTCGACCGCGATCGCGCTCGACACATTGTTCGCCGCCGAGCGGATCTTCGCCGCGGCCATCCTCGCCGGCGCCATGTCGGTCGACGCGCTGAAGGGCACCGACGTCGCATTCGATCCCCGCATCCACGCGGCGCGCGGGCAGAAGGGCCAGATCGACGTCGCCGCTTCGCTGGTGGACCTGCTCACCGACAGCGAGATCCGCCATTCGCACGACGATTGCCCCAAGGTGCAGGACCCTTACAGCTTCCGCTGCCAGCCGCAGGTGATGGGCGCCTGCCTCGACCTCGTCGCCCAGGCGGCGCGGACGCTTGAGATCGAGGCCAATGCGGCGACCGACAATCCCCTTTTGTTCGGCGAGGAAGCGCTTTCCGGCGGCAATTTCCACGCCCAGCCGGTCGCCTTCGCGGCCGACATGCTGGCTATCGCCTTGTGCGAGATCGGCTCGATCTCCGAACGGCGCACCGCCGTCCTGGTCGATCCGAAGATGAGCGGCCTGCCGCCCTTCCTGGTCCGCGACAGCGGGGTCAATTCGGGATTCATGATCGCCCAGGTCGCCGCCGCCGCCTTGGTGTCTGAGAATAAGAGCCTCGCTTTTCCGGCAAGCGTCGATTCGATCCCGACCTCGGCCGGGCAGGAGGATCATGTCTCGATGGCGACCCATGGGGCGACCAAGGCGCGGCGGATCGCCGGCAATGCGGCGGGCGTGATCGGGATCGAATTGCTGGCGGCGGCGCAGGGGCTGGATTTCCACGGCCCGCTCGCTTCGTCGCCGCCGATCGATGCGGCCCGGACGGCCATCCGCGCCGAGGTGCCCCACCTCGACTCGGACCGCTATCTGGCCGACGATCTCGGCTGGGCGAAGGAGGTGGTGCTGGCCGGATCGCTGACCGCGGAGCTGGAAGCGCGGTTCTTCGGCCGATGACGTTCATTCTGCCGGCGGGCGCGAACCAGACACGCCTCTGGGGCCTGACGCCGCGCAAACGGCTGGCGCGGATCGCGGCGCGGCAGGGGATCGGCTTCGCCGAAGGACCGGGTGCCGGGCCGCTCGTCGCCAATCTCGATTTCGTCTTCGATCCGGCCTGGCTCGCCTTCGTCGCGGCGCGACCCGGGCATGTGGTGACGTGCGATGGCGTTCCCGTGCTCGCCAATGCCGACGATCTCGACACGCGGCTGCGCGTCACGCTGGCGATGAAGGAAAGCCGCCCGCTCGACGATCCGCCCGGCCTGACGCTCGTCGCCTGGGAAGAAAGCGGCGGCATCGAGAATGAAGAGCTCCGCAAGCGCGAGCGGCCGTTCATGGGCCGGCTGACGCCCGGGACGGTGCCGGCGCTGGAGCAAGCGAGCTATTTCGGCGCCTACAAGGGCGTCACCGACCTGCTCACCAAATATCTGTGGCCCGAATGGGCCCTGGTCCTGACCCGCTGGGCGGCGCGGATCGGAATGACTCCGAACCAGGTGACCCTGATCGGCGCGCTCCTCTGCGCGCTGGCCGGCTGGCTTTTCTGGCGCGGCCTCTATTGGCCGGGCCTCGCCGCGGGGCTCGCCTTCATGGTGCTCGACACGGTGGACGGGAAGCTCGCCCGCTGCACGATCACCGCATCGAAATGGGGCGAGGCGTTCGATCATGGCATCGACCTCGTCCATCCGCCTTTCTGGTGGTGGGCCTGGGGCGCGGGACTCGTGCCCTATGGCCGGCCGCTGACGCCGCAAATCTTCTGGTGGACGCTCGGCCTGATCGTCGCGGGCTATGTCGTGCAGCGGCTGATCGAGGGGGCGTTCATCGCTTTGTTCCGAATCCACATCCATGTCTGGCGCCGGTTCGACAGCCGGTTCCGGCTGATCACCGCCCGGCGCAATCCGAACATGGTGATCCTGCTCGCCTTCCTGATCGCCCGCCGCCCGGATTGGGGCCTGGTCGCCGTCGCGATCTGGACCCTGCTGTCGCTGCTCGTCCACGCCGTGCAGCTCGTCCAGGCGCTGATCGTCCGATGGCAGGGACGGCCGGTGATCTCATGGCTCGCCTGAGGAGAGAGCGATGAACGAGACGATCCGCCGCTTCGGCCATCCCGCGACCCTCGTCGCGGAATACGAACATTGGGTGGCGCTGCTGCGGCCGGCGCAGCCGACGCTCGGCAGCCTGGTCCTCGCCGCCAGGAGCGAGGCGACGGCCTTTTCCGAGCTTGACGCGTCCGCCTTCGCCGAGCTGCACCGGGCGGTCCGGGACATCGAGCGCGCGCTGGCGGAGGCGGTCGGCTATGCGAGGATCAATTATCTGATGCTGATGATGGTGGACCCGCACGTCCATTTCCACGTCATCCCGCGCTACGAGGGCGAACGGAGCGCCTGCGGCATCGCGGTGGCGGATGCGGGCTGGCCGAAGGCGCCGGCCCTGGGCGAGGCGGTCATGCTCGAGGCGGATCGGATCGAGGCGCTTGCGGACTGGCTCAGGAGCCTCTGGCCCAGCGCCCGGTAAGCGCCTCGGCTTTCTCGACATCCTCGGGAAAGTCGACCTCCTGCCAATCCTCGCCGCGGATCGAGACGGTGCGGACGTCGGCGCCGGCCTGCGCGAGCGCGTCGATCGCGCGCAGATACCAGCGGCGCGTCCCTTCGGAGGAGCGCATCATCCGCTCGACCTGGTCGATGAAGGCACGTGGTCCCTCGCCGCGAAAGGCGAGGAGGCCGATCGATTCGGCATCGTAGCGGCCCGGCTCGAGCGCCTTGCCGATTCGAAGCAGCCGGTCGCCGTCGCGCAGCACCTTCATGTCGTCCGCGTCATAATCGTCCTTCTCGTCGATGGTGACGGCGATCGGACCCGTCTCCGCCGCCAGCACCCGCGCGAGCAGGGCCGCCGAAACTAAGGTGTCGCCGTTGAGCAGGAGCAGGTCGCGGTCGAACTCGCCGCGCGCCATCCAGACCGAGCCGAGATTGTCGGCGACATGGTAGAAGGGGTTGAACAGGGTCCTGACGCCGCGCCGCCGGGCCGCGACCGCATCGACCAGATCGTCGCGAAAGCCGGTGACGATCACGATCTCCGTCACCCCGCCCGCCTGGAGCGTGTCGAGCTGCCAGTCGAGCAGGCTCTTGCCGCTGAGGTCGATCAGGCATTTTGGCCGGTCGGCGGTCAGCGGCAGCAGGCGCGAGCCTTTGCCGGCGCTCAGGATGACGGCTTTGTCGATGGGCATAAACTCGGCGGTTGTGAGGGAGGGGGAGGGCGCGCTAGGCGCTTAGAACGATGGACAGTGGCGGAGCAAGGCGCGCCTGATGGGCGGCTATATGGCGATCCTGCTGGCGGGCGAGCGCCCGGGCGAGAGCGGCTTCGCGGGCAGCCGGCGCGTTTCCGCCAAGGCGCTGATTCCGATCGCCGGCGAGCCGATGCTCGGCCGGGTGGCGCGGGCCTTGCTCGCCGCGCCGTCCGTGGCGCGCATCCTGGTGCTGACTCAGGCGCCGGAGCAGCTCCGGTCCGAGGCGCCTTCATGGCTGGCGGAGGAGCCGCGGATCGGCTGGGCCGCGTCCGGCGACACGATCGCCGCGAGCATCCGCGCGGTGGCCGGAGGCGCGGAAGCGCCCTGGCCCCTGCTCGTCACCACGGCCGATCATGCCCTCCTCACGCCGGAAATAGTCGAGGCCTTCGTGGCGGGGAGCGCGGGCGCCGACGTCGCCTTCGCCATGGTCGAGCGGCGCATTGTCGAAGCGGCCTGGCCCCAGACCAAGCGCACCTGGCTGAAGGCGCGCGGCGGCCAGTATAGCGGCGCCAACCTGTTCGCGCTGGCGAACGAACGGGCGGCTCGTGCGCTGGACCTCTGGGCCGGGATCGAGCGCGACCGCAAGAAAGCCTGGCGACTGCTCGCCTTCCTCGGTCCCTCGGTCCTGGTCGGCGCGCTCACCCGGACCCTGACCCTGCAGGGCGCCGCGACTCGGATCGGCCGCAGGCTCGGCTTCGGCGCGAAGGCCGTGATCCTGCCTTGCGCGGAAGCGGCGATCGACGTCGACAAGCCCGAGGATCTCGAGCTTGTCGAACGCATTCTGGCCGGTCGCTAGCCGAAGGAGATCGAGCCGGCCGGCGCTGTGGGGAGCGGCGCGAAGGCGCCGACCGCCGCCGCGGTGATGACCCCCACGACGATCCACAAGATGATCGCTGCCACGATGACGGCCAGAACGTAGCCGACGGCCTTGTCGGCGGCCACCTTCATCAGGACCGGCAGCCCCGTATAATAGAGATAGATGCTGTAGAGCCCGACAAGGCCGAGAATGGCGAGATTCGGAATGATGCCGAAGATGCCCGCGAGCCAGCCGGCCGTGGAGCCGTAAGCCGCGACCTTGAATGCGGCGACCCGATCCTTCGTGCCGCCGAACGTCGGCGCCAGAGCTTCTATGATCAGCGCCAGGACATAGACCATGACCAGGCTCAGCAGATACCGGATGACGGCATCGGAGATGACATGGGCCGGCGACGGCCGATAGACCAGACCGAAGAGGCGGAATCCGAAGGCGAGCTGGCCGATCGCCGATGCAACCGGCGGAATCGCGGCGAGGATGACGACATAGGAACGATAGATTCCGGCGATGGTCGCCGGCTCGGCATCGATGACCGGCCATTCGGTCTTGGGACTGACGATGATGTTCCTGACGCGACTGACGAGATTGACGCTGGTGCCTCCGGTGGGATTGGTGGCCATGATCGGTCCTCCCCTGTTTCGGACCGGGAATGAAGCACGGTTGACGCGAAAGCACAACCCGGCTTGCCGCCGGTCTGTGACGTGCGGCGGGGGGCGGCTCAGCGGCGGCCTGGGGCCTGGGGCTCCTCGCCATGATAGGGGTCGGTCGCTTGCGGCTGGGTCGGCAGCACGTTGCGCGGCAGCGGCGCATCACTGTCGGCCGCGTCGAGCAGCATCGCCGCCATCACCACCGCCGCCTGGCGCATGTCGTCGATCCGCAGATGATCGAACGTGTCGAGGTCGCTATGGTGGACCCGGCTCTCATAATCGAGCGGATCCTGAATGAACTGGAAGGCGGGAAGGCCGAGCCGGACCATGAAGACGTGGTCGGTCGATCCGGTCGGCCGGGCGACGACATTGGCGGCGCCCAGGCTCGCGAAAGGCGCCAGCCACTGGCGGAAGATCGGCGCGACCCCGAAATTGCCCTCGGTATAGATGCCCCGGATCTTCCCCGAGCCATTGTCGATGTTGAAGTAGGCGGCGAGGTCGTTGAAGCCAGGCTGCGGCGCGATCGGGAAGGTCTCGCCGCCATAATAAGGCCCATAGCGGGTCGCGAGCGCATTCTGCGGCCGCCGCGCGAGATGCGAATCGACATAGGCGAAGGAGCCGAGCAGCCCCTCCTCCTCGCCCGCCCAGAGCGCGAAGCGAATCGTCCGCTTCGGCCGCACGTGGAGGCTGGCGAGGATCCGCGCCGCCTCCATCACCACCGCGGAGCCGGCGCCATTGTCGGCGGCGCCGTCGCCCGCCACCCAGGAATCGAGGTGCGCGCCGGCCATCACATAGCCGGCCTTGGGATCGGTACCGGTTATGTCGGCGATGATATTGTAGGCCTTGGGGTCGCTGTCGTCATAATGGACGCGGTCGTCGATCTCGACCGTGACCTCGCCGTCCTGGGCCAAGCGGGCGAGGCGGCGATAATCCTCCGCGCCAAGCTCCACCGCCGGCACTTTCGGCGTCTGGCCGGGGCGGAAGCCCGAGCCTTCGCCATGGACGATGCGGCCGTCGCTCCGCGACATGGTGGCGCGCGCCACCGCCCCTTCCTCGGCGAGGAAGGCGTCGAGCTTGCCGGCAAAGCCCGCCCGGTCGCCGAGACGCGCCTGCGCCTCGGGGTTGAATTCGGGCTCCCTATAGGTGTCGAGCTTCGCGATATCGGCGTCGCTCAGGCGGACGAAGGGCGGATTGACGTCGTCGCGCGGCGCGGTCGGCGCCGATGTCAGCACGATCTTGCCCTTCAATTTGCCGCGCCAGCGGGCGAAATCGCCTTCGGTGCGGATCGGCGCGACGACGATCGGCGCGGTCACCGGCCCGTCGGTCGGCGGCGACCAGGCGATCGGGATGGCGCGAAGCTCGAGCGGACGGGGCGTCACCATCCGCACCTGGCTGCTCTCGATCCACCAGCCGCGGCCGAAGTCGAACCCTTCCTTGTGGACGTTCTGCAGCCCCCATTCGGTGAACTTGCCAGCGGTCCAGGTCTCGGCCTTGCGCATGGCCGGCGAGTTGGTCATCCGCCCGCCGATCCGGTCCGACAGAGTTTCGATCGTCTGCGCGATCTGGCCGTGGTTGAAGCCCTCGTCGGCGATCCGATTGAGCATCTGCGGATCGACCGGCGCATAGGTGGGCGAGGAGGAAGCCGGCGCCGCGGGCGCGGCGGTCGCCGCCAGCACGAGCGCCAAAGCGGACATGGCGAGCAAGGAACGCATATTATCCCCCTTTTGTTTGTCGACCCGATCGAGCCCCGGCCCGGATGAAGCCGAAAACAGGCCGGAAGCCAAGGGGTTTGACGAGAAGCTTGGGGTGAGGATTGCTTCCTTCGCCTCGGAGGACGAAATTCTATCGACACTGGTGTGGGTGAAGAAGCCGTCCCGGGCCCCGGATCAAGTCCGGGGCAACAAAAAAACCCCGCCAAAGCGGGGCTTTTCTGTTGGTTGCGGGAGTAGGATTTGCCGCGCCTGCGGCGCGTCGTCTCCGCCCGCTGCGCGGGCTCCGGCTGAACGAGGCTCCAATCCGGGCACCCCCACGACCAACAAAAAGCCCCGCACGAGGCGGGGCTTTTTGTTGGTTGCGGGAGTAGGATTTGAACCTACGACCTTCAGGTTATGAGCCTGACGAGCTACCGGGCTGCTCCATCCCGCGTCACCAACCTTCAGGCGCCCTGCGGCAGCCCGGAAGCACCTTTCGTTTCCCGTTTCGCTTCGCGAAACGGCGGCGGGCTGCTCCATCCCGCGTCACCGACTCCTCCCTCCGGAAAGGGATGACAATGTGAATGGGTTCAACTTGACCGCTCGCCATGAAGCCTGGCGACGACCTACTCTTCCATCGCTTAGGCGATAGTACCATCGGCGCTGTCAGGTTTCACGGCCGAGTTCGGGATGGGATCGGGTGGGTCACTGACGCTATGGCCACCAAGCTGCAAAGCGAGCGGACAAGTTGTTTCTAGAAACCGTGCAATCATCTGCTGACGACAGTGACGTCCGGCCTTCCCTGACCCACGCATGAAGCGTGGCTCAGCGAAGCCTCAGCTCGCCAAAGCTGTCGTTGATGGTGGGATTCATCAAGCGCGAACAGAGCAATTAGGACCGGTTAGCTCCACGCGTTACCGCGCTTCCACATCCGGCCTATCAACGTGGTGGTCTTCCACGGCTCGATGATAACTTATCTTGAGGGAGGCTTCCCGCTTAGATGCTTTCAGCGGTTATCCCGTCCATGCATAGCTACCCTGCTGCGCGGCTGGCGCCACGACAGGTCCACCAGAGGCATGTTCACCCCGGTCCTCTCGTACTAGGGGCAACTCCTCTCAAGTATCGACGCCCACGGCAGATAGGGACCAAACTGTCTCGCGACGTTCTGAACCCAGCTCACGTACCACTTTAATTGGCGAACAGCCAAACCCTTGGGACCTGCTCCAGCCCCAGGATGTGATGAGCCGACATCGAGGTGCCAAA
>DASUHH010000025.1:0-45903 GCA_036273615.1 Allosphingosinicella sp. | reverse complement strand
CGAACAGCTGGATCAGTTCGGCATGGTGCGGATATTGCGCGATCAGTTCGGCCGAGGTCTCGGCAAAGGGACGGCCGGCATCGTGCTGGAAATGCCATTCCGGCGTGACGACATCGCGCAGAAACGCGTCGAGCGCCCGATCATCCGCGATCAGGCGCTCCTTGAAGACCTTGGCGTAGAGGAACCGAGGGTCCCAGTCGTACAGGACCTTTTCCGACATCGAAGATGACGGCCTTCGGCCGCGCCTTCGACACGGGGGCGCTCAGCCCTGGCGGGCCTTGAAGCGGCGGTTGGTCTTGTTGATGACGTAGGTGCGGCCCCGGCGGCGGATCACGCGGCAGTCGCGATGGCGCGACTTCAGGGATTTGAGCGAGTTGCGGATCTTCATGGCCTGGAACGCCTGCCTGATTTGAGTTCATCTGTGCCGGAAAAGCGAGGCGCCCACCTAGGGGCGGCGCGGCGCCAAGTCAAGCATGGGCGGGCGCTTCGGACGCCGGCAGCGTCATCTCGTAGACCTTGCGCAGCAGCCGCCACCGCTGCGCGTCGAACGGCACCGTCTCGCCCTCCAGCGCCCCGTCGAGCGCGTCGAGATGCCAATGCCAGCCGGAGGCGAAGTCGGCGAGGTCGCCGCCCGCGTCGAGCCGGTGGGTGAGGACCAGCCGCGTGCCCGCGCCTGCGGGAAACAGCTCCCAGCGGACGAGCGAATCGCCGTTCGCATTCTTCTCGGGCCACGAATATTCGAGCAGGCGCGGCGGATCGTAACGCGAAATCCTGCCGTCGACGATGCTCGCGCCGTCCTGGAAGTTCAGATGGAAGCGGCCGCCTTCGCGCGGTTCGACCTCCGCCTTGGTCAGCCAGCGGGCGAGGCTCTCCGGCTCGGTGAGCGCGGTCCAGACCGCCTCCGGCGGCTTGGCGAGGATCCGCTCGAAGCGGAGGGCGGGCGATCCCTCCTCCTCGCTTTGCCTGCCGTCGCGGGTGGCTTCGGGCGGGAAGGCGGCGGCATAAATGTCGCGCTGCGCGGGCCAATTGTCCATTTCGCCGTCGCCGGGCTGCTCGCCGAGGCTTGCGGCCAGCGAGCCGAGCAGGTCCGTCCATCCGGCGGCGGTTCGGGGCGCATCCTCAGGGGCGCGGAAGAGGTGGGTCAAGGTGAGGACGCACCCGTCGCCGTCCGGCTCCAGCGACCAGCGGACGATCGAGCCCGGCGGCTGGTTGTCGAACCAGCTATGCTCGAGCAGGCGCGGCGGCTCGAGGCGCAGCACGGTGCCGTTTGTCTCGATGTCGGGGCCACGGAAGCGATAGTCGAACGGGCCGCCCTCGCGCAGCGGCGCGTCGCCGCCAAGCCATTCGACGCCCATCCACTCGGCGAGCCGCTCGGGCGTGGAGATGGCGGCCCAGACCGTCTCGACCGGCTGGCGATAGCGGCGCGTCAGCACCAGCTCGCCGCCGTTCGGGCGTGTGTGGAAGACGGCGGCGACATCCATGTCAGCTCTCCCGGTCGAGATGGCGCTGGAGCGCGTCGAGCCGGTCGCTCCAGAAGTGACGGTAGCGGGCAAGCCAGGAATCGAGCGCGGCGAGCGGCGCCGGATCGATGCGGTAGAGGCGGCGCTGGCGGTCCTTGCGCATCCGGACGAGGCCGGCCTCGCGCAGGATTCGGAGATGCTTGGAGGCGTTGGGCTGGCTGACCCTCAGCGCCCGCTCGATCTCGCCGGCCGATCGTTCGCCGGCGCCGAGCATCTCGACGATCCGGAAGCGGGTCGGGTCGGCGAGGGCGGGGAGGGAGGCGAGCATGGAATGAATATGCGTAGTCAGTTATATTCTGTCAAGAGCATATTTCCTCCCCGGGACGGGGAGGGTGTTGGAGCGAGATCGTGTCCGGGGGACACGATCTCGCTCCAACACGCACGAAGTGCGGTGGAGGGGGGGCTGCGTCTGGCACGAACCCCCCTCCACCAGCCTGCGGCTGGTCCCCCTCCCCGCGAGCGGGGAGGATTTCCCTCAGCGCCGCCCCGCCAATTTCCTTTCCCACGCCAAAGCATGGGTGACGATCGTGTCGAGATCGTCGAGCCGGGGCCGCCAGGGGAGGGTGGCGAGGATCTTGTGGTTATCGGCGACGAGCGCGTCGGGGTCGCCGGCCCGGCGCGCTTCCATGCGGCGCGCGATCCTCATGTTGGTCACCCGGTCGACCGCGTCGAGCACTTCGAGGACCGAGAAGCCGCGGCCATAGCCGCAATTCATGATGTGGCTCTTTTCCGGCTCGGCGATCAGTTTCTCGAGCGCGTCGACATGGGCGGCGGCGAGATCGCTGACATGGATGTAGTCGCGGACGCCGGTGCCGTCGGGCGTGTCGTAGTCGGTTCCGTAGACCGAGACGTGGCCGCGCTTGCCGATCGCCGCCTCGACCGCGACCTTGATGAGATGGGTCGCGCCCGCGGTCGACTGGCCGGAGCGGCCCTTCGGGTCGGCGCCGGCGACGTTGAAATAGCGCAATGCGCAGAAATTGAGCGGATGGGCGGCGGCGGTGTCGATCAGCATCCGCTCGGTCATCAATTTCGACCAGCCATAGGGGTTGATCGGCTGGGTGCGCGCATCCTCGGTCACCGGCACCCGCTCGGGAATTCCGTAGGTCGCCGCGGTCGAGGAGAAGATGAAGTGCCCGACGCCGCCTTTGACCGCGCTTTCGATCAGCGCGCGGCTCTTCACCATATTGTTCTCATAGTAGGAAAGCGGCTTCTCGACCGATTCCGGAACCACGATCGATCCGGCGAAATGAACGATCGCGCCGATGCCATGCTCGTCGATCAGCCGCGCCACCAGATCCTGGTCGGCGATGTCGCCCTTGGTGAAGGCCGCTTCCTTCGCCACCGCCCATTCGAAGCCGGTCGAGAGGTTGTCGATCACCGCGACGCGCCAGCCCGCGTCGATGAGGGCGAGCACCGCATGGCTTCCGATATAGCCCGCGCCTCCGGTCACCAGCACGGCCGGCCGGGAGCCTCCTTCGTTCATCCAATCGGTCCCCAATCAGAAGGTGAAGCCAAACGGCTCCGAAATCGTTACACTGGCCGTACAATCGGCGCTTACCAACGAGGTTCCGCAATGAAAGGTCTTTTTCTTCGCGCGGGCGCGCTGCTGATCGCCGCCGCGCTGGCCGGCTGCGCGACCAATGGGGGCGAAGGCCCGCGCGCCGGAACCCAGGCAACGCGCTTCCACCTTGGCGAGCCGATCGCGCGCGGTCCGATCGCGATCGAGGCGGCGGTGCCGGCCGAGACCAATTCGCCCGAATTCCGCGCCTATGCCGACATCGTCGCGCGCCACCTCACCCAGCTCGGTTGGCCGGTGGTGAACGGGGTCGGCAGTTCGGAGCAGGTGGCGATCGTCAACGTCCAGCAAAGCAGCCTCGCCGAAAGGCGGCGGCCGCCGGTGACGATCGGAGTCGGCGGCGGCACGTTCGGCTGGCATGGCGGCGTCGGCGGCGGAATCTCCTTCCCGGTCGGCGGCGGCGCGCGGCCCCTGGTCGGGACCCTGCTCGAGGTCAGGATCAAGCGCCGCTCCGACGGCACCGTCTTCTGGGAAGGCCGGGCGACGACGGTCGCGCGGCCGGGCGCCCCCGATGCGCAGCCGGTGCCGGCGGTCGAAAAGCTCGCCAACCTTCTGTTTCAGGACTTCCCCGGCGATTCGGGCCGCACTATCACCGCGCCATGACCCTCTCCGTGACGTGCCCCCATGACGGCGGCAATATCGAGCTGGCCGCCATCGAGGACGGCCGAATCGACCTCAACATCCGCAAGGACCATCAGTCCGATTTCTACCAGTTTTTCTATTTCCGGGTGACCGGCGCCGGCGGGCGGCCGCTGGAGCTTCGCATCCTCAATTGCGCCGGCTCGGCCTATCCGCACGGCTGGGAAGGCTATCGCGCCTGCATGTCGGCGGACCGGGAGGAATGGGAACGGGTCGAGACCGGCTATAAAGGCGGCATCCTCACCATCCGCGCGACTCCGGCCTCGGACAGCGTCTGGTTCGCTTATTTCGCGCCTTACACGATGGAGATGCACCACGATCTCGTCGCCCTGGCGGCGGCGCATCCGGCGGTGCGCTACCGCTCGCTCGGGCAGAGTCTCGACGGGCAGGAGATGGATTGCCTGGAATTCGGCGAGGGGCCGCTCCAGATCTGGCTCTACGCCCGCCAGCATCCGGGCGAGACGATGGCCGAATGGTGGATGGAGGGCGCGCTCGCGCGGCTGCTCGACGACAGCGACCCGGTCTCGCGGGTCCTTCGAAGCCGCGCGACCTTCCATGTCGTCCCCAACATGAATCCCGACGGATCGCGGCGCGGGCATCTGCGCACCAACGCGGTCGGCACCAACCTCAACCGCGAATGGCACGATCCGAGCCCGGAAAGGAGCCCGGAGGTGCTGTGCGTTCGCAATGCGATGGACGAGACCGGCGTCGATTTCGCGATGGACGTCCATGGCGACGAGGCGATCGCCGCCAATTTCCTCGCCGGCTTCGAGGGCGTTCCGAGCTGGAACGAGGCCCAGCAGAAATTGTTCGACCGCTTTGCCGAGGAACTGGTCCGGATCTCGCCCGATTTCCAGACCGAGAAAGGCTATGAGATTTCGGCGCCCGGCCAAGCGAACATGTCGATGTCGACGGCGCAGCTCGCCGAGCGCTACGGGGCGATCTCGATGACGCTCGAAATGCCGTTCAAGGACAATGACGCGCTGGCGGACCCGCTTTTCGGCTGGTCCCCCGACCGCTGCCGCCTGCTCGCGCGCGACTGCCTTTCGGCGCTGCACGCGATCCTGCCGGAGCTGGAGGCACGGAAGACGTGAAGCCGGCGGCGCTGCTCGTCGCATTCGCGGCGTGCGCGTGCAGCTCGTCCGCGGAGTGGGAGTATCGCCACCAGCTTGAATGCTTCGCGCTCGAAGAGCGGGGCCTGGGCGGCACCTACTCGACAGACTATCCGCCGCCAGGAGGCCTGACCTGGCGCCAAGCGGTCGTCGCGAGGAACATATATCGTCGACGGCTGCTGGATGCGGCGAAAGCGCTGGGCAAGGACGGCGAGTCTATCGGCGCCGACCTGCGAGCCTATATGGCGCAAGAAGACAAGCTGGAATGGGAACAGGTCCATCCCAGCGAGGAGCGGGTTGAGCGCGTGATGGATGCCTGCGCCGCCAGCCTTCCGCGTCGGACCTAGCGTCATCAGGCGCTGAATATCTCCGCCAGGAAATCCTCCATCGCGCGCCAGCTTCGGCGGTCGGCTTTCGGTTCGTAGGCGATGCCGCGCTCGGGCGCGTTGGCGGCGGGGTCGGCGAAGCCGTGGCCGGCTTCGCCGTACATATGGATCTGCCAGTCGGCGGCGCCGCGGCTGAGCTCCTCGCCGAGCGCCACTGTCGCATCCGGCGGCGCGATCGGGTCGCGCCAGCCGTGGAGGACCAGCACTTTGGGCCGGATCGGCTCGATCGTGTCGTAGGGCGGACGGTCGTAGACGCCGTGGAAGCTGACCACGCCGAGCAGATCGGCGCCGCTGCGCGCCAGGTCGAGCGCGCATTTGCCGCCGAAGCAGAAGCCGATCGCCGCCGTCCGCGCCGGATCCACCTGCGGCGCGCCCTTGAGCAGATCCAGCACCGCATGGAGCCGGTCGCGCAGGAGCGGCCGGTCGGCATTCAGGAAATCCATATATTCGGTGCGGTTGTCCGGACCCGGCCGCTTGCCCTGCCCGAACAGGTCGACGGCGAGGCCGACATAGCCGAGGCCGGCCAGCCTCTCGGCCTTGAGATCGTCAAATTCCTTGCGGCCGATGACGTTGGGAAGGACGAGTATGCCCGGCCGCGGGCCCGTGGCCTTATCGTCATAGGCGATCGCGCTCTCGAAAATGCCGCCGGGTCCCTCATGGACGAGGCTCTCGCGGACGATGGCCATTGGCGTCTCCCTTCGCGCGCTTCCTTATCGTGCGCGGCCGCGCGGGCAAGTTGCCTCGTCGCGGTTTGGCGCTAAGGAGCGGCGCGAACGTTGGAGACCGCATGCCGACACTCGTCCTCATCCGCCACGGCCAGTCAGCCTGGAATCTCGAGAATCGCTTCACCGGCTGGTGGGACGTCGACATCACCGAGAAGGGCGCCGAGGAAGCGCGGCTCGCCGGCGAGCTGATGGGGGCGAAGGGGCTCGACTTCGACCTCTGCTTCACCAGCGTCCAGACCCGCGCGATCAAGACGCTGAACCTCGCGCTGGAGGCGATGGGGCGGCTGTGGCTGCCGGTCGAGAAACATTGGCGGCTGAACGAACGCCATTATGGCGGCCTCACCGGCCTCGACAAGGCCGAGATGGCGGCCAAGGTGGGCGAGGAGCAGGTCAGGATCTGGCGCCGCTCGTTCGACGTGCCGCCGCCGCCGCTGGAGCCGGGCAGCCGCTTCGACCTCGCCGGCGACCGCCGTTACGCCGGCGTCGCGGTGCCGCGGACCGAGAGCCTCAAGGACACGATCGCGCGGGTGCTGCCTTATTGGGAGAGCCGCATCGCCCCCGCCTTGCGCGACGGGCAGAGGGTGCTGATCTCCGCCCACGGCAATTCGCTGCGGGCTTTGGTGAAGCACCTGTCGCACATCCCCGACGATGAGATCGTCGCGCTGGAGATCCCGACCGGCCAGCCGATCGTCTATGAATTGAACGATCGGCTCGAGGCGGTGGACCGCTATTATCTGAGCGAACGCTGACACGTCGCCCCAGCGAAGGCTGGGGCCCCAGCGCGGAAAAGGCGCCGGTCGTGTGCTCCCACTGGGACCCCGGCCTTCGCCGGGGTGACGGAAATTTACTCTTCCCGCGCCAGCGCCAGATTGCGCGCGGCGCGCAGCATCACTTCGCGGACGCTGTCGCCGGGGAGGATGGCGGTGATCGCCACCGACGCTTCCACGGGCACCAAAGAGGCGCCGAGATCGACCGGCTCGGCGGCGATGCAGCGGGCGAGGCGCTCGGCCGTGTCGATCGCGCTGTCATGGTCGAGATGGTCGAGGATCAAGGCGAAGAGGTCGCCGCCGATTCGGGCGAGGACGTCGCTCGCGCGGATCAGGCCCTCCAGCGTCCTGGCGACGTGGACCAGAGCGGCGTCGCCGGCGAGGCGGCCGTGCCTGGCGTTGATCGTCTTGAGCCCGCGCAGATCGATATAGAGCAAGGCCGCGGGCGCGCCGTGGCGGCCGGCCTGGCTCGTCACCCGCTCGAGCTCGGTCTCGAAGCGGGCGCCGTTGGCGAGGCCGGTCAGCGCATCCTTCTCGGCCGCGGCCTCCAGCGCCTCGATCCGTGCCCGCGCCTCGGCGAGAGCGGCGCGCAGCAGTTCATTCTCGTCGGTGAGACCTATCGGGGCGGCGGCGTGGAAATCGGAAGCGTGCTTCGACATTCCGCCGCTCTAGCGGAAGTGGGTTAACATCTCGCCAAAGCCGCCGGGCACGGTCCGCGCCGGTTGCCTGCCTCCGAGGCGCCGGTTAAGACCTTCGCTCCGCCGCGCATTCGGGATCGTCATGGCCGACGTCGGGATCATCATGGGAAGCCAGTCCGACTGGGAGACGATGCGGCACGCGGCCGAGGCATTGGACGCGCTCGGCATTTCCTACGAGACGAAGATCGTCTCCGCCCACCGCACGCCCGAGCGGCTCTACGATTATGCGCGCGGCGCCGCGGAGCGCGGATTGAAGGTGATCGTCGCGGGCGCCGGCGGCGCGGCGCACCTGCCGGGAATGACCGCCTCGATGACGCGGCTGCCTGTGCTCGGCGTGCCGGTCGAGAGCAAGGCCCTGTCCGGCCTCGACAGCCTCCTCTCCATCGCCCAGATGCCGGGCGGCGTTCCGGTGGGGACGCTTGCGATCGGGGCGGCCGGCGCCAAGAATGCCGGCCTGCTCGCCGCCTCGATCCTGGCGCTGAACGATCCGGCTTTGGCCGGCCGGCTGGAGGATTGGCGGCGGCGGCAGACCGACGCGGTCGCCGAAGCGCCCGAATGAGCCCAATCCCGCCGGGTTCCACCATCGGCATCGTCGGCGGCGGCCAGCTCGGCCGGATGCTCGCCATTGCGGCCGCCCGGCTCGGCTATAAATGCCATATCTACGCGCCCGACGCGGCGCCGCCGGCGGCGGAGGTCTCGGCCTTTTTCACCCGCGGGTCGTGGGACGACGAGGCGGCGCTGGCACGCTTCGGCCGAAGCGTCGACGTCGCCACCTACGAGTTCGAGAATATCGCGGCCGTGCCGCTCGCAGCCTTGGCCGCCGAGGCGCCGCTCTTCCCGCCGCGCGCGGCGCTGGAGGCGGCGCAGGACCGGCTCGTCGAGAAGAGCTTCATACGGGAGCTTGGCGGGCGGCCGCCGGCCTTCGCGCCGGTCGACGATCTGCCGGGCCTGGAAGCGGCGCTTGCGGAGATCGGCACGCCGGCCGTGCTCAAGACGCGGCGCTTCGGCTATGACGGCAAGGGCCAGGCGCGGATCGCCGATCGTTCCGGCGCGGCCGAGGCCTGGGATATCGTACGCGGCGCGCCGTCGATCCTCGAAGCGTTCATCCACTTCGAGGCGGAATTCTCGATCCTGCTCTGCCGCGGCCGCGACGGCATGACGTCAACCTGGCCGGTGCCGGAGAATCGCCATCGCCACGGCATGCTCGACCGCTCAATCGTGCCGGCCGGCGAGGCGGTGCGGCGGGCCCGGGCGGAAGCGGAGGCGCTTGCCCGCCGCGTCGCCGATGCGCTCGACCATGTCGGCGTGCTGGCGCTTGAATTTTTCGCGACGGCGGACGGGCCCCTGTTCAACGAGATGGCGCCGCGCGTGCACAATAGCGGCCATTGGACGATCGAAGGCGCGGTGACGTCGCAGTTCGAGAACCATGTCCGCGCCATTTGCGGGCTTCCGCTCGGCGACACTGGACTTGCCGGCTCGCGCGTCGAGATGGTCAACCTGATCGGCGACGAAGCGGGGGAGTGGGAAGGAATCCTCTCCGATCCCGCCGCGCATCTCCATCTCTACGGCAAGGCGGAAGTCCGGCCCGGGCGCAAGATGGGCCACGTCACCCGCGTCTGGCCTTAGAGCGTTGCGCGAAAAGGCGGGTACCATTGAGCAGGTGCCCGCTGCCCCGCAGCGGGCAGCCATGCCGGGGGCATGGCGGGCCTGCTCAATTTTCGCAAAAAGCAACGCGACAACAAGGACTTATAGAGCGGCCTGCGATTCAAGTTAATCGCAGGCCGCTCTAGCGCTCCTACTCTCGGGTTGCACCTTGGATTGGGACAGGGCCGACCACCGGCAGCGCGATGTAGCTTTCATTCGGCCCGGCCACCGTCACCTTTTGCGTTGCCGCGACATAGTCGCCCGGCCTGGCGAAGAAGATGTTGGGGACGAAGGTCTGCGGGTTGCGGTCGTAGAGCGGGAACCAGCTCGACTGGACCTGCACCATGATCCGATGGCCCGGCAGGAAGACGTGGTTCGCGTTCGGAAGGGCGAAGCTGTAGGCGAGCGGCACGTTCGGCTTGAGCGGCCTGGGATCGCTCGGCGATTCCCGGTAGCGGCCGCGGAAAATGTCCATTGCCACCGGGAATTGATAGCCGCCGAGATTGTGGTCGATCGGCACCTGGTCGGGATAGACGTCGATCAGCTTCACCACCCAGTCGCTGTCGGTGCCGCTGGTCGAGGCGGCGAGATGCACCATCGGCTGGCCGGCGATCGTCACGGGCTGCGTCAGCACGTCGGAGACGAAGGTCAGCACGTCGGGCCGGGAGGCGGCATTGCGCTGGTCGGTGGTCAGCCATGCCGTCCAGTGATCGTCGTCATAGCCGATCGCGCGGACCGGCCGTGGCACGAAGGTGACCGGATGGGCCGGATCGGAAACATAGTCCGCCGTCCGCGCCGGGCCTGAGGCCGCCTCGAAGCCGAGGCCGCCGCCGGGTTTCAGATAAAGCTTCGTCTCGGCGGGCGCGGCCGGCCACGAAGGCAGGCGCTGCCACTCGTTGGTGCCGGTCCGGAAGACCGTCACCGGCGCCACGTCCATCGGCGTGCCCTTGAGATAATGGGCCAGGAACGGCGCCAGCACGTGCATCCGCCACCATTTGGCGCTGTCCTGGTCCCATTTGATCGGGCCGATATGGCTGCCTTCGTCGATCTCCTGGCCGTGATACCAGGGGCCGAGCGACAGGAAGAGCTTGCCGTCCGAATCCTTCGGCTTGAGCGCGCGGTAGACGGCCATCGCGCCGTAAATATCCTCCTGATCCCAGAGCGAGGCGACCAGCATGGTGGGGACGGTCAGCGGGCGCTCGGCGAGGATCTTGTCCATCGCCTGCGCCTGCCAGAAGCTGTCATAGGCCGGATGGGCGGTAATCTTGCGCCAGAATCCGACCTGATCGAGCCCGTGCCGCGCGCCCATCGCCCCGGCCGAGACCGCGTCCATATAATCGTCATAAAGGTCGTAATGGTTCGACCAATATTTGTCGGAGCTGTCGCGCGTCGCCTCCTGCTCCCAGATATAATCCATGTTCATCTGGCGGAAGGCGCCGTTGTGGAACCAGTCGTCGCCCATCCAGCCGTCGACCATCGGGTTCATCGGCACCGCGACCTTGAGCGCCGGATGCGGGTTGATGAGCGGCATCAGCGACAGGAAGCCGTCATAGGAGATGCCGAGCACGCCGATCCGGCCGTTCGATTCGGGCACATGCTTCACCAGCCAGTCGATCGTGTCGTAGCTGTCGGTCGAATCGTCGGTCTTCGTCGGATTGAGCGGGGTGCCGGCGAGCGGCGGGTTCATCATGGTGATGCCGCCCGACCCATATTTGCCGCGCACGTCCTGGACGACGCGGATATAGCCGCCCTCGACGATGACATCGTCGGCATTGTCATAGCCGTCGAGGATGGCGGCGAGGTGGCCGCTGGCGGCGTGGCCGGTCAGCTCCTCGGCATTGTAGGGCGTGCGGGTGAGCAGGATGGGCGCGTCGTGGGCGCCCTTGGGCACCAGGATCAATGTGTGCAGACGGACTCCGTCGCGCATCGGGATGTCGGCGACCCGGCGTTCATAATCCCAGCCGGCCAGGCCCTGGCGCGCCACCGCCGGCCGCTCGTCCGCATTCTGGGCCAATGCCGGCCCCGCGGCGGCGGCACAGGCCGCCGCCGCGAGCAACGCCATCCATTTCATCCCCATCCCTCCCCGTCTTGCGGGTCTTCTTTATCAATGCGCGGCGGCGACCGTCTCCACCGGAATGCCGAGCTTGTCGAGCTGCGGCTTCACCTTCGACGCGTCGCCGACGACGACCCAGACGAGCTTGTTCGGATCGATCGTGTGGCGGGCGACCGTGTCGAGATCGGCCGCGGTCAGCGCGCGATAATGGCTGGCGAGCGTCTCGTAATAATTGTCGGGCCGGCCATATTCGTCATTCTGCTCCATGCCGCCAAGCACTTCCGAGCTCGTCTCGAAGCTGCCTGGAAGCTCGCGTATGCTGCCGTCGATCGTGCGCTCAAGCTCCTCGGCGGTGACTCCCTTGTCGGTGAGGAAATCATGCATGTCGGCGTTCAGGGCCGCGATCGACGGGCCGGTCTGGTCAGCCTGGACGGGCGCGAAGACCAGGAAGGGTACGCGGCCGACCACCCGCCGCACGGTGCTGCCGACGCCATAGGACCAATGCTTGGTCTCGCGCAGGTCCCAGTTGAGCCGCGAGAGGAAGCTGCCGCCGAGCACGTCGTTTGCCTCGAGCAGCGGGACCAGATCGTCGCGTCCGGTCGGGCCAAGCACCTCGCCTGCCAGGATCAGCGACTGGGGCGAGTTGGGCCGGTCGATCAGCACGATATGGGTCGGATTGGCCGGAATCGGCGCATCGAAATTCTTCGTGGGCGCCGGGCCCTCATCGTGCCAGTCCCCGAAATTGCGTTCGAGGATCGGCATGATCTCGGCGAGGCTGGTGTCGCCGACGACGAAGATCTTCGCCTTGGACGGCCGCATCCACGAATCGTGGAAGGCGGCGAGATCGTCGCGGCTGACCCGCGCCACCACCGCCGGATCGCCGGTGCCGGTGAAAGGCACGCCATAAGGATGCGCCTTGCCGTAGAGCAAAGGCGGAAGCGTGCGCAGCGCGATGCCCTGCGGTTGGCTCAGCTCCTGCCGGATACGGGCGAGCTGCTGGCCGCGCAGCCGTTCCACTTCGGCCGGTGCGAAAGCGGGACGGCGGACGATGTCGGCGAGCAAGTCGACCGAGGCGGCAAGGTTGGGCCTCAGCGCGCTCAACGTGACGTTGGTCCGGTCCATGCCGGCCCCGGCGCCGATCGAGGCGCCGAGCCGTTCCTCCTCCTCGGCGATCTGGACGCTGCTGTAGCGGTCGGTGCCCTCGTCGAGCAAAGCCAGCATCAGCGATTGGGTGCCGAGCTTGTCCTTCGGATCGGCGGCGTTGCCGGCGTCGAAGCTGACCGAGACGTCGACGACCGGAACCGCCGCGCGCCGGGCGAAGATCACTTCGATGCCGTTCGAGAGATGGGCATGCTCGACCGTGGGGAATTTGAGATTGGCGATCTGCCCGACCGGCGGCAGATGCGAACGGTCGACTCCTCCGCTCGTACCGGCACCGGCGCCGGCTGGCGTCCGCGGCTGGACGGGCGCGAAGGTCGCCGGCCCCATCCGGTCGGGGAGCGGGGCGAGCGGATGCTCTCCGGGCGCGGGCTGCCGGAAATAGTTGGGCGCGTGGACGCCGCCATGGGCGACCGACTTCGATTCCTCATAGGCGCCGCGCGGCCCGGGCGAGACGCGAAGCGAATAGACCGGGCGCGACAGCCAATGGTTGACCGTTGCGCGGACCTGCTGCGGCGTCAGCGCCGCGACCCGCTGGAGCTGGACCTTGTAGAAGCCGGGATCGCCGGCATAGACCGCGCCCTCGGCGAGCGCGACGGCCTTGCCGCCGAAGCCGCCCACTTCCTCCAGCCCCCGGATCCGGCCGGAGACGGTCCGGGTCTTGGCGCGCTGCAATTCGTCGGCGGTCGGGCCGTTCTTCACGAAATCGGCGATGATCTGGTCGAGCCTCGCGGCGACCTGGTTCGGATCGACGCCGGGCTTCACGTCGACGGTGACGGTGAACTGGCTGATCCGCTCGAACGGCTCGACATGGGCGCTGACCGAGACCGCGCTCTTGTCGCCGCGGACGAGGGCATTGTCGAGCCGCGAGCTGGAAAGGCCGCCGAGGACCTCGGCGCCCATCTCGAGCGCCGGATAGGAGGCGTCGGTGAGGCCCGGAACCACCCATTCGCGATAGAGGCGCGTCGTCGCGACCTGGTCGTGCAATTCCTCATGCTTCGGTGCCGGCAGGGTCGGGACCGAGGCCGCGGCCGGAATCGATTGCGGCCCGCGCGGAATGTCGCCGAAATATTTCGCCACCAGCCTTTTCGCCGTCGGCAGGTCGATGTCGCCGGCGAGGACGAGCACCGCATTGTTCGGCCCGTAATGGGATCGGAACCAGTTCTTCACCGTCTCCAGGCTGGCGGCGTCGAGATCCGCCATCGAGCCGACCGTCGAGTGGTGATAGGGGTGGCCCGGCGGGAACAAGGCGTTGAGCTCGGCATATTCGACCAGGCCGTAAGGCTGGTTGTCGTCCTGCCTCTTCTCGTTCTGGACGACTCCGCGCTGGACGTCGAGCTTGTGCTGGGTGACCGCGCCGAGCAGATGGCCCATCCGGTCGGATTCGAGGAACAAAGCCGTGTCGAGCGCCCCGCGCGGGACGGTCTCGAAATAATTGGTGCGGTCGAACCAGGTGGTGCCGTTCATGTCGGTGGCGCCGATCTGCTGCATCGGCGTGAACCAGCTCTGGTCGCTATGCTCGGAGCCGCCGAACATCAGATGCTCGAACAGATGGGCGAAGCCGGTCTTGCCGGTCGGCTCGTCCTTCGATCCGACATGATACCAGACCGAGACGGCGACGACCGGCGCCTTGTGATCCTCGTGGACGACGACGCGCAGCCCGTTGGGCAGGGTGAATTGCTGGTAGGGAATGTCGACCGCGCGGACGAGCTCCGAAACCGGGGCGGGCGCCGGCAGATTGGCCGGCGGCGCGGCGACCGCCGCGACGGCGCCGAGGCTGAGGCCGGCGAGCAAAAGCGAGACGCGAGCGACGGAGCGCATATAATCCCTCCCATGAGTCTGGACGCGCGCACCATAGCGGCGGGATCGCTCCGTGCAACGGGGGTGCAAGACTTTGATTTCATTGAGCTAGGGCGAGTTCGTTCGCAAAGGCGATACCGCCCCTTGTGTTGCAATATGGCAACACCATATCGCGGCAAGTGTTTGAAAAGGGGTCGAGGATGAATTTGGAGAAATTCACCGAGCGCGCGCGGGGCTTCCTGCAGGCGGCGCAGACGGTCGCGCTCAGGATGAACCATCAGCGGATCGCGCCGGTGCATTTGCTCAAGGCCCTGCTCGAGGATGAGCAGGGCATGGCCTCGGGCCTGATCGCCCGCGCCGGCGGCAGCGCCGAGGCAGCGCGCCGCGAGACCGACGAGGCGCTCGCGAGGATTCCCGCCGTGACCGGGGGCGGCGCCAATGCGACTCCGAGCCTCGACGCCGAAAGCCTGCGCGTGCTCGATTCCGCCGAGCAGATCGCGCAGAAAGCGGGCGATTCCTATGTCACGGTCGAGCGGCTCCTGCTCGCGCTCGTCCTCGCGAAGAGCAACGATGTCGGCAAGGCGCTCGCCGATGCGGGCGTGAAGGCCGAGGCGCTGAACGCCGCGATCAACCAGCTTCGCGGCGGCCGGACCGCCGACACCCAGTCGGCGGAGGACCGCTACGACGCGCTCAGGAAGTTCGCGCGCGACCTCACCGAGGCGGCGCGCGACGGCAAGCTCGACCCCGTGATCGGCCGCGACGAGGAGATACGCCGCACCGTCCAGATCCTCGCCCGCCGAACCAAGAACAATCCGGTGCTGATCGGCGATCCCGGCGTCGGCAAGACCGCGATCGTCGAAGGCCTCGCCCTGCGCATCGCCAATGGCGACGTGCCCGACAGCCTGCGCGACCGGCGGCTGATGGCGCTCGACATGGGCGCGCTCATCGCCGGCGCCAAATATCGCGGCGAGTTCGAGGAGCGCCTCAAGGGCGTGCTCGACGAGGTCAAGCAGGCCGAGGGCGACGTCATCCTCTTCATCGACGAGATGCACACGCTCATCGGCGCCGGCAAATCGGAAGGCGCGATGGATGCGTCCAATTTGCTCAAGCCCGCGCTCGCCCGCGGTGAATTGCACTGCATCGGCGCGACCACGCTCGACGAATATCGCAAGCATGTCGAGAGGGACCCGGCGCTGCAGCGGCGCTTCCAGCCCGTCTTCATCGGCGAGCCGACGGTCGAGGACACGATCTCGATCCTGCGTGGGCTCAAGGAGAAATATGAGCTGCACCATGGGGTGCGGATCACCGACGGCGCGCTCGTCTCGGCGGCGACCCTCTCCAACCGCTACATCACCGACCGGTTCCTGCCCGACAAGGCGATCGACCTGATGGACGAGGCCGCGTCGCGCCTCAGGATGGAGGTGGAATCGAAGCCTGAGGAGATCGAGAATCTCGACCGGCGCATCATCCAGCTCAAGATCGAGCGGGAAGCGCTGAAGAAGGAAAGCGACAAGGCCTCCAAGGAGCGGCTCGCGAATCTGGAGGGCGAGCTTGCCAATCTCGAGCAGCAGTCCGCCGAGCTGACCCAGCGCTGGCAGGCCGAGAAGGAGAAGATCCAGGCCGAAAGCAAATTGAAGGAGCAGCTCGACGCGACCCGGCTCGAGCTGGAGCAGGCGCAGCGCGCCGGCGACCTCGCCAAGGCCGGGGAGATCGCCTATGGGCGCCTCCCGCAGCTCGAGAAGCAGCTCGCCGAGGCGCAGTCCGTCAGCCAGAGCGCGATGCTCCGCGAGGAGGTGACGAGCGCGGACATCGCCTCGGTCGTCTCGCGCTGGACCGGCATTCCGGTCGACAAGATGCTCGAAGGCGAGCGCGAGAAATTGCTCCAGATGGAGGCGCAGCTCGGCAAGCGAGTCATCGGCCAGAAGCAGGCGGTGGAGGCGGTCTCCCGCGCCATCCGCCGGGCCCGGGCAGGTCTCCAGGACCCGAACCGGCCGATGGGCTCCTTCCTGTTCCTGGGCCCCACCGGCGTCGGCAAGACCGAGCTGACCAAGGCTTTGGCCGAGTTCCTTTTCGACGATTCGACCGCGATGGTGCGGATCGACATGTCGGAGTTCATGGAGAAGCACAGCGTCGCCCGTTTGATCGGCGCCCCTCCCGGCTATGTCGGCTATGAGGAAGGCGGCGTGCTGACCGAGGCGGTGCGGCGGCGGCCATACCAGGTCGTCCTGTTCGACGAGGTCGAGAAGGCGCATGGCGACGTGTTCAATGTCCTGCTCCAGGTGCTGGACGACGGCCGCCTGACCGACGGCCAGGGTCGGACGGTCGACTTCACCAACACGATCATCATCCTGACCTCGAACCTCGGCAGCCAATATCTGTCGAGCCTGACCGACGATGAGGACGTCGAGAAGGTCGAGCCGCAGGTGATGGAAGTGGTCCGCGCCCATTTCCGGCCGGAATTCCTGAACCGGCTGGACGAGATCATCCTGTTCCACCGGCTCGGGGCCGAGCATATGGGGCCGATCGTCGACATCCAGGTCGCCCGGCTCGACAAGTTGCTCGCCGACCGCAAGATCCGGCTCGATCTCACCGACGCCGCGCGGGCGTGGCTCGGCCGCGTCGGCTACGATCCGGTCTATGGCGCGCGGCCGCTCAAGCGCGCGGTGCAGAAATATCTGCAGGACCCGCTCGCCGACGCGATCCTTCGCGGCGAGATCGCGGACGGCCAGATCGTGCGCGTCGACGAGGGCGAAGGCGCGCTCGTCCTGCGCCCCGAAGGCGACGAGCGCGCGGCCGCGTAACTGCTCCTCCCCGTTCCGGGGAGGAGCCTTGTCTTCAGTGTCAGGCAAGGTCGGAGCGTGTAGAAGCGTCCCTGTGGCCGCCCTTCCCTTGCGTCTCCTGACGCCCCTGCTCGTCGCCCTCACAGCCACCGCCGCGGCGGCACAGCCCCTGCAACCCATCGTCCAGTCCGCCGACGAGGCACTCGCCCAGGACGCGGCCGAATATGCGCGCCGGCAGGGCATTCCACTCGACGAAGCGGTCCATCGCCTGCGCGCGCAGGAGGGGACGGTGGCGGAGACCGACCGGCTGGCGGCGCTTTACGCCAAGAGGCTCGCCGGAATCGCGATCGAGGATAAGCCGGATTATCGGATCGTCGTACTGCTGGCCGGCTCGAAGCCGGTGCCGGGTGAGGCGGTCCTGGCGGGCGACATGCTCGTCCCGATCGTCTTCCGGACGGGTGCGCCGGCGACTCGAGCGAAGATCCTGAAGGCGATCGGCAAGAAAGGCGATGCGATCCGCGCGGCTTTCCCGGAGGCGCGCGGCATGGGCGCCGATCCCCGCACCGGCGAGTTGGTCGTGATGCTGGGCGATGGCGACAGGAGTGCGGACGACCTCGCGGGAGTCGCGTCGCGCATCTCCGACATTGCCGGCGTGCCCGCCCGGGTCGAGCTGATCGAACGCCCGGAGGCAAACACCGCGGTCGAGGGCGGCGCGCGGGTCACCGGCAACGACGCGGTGACCGGCCGTCTTTCCTATTGCACGATCGGCTTCGTCGTCACCGACGGCCGCCGCAACGGCATCGTCACCGCCGCCCATTGCCCGGACCTGCTCACTTATTCCGATCCGGACGGAACGACGGAGGAGCTGCCCTTCATCGGCCAATGGGGCTGGAGCTTCCAGGACGTGCAGGTGAACGCGGCGGCGACCGACGCCCCGCTTTTCTACGCCGATGCGAAGAAGAGCCTCGCGCGCGTGCCGGCGGCGCAACGGGCGCGGGCGAGCACGCGCGCCGGCGACTTCGTCTGCCACCGTGGCGAGCGGACAGGCTATAGCTGCGGCGAGGTCGAGTTCACCGATTATGCCCCGCCGGGGACCCTGTGCGGCGGCCCCTGCGCGCCCGATTGGGTGACCGTCCGCGGCGCCGATTGCGGCGGCGGCGACAGCGGCGGCCCGGTGTTCAGCGGCGACACCGCCTTCGGAATCATGAAAGGCGCAAGCTGGGACCGAAACGGCAAGTGCGGCTTCTATTATTACATGTCGCTCGACTATCTGCCGAAGGGGTGGACTTTGGTGACGGCGGACTCCGTTGTCCTCCCCGGGACGGATCGGAGCCGCTCTCCGGTTCGTCCGGGGGACGAACCCGCGGCTCCGATGGGGACCGCGCGTGGCGCGGTGGAGGGGGCCCAGAACCTCCCCGGCGCGTCAAAATGATTATCTCCCCGCCGATCTGAAAAAGAAAAGGGCCCGGCAAGCGCCGGACCCCCTCCACCAGCCCGCGGCTGGTCCCCCTCCTCGTTCCGGGGAGGATTTTACTATTCCGCGGCTTCGGTCCAGATGGACGACTTGGCTTCGGCTTCGACCCGCGCCTTGAGGCGCCGGAAGGTGGCGAGGGCCTGGCCGACGACCTGGTCCATATTGTAATAGCGATAGGTCGCAAGCCGGCCGACGAAGGTGACGTCGGGAGTCGCGTCCGCGAGCGCTTCATATTTCTTGTAGAGCGCCTGATTCTCCTCGCGCGGGATCGGATAATAGGGATCGCCCTCGGCCGAAGGATATTCGTAGGTGATGCTCGTCTTCTCATGCTCCTGGCCGGTCAGATACTTGTACTCGGTGATGCGGGTATAGGGCACTTGCGGGTCGGGATAATTGACCACCGCGACCGGCTGGAAATGCTCCTTGTCGATCACCTTATGCTCGAAGCGCAGGCTCCGATAGGGAAGCTTGCCGTATCGGAAGCCGAAATATTCGTCGACCGGACCGGTATAGATGAGGTGGCCGGCATCGACCTCGTCCATCAGGTCCTTGTAATCGGTCGAGAGCAGGACATCGATGTTCGGATGGTCGAGCATCCGGTTGAACATCGCGGTATAGCCGTCCTTCGGCATCGCCTGGTGCCGGTCGCCGAAATAGCGGTCGTCGACGTTGGTCCGCGTGGGGATCCGCGCGGTCACCGCCTTGTCGAGGCCGCTCGGGTCGATGCCCCATTGCTTGCGCGTATAGCCCTGGAAGAAGAGCTCGTAGAGCTCGCGTCCGACGGCGTTGACGACGACGTCCTCCGAGGTCCGGATCTCCGCGACCGGCTCGGCGCGCGAGGCGAGATAGTCGGCCGCTTCCTCGTCGGTCTGCAAGGCGAGGTCGAACAGCCGGTTCAGCGTCGTCCGGTTGATCGGGATCGGCACCAACTGGCCGCGCACCTGCGCAAGCACCTTATGCTCGTACCGCCGCCAGGCGGTGAAGCGTGAGAGATAGTCGAAAATCTCGTCCGAATTGGTGTGGAAGATGTGCGGCCCATATTGGTGGATCAGCACGCCCGCTTCGTCGAGATGGTCGTAGGCGTTGCCGCCGACATGCGGGCGCTTGTCGATGACGAGCACGCGCGCGTCGAGCTGGGTCGCCAGCCGCTCGGCGATGACCGAGCCCGCGAAGCCGGCGCCGACGATGAGATAGTCGTAGCTCTTCCGGTTCGCGCCCTTGACGATGTTCGGGCCGGCCGACGGCACCTTGATCGCCTCGCGCACCAGACCGGCCATGCGGGCATAAGTGATGTCCCAGCTCAGATTGGCCAGCTTGAGGTCGACCTCGCGAAGCCATTCGTCGTCGCCTCTGGTCAGCGCCAGCGCCTGCTCGCAGGCCTTGACGAAGGCTTCGTGCCCGCCGGCGATGAACACCGCGTCGAGATCGCTATAATGGCGGATGACGTCGGCGATCGGAGTCGAGACGACCGGGCGGCCGCCGGCCAGATATTCGGGAGTCTTGGTCGGCGAGATGAACTTCGTCGATTCGTTGATCGCGAACGGCATCAAGGCGACGTCCCAGCCGCCCAGATAGACGGGCAATTCGTCATATGTCTTGCCGCCGAGATAATGGAGGTTGGCGCGCACCGGCAGGTCGGCCGGGTCGATCTTCACCACCGGGCCGACAATGACGATCGACCATTCGGGATGGGCGTCCGCCAGCGCGGCGAGCAGGTCGAGGTCCATCCTCTCGTCGACGACGCCGTAGAAGCCGAAGCGCGGCCTCGGCAGCGATCCCTGGTCGTCCGGCACCGCGTCCATCGCCCGCGCCTGGGCGAAATGGTTGCGGTCGACGCTGGAGGGGAAGGGGTGGATGTTGGGGTGGCGGTCCTTCTTCGCCTCGTAAAGGCTGTAGCCGCCGGTGAAGACGACGTCCGCCGAGGCAAGCAATTCGCGCTCGAGCGAAAGCAATTGCGGCGGCGCGAAGCGGAAATTCGCAAGCTCGTCCATGCAATCGTAGACGGTGCAGGCCGCATCCACATGCCGCGAGAAAGGCAGCATCATCGGCGTGTAATACCAGCGGATGAACGGCCCCTGCTCGCCGGCGAGGAAGGCGTCGAGCAGGGTCCTGAGCGTCTCCTCGCGCGCCTCCTCGGACAGGCCTTCGGGGAGCGACGGCGTGACCACGACGACGCCCGTTTCCGCGCAGGTGCGGATGCCGAGCGCGGGCTCGCATTCGGGGAGCGCCGTTTCCGGCTCCTCCCAGAAGATCACCCGCCGGGCCTCCGCGAAGCGGCTCATCAAATGCTGGGGCCGCTGAAAGACGAAGTTCCACCGCAGGTGGGAGAAGCAGATAAGGCTTTGGTCGTCATGACGGGCGACCGAATTCGGCCCCAGGCTTGAGGCGGTGGACAGCTTGATCAATGGAATTCCCTCGGACTTGAAGTACTTCCATATAACGTGCTGTGCCCGGCGGAAGTTCCGCGCGGCGCGGCGGATTGACCCGGATCAAGCTCAGCTTACAGCTTGATCGTTTCGGTACCGGGTCGTCCGGTCAGGAATCGAATGAAGCGGCCAGCTCGTCGAGCCAGGGTCCGGCGGTTCCGTCGGCCGGCGCCCGCCAGTCGCCGCGCGGGCTGAGGGCGCCGCCGGCGGACACTTTTGGGCCGTTGGGGATGCAGCTGCGCTTATACTGGCTGACCTGGAAGAAGCGGGTCAGGAATATTTCCAGCCATTTGCGGATCGTTGGCAGGTCGTAGGCGCGCTTCAGCGCCTCGGGATAGCCGTCGGGCCACTGGCCGGCCGCCGCATCCTTCCAGGCCTGCCAGGCGAGGAAGGCGACCTTCGAAGGCGGCTGCCCCGAGCGGAGGATGTGGAAAAGGAAGAAATCGTGCAGCTCGTAAGGGCCGATCCTTTCCTCGGTCGACTGCATCTCGCCTTCCTCGTCCGCCGGCACCAGTTCGGGCGAGATCCTGGTGGCGAGGATCGCTTCGAGCACGCGGTCGGTCCCGGCGTCGAACTGGCCGGTCTTCACCGCCCAGCGGATCAGATACTGAATCAGGGTCTTGGGAACGCCGGCATTGACCGCATAATGGCTCATCTGGTCGCCGACGCCGTAGGTCGACCAGCCGAGCGCGATCTCGGAAAGGTCGCCGGTGCCGACGACGAAGCCGTTCCTCTGGTTGGCGAGGCGGAAGAGATAGTCGGTGCGAAGCCCCGCCTGCACATTCTCGAAGGTAATGTCGTAGGCGGATTCCCCTCTTGCGAAGGGGTGGCCCATGTCGGTCAGCATCTGCATCGCGGCCGGTCGGATGTCGATCTCCTCGCCGACGATTCCGAGCGCCTTCATCAGCGCCCAGGCATTGCTCTTCGTCGCCTCTCCGGTCGCGAAGCCGGGCATGGTGAAGCCGAGGACCGTCGCGCGCGGCCGTTTGAGGAAATCGCACATCTTGGCGGCGACGATCAGAGCGTGGGTGGAATCGAGCCCGCCCGAGACTCCGATGACGAGATGGTCCGCGCCCGTGGCCATGAAGCGCTTGGCGAGGCCCTGGACCTGGATGTTGAACGCCTCGTAGCAATCCTGGTCGCGCTGCTCGATCCGGTTGGGGACGTAGGGGAAGCGGCGCAGGCGCCGTTCGAAGCCGATATCCGCCATCGCCGGCCGGTGCTGGAAGGCGATGCGGCGGACGCTCTTCTCGGGATGACCGGCGGCGACGGCATTGTCGTTGAAGGTCGGCATCCGCATCCGTTCGAGGCGGAGGCGCTGGACGTCGACGTCGGCGACGCACAGCTCCGGCGCGATATCGAAGCGGGCGGATTCGGCGAGCAGGTCGCCGACCTCGTAGATCGCGCTCTGCCCGTCCCAGGCGAGGTCGGTCGTGCTCTCGCCGGGGCCGGTGGCGGCATAGACATAGGCCGCGCTGCAGCGGACCGATTGCGAGGCGCAGAGCATCTTGCGCTCGTCCGCCTTGCCGATAATGATGTTGGAGGCGGAGATGTTGCAGAGGATGAGCGCGCCGGCGAGCGCGCCGCGGGTGGAGGGCGGCTGCGGCGCCCAATAATCTTCGCAAATCTCGACATGGAAGATGAAGTCGTCCAGATCCTCGGCGGCGAAGACGAGGTCGGCGCCGAACGGCACCGTCTCGCCGGCGACGGCGATCTCGATCCCGTCGAGGCCGATGCCGGAGGCGAACCAGCGCTTCTCATAATATTCGCGGTAATTGGGGAGGAAGCTCTTCGGAACGACGCCGAGGATGCGGCCGCGCGAGACGATCAGGGCGGTATTGTAAAGCCGCCCGTTGCGCCGCAGCGGCGCGCCGATCACGAAGGCGGGGCCGAGCTTCGCGCTCTCGTCGCGGAAGCGCGCCACGCCGGCTTCGACCGCATCGAGAAAGGCCTCCTGGAGATGGAGGTCGTCGACCGCATAGGAGGAGATGTTGAGCTCGGGGAAGATGACGAGGTCGCAGTGGCGCTCGTCGGCCTGGCGGGCGAGCGCGAGCGCCTGGTCGACGTTGAACGTCACGTCGCCCGACGAGCCGGTCGGGCTCGCCGCGGCGACGCGGACGAAGCCGTGGCGGTGGATCGCGGCGAAAGGCGCCTTCCGGCTCATTTCAGGGCATCTCCGTCATCATGCCGTGCTGATCCCGTCGCCGGCCGGAGGCCGCGCCCGGGCGCCTGCTCGAGCATCTGCCCGGCGGCCTGCTCGGTCTCGTCTTGAAGGACGGGCGAAATGGATTCGGCGGCGTTCATGGCGGCAAGGAACCGGTCCCTAGCGCCGAATGTTCCTGAGGCCAAATGAGGGAGACCCCAAATGGCCGAAACGAAGCAGGACGCGACCCAATTGCTCACCCAGGATCATCGCGAGGTCGAGGCGCTTTTCGAGAAGTTCGAGAAAGCGAGCGGTGACGGCGCCAAGGAGAGGCTGGCGAAGCAGATCTGCACCGAGCTCAAGATCCACTGCATGATCGAGGAGGAGCTTTTCTATCCGGCCCTGCGCGGCAAGATCGAGGATGACGATCTCGACGAAGCGGTGGTCGAGCATGATGCGGCGAAGATCCTGGTCAACGACATCGAGGCGGCCGAGCCGGACGAGCATTATTACGACGCCAAGGTGAAGGTGCTCCAGGAAGAGATCGCGCACCATATCCGCGAGGAGGAGAAAGAGCGGGGCAACATCTTCACCCAGGCGCGCCAGACCGATGTCGACCTGGATGCGCTCGGCGAGAAGATGGCCGCGCGCAAGGCCGAGCTGCAGCGCAAGGCCGAGAGCGAGGGCCTGCCGCCGGCCCGGACGGCGACCCTGACCGAGGAGGTCTGACATGAACCGCAAGGCGGCGATCCTGACCGGCGTCGGCGCGGCCTGCGCGGCGGGCCTCGGCTATCTCGCCACCCGCTTCTGGCGGAACGGCGGCACGCCCGGCCGCGCCGCCCTTGCCGGAACCGGCGGCCAGGGACCGGTCAGCCATTCCGGCGCCGCCCGCTCGGCCGGTCCCGAGGCGATGCGCGACCCGCCCAAGGAGTGGAACCAGGTCGACCAGGCCTCGGATGAAAGCTTCCCGGCCAGCGACCCGCCGGCGATCAACCCGCACGTGGATTGAGGCCGGGGAATGGAAGCACCGTTCGGCCCCGGACCCGATCCGGGGCCGTCAAAGCCCGTTTCCCTTCTTCTGCGGGGAGGAGGGAGAGGGCTTCGACACGCTCAGCCCGAACGGATTGGGGGCGGAAGCTCATCGTTCATCACACGATCTTCACCGATTTCCTCGCGCTTCTCCTTCCGCCGCAGCGCCTTGATCACTATAAAGACGGCCATGTCCGTTCGTCCCTGGCGCGATATCGCGCGCCGCAAATCCAGGCAGATCATGGTCGGCAGCGTGCCGGTGGGCGGCGATGCGCCGATCACCGTCCAGACCATGACCAACACGGTCACCGCCGACGCCAAGGCGACGATCGACCAGATCCGCCGCTGCGAGGAAGCGGGGGCGGACATCGTCCGAGTCTCCTGCCCCGACGCGGACTCGACCGCGGCCCTGCGCGAGATCGTCCGCGCGGCGCGGGTGCCGATCGTCGCCGACATCCATTTCCACTACAAGCGCGCGCTCGAGGCGGCCGATGCCGGCGCCGCCTGCCTCAGGATCAATCCCGGCAATATCGGTTCGGCCGAGCGGGTGCGCGAGGTGGTCGATGCCGCCAGGGCGAACGGCTGCTCGATGCGGATCGGGGTCAATGCCGGCAGCCTCGAAAGGGACCTGCTCGAAAAATATGGCGAGCCCTGCCCCGAGGCCCTGGTCGAGAGCGCGCTCGACCATATCCGAATCCTCGAGGAGCATGATTTCCGCGATTACAAGGTCGCGGTGAAGGCGAGCGACGTCTTCCTCGCCGTCGCCGCCTATCAGCAGCTCGCCGAGGCGGTCGACTGCCCGCTCCATCTCGGAATCACCGAGGCGGGCGGGCTGCGCGGCGGCACGGTGAAGAGCGCGATCGGCATCGGCTCCCTGCTCTGGTTCGGGATCGGCGACACGATAAGGGTCTCGCTCTCGGCCGAGCCGGAGGAAGAGGTGCGCGCCGGCTACGAGATTCTGAAGGCGCTCGGAATCCGCAACCGGGGCGTCCGCGTCGTCTCCTGCCCGTCCTGCGCGCGCCAGGGCTTCGACGTCATCCGCACCGTCCAGACGCTGGAGGAACGGCTTTCCCATATCCGGACGCCGATGTCGCTCTCGGTGCTTGGCTGCGTCGTCAACGGCCCCGGCGAAGCGCGCGAGACCGATATCGGGATCACCGGCGGCGGCAACGGCAAGCATATGGTCTATCTGTCCGGAGTGACCGATCATCATGTCCGCGACGAGGAGATGGTCGACCATATCGTCCGCCTGGTCGAGGCCAAGGCGGCCGAGATCGAGGCCGGCGAAGCGGCGTTGCCCGACGCGGCGGAATAGGGCTTACCCTTCCTTCACCAGTCCCGGGCTAATTTTCGCCGGGGATGGAGAAGCCTTTCCTCTTCGTGATCGCGCTCGGCGCGGCGATCGGATTGATGCTGCCGGCGAGCCATCGCGCGGCGCCCGCCGCGCCGCAGCCTCCGGCGTCCAAGGCGGTCGCCCCCGCACCGGCCGACGATCCGCCGCCGCTCGAAACGAAGCTCGAGCGGGCACCGAACGGCCATTTCTACGCCGACGGCAATGTCGATGGGCAGCCGGTCCGGCTCGTCGTCGACACCGGCGCGACCATGGTGGCGCTGACCGTCGCCGATGCGCGGCGGATCGGCCTTCCCTTCTCGCCGAACGAATTCACGATCATCGGCACCGGCGCGTCGGGCCCGGTGCGCGGGTCGCCGGTGATGCTCGACCGGGTCGAGATCGGCGGCAGGGAGGTACGCGGCGTTCCGGGCGCCGTCGTCGAGGGCCTCGACGTCTCTTTGCTCGGCCAGACCTATCTCGGCCGGATCGGATCGGTGCAGATGAGCGGCGATACTATGACCTTGCGCTGACGCTCGTTAAGGGCGCGGCATGAGTTCGCGCCCGGTCTCTCCTTTCATTCCCTTCTCGGTCGCGGCGGCGGGCATCGCGACCTTCTCGGCGATGGACGCGGTGATGAAGGCGCTGTCGCTGGCGATCGGCGCCTACAATGCCCTGCTGTGGCGGACGCTGGCCGGCGCGCTGTTCGGCGGCGCGATCTTCCTGATCCGGCGGATGAGATGGCCGGACCGCGCGGCGCTGCGCGTCCATCTGGTCCGCGGCGCGGTCTCGATCTTCATGGCGATCCTCTTCTTCTGGGGGCTGGCGCGGGTGCCGCTCGCCCAGGGCGTCGCGCTCGCCTTCATCGCGCCGCTCATCGCCCTCTATCTCGCCGCCCTTCTGCTCGGCGAGACGATCCAGAGGCGGGCGATCCTCGCCTCCCTGCTCGGCCTTGCCGGGGTCGGGATCATCCTCTCCGGCCAGGCCGAGGCGCATCTCGGCCACGAGGCCCTGCTCGGCTCGATCGCCATCCTCGTCTCGGCGGCGCTTTATGCGTTCAACATCATCCTGATGCGCAAGCAGGCCCTTCTCGCCGGCCCGGTCGAGATCGCCTTCTTCATGAGCGCGGTGACGAGCATCGGCTTCCTGCTGGTCGCGCCGTGGCTCGCCGAGCTTCCGGCGCCGCGCCATTTGCCGGCGATCGGCGCCGCGGCGATCCTTGCCTTCGTCTCCCTGATGCTCCTCTCTTGGGCCTATGCGCGGGCCGAGGCGCAACATCTGGCGCCGGTCGAATATAGCGCCTTCATCTGGGCCTCCCTGTTCGGCCTGATCTTCTTCCGCGAGCCGGTGCGGCCGCTGACCCTGCTCGGAGCGGCGATGATCGTCGGCGCCTGCCTCATCGCGGCGCGCTCGAAGGCGTCGGTCGCCGACGTGGAGGCGGCGATCTAATCGCCCTCGGTGAATTTCAGCTCGTTGCCGGACGGGTCGAACAGCCGGAAATCGCGGGCGCCCCAGGGCTTGCGGGTGAGCGGCTGGGCGATCGGCGCTCCGCGCGCCTCGAGCTCTTCCGCCAGAGCCTCGATGCCGCCGACGAAGATATGGAGCGAGACGGCCGCCGCTTCCCCGCGAAACAGATGCAGCGCCGCGCCGTCCCGCTCGACGATCGCATAGTCGCCGCCCGGCATCTTCATCGTCGTGCGGAAGCCGAGCGTCTCCGCATACCAGAGCGCCGCCTCGTCGACCGATGCGACCGGGATTTCGGGAGCCACTTTTTGCAGGCGCGGGCGATTGCGGGCCTGGGACAGAGGCTGAGCCATGGACGATCTCCCGTCAGTGCGAGCCGCCGAGCACGTTGATGGTGAAGGCGAGCACGCCGATATTGTAGACGAAGCCGGCGAAGCAATGGAAGACCACGACGCTGCGCATCCCGCCGCTGGTGAGGTTGCTGTCCGACGTCTGGAACGTCATCCCCAAAGTGAATGAGAAATAGATGAAGTCGCTATAATCGGGCTCCGGCGTTCCCGGGAAATCGATGCCGCCCCGATCCTTTCCGTCCTTGCCCCGCCGGTAATAGAGATGGGCGTAGTGCAGGGCGTAGACGATGTTGCTGAACAGCCAGGCGAGCGCCAGGGTGGCGATGACCAGAGCCTTGGTCCAGCCGCTGCCATGCACCTTCTGGTCGATCAGCTCGGCCGCCACCGTCACCAGGACCACCGCCACCACCGCGCCGGTGATGCCGAGCAGCAGGACGCGATTGGCGTCGTTGCGCTCCGTCTGGACGCGCATCGACACCGGATCGCTCCTCAGGAAGATCGGCATCAGCGAGAGCAGGAAGATCGCGGCGGCGACGTCGAAGCCCGCCATCAGGCCGTGGCGGAGGGCGAGCAGGGACGTTCCGACGAGATCGCCGACGATCAGCAGGACGATGAACAGGATGAAATGCGGCGGCGCGATCCGGTTGCCGATGCCGCGTTTCGTCTCCGCCATGCCTAGCCCCGGCGGCCCGCGCGCGCTAACCGGGGCGGGCGCTGGAAGGGGAGAGCGGCAATGGCATGGGCGCTGCTGGTGCTCGGGGGAGTGTTCGAGGTCGGCTTCACCACCTGTCTCCGCTTCGTCGACGATTTCCGAAACCTTCCCTGGACGCTGGGGTTCCTCGTTTCGGTGACGGTATCGATGGGCCTGCTCCAGATCGCCTCGCGCAGCATCCCGATGGGGACGGCCTATGCGGTGTGGGGCGGGATCGGCGCGCTCGGGACGGTGCTGGTCGGGATCGCCTGGTTCGGCGAGCCGCTCGGGCCTGCCCGGCTATTGCTCATCCTCGGCCTCGTCGCCTGCATCGCGGGGTTGAGATTGGTGGGGGGTTAGGGACCCGTTCCCCGGCGGAAGCCGGGGTCCAAATGGGCCGCATTTCCCTGACGCGGACGCCGAGGCGCCGGCGAAGGCCGCACTGGATTCCGGCTTTCGCCGGAAAGCGAAAACCTCTCCGCTCAGCGCACCGCCGGCCGCAGGTGGGGAGCGATGGCGGGGCTTTCCTCGATCGAGGGGTAGAAATGCGGGTCGGCGCGCTTGTGCGAGGCCTGCTCATAGGCATAGCCCAATGACAGGATCATCCCGTCCGACCATTTCGGGCCGATGAAGCTGAGGCCGACCGGAAGCCCCTTCACCAGCCCCATCGGCACGGTGAGGTGGGGATAGCCGGCGACCGCGGCGAGGCTTCCGGCGCCGCCGCCCGAAATCTGGTCGCCATTCACCGCGTCGATCGGCCAGGCCGGCGGCATGGTCGGCCCGACCAGCGCGACGACGTCATTCTCGCGCAGCAGCCGGTCGATGCCGTCGGGCCCGGCCATGCGATAGGAGGTCTCGCGCGCCTTCCTGTAATCGGGATCGTCGAGGCCCCTGGTCTTCTCGGCATTCTCGAACGTCTCCTGCCCGAACAGGCTGAGCTCGGCCGCGGCATGGGCCTTGTTGAAGGCGATGAGGTCGGCGAGCGTGCGCGACTGGACGGTCGGCGGGGTGGTGGCGAGATAGGTCGCCATGTCGGCCTTGAGCTCGGTCAGGAGGACCGTATTTTCGGCCTGGCCGATCTTGTCGCGGCCCTCGAACTTGGTGATCTCGACCAGGATCGCGCCCTGGTCGCGAAGCACCCGCAGCGCCTCCTCGAACACCGCATCGGTGCCGAAGCCCGAGGCGAAGCGCATCACGCCGATCCTCTTGCCGCGCAGCGAGGCGGCGGAAAGATGGGCGGCGAAATCCTCGCGATGGCGGTCGGCCTCGGCCGTGGCCGGGTCCGCCGGATCGGTGCCGGCGATGACCGAGAGGATCAAGGCGGCGTCGTGAACCGTCCGGGTCATCGGGCCGGCCGTATCCTGGCTGTGGCTGATCGGCACGATCCGGTGGCGGCTGACCATGCCGACCGTCGGCTTGAAGCCGACGATGCCGTTGAGCGAGGCCGGGCAGGTGATCGAGCCGTCGGTCTCGGTGCCGATCGCCGCCGGAACCATGCCCGCCGCGACCGCCGCGCCGCTGCCGCTCGACGAGCCGCAGGGGTTGCGGTTGAGCGCGAAGGGATTGCGGGTCTGGCCGCCGACCGCGCTCCAGCCCGAGATCGAATTGCTCGAACGGATGTTCGCCCATTCGGACAAATTGGTCTTGCCGACGATCACCGCCCCGGCCTGGCGCAGCCGCGCGACCAGGGGCGCATCGCGGTTGGTGACATTGTGGACGAGGGCGAGGCTGCCCGCGGTGGTCGGAAGCGGCCCCGCCGTCTCGATATTGTCCTTGATCAGGATCGGCATCCCGAAGAGCGGCCCGTGCCGCCCCGCCCGGTCGAGCGCGGCCGCCTGCCGCTCGGCGGTCGGATCGATCGCGATCACCGCATTCACTTTCGGGTTCAATTCGCGGATCTTGCGCAGGGCCGCGCCGGTATTGGCCTCGGCGGTCGCGGCCGGGCTGTAGGGCGCCGGCCCGGCGACGGCCGCGATGGCGATCGCGCCGAGGCTGGCCGCGGCGATCAGTGCGACAAGGTGCATCCTCGTTCCTCCTTTTCTTTGCGAGGAAGCGGCGGCGCCCGCGTCGGACCTGCCCCTTGCCCCTCCTTTTATTTTGGAGGCGGCCTAGCGCAGCCGGCCTGTCCCGTCGAGATGGGCGCCAGGATCATCGGCGTCAGCGGACGAACCTGGAGAGGAGGCGGATATAGGCCGTCTGGTAGAGGAGGTCCGGCTCGGTCACCTGCCAGCTGTCGAGCGGCCAGGCGGTCGCGAAATCCTTGTAGCTCTTCTGCGGCGGCTGGCCGGCGGGCGGCGACGGCATTGCGGAGCCGCATTTCGGGTTGATGGCGGGGCAGCGCGGATCCCAGCGATAATCCTCATCGGGGCCGCCGACCAGATAGCCGGGCGGCGGGCCGGCGGGCGAGCGGCTGACGCTTTCCCATTTCGTCCCTTCGGCGAACCAGCTGTGGAAGAAGGAATCGACCGAATCGGTCGCGCCGAACGCGCCCATGTTGGAAAGATAGACCTTTCCGAGCGGGTTCACGCCGTGGATGTAATGGATGTAGCCCGACGCCACGGCGTCGATTGCGGACGCGTCGGCCGGGTCGAGCGCGGCGAGGTCGGCGACGAGCAGGCCGGTCTGCGCCTTCAGCCGGTTGCTGCCCCACCAATAACCGGGAATGAAGGCGCGATAGGGATCGTCGGCGGCGAGCCTCTGCGGGGCGAGAAACGGGGCGGCTTGCTCCGTGAGGAGGCGCTTGATCGCGGCGACGCTGGCGGGCGTCGCGCCTTTCAGGCCGGCATAGTGAACGAGCGCGTCGATCGCGAAAAACTGGTTCTTGCCGAGATCGGCGAGATGCGCATCGACATAGAAGCGATAGGCGGGCTTGCCGGTCAGCTCGAACAGATAGGCCGCCGCCGCCAGCATGGTCGCCGCGCGGCCGGCATCGTCGGTCTCGATCGCGTCGGCGGCGAGCCGCACCCTGCCATGGTCCGCGCTGGCGTCGGTGAAGGTCACGCGCGGATGGGCCGAGACCCAGGCCCAGGCCCGCTCGGCGCGCTCGGTCAGGCCCGCCGCGCGGCCGCGCCAGGCCGGAATGGTGCGATAGACGAGGGCCGCGACCGCATAGGCCGCGGCGCCGGCGCTGGTCGCGTGGCTGTTGGGCGGCCCGTAGAGGCTCTGGCCTTTGGCGGAGGAGGGCGGGCTGCCAGTGTCCGACGCGGTCTCGAACAGCAGCGAACCGTCGGGAAGCTGCATCCGCTCGAGCCAGCCCAGCTCCCAATCGACCTCGTTGAGCAGGTCCGGGATGCCGTCGCCCGATTCGGGGATGTTGGTGTCGTCGGTCCAGATAGCGGGCCGCTCGCGATAGGCGTCGAGCAGGACGACGATATTCTGCGCCGCCCACGAGGTGTAGCGGTTGAAGTCGCCGGCATCGAACCAGCCGCCATGGAGATCGCGCTCGGTCGCGGCGTCGCCGGGGGCGCTGTAGAGGCGGGCATGGCGGTCCTGGAGCGGGCCCTGGTGGCTCGGCCCATCCGCCCATCGGGCGCCGGCGAAGCGCGCTTCCTTGGGAAAGCCGGCGCGCTGGTAGAAGAGCATCCGCACCGCCTGGACGAGCACTTGCCGATAGACGCGCTCGCCGATCGAAAAGGGCGCCGAACGGACGTTGTTGGCGGGATCGACCACCCGGTAGCGGCCGGGGCGGACGATTTTGCTGAAATCGAACCACCAGGCGCGGTCACCGGAGGAGGGATCGACCGCGCCCTGGTTCCAGGCCGTCGCCGCGCCGGTCAGGACCGGTTTGCCGGTCGCGAGATCGACCAGCTCGATCGTTCCGCCCGGGCTGTAACGTTGGCCGGCGTCGAAGCCTTTGACCGGCTCGCGAAGCACCGCCACCTTCGGCTGGTCCGGCAGATAGCCGAACTGGTCGACGACGATGGCCGGCGTCCCGGCCCCGGCGCCGGAGGCGGCCGACGCCGCCATCGCCAGGGCGGCGAGGCCGCACAGCCCGCGCGGGAGATTCATCCGCGGCGCGTCAGGGGAGCGGCGTCAGCAAAGCGTCGAGCGTGCCGTGGCCGCCCCCGGTCTCCTCGAGGCGCGGGTAGCGAAGGCCGCCATGCCAGTCGAGATCGACCTGCCGGATCGATTCGCCCGCCTGGACGAGCAGGTGGATCGGCTCGTTCGTCCCCTTCGCCGCCTTGACCGCATCGCGCAGCCGGTCGGGATCGAAGGTACGGCCGTCGACGCCGATGATCTGGGAGCCGACGGTGAGGCCGGCGTTGAAGGCCGGGCTGTCCCAGATCACGCCGGTGATGCGGCCTTCCCGGTTCGCGACGGTGAAGCCGCCGGAATAGGAAAGGTCGACCATCTTGCGCTTCATCTCGCCGTCCTTGAACCAGTCGGTCGGCTTGTCGGTATAGATCAGGCGGTAGCCGCCTTTCTCGATCCCCTCGAGCGGCGCATGCTCGGTATAGGCGTCGAGCCGGCGGGTCAGGTAATTCCGCCAGTCATAAGGCTGCACCCTGTTCAGGGTCGCGACGATGTCGTCGAACGTGTAGGTGAGCTCGCCATAATCGCGATCGTTGACCCCGAAAAAGGCTCTGGCGAAATCGTTGATCGAGCGCTTGCCGCCGGACTGCTCGCGGATGATCCGGTCGACGTCGATCCAGATCAGCAGGCCCTCATTGTAATAATCCTCCGAGCGCTGCCAGCTCCGCCAGGGCTGCGGCGCGCGCTGGGCGATGATCGGATCGTTGGTCGTGTCGCTCAAGGGCCGCCAGGTGCGGCCGGGGGTCGCGTCGTAGGCGGCGGCGATGGCGGCGAGCGCGTCGAGCGATTCCTGCTTCGACATCAGGCCCGAGCGCGCGTCGAGCACATAGCCCCAGAACTGCGTCTGTCCCTCATAGACCCAGAGGAGGCTGTCCTCCATCGGCATGCGGTAATCGACCGTCCACAGATCCTTGGGCCGGCGGTACTTGCCGTTCCAGCTATGCGTATATTCGTGCGGCAGCAGATTGCGGTCGCCCTGCGCATGCTTGAAGTCGGTGAAATAGCCGGTCTTGACCCCGTCCTCTGAGCTTCGGTGATGCTCCAGCCCCTCGCCGCCCAGCATGTCGGAGATGGTGAAGAGGAAATCATAATGGTCGTAATGCTGGGCGCCGAAATTCTTCACCGCCTGGGCGACGAGGTTGCGGTGGAGCGCGATCTGCTCGGGGGTCGCGGCGAGCTCGGCCTCGGTGTCGGCGATGACGTCGAGCGAGACGTCGTCGCTGAGCGGGATGCGCCGGTAATGGGCTCCGGCAATGGCTGGCGAATCCATCAATATCTCGTAGGTCGTCACCGGATAGGTGATGGTCGAGGTGTCGCCGCCGCGCTCCGGACGGAGCGCCGTCGCCACATGCCAGCCGCGCGGCACCTTGACCGTCGCCTGGATCGGGATGTCGCGGACATAATAGCCGGCCGGGTACATCGAATTGGCGATCCATTCGATGCTCGCAAGCTCGGGCGTCATCACGACCCGGCCCTGATTGTCGCCGGTGGGCGAGACATAGTCGAAATCGACGTCGATCGCATGGACTCCGGCGGGCACGTCGATGTGGAAGCCGTAGACGTCGAGCGGATCGCGGACCCAGGTCAGGCGGCGCCCGTTCGCGGTGACGACCAGTCCCGCCACCTTGTTGATCTGGCCGCTCGGCGAATGGTTGCCGGGGAGCCATTTGGGATAGAGAAGGACGAGATCGCCGGCCTGGGCGACCGGGACATGCTCGTGGATTCGGAAGATTCGGCGGATCGTGTCGGTCGCGTCGACGGTCAGCTGGATCGTGCCGGGATAGGGGACATCGCGCGCCGGCGGGATCCGGTCGATCCGGGGAGCGGGCGTCGCCTTGGTGAAATTGGCGGGGAGTTGCGCGGTGGCGGCGGTCGAGGAAAGAAGGAGAAAAGCGAGCAGGGCGAAACGCATGGCGGCCGAGTCTCCGAAAGCGGGATGATGCCGCGCCATGGAACAACGCCCGGCCTCCTGTCCAGACGGGCGGCCTTTGAGCGCCGCTTTCCCTCTCCCGAAAGCATGCTAAGGGCGCGCCGATGAGCAAGGGCCCACAAAAGATCAGGGGAACCCAGGACATCTGGGGCGAAGCGGCCGACCGCTTCCAGATCGTCGTGGCGGCGTTCGACCGTGTGCGCCGCCTCTACGGCTTCCGCCGCGTCGAGATGCCGGTGTTCGAGGCGACGATGGTCTTCGCCCGCTCGATCGGAGAGACGACCGACATCGTCTCCAAGGAGATGTACAGCTTCGAGGATCGCGGCGGCGAGAGCCTCACCCTGCGGCCCGAATTCACCGCCGGCATCTGCCGCGCCTACCTGTCCGAAGGCTGGCAGCAGCACGCGCCGGTCAAGATCGCGACCCACGGCCCGGCCTTTCGCTACGAACGGCCGCAAAAGGGGCGCTACCGCCAGTTCCACCAGCTCGACGCGGAGATTATCGGCGCCGGCGAGCCGGCGGCGGACGTCGAGATCATCGCGCTGGGCGACCAGTTGCTCGCCGAGCTCGGCATCAGCAAGCGGGTGACGCTCAAGCTCAACACATTGGGCGATCCGGCGACTCGCGAGGCCTGGCGGGCGGCGCTCGTCACCCATTTCCGCGCCCATCGCGACTCGCTGTCGGAGGAAAGCCGGGAGCGGCTCGAGAAGAATCCGCTGCGCATCCTCGACAGCAAGGAGCATCAGGATTGGCCGATCGTCGACGCCGCGCCCGCGGTCGACGACCATCTGACGCCCGAAGCCGCCGATTATTTCGCGAAGGTAACGGCGGGGCTCGACGCCGCAGGCGTCCGCTGGACGCGCGACCCGCGGCTGGTGCGCGGGCTCGATTATTACCGCCACACCGCCTTCGAGTTCGTGACCGAGGATCTCGGCGCGCAGAGCGCGGTGATCGCGGGCGGCCGCTATGACGGGCTGATCGAGAGCCTCGGCGGCCCGCCGACCCCGGCGGTCGGCTGGGCGGCGGGGATCGAGCGGCTGTCGATGCTGATCGCCGAGCCCCAGGCGACGCGGATCGATGTCGCCCTGGTGCCGCTCGGGCGTGCGGCCGAGGAAGCGGCGATCGGAATCGCCGCGAACCTGCGCCGCGTCGGGATCGCCTGCGAGATGGCCTATCGCGGCAACATGAAGAGGCGGATGCAGAAGGCCGATGCGAGCGGTGCCCGCTATGCGATCATCCTCGGCGAGGACGAGCTTGCGCGCGGCCAGGCGGCGGTCAAGGATCTGGCGAGCGGCGAGCAGCGCGCCGTCGCGATGGATTCGCTCGCGGAGGCGGTGCGGGCGCGATGACCCGCATTTCCGACGAACGGATCGCCGCGATCGAGGCGCGGCGGGACGAATATCAGAGTGCGATGGCGTCGCCCGATCTCACGGCGGACGCCTTCGTGCGCCTGTCCAAGGATTATGCCGAGATCGAGCCGGTCGCCGCCGCCGCGGCCGAGGTGCGGCAACTCCGCGCCGAGCTGGAGCAGCTTCGGGAGATGCTCGCCGATCCCGAGATGCGCGACATGGCGGCGGACGAGATCGGAGAGATGGAGCGCAGACTGCCCGAGGCGGAACGGGCGCTGGCGCTGCGGCTGCTGCCGCGCGACGCCGCCGACGAGCGGCCGGCCATGCTCGAAATCCGCGCCGGCACCGGCGGCGACGAGGCGGCCCTGTTCGCCGGCGACCTGTTCCGCATGTACCAGCGTTATGCCGAGGGCAAAGGCTGGCGGGTGGAATTGATCTCGGCGAGCCCGGCCGAGCTTGGCGGCTACAAGGAGGTGGTGGCCTCGGTGACCGGGCCGGGCGTGTTCGCGCGGCTGAAGTTCGAGAGCGGCGTCCACCGAGTCCAGCGCGTGCCGGTGACCGAGAGCGGCGGGCGCATCCATACGTCGGCGGCGACGGTGGCGGTGCTTCCCGAGCCCGAGGATGTCGACGTCCATATCGACGAGAAGGATTTGAGGATCGACGTCTATCGCTCGTCGGGGCCGGGCGGGCAGTCGGTCAACACGACCGACAGCGCGGTCAGGATCACCCACCTTCCGACCGGGCTCGTCGTCATCCAGCAGGACGAGAAATCGCAGCACAAGAACAAGGCCAAGGCGCTGAAGGTGCTTCGGACCCGCCTCTACGAGCTGGAGCGCGAGCGGATCGCCTCCGAACGGGCCGGCGCGCGCAAGTCGATGGTGGGATCCGGCGACCGCTCCGAGCGCATCCGCACCTACAATTTCCCCCAGGGCCGGGTGACCGATCACCGGATCAACCTCACCCTCCATCGGCTCGAGGAGATATTGGAAGGGCCGGGCCTCGACGAGATCGTTTCCGCCCTCATCGCCGAGGATGAGGCGGAACGGCTGGCGAATCTGGATGAAGGCGCGTGAGGCGCTGAAGGCGGCGGCCGGGCGGCTGGCGGCCGGCTCCGACACGCCGCGCCTCGACGCGGAGCTGCTGATGGCACACGCGCTCGGCATCTCGCGCGAGCAATTTCTGCTTTCGCACCTGGACGATGACGCGCCCGCTTCGTTCGAGGCGCTCGTCGCCCGGCGCGCGGCGGGGGAGCCGGTCGCCTATATCGTCGGCCGGCGCGCCTTCTGGACGATCGAGCTGGAGGTCGGGCCGGGCGTGCTCGTGCCGCGGCCGGACAGCGAGACGCTGATCGAGGCGGCGGTCGCGTATTTCGGAGCGGCGGGGCCGGCGGCTATTCTCGATCTCGGCACCGGGCCGGGCACCCTTCTCCTCGCCGCGCTCGACCAATGGCCCGAGGCGCGGGGGCTCGGCATCGATGCGTCCGTGGCGGCTTTGGCCTATGCCCGCCGCAACGCGGAGCGGCTCGGCCTTGGCGGGCGGGCCGAATTCCGGCTCGGCGACTGGGCGGAGGGGCTGGACGGGCGGTTCGACCTCATCCTGTGCAACCCGCCTTATGTCGCGGACGGCGAAACATTACCGCGCGACGTCATGGAATGGGAGCCGCGCGAGGCCCTGTTCGCCGGGGCGGACGGCCTTTCCGATTATCACAGGCTCGCCGCGGCCGCTCCGCCTCTGCTGGGCGCGGGCGGGATCGCCTGCGTCGAAATCGGCGTCGGGCAGGAGGAGGCCGTCTCCTCCCTGTTCGCCTCTCGCGGCATGAAGGTCTCGCCGCGGCGCGACCTTGCCGGGCGGGTCCGGTGCCTCGTTCTGGAGCGTCACGGCTTTGCCGCCGATCCGTCGCGACGGCGCCATTAATCCAGGTCACCATCTTTCCGCTTGGAAATCGTTGCGGCCATAGCTACATAGGGGATCAGGGACGGGGGCTCTTCACAGCGAAGACTGCGTGAGGCCACCCGTCGCCGACCCCCGATTGCTAGACGTCTTCGGATTGTCGCGGCGTGAGGTGGCGGAGGCCGCGAAGCGGTCGCCTGCCTTTGGGCTCGTGCAGAAATGCGGCCGGGAGGGGCCCGGCCGTCACAGTGGCTGAACAGGACCACGAGGACGAGGACTTACATTTGATCAACAATCGTCAGGGCGGCCGCAGGCGCGGCCGCGGCGGCGGGCCCCGCTCGCCGAACCAGGGGCCGAATCCGGGCAACCGGCAGGACAATCGCTCGCGCGGCAACGCCGCCCAGCTGCTTGAGAAATACAAGTCGCTCGCGCGCGACGCGCAACTCCAGGGCGACCGCGTCCAGTCCGAATATTTCCTCCAGTTCGCGGAGCATTATTACCGCGTGCTCAACGAGAACCGCGCCCGCTTCGAGGAGCAGCGCCGCCAGCGCGACGATTATTATTCCGAAGAGGATGAGGATCAGGACGAGGCGGCGAACGCCGCCGGCGATGGCGAGGAAGGCGACGAGCGCGACGGGGCGGAGGAGCGCGAGGAGCGGCCGTTCCGCGGCGAGCGCGAGGACCGTCCGTATCGCGGCGACCGCGAGGATCGTCCCTACCGTGCCGAGCGCGACGGACGGGGCGACCGCGAGCGGAACGACCGCGACCGGAACGATCGCGGCGAGCGCCCCGACCGTCCGCGCCGCGACTATCGCGCCGAGCGCAACGGCGACTATCGCCAGGAGCGCCGTCCCCGCGACGATCGCCACGAGGGCAATGGCGCGGCCGAGCCCGAGAGCGAGCGAATCGCGCTCGACGTGCTTCCGCCCGCAATCTCCGTCGTCGAAACGGATGCCGAGCCGAAGGCGCCGCGCCGCCGCACCCGCCGTCCCCGCACCGACGAGGGCGAGACCGACATCGCGCCGGCGGCCTGACGGCCCAATAGGAGCGAGATGAAAGGCGGCTGCCCTTGGGCGGCCGCCTTTGCCCCGGCGCGGCTTGACGCGCAGGTGATAATGTAACATCCTTGGCGCCGGTCCAAAAAGGGGGGACCGTCGATGCGCCAGCTCGTCCTGCTTTCCGCCCTCGCCGCGACGTCGGCCTTCGCCCAGCCGCCAGCCGCGATCCTGCCTTCGGGCCAGTCGGCGCAGGGCGACGTTTCCGTCACCATCTACAGCAATCTCGCTCTGGTGCAGGACCGGCGCACGCTCGCGATTCCCGCGCAGCGCTCGCGACAGGAATTTCCCGACGTCTCGGCCCAGATCCGTCCCGAGACGGTGACGCTCTCCGGCCCCGGAATCTCGATCGTCGAGCAGAATTTCGACTTCGACCTGCTCTCGCCAAGCGCGCTGATGCAAAAGGCGGTCGGCGAGACGATCACGCTCGTCCGGACCAATCCGGCGACCGGGCAGGAGACGCGCGAGCAGGCGAAGGTGCTGGCCGTGAACGGCGGCACCGTGCTGCAGATCGGCGACCATATCGAGGTGCTGCGCGACGACGACCTGCCGGTGCGCGTCGTGTTCGACCGCGTGCCCGAGAATCTGCGGCCCCGCCCGACCCTGTCCGTGACGATCGACAGCGTCACGGCGGGAACCCGGCCGCTGACCCTGAGCTATCTGACGCCGGGGCTCGGTTGGAAGGCGGATTATGTCGCCCTGTTCGACGAGGCCGCGGGCAAGATAGACGTCCAGGGTTGGGTGACGCTCACCAACACGACGGGCACCACCTTCGTCAATGCCGATACCCTGCTCGTCGCCGGTGCCGTCGGCACCAGTTTCAACAACCGGCGCAATAACAATGCCGACGACGACGACGATGATGACAATAGCGGCCCGGCGATCCGCGCGGCCGGCACCGAAAGCTCCGGCCGGGAGCGGGTCGGCGATTTCTACCTCTATCCGCTGGCCGAGCGGACGACGATCGCCAACAACCAGACCAAGCAGGTGAGCTTCCTCGACGCTCGCGGCGCCACGGCGACCAAGGCCTATGAATATCGGGTCAACTGGCTGCAGACCGCCGATGAAGCGGCGAGCGCCGATACGGTGGTCAAATTCTCGAACGGCCGCGGCGGCGGACTCGGCGACCAGCTCCCCGCCGGCACCGTCCGCATCTATGTGAAGGATGCGCGCGGCGCGCCGCAATTCGTCGGCGAAGGGCCGATCCCGCACACGCCGATGGGCTCGAACATCGCCATCCGCACCGGCGCCGCCTTCGACGTCAAGGTGCGGCCGGAGGTGGTGAAGCGGGAGAAGATCGACAGCGACGAATGGGAGCGGACGGCCCGTTACCGGATCAGCGGCAGCGGCAGCGAAACCGTCCAGGTCGACCGCAACGTCACTTACTATCGCACCACCATGGCCTATACCCTGACGAACGCGCGGCCGGCGCCGGTCGTCGTCGACCTGGTCCAGGCGGGGCTCGATCGCGGCTTCCACGATACCCGCGCGCTCGACGAGACGGTGCCGGGCGAGCGGAAGTCTCTCGACGAGCGGCTCTATCATGTGACGGTGCCCGCCAACGGCCGGGTCGTCGTCAACGCCACCTTCGAGACGCGCTACTGACTTGGCCTGGCGGCGCGCCTTCGCGGTGGCGCTCGCGCTCGCCATCTCGCTCACGGGGACGGCGGCGGGCGCGCAGCAGGTCGTGACCTCGTCCGGGCCGGACAAGGTCTCCGTCACCATCTATCGCGACCCGTTCCGCAGCGCCGACCGCAAGATGAATCTCGGCTGGCTCAACGGCTATGCGTTGATCAGCGAAACCCGCCACGTCCGCCTGCCGGCGGGCGAATCCAGCCTGCGCTTCGAAGGAGTCGCCGGGGGCATCCTGCCGCAAAGCGCGATCGTCTCCGGCCTGCCGAACGGCGTGGTCGAGAAGAATCTCGACGCGGAATTGCTGTCGCCCGGAAACCTGCTCGACCGGTCGCTCGGCCGCCGCGTCCATCTCCGCCGCACATGGAAGAAGAGCGGCCGCGTCGTCGAGGAGGATGCGATCGTCCGCTCCGGCCCCGACGGCGCGGTCGTGCTGCAGACGGCGGACGGATTCGAGGCGCTCCGCTGCACCGGCCTCAACGAGACGATTCTCTACGACCGCGTGCCGGAAGGTCTCTCCGCCAAGCCCACTTTGTCGGTGCGGACGCGCACCGCCGTCCCGGTCGAGGCGGACGTCACCCTCTCCTATCTCTCCTGGGATTTCGATTGGCAGGCGAATTATGTCGCGACGCTTTCGCCGTCGGAGGACCGGCTCGACCTGTTCGCCTGGGTGACGCTCGCCAATTCCGACGAGACCAGCTTCGTCCACGCCGATACCCAGACGATCGCGGGCCATCCGAACCGCAGCGACTATGATCGCCCCTATCATGAGTTCACGAAGCCGCTTCAGCTGCGTTGCTGGCCGTCCGACACCACCGCCGCGCCGATCGACGCGATCGAGGCTGAGGACATCGGCTTTCTGCCCGACCGAAACATCCATGAAAGCTTGCGTCGGCTGCCCGGAGTCGCAATGGCGGCCCCGCTGCCTCCAGCGATGCAGGCGCAGCAGGAGAATCTGGGCGATCTCAAGCTCTATCGGATTCCGGAGCCGGTCACCGTCGCCGCGAACAGCGAGAAGCAGGTGGCGATGCTCCATCGCGGGAACGTCAAGGTTCGGCTCGTCTATCGAAGCGATGTCCTTGGCGCGGGCGGATGGCTGCCGGCGTCGCGGGTGCTTCGGATGCGCAACCGCGCCTCTGACGGTCTCGGCCTGCCGCTGCCGGGCGGGACGATGATGCTGTTCGCGGGCGGCGGCGAGCGGCCGCTGCTGCTCGGCTCCGGCGCGATCGAGGACAAAGCGGTGGACGAGGAGGCGGAGGTGACGATCGGCTCCGCGTCCGGTATCAAGACCCATATGGCCGTGACCCGGCGCACGCCCCAGGGCGTTTCCGGTGAGCTGATCGTGACCAGCGACCGCGACCGGCCGATCTACTACGAGGCGCGGTTTGCGGGACCGGCGAGGGGGAAGGGCCTGATCCGCAGAAATGGCCGGCTTGTCTGGGCGGCGATGGTGCCGGCGCACGGCCGCATCGTCTATCGATTCAAGCCTTAGAAGCGTCCGCGCCGCCCGCAGCCGCGCAAGCATTTGCTTGCAAGATTCGGCCGAAAGACCGAACCCTTCCAAATTGCGCGCCTCGCACGCCGAGTCGGCGCAATGAGAGGGGGGAATCATGGCGGACAATCCATCCTATCCGATCGGCACGGCTTCGGTCAGCTGGCTCGACAGCGGCGGCACCGTCCATATCCGGGTCTATTCCACCGACGGCTACAAGGTCATCGAGCGTTGCTGGGACGGCAAGTCCTGGACGAACGGCGGGTTCAACCAGGCCGGATCGCAGGTCTCGGCGACCGCCTGGCAGGGCCAGGGCGGAACGTCGATCCGCGTCTATTGCACCTTCCAGGACAAGACCGTCGAATGGTGCTGGGATCCGGGCAGGCCCTGGTATCAGGGCGCCTATACGACCCAGTGACCGGCCGGTTCAGGGGCGCTTGACCGGCCGCGGCCGGTGATTCTGGTCGAGGGCGACGAAGGTGAAGAGGCCCTCGGTCACCTTCTCCTGGCGCGCGCCGCGGTCGCGGCTGGCGATCACCTCGATCCGGATCGCGATCGAGGTGCGGCCGATCCGCTCGATCCGCGCGTATACGGAGACGATGTCCTGGAGCAGGACCGGGGCGATGAACTCCATCGCCTCGATCGCTACCGTCGCGACCGGTCCCTGCGCCTCGCGGGCGGCGACGATTCCGGCGGCGATGTCCATCTGGCTCAGCACCCAGCCGCCGAAGATGTGGCCGTTGGCGTTGATGTCGCCGGGCCGCGGCACCACCCGCAGGATCGGCTCGCCCATAGCCTCGGTCACGGCCGGTCCCCCCGGCCGGAGGCCGCTTTGTCGACCCGTCCCGAGGCCGCTTCGTCATGGCCGCCCGTATCGCTGAGGAAGACGAGGCCCATCAGGGCGGTGCCGAGCAGGACGGTGAGGCCGACGCCGAGGCTCGTCGCGATCACCAGGTGGAGCGGCATCGGCGTTCCGGTCGCCTTCAGATAGGCAAGCGCGGCGATCACCGCGAGCACCGAGGCGAGGGCCATCCAGCGCATCATCTTCTTGTAGCGGAGCCAGGCGCGGTGCTGGCGTTCGAGCTGGCGCGGGTCGCGCCGGGCGGGGATCGGGTCGGGCCGGGGCATGGCTTCCATTTGGGCCGCCGCCATGGGATCATTCAAGCCTCGAGTCGGGAAAAAAGAGGAGCCGGCCATGACCATCGCCACGATCCTCGAGCAGAAGGGGCGCGAGGTCGTCAGCATCTCCGCCGACGCGACCGTGCGCGAGGCTGTCGCCCTGCTCGCCGAGCGGCGGATCGGCGCGGTGCCGGTCACCGACGGCGAGGGCGTCGCCGGAATCTTCTCGGAGCGCGACGTCGTCTATCGCCTCCACGGCGATGGAGCGGCGATCCTCGACTGGCCGGTGCGCAAGGTGATGACCGCGCCGGCAATCACCGCCGAACCGGGCATGCCGGCCCTGGTCGCCTTGTCGCAGATGACGCGGCGGCGCATCCGCCACCTCCCCGTGGTCGAGAACGGACGCCTCACCGGCATCGTCTCGATCGGCGACCTCGTCGCCCACCGCATCCGCCGGATCGAGGACGAAGCGGAGGCGATGCGCAGCTACATCCAGAGCGCCTGAGCGGATGGGAAGCGGCCTGGCGAGGATCGCGATCGCGGCGGCTCTCCTGATCGGGTGCGCGGGGGCCGATTCGCCGGAGCCGCCGGGGCCGCCGCAGACGGACAGGATCGTCGTCCGCGACGTCGCCGACCCGGTGATCGGCTCGGGATTCTTTGCCGTCTATGCAAGGGTCAGGGGGATGAGCCTGTCGACGCGCGCGCCGCGCGCCTATTTCATCCTTTATGGAGGTGAAGGCCAGACGCTCCCGGCGGCGGGAGCGCGCTGCGAGATCAGCTATCGATATCGTCGGCTCGCGGAAGGACGCCTTCCGCCTTATGCCCCGCCAACGGGCCTTGTGGCCGAACATTTCGCTTGCGACGACGGCAGGCAGTGGACGGACGAATGGTCCGGCCGCTCTTGAGGGCGTGTCAGGCGCGCGCCGGCACCGGCGGCCGTCCCAATGCCAGGCCCAGCACTTCCTCGACGAGCGGGCGCGCGAAAGCGAAGAGCAGGCCCGCATAGAGTGTGACACCCGAGCCGGCGAGGATGATGAGGCGCGCCTGCACCGGCATGAGCGGCAGCAGCGAATCGAGCGCCGCCACCGAAGCCGCCATGGCGGCGCTTGCGAGGAGGCCGGGGGCGATGGCGCGGGCGAGGGCGGCGGGCCTGGCGCCGATCACCGGCAGCGATAGGACGGCGGTCGTCAAGGTAAGCAATGGAAAGCCGAACATCCAGGCACGGGCGAGACCGATCGTCCCGAATCGGCTTCCGATGAGGAAGGCGACCGGCATGATCGCGGCGCCGGCGATGGAGACCCGCAGGGCCGCGCGCGGGCGGCCGAGCGCGTTGGTCGCCGGGGCGAACAGGATCTGGAGCGCGAGGAAGGGCATCGCCAATGCAAGCGTGCGGACCAGCGGCACCGTCTCCGCATATTTCTCGCCGAGAACCGTCAGCACCACCGGCTCGGCGGCGATCGCAAGCCCGAAATAGAAAGGCAAAGCGATCAGCATGACGAGCCGCACCGTCTTCAGGAAGGCGGCGGCGAGGGCGTCCTTGCGGTCCTGGATCTTCGCATAAGCGGCGAAGGAGACTTCGTTGATCGGCGGGATGAACTTGCCGGCGAGGATCTGGGTCAGGAACAGTGAGATGGTATAGAGGCCGAGCGCGTGCGGCGCCACGATCCGCCCGGCTATGAACACGTCCGACTGGCTCTGCACGAACCAGAAGCACTGGATCGCCACCATCGCCCCGCCGTAGCGGATATGGTGCCCGGCGCCCTTGAAGCGGAAGCTCGGCCAGACCAAAGAGCGGGCGACGGCGGTGAGGCCGACGCCATTGGCCCAGAACAGCACCAAAGGCGCGGCGACGAGGGTCCAGACGCCCCAGCCGGCGGCCGCGCAGGAAAGGGCGGTGGCGGCGCTGAGCAGGGCCGCGACCAGCGCGACGAGGGCCTGGGCGCGAAAGTCGATCCGGCGGCTGAGCAATGCCTGGGGCAGAGCGATGAACGGAGTCGCGACGTAGAGCAGGGCCTGGACCCGGAGCAGGGTCGCGACCTCGGGCTGGCGGAAATAGAAAGCGGCGAGCGGCGCCAGCAGGAGCTGGGCCGCGGCGAGGCCGGCGTTCAGCAGGATCAGCATCCCGAACATCTGCCGGATCTCGAGCGCAGTCACCGTCTCGCTGCGCACGAGCGCATTGGCGAAGCCGTAGCCGTTCATCAGGTTGAGGAACATGAGAACGACCTGGGTCATCGCGAACAGGCCGTAATCGGACGGGTTGAGGAGGCGGATGACGACGAAGGTCGCCGCCCAGGTGACGAGCTGCGCGGCGATCTGGCTGCCCGAGCGCCAGAGGACGGCGCCCCGCACCCGATGGGTGAGGCCGATCTCTTCCGCCGCTTCGATCTTGTCCGCCGCCGTCACGCCTGCCGGTCCGTCCTTCACGACGGCTTCATAGGGCGCGAGGGTTAATTCGGTCCTTAGGAAGGGGCTGCAACGAGCCCGTCGCAAAGGGAATCGGACGATCCCCCGTCGGTGGGCAAGGCGCGCTCCCGGGCGCCGTCAACTTGCTGGCATTCCTTGAAAATCGCTCTCCCGGGCCTTGAAGGCCGGCCGCGGCCGCCTATCTCGGTCCGGACGGGGACGGCCTTCGGGCCGCCTCCCTTCAGGCGCCGTCCGCGCCGTCATCGCCCGCGATCGGCGGCGGAAGCGGCGGAAAATCGCTGAAAAAAGCCATTGACGGGCGGATTTCCCGCCCATATATGGCCCTCCACCGGCGGGGCACGGCTTGCCCAACCCCGTTTGCGTCTTCTCAATCGGTAACCCGATTGCCCCGATCATAAGGGGGGAGAAGACGCGTCGGCTCTTTGACATTGTCGGTTTAGATGAAGGGACATGTGGGCGGCGGCCCCGGTCGGCGACAACCTCTGGGTGTCGCAGGATCGGTAAAATCAAGCCGTTCCATGGGTACCCATCAAAGTACTACTTTGATGGGAGGCCCTACATGTCTCGTTACATATCCACAGTATATGTGAAGTGCAGGAACGGCTCCCAGAGATGCCGGCTTCCGCTTCGAATTTTCCTTCGGAGCGGTTGTCGTACATCAACTTGAGAGTTTGATTCTGGCTCAGAACGAACGCTGGCGGCATGCCTAACACATGCAAGTCGAACGAGACCTTCGGGTCTAGTGGCGCACGGGTGCGTAACGCGTGGGAATCTGCCCTTAGGTTCGGAATAACTCAGGGAAACTTGAGCTAATACCGCATAATGACTCCGGTCCAAAGATTTATCGCCTAAGGATGAGCCCGCGTAGGATTAGCTTGTTGGTGAGGTAAAGGCTCACCAAGGCGACGATCCTTAGCTGGTCTGAGAGGATGATCAGCCACACTGGGACTGAGACACGGCCCAGACTCCTACGGGAGGCAGCAGTGGGGAATATTGGACAATGGGCGCAAGCCTGATCCAGCAATGCCGCGTGAGTGATGAAGGCCTTAGGGTTGTAAAGCTCTTTTACCCGGGATGATAATGACAGTACCGGGAGAATAAGCCCCGGCTAACTCCGTGCCAGCAGCCGCGGTAATACGGAGGGGGCTAGCGTTGTTCGGAATTACTGGGCGTAAAGCGCACGTAGGCGGCTTTGTAAGTTAGAGGTGAAAGCCC
>DASUHH010000024.1:0-148415 GCA_036273615.1 Allosphingosinicella sp. | reverse complement strand
CGGCGGCGGAGGTGGTGCCGGCGGCTTGGGAGGCGGTGGTGCAGGAGGCGGGGGCGCCGGCGGTGGAGGCGGCGGTGGCGGAGGCGCAGGAGGCGGGGGCGCGGGCGGAGGTGGCGCGGGCGGCGGCGGAGGTGGTGCCGGCGGCTTGGGAGGCGGTGGTGCAGGAGGCGGGGGCGCCGGCGGCGCGGGCGGAGGCGGCGCGGGCGGTGGAGGCGGCGGTGCCGGCGGCTTGGGAGGCGGCGGTGGCGGCGGTGGCGGTGCGGGCGGCGCCGGCGGGGCCGCGATGGTGACGACGAGCTGGGCCGGCGCGCTCTCGTTGCTCGAATCGTCGACGACGACGAGCTGGAACCTGTACTGGCCGGGGCTCAGCGCATTCTCGACCAGCAGGATCGGGTCCTTGCTGGATAAGGCCTGCCCGGGGGTCAGCACCGCCATCGTCACGGCCCCCCGAGAAGGGTGAAACGATATTCGGCAACCTTGCCGGGAGGATTGTCCCTGGATCCCTGGGCGGAGAGCCGGAAAGGCTGGCCGAAGGGGATGGTCGCGGGGATCGCATTGCCGGCGGCATCGACCGTTTCGAGCAATGCCGTCGGCTTGTCGATGTCGACGATGAGGATTGAGAGGAAGGCCGGCTCGGACATGTTGCCGGCATCGTCGACCACGACGAGGCGGACGGTGCGCTTGCCGAGCGGCAGCGGATCGGCCGCGTCAAAGTCGACGGTGACGGTCGGGTCGGTCAGGACCACCGGCACGTTGACCTTGAACTCAGCCATTCCTCTCGCTCCTACTCGAAGGTCCAGATGTAGCGCTCGATCCGCCGGCCCTGGGCGGCGGCGGAGCGCATTGCGGTAAGCGTGAAGCCGGTGCCGCTCCACACTTCGGGCGGCCCCTCGGCATTGGCGGTCGGCGGCGTCTCGGCCGGCCCGTCGGCGCGCGGATCGAGCCCGCCCGAGCCCATGACCAGGTCGCCGCGGCCGACGATCGTCCGGTCGAGCCGCGCCGGCCGCACCGGCGCCGCCGTCCCCAGCCAGGAATCGACCCCGACCAGGGCCGAGGCGCCGACGATGAGCGGGTCCCTGGCCTGGAGGACGTGCGGCTCGACATGGGCGGGCACCGCTTCGTCGACCACGTCCTGGAGGCGCTGCATCTCCGACGCATCGTCGACGCCGCGGACGAGGATGAGCACGCTGTGGGCGAGCTTCGCGTAGAAGCGCGTCACCGCCGCATCGTCGGCGGTGCCGCGGTCGATGCCGGGCGGGAACAGGGCAAGCAATTCGTCGCGCGCCTCGTCGCCGAGGATCAATGTGTCGCCGACGAAGCTGTTGCCCGAGGCGGAGAGGCCGAGGGTGAGCGGGTCGTTCTCGTCGGACAAATCGGCGCCGAGGATGGTCGCGAAGGTGCGGCGGAGGCGGAAGCCTTCGACGATGACGATGTCGCCTTTCGTCACCGCGCCGCCGGCGAGCAGGGCAAGCGCCCCCGACGTGTCGCCGCCGAGCGCGAGCGCGCGAAGCGAGACGTCGCCGAGCCGGGCGAGGGCGGGGGTTCCGGGCTGGGGCGGCGCATGGCCGGGCTCGAGCGTTCCGCCGGTGACGAACAGGCCGCCGGTCGCAAGCTCGAGAGCGGCGGCGAGGCCGCCGAGCGTGCCGTTGAGCGCTGCCGTATAAGGCGCCGCGAGCAAAGCCTGGCGAAGCCGCGCCGGCGTGTCGCCCGATTGCGGCGCGACTCCGATCCACTGGCCGATCCAGGGCAAAGCGGGGTCGGGGGCGGCGGCCGGGTCGGTCAGCGTCCAGCTGTTGGCGACCCGGCCCTCGGTCTCGGTCAGCGCGCCCTCGAACAGGCAGAGGAAGCGCTCCATGAAATCGTGCGGAGTCGCTGCGCCGGCGGCGATCGCGTCGCTGCCGCCGAGCGGCTCGTGATAGAAACCCGCGAGATAGCGGTCGCGATAGGAGAAGCGGTTCGCATAGGCGCGGATCGCGGCAAGCTCGGGCGAGCTCTGGCTGTCGCTTGCGAGGCTGACCGAGAGCCACAGATAGCGGCCGGCGAGGCGCCGTACCTTGATCCCGCCTTGCTGGAGGAGGAGGGTGAACAGGCCAGCCGCGCCGCGCCGGGGTGCGCAGTCGAGGATCGGCGGCGCGAAGGCGACCTCCGACGGCGAATCGCACCAGGCGGCCTGGGGCACCGCGTCCGGCACCGCCGCCGCGCCGATCCGGTGCAGCGCCCAGTCGGGCGCGCCTTTCGCGCCGGGCGCGGCGGGCACGTCCTTCGTGTCGGTCGCGAAGGCGGCGATCTCGATATTGCCGTGCGGCGGCACCGCGGCCTCGACATAGAGGCGGTGCCAGACGCAGCCCGGGATCGCCGAATCGATCGGGCCGACCAGGACCGTCCCTTCGGGAGCGTAGCGCGCGCCGGAGAGGGCGCGGAGCGGCTGAACGGCGGTGGGCGGCTCCCCGGTCAGATAATGCGGCTGGGCGGCGGGGCTGTTGCAGAACTTGCCGGCCCGGGCGCCGATCAGGGGATGGATCTGGCCGTCGGGGAGGAGATGCACGTCGGGCTGGGGGGCGAGGTCCATCGGATAGACGAAGGCCTGCCGCGCAAGCTTCTTGCCGTCGGTCGCGAGCACCGCCGCCTGCTCCTCGCCGATCCAGGCGACCGAGATCGGGAAGCGAAGGCCTGCCAGGCGGAAGCGGAGGACGAAGCCGCTCTCCTCGAAGGTGAAGACCGCGGCGTCGTCGCCCGCCACCCAGGCGAGGAGGGCGAGGCGGCCGCCCGGCGAGGCGGCGAGCGCGACCGCATTGAACGTCGCGGCAAGCCGCGGCCCGCGCGCGAAGATGAGCCGCGGCGGGTCGCGATTGGGATCGACCAGGGCAAAGCGTGTCGGGTCGGGGTCGGTCAGGCCCTGGAAGCGGAGCGGCCGTCCGGCGAGCCGGGCGAGGCGGCCCCCGGCCTTGTCGAAGGCCCAGGCGCCGCCGGCGGCGCGCGGCGCGACGAGATCGGCGTGGAAGCCGCTGCGCTTCGCCTGGGCGTCGGGCCAGCGTCCGCGCAGATCCTGCATCACGACCGCGCCGTCGCGGGCGAAGACGAGGATCGAATCGCCGCCGAGCGCGAAGTCGGTGGGCAAGGCGGTGCCCGGCGGGTCGGCGGCCGGCAGCGGCAATTGCACCGCGCCGGGGAGGAAGCCCGAGGCCTTGAGCTGGGTATCGGCCGAATCCCACCAGGCGAAGCCGCCCTTGCCGTCGGCGAGCGGCGACGGCATTGCGGCGAGCGACCGGGCGAACGTCTCATCCTCGGTCACGCCCGGCGCTGCGAGCTGGCGGGCGAGGAGGACGTGGCCGGCCGAATCCTTGAACTGGAGGTTGGCGGCGACATTGGGCGCGACGCTGCCCGGCGACAGGCCGAAGGCGTCGCGGCCGGTCATCTGCCAGAAGGGAAGGCCGTTGACGTCCATCAGCAGAGCTCCGGCACCACCGGAATGGCGAGGCCGCCGCCATCATCCGCGCCCGCCGGCGGCAGGCTCGACGCGGCGTCGGCGCCGACCCCGACCGCGAGCATGGCGAGCTCGGGGAGCTGCCAGGGCTGGATATTGATCGTCCGGCGGCCGTTGGTCTCCGGCACCGGAATCCAGCCGCCGGTGCCGCTCGCCCGCCGCGTGAACAATTGCACCGGCGCGACCGTGCGGACTCCGGGGACGCGCGCCACCGCCGTCTCGACCAGCCGGTCGTCGATCGCGCGGCCGAGCGGCCAGCCATTGCCGTCGGGGCCGCCCGGGGGAAGCGGCCAGAGGTGCAGCCGGATCGCGTCGGAGACGGCGTCGAGCACCGCGTCGCGTTGGCTCGAATCGCTGAGTTCGACCGCCGCCGACACGCCGATCGGCACATAATCGGGGGCGATGACGTAGAGCTCGGTGGCGAGCGGCCGCCTCTGGTCGAGCCAGGCATAGACGCTTTCGAGCATCGGCCGGTCGGCGCGCGGCGCCGGCTTCAGGATGCCGGCGCGGTCGGGGATCACCATCACCGAGACCACGCCCGGTATGTCGAAGCGGCGCTGCTGCGGCTTGAACCGCGCAAGCACCTCGACCCGGCCGATGGCAAGGCCCGGCGTTCGCAAAGCAAGCTCCTGGACGTCGGAGGCGGTGACGGCGCGCTCGCCGTTGCGGATCGCGGCCGGGATCCGCGCCTCGGCATCCTCGATCCGCTCGGCATCGACGCCGCCCGACGTTGCGAGCGGCTGCGCGACCTTGAGCTTCGGCGCGCCCGACGGGCCGGCGATCGCGCGGATCGCTGCGGCGGGGAGGTTGCCGTCGGAACCGCCGCCGGCGCGCATGTAGCCGACCTGGATGGCGCGGCCGAGCGCGGGCACCGCGCCGCGGACGCCGTCGCCGAAGGCGATCGTCCCGGCCTCGCTGTCGAGGCTGTAAACGCTGTCGCCGCGCGCCGCCGCGCCGACGTCGGGCACCTGCCGCCAGGTGCGCAGCCCTTCCTCCTCCTCGACGTCGACGACGAGGGTGGCGGGATCGACCGAGGTCGTCCCGAGCGAGAGTGTCTGGCCCGAGGCGCCGGTGCCGCGGCCGATCTGCTGGCGCCCGAGCGTCTTCCTCTGCTCGATCGACACCGCATTGACCCCGGCCCAGGCCAGCTTGAACGAGCGCAGGCTCGCCTGCGGAAGCGGCCGAAGCCTGAGCCAGGCGACGAGCCGCGCCGCAGTCACCGGATCGTCGATCCGCGGCGGGCGGTCGCCGACCCCGGCATTGGGATCCTGGAGCGCGTCGTTGGTCGGCACCCCGAAATCGTCGCTTCCGGGCAGGAGCAGGCGGACGATGCCGCCGCGCGCGAGCCCGCCGGTGCCGTCGGACAGCAGTTCGAGCGGAAGATATTCGTCGCCGGCGCCGCGGCCGGTACAGATCTCCCAGACGTTGGCGATCGGCGCCCGCGCGGTCACCGCCTCGAGCGGCGCCGGCGCATCGAAGGCCGGGACGAGCCCGACCGAGAGCGCGACCCGCCGGTTCGACGGCCCGCCGCCGAGCGTCGCCGCGACGGCGGCGACGGTCGCCGTGTCGGGCGTCGGGGCGAGCAGAGCGAGCCAGAGATTGTGATCGATCGAATCGGCGACGAAATCGCGCCCGGCCGGCTCGGCCGCGCCGTTGGCGAAAACCGGGGTCGTCACATAGCCGCTGCTCGACGAGGCTCCGTAAAGCTGCTGGAGGTCGTGGAGGAGGCTGCGAAGCTGGGCCGCCTCGTCGCTGGTCGGGACGCGCTTGATGTAAGCGCGGCTCTCGACCGGCTCGACGACCAGCTCACTCTCGGTCTCGAACCAGACCGGCTTGGCGATCACCGAGCGGGCGGGGATGGTGACCGGATCGGTCGCCGCCGGATTGTCGATCGACACCTGGATCAGCCCGCGCGCCGGGGTCGCCGGCCGCATCTGCTGGCCGAGCAGGCGCAGGAAGGCGAGCCGCTGGCGCTCGGGGATGAGGTTGGCGCGGTAGAGGATGGTGTCGCCGAGCCAGGCGAACAATTCGATCAGGGTGCGCCCCGGATCGCCTTCGCGCGGATCGGTCCATTCGGGCGTATGGGCCGGGATTCGGCGGAGGAGATCGGCGACGAGATCGTCGAACGAACGGTCATCCAAAGCTGGCGGACGGATCGGCATCAATTTCCTCCCACCGGCACGCGCGCGGTCAGCGCGGTGGCGACGCCGCTTGCGCGGATTCGATAAGCGATTGTGACGAGCAGCTCGCGCATGTCCGCGCCGGGCTGCACCTCGATATTGTCGAGCAGGATTCGCGGCTCGTAGAGCGCGATATGCTGGGCGAGCGCCTCCTGCGTCCGCGCCCGGACCTCGGTCGTGTTGGGCTGGTGGACGAGCAGCTCGAGGCCGGCGCCGAACATCGGGCGCATGAGCTGCTCGCCCGGGCTGGTGCGGAGCACCGCCTCGATCCGCTGGCGGACCGAGCTTTCGAGGTCCGGGAAGCGAAGCCGCCCGTCCGCGTCCGGCACCGGCAGCAACGGCCAGCAGAGCGGCGGGCGGATGTCGGGGCCGCGCGAGGAGGAGAGGATCGGGCCGCTCATCCGCCCGACTTCTTCATCGGGATGGGGATGCAGATCTTGAGCAGGATCATCCAGCGGAAGATCAGGTCGAACAGGCCAAGGAAGATGTTGAGGACGATGAAGGCGCAGAGCGTGATGATCGGGATCGAGAAGCTGCACAGCCAGCCGAGCTGGAGCCCGTCCGTGCTGCCCTCGCCCGTCGCCAGCTTCTTCGGATCGCCCTTGAGCAGATTGGCGAGCTTGGCCGGCATCTCGAAGGCGACGCTCGGCCGGACCTTGCCGATCTCCGACAGATCGGGGAGCGGGATCCTGATCGGCGGCGCGTCGCCGTCCCACCAGGGAAGGATCCCGAACGGCTCGCTCGCCGGCTCGGACCAGACGAGCCTGTCGGGGCAATCGTCATGGCCGCGGACGCGGATGAAGGCGCGCACCTGATAGACATCGTCGCGATTGTCGAACTTGCCCGGCGAGGTCGAGAGCGCGGCATGCTGGTCGGTCAGGCAGGCGAGCGCGGCGGCGAAGATCCGCTCGCCCATCGCATCGTCGACCCGCGGCCAGGACAGGGGCATCGTCACCCCGCCATTGTTCGGCTGCGCTTCGAGCAGGATCGGCGAGGCGTCGGCGGCGAAGCGCGCTGCATTGGTCGATCCGCCGTTCGGAAGCGGAAGGACGATCTGCCTGAGCAGGGCCATCAGCCCCCTGGCCGCGGCACCCTGGCCGAGCCCGCCAAGCTCGACCACCACCTGCTGGACGAACAGGGCGATCGCATAGAGGCGCTGCTGGTCGCCATCGTCGCTATACTGCTGGGCGAGCGCGTTGACGCTCGGATCGAGCGGCGCCCCGGCATAAGGGAGCGACGTCGGCGGCCGGGCCTTCAGATATTCGGAGAGATGCTCGCGCAGGTCATTCTTGTCGCTGTCGGCGAGCTTCGAATAATCGAGCGCGTCGGGCGCGCCGTCGCTGCGCTCGCTGCTCACCACCGGGATGGTCGCGAACAGCACGGTCCGGCCGCAGGCGGCGCAGACGTCCGGCGGCGCGACGAAGAGCGGGATGACGTCCTCGGCCGGCGGCTGGGTCGAGGCCCGGGCGGCGAGCAAAGTCCGGACGGCGGCGTTCGCCTTGTTGTGCGCACCGCGCTTGGTCGGATCGGGGTCGACGCCTTCGGTGATGCCCTGCCAGCCGGCGACCTTGCTCCCCGCCTTCATCCAGCCCTGCGGCCCAGGGGTCCGTAGCCGGCGCAGGACCAGCCCCTGCGAGGCGATCTTCGCCGGATCGAGCCGCGGGCTTCCCGGCATCCGGCAAGAGGCCTCGAACAGGGCGATCTGGAACTGGCGGTGGGTGGGAAGGCCGAGCTGGAGCTGGTCCGAGGAATCGACCCGCCGCCGCCGCATCGCCTGGAGCTTCGTCCGCCAGTCGGACGCGGCCAAAGTCTCGAACAGGTCGGCGACGAAATTCTGGACGATGGAGGTGGCGATGATCGTTCGCCCATCGCCGCCGCCGAGCGGCTTCAGGTCGATTTCGTGCGGCGCCTCGGGCGGCATCAGTGCCGCGAGCCTGCGCCGCTCGGCGGGATGGAGCGGCGCGCTCACCAGACGTTCCCGGCGCCGGGCGTGTAGCTCGGCGAGACGACGCTGTTGGTGATTAGGGTGTCGCACTGGACGACGCCGCTGAAGCTCGACATCGGCGCGCTGACGTTGACATTGCTCGCGGTCACCGAGACCTGCGAGGCCTGGACCTCGCATTTGCTTCCGGTCTGGATCGAGACTCCCGACGTGCCCATCGTCAGCGTGTTGCCGGCGACCACGAGCTTGATCTGGCCGCCCGAATCGTCGGTCAGGGTCGCGGTGGCGCCGTTGGGGGTGGAGATCTCGACCGTCTCCTGGCCGCTCGTCTGCTCGACGATGGCGATTCGGGTGCCGTTCTTGCCGGTCAGCGTCCAACGGTCGACATGGCTGCCGCCGAGGCTCTCGGGCAGAGCGGTGGCGCCGTTCCAGAGCGCGCCGACGACGATCGGGCTGGCGGTGTCGCCGGCCGGGAAAGCGACGATCACCTCCTGGTCGACGTCGGGGATGAGGAAGGCGCCGAAATTGTCGCCGGCATAAGGAACCGCGACCCGCGCCCAGATGAGCGCGTCGCCGTCCGGATCGGGGCCGAGCAACTGGACCTGGACCCGGCCCTTCGAATCCGGGTCCTGGATCGATTTCACCCGCGCGAGATGGATGCCTTCGAGCCAGCGCGACGCCGCTGGAAAGAAGCCGGTCTCCCCTTCGATCATTGCGGATCTCCGACATAAGCGGACTGGGCGTCGAAATCGGTCAGATAGCCGCTCTTGCGGTCCCAGCGGTGGACGGCGCGGGTGACGCTGTACTGATTGGCGAACTGGGCGCTGACCGAGGACAATTCGATCCAGGTCCCGATCCTGATCTGACCGTTGCCGGTCGCGGTCCCGGTGATCGTGACGAAGGCGCGGGAACGGCGGTCCGCCTCATATTGGGCGCGATTCTCGGCGTCGGCGTCGCTCATCGGGCCCATCCGGCCGAGCTGCATCACGACCTCGGCGAACTTGTCGGCGAGCACGTCCTTGCCGGTCTTGCCGGTGCCTGGGCCGAAGCCGCCGGCATCCTTGGTCGCGTCGACCGCGCTCCCCTGCTTCGCGTCCCAGGTCGCGATTCGGACCTTGCTGACCTGGTCGGCGATGTCGGCGGTCATCCGCGCCCATTTGAGCGTGTCGCCGGGGGCGAGCGGAACGAGGGCGCGCTGGTCCTTGCCGGTGCGGCCGACCTGGAGCTTGTCGCCGACCACCTGCATGTCGGCGTCGGACGTGTCGAGGATCCGGCGGAGGAAAGCGAGGTCGGTCTCGTCCACCTGCATCCAGTCGCGCGTGCCGGTGTCGAGCCCGTCGCGTATCTGCGGGGTGAGGCCGTAATCGGAGGCGACCTGGTTGATCACGTCGGACAGGCTCTTGCTTTCGAACAGGCGCGAGCGGCGCTTGCGGCGGGCGGGGAAGAGCCGGTCCTCGGCGAGGATGGTGAAGAGCGGCGGCCCGGCCTCGCGCACCTCGGCCTCGATCGCGGTGATCTGGCCGTCGAATATCTCCTTGGCATTGTCCTCGGCCGCGCCGGCGAAGACGCGGACCCCGGCGCCGAGCTTCAGCGGCGAGTTGGAGCCGCTCGACGCGAAGATCGCGCTGCCGTCGCCGGCGCTGGTCGCATCGGTCAGCACCAATTCGAGCGTCGAGAGGCCGCCGAGCGATTCCATCATCCGCATCCGCTCGAGATTGCTCGCGACCAGGGGGTAAGCCTGGCCGTCTATCTCGACCGTCGGCGCGGTGGCGAGCAGCCGGCTATTGTCGTCGAGGGGCATCAGTCGGCGAACAATCTGGCGCTGCGCTGGCGGGCGCGGCGGATCTGGAAGGCGAGCTTGTCGAGATCGGGCTCGGACGACGCGCCGCCGCCGCTTGCGGCTGGCGCGCCGGCATCCTGCGACGAGGCCGGTGGCTCGGTGATCATTTCATCGATGACGACCGCCATTGTCCCTCCTCCATCACAGGATGGTCACGCTGTCGGACCAGCTCGCGGCCACCTGGCCGTTGCCGGAGACGAGCATCCCGGTCTCGTCGAACCGGGCGCCGATGCCGACCGCCGGGCGCGGCGGCGGCAGCAGCCGGTCCGGGTTGAAGCCGCCCGACGGCATCGTCGTCTTGGACGGGCCCAGCCCGGCGAAGGCGCCATCGCTCGCCGCCATTCCGGCGCTGGCGCGGCCGCTGCTGATCGAGATGGTCGTGCTGGTGCCGGCGACGGTGGTGGTCGAGGCGATCGTCGTCGAGGAGACGCTCGCGGAGGCCGAGAAACCGATCCCCGCCGAAGCCGAGGCTGATGCGCCGAAGCCGACCCCGGCCGACGCGCCGATGGCCACGCCCGCCGAGGCTCCGAAACCCACGCCCGCCGACGCGCCGATGCCGGCGCTCGCCGAGGCGGAGAAGCCGATGCCCGCGGAGGCGCCGAAGCCCGCGCCGGCCGAGAGTCCGAAGCCGGCGCCGCCCGACATGCCGACGCCGACGCTCGCCGACAGGCCCGCCGCGGCGCTCGCCCCGGCGCTCGCGCCCAAGGAGAAGCCGGCCGAGGCGCTCGCGCTGAACCCGGCCGAGATTCCGCCGCTCACCTGGAAGCCGGCGGCGGCGGAGAGGCTGATGCTCGCCGAGGCGCCGATGTCGGCGCCCATCGGCGCGCGCATATTCTCGAGCCCGTTCATCGCCGCGAGGAATCGGCCGGCGAACGGATCGCCGCCGGCGCTCGCCGCGTCGGTGACGCCGGCGCCCGAGGAGGAGACGCTGACCGGGGTCGCGAACACCGCCGGCGGCAGCGCATTGTCGTTGTAGCGGCCCGCCGGATTGGCGAAGGTCGGCGGCGTGCCGGCCTGCCCCTTCAGGCTGACCTGGAGCGTCGCGCGGAGCGGCACCCCGTCGGACGACCAGTAATCGAGCGTCTCGGTCAGCGATTCGAAGACTCCGACATAGCTCATCGAGCCCCAGCAGAAGCGGACCTTGGGCAGGCTGTAATTGGCCTGGTTCTGGCCGGCGCCGCCGCCATTGCCCCCCGCCGCGCCGCTTCCGCTGCCCTGCGCCGTTCCGTTGCCCTGCTGGGCCGCGGTGCCGGTGGCCATGGTGAAATCGTGGAGCGGCTGGGTCTTCCGGCGGACGTCGCTGCCGTCGTCGGTCGAATCGAAGACGAGCTCGACGTCGAGCTTGGCGGTGGTCGCCTTGGCATGCTGGTCGGGCGGGTCCTCGCCGAACTGGTTGGTGAGGGTGAGGCGAAGCGAGGCGGGGTTGAACTGCACCCAGACCTCCGCCTCGGGCGGACCCATGGCACAATCCTTCTGGAAGTAAGCGGTGCCTGGGGCGGTCGGGGGCGGGGGACCGGTCACGCGCCGACGCCCGCCATTTCGAGCCCCTCATGGACGAGGTGGATCTCCTCGACCGCGACCTCGCCGCCCTTGGCGTTGAGGTCGCCGACCCGGAACTTGACCGGCATCGCATTGACCAGCCGCCAGCCGAGCGCGGCGGAGCGGCTCTGCCCCGCCTGGACGGGACGGATCAAGGCGATGGCGACGTGACAGCGATTGGCGGGCGACGGCACGCCGTCGCTGAATCCGTCGGCGCCCGCGAACATCGACCACCAGGTCCAGAGCGGCTGTGCCTGCACGATGCCGCGCTTCAATATCACGGTGCCGAAGGTGACCGGGCCGGCGCGGACCGGCGTGCCGTAATTGCGGCCGCCGGTCTTGATCACCTTATGCTCCATCGTCGCCTCGATCCCGGAAATGTCCGAGAAGGCGCCAAGGAAGCCCGGCTGGCTGCTTCCGAAAGCCGCGAAGGAGCCGCCCTGGACCGGCACGAAGGAGACGTGGAAGTTGAAGCTCCCGAACGGGAAATATTGATCCTGGTCGTCCGGGATCGGGATCGGGGTCCGGGGGGGTGCGCTCGCCATCAGGCGGCGTCCCTGACGAGCGCGGACGAGGGCGGCTCGAGCAGCAGCAGGGTCACCTCGATCCGCTCGATCGGATAGGCGGCGGTGAAGGCGATGGTGCAGATGACCCGGCCATTGTCGATATCGGCCTGATTCATCGTGCTTTCGTCGCAACGCACCGAATAAGCGGCGTCGCGGGTGGCGCCGTCGAGCGCGCCGCGCTCCCACAATCGTTCGAGCAGCCCCTCGACCGCGGCGCGGATCCGGCTCCAGAGCAACGGGCCCGACGGCTCGAACAGAAGATCCTCGCCGAGATGGCGGGCGGCGCGAAGGATGATCCCGGTCAGGCGGGAGACGCCGCCGGCGCGCAAGCGGGCGTCGTCGGCCATGGTCGAATCGCTGACCAGCTCGATCCGGCCGCGCTGCGGCGCGATCAGGCAGAGCCGGTCGCCGAGCCAGTCGGCGCCCTGCGGCAGGCCGCGATTGATGTCGCTCCCGGCAAGCTCGGGCTGGACCCGTTTTATCGCGCGCACCGCCTGGCCGGCGGCGCTGAGGAAGGCGCCGCCGCTGAGCGAGCGGGCCGCGATCAGCCCGGCGAGCAGGCCCTCGGGGCTCTGCAGCCCCTCGGGCATGTCGATCGAGGCGTCGGTCGCGATCCAGGGATAGCCGAGCTGGAGGCGCGGATGGCCGATCGACGCGGCGTCGAGCAAGGCGACGCCCGGCGCCGGGATTCCGGGCTCGGCGAGGATGGCGAGCGGCCAATTCTCCTCGCTTTTGTCGAAGCCGCCGTCGTCGAGCGGCAGCGGCAGGGCCGAGACCAACATCACGTCGCGCCGATGGGCCGGGCCGCGCGGCAGGCTCAGCAGGTCGAGCGTCGCCGCGAGGATTGCGGCCCAGAGCTTGTAGCCGGGCCGGTCGAGCCGGGGCGCGAGATAATCGGGCCGGTCCACGCGCGGTTCCGGAACCGCGTCGGGCGACGGCTGGGCGCAGGGGAGGAATTGCTCGGGCGGACCCGGCACCTCCGGGATCGGCGGCACCGGCCGCGGCGCGCCGGCGGCGATCTCGGCCAGATCGGGGAGCAGCAGGATCGCCGCATCCTCGATCGCATAGATCGATGCCGCGCCGGACCAGGTGGCGGGGTCGCCCGGATCGGCGGCCTTGCCGGCGCCGCCGAAGCCGGCGAGGATCGGCACCCGGTCGGCCGCATCGGCGGGCGGCTTGGCCGGCGGCCAGGCGAGCAAGGCCAGCTTCGCGGCAATCGTCGCATCCGGGGTCGCGCCGACCAGGGGCAGGGGATCGCCCGTCCGGACCACATAGGCCTTGGCGCCGCCCGCCTCGAAGAAGCTCTTGACGGCAAGGCCGAGCGGGCAGGGCAGGAGGTCGGCCGATCCTGGCGCGGCCGGCCGTTCGTCCCAGGCGTAGAGGGCGTCGAACTCCGCCCAGCTCGTCACCGGCACCGGCAGGTCGAGCAGGGAGACGAGCTGGGCGGCGGTCGTCCGGAACAGGCCGCCCGGCCGCCAGCCGCCGGCCGCGAGCGCGTCGGCGACCGGCTGCGGCAGCGAAGCCGCCCGCCGGCCGACGCAGCCGACGAACATCGCGACGTCGGCGCGCGTGCTGAGGCCGCCGGTCGCCGGCTGCCGCGTCGTGAAGGTGACGCCGGGAACGAACATCCGTCCTCCCCCGGGCCTAGACGAACTGGAAGCCTTCGGCGGCGATGACCAGTTCTTCCATCGCGACGTCGGAGCCGCCCTTGGCCGCGAGCGTCGGACCGGTCCATTTCATCGGCCGCGCGTTCTGGAGCTGCCATTTCAGCACCGGATTGTGCTGCTCGTCCTGCAGGGTGATGAACACCGAGCGGGTGTAGGTCGGGTCGGTCCGCGTGATGTTGACCCAGTCCCAGAAATTGGTCTGGCCCATGACCCCGCGCTTCAGGGTGACGTCGCCGCACTTGTGCAGACCGGGGATCTTCTCGACGTGGTTCTCCCTGTCATTGCCCCGACGATATTCCATCATGGTGATCTCGGTGCCGATCCCCGAAACGTCGGAGAAGCCGCCGAGCGCGCTGGTCGCTGGGTCGTTTCCGTCGAACTCGACGATGAAATTATAGGCGCCGTACGGCGTGTCGCGTGGCATGGTTCTTCACTCCTACGAAGTGGCGTCGGCGGTCTTCTGACCGATGCGGAAGATGACGAATTCGGCGGGCTTGATCGCGGCGACTCCGACCAGGCAGATCAGGCGGCCATTGTCGAGATCGGCCTGGGTCATGGTCGAGCGGTCGCAGCGGACGAAGAAGGCCTCCTGCGGCTTGGTGCCGAGCAGGGCGCCGCTGACCCATTCATTGTAGAGGAAGTCGGTGACGCTGGTGGTGACGTTCGCCCACAGGGCCTCGCCGTTCGGCTCGAACACCGCCCATTGGGTGCCGCGGTCGATCGAATCCTCGAGGTAGAGGAAGTAGCGGCGGATGTTGACGTACATCCATTCCGGGTCGGAGCTGATCGTCCGCGCGCCCCAGACTCGGATGCCGCGATCCGGCAGGGCGCGGATGCAGTTGATTCCGAGCGGGTTCAGCACCTCCTGCTCGCCGAAGCGGACGTCGCGCTGGAGCGCGAGCGCTCCGGTCACCGTCTCGTTGGCGGGCGCCTTCCAGACGCCGCGGTTGATGTCGGAGCGGGCATAGATGCCGCAGACCGCGCCGGAGGGCGGAACGTCGACCGTGCTCGGCTGGGTCGGATCGAGCGAAGCCGACGGATTGGCGATGGTGATCCAGGGATAATAAAGGGCGGCATATTTGCTGTCGATCTTGCCCTTCAGAGCCTGGACTCCGGCAAGCTCGAGATTGGGCGGCGTGTCGAGCACGGCGATCCGATAGGACCGGCGCGCCTCGGCATGGCCGATCAGCGACTGGTTGACCGCGGCCGGAAGCGGGTCGGCGAAGCTCGACGATCCCGGCGCCGCGACGATCGAGATATCCTCCAATGCAAGCAGCGAATCGAGCGCGGTCTGATAATCGGCGCTGCTCGGGCCGGCGGTGCCGTCGCTGCCGCCGGTGAGCTTGATCGTGCGGACGTTGTTGACCGCGCCGTTCATCAGCGCGCCGACCACGTCCGAGGCGGCCGCCGCGGCGCCGATATCGAACGAGATCGGGTTGACGAGCGCGTCGCTCGCGAGCGGCGGCGAGGCGCCGAGCACCGTTGCGATGAAGCGCGGATGGCGCGGATGGACTCCGAGCCCGCCCGCTTCATAGACCGCCCCCGTCGAATCCGAGACGACGATCGTGAAGGTGAGGATCGACGCCGCGGTGTCGTCGGCGGTGATCGTGTCGACCCCGACGACGTTGATGTCGGTCCCGACCTGGATCGCGGTTCCGGCCGGCTGGCGCAAGGCGAGGTTGCGCGTGGTCGGAAGCGAGATCTGCGTGATCGTGACAATATAGGTGGTGCCGTTCGCCGAGCGGGCGGAGAGCGTCACCTTCTTGGTCGCGGCGGGGGTGCCGGCATTGAGCACGATCGGAGTCGGCGCGGCGGCGCCTGTGCCGAGGATTCGCGCGACATAGAGCCGGGCGCCGCCATTGTTGAAGAAGGCCTGGGCGGCGAGCGCGACATAATTGGGCGGGCTGGTCGTGCCGATCGTGAGATCGTCGAGCCCGCCATAATAACGCTCATAATCGCTGAAGCTGGTGAGCAGAGGCGGGGTCGGGTCGCTCGGCAGCCGGCTCACCGGGCCGCGCGCCGTCATTCCGACGAAGGCGCAGGTGCTGGTGCCGACGCCCTCGATCGACTTGGCACGGAAGCTCGTCTCCTCGACGAACACCGCGGGGGCGAGATATTCAGGCATAGAGGGTCTCCCAATGTGCGTTCCAGATCAATTTCGGTCCGATCATGCGGGGCTCCATTGCAGTGCGAGCGAGCGCCGCGCCCCGGCGGCGATCGAGATTGCGGCGCCCGCGGCGAAGGCGGCGTCGGCGACGGCCGCGAAGGAATCGGGGTCGGCATGGCCGGTCGTCCGCGCCGCCGCGGCGGCCTGCGCGTCGGCGATCTCGCCGGCAGCGTGGAAAAGCGCGGTCGCCGGATCGACGGTGACGACGACATGGGCCGGCGTGTCGGGCTGGACTCCGCCGCCGCTCTTGGCGAAGGCGATGGGAAGGCCGGTGAAGATCAGGCAGGCCTCGCCGCGCGCGTCGGTGAGCCCCCGGGCAAGATAGAGACCGGCGTCGCTGCGCCCGCGGACAAGCGCGTTCTCGACCACGCGCCCATCGTCGGAACGGGTGACCGCGACCCTGAGGGCGCAGCCGCCGGGCGGCGGCAATGCGGTCGGCCCGGGAAGCAATTCAACGGTCATGGCGGCGAAGACCGAGCCCGCCTGGTCGGCATGGGCCGGATCGGGATCGCGCGGCAGAGGCAAGGTGAAGCCGCGCGGCGCCAGCGACGGCGCGGTCGGATTGACGTCGAGGCGAAGTGGGACGGCGCCGACGGCCGGCGTCGACGGCGGCGGATCGAACGTACCGGAATAGGCTTCGAGGCCGGCCGCTTCGAGCAGTGCATAGCCGCCGCCGCCCTTGGCGATGAAGCGGATCCCGTCGCCAGCGATCCCGAGCGGGACCGGGACGGGAATCCCCGATATGTCGACGAAGCGGAGCAAGGCCAGAGCGCGCCGGTCGAGCAGGTCCGGGGCGAGCATCCCCATCACAGGGCCGGCTCCGTGACCGGATCGCCATGGGCGAACTGGAAGCGGCTGGCGACGACCGGCGGGCCGTCGGGAATGTCGCCATAGCCGATCCGGACGACCCGCGCCTTGAACAAAGCGGTCAACCTCAGCCTCTGCTTCAGCGCGTCCCAGATGCGGAAGATGCGCTCGGGGTCGGCATCCTCGGGGATGATCTGGACGGTCTCGTCGCGCGACCAGATGTCGGTGCCCTGGAGCTGGCCGTAGGCGAGGGTCGGATAGCGGTTGAGCTCGAGCATCGCCCAGCTCAGCAGGGCCTGCTCCTCCTCCGTGATCGAGGACCAGCTCACCATCATGTAGGAGAGGTCGAGCGAGATGCCCATGCCGCGCGAAGGATCCTCCATCGGCCGGCGGCCGACCGGATATTCGGACCGGATCATATGATAGCAGCTGATCGTCAGGCCCGAGCTCGGCGGGGAGGCGCCGGCCAGCGCGCTGATCGAGACATGCTTGATGTCCTGCGACGGCGGCACCGGCGTCAGCCGCCCTTCCGCCGCGAGCAGTTCGCGGCGCGAGCGGAGCAGGGCGGCGATCGACTCGCCGACCTGGTTGACGGCGCCGAGCTCAGCCATGGCCGTCCACCTCCATCTCGCCGGGCAGGCCGCCGCCGGCGATCGCCCCGAACCTCCGCTGATAGAGGTCGATGGCGCCGCTGATCCGGCTTTGCATGCCGAGCAGATAATCGGGGCTGGTGACGAAGCGGCCCTGGATACGGGGGGCGGATTCGCCGGGCGCGACCTGGCCGAGATCGATCTTCACCTCGCACAAGGTGAGGTCGAGGCGCATATGGTTGATGAAGGCGCGGGGCGCTTCCGGGACTCGCCCGGCGGCCGGATCCGCTTTCTCCCCCAATCCCCGTCTCCCGCGGCGCATCGCGCGCCGGGGATTTCGTCGCAAGTCCCGTGCCAGGCGGGCGGCGGACGGCGATTCAAGGGCTTGGCGGATCGGCGGCGAGCTTTTCCGTCACAGCTGTGACAGAAAAGGTGTCACACGGGCCGCGCGTCGGCGTTACATTTCAGCCCCTGGGCCGGATCGATATTCCGTCCGAGCAGCGCCCTTGGCTCCTCCTCGATGGGGAGATTGGGTGGGGTGGCGTTCGACGTGGAGCGAAGAGTAAGCGGAAACCTCACCCCGCCATGAGCTGCCCGGCTCCGTCCCCCGGACCAGGCCTTGGCGGCGGCTCGCGAAGCCGTTGGATGCCCTGCCGCCCTAATCCGCCGGCGCGACGCATTGCTCGGCGAGTCCGGCCCGTTCGAGCCGGCGGTAGAGGGTCATGCGCGAGCAGTTGAGCGCCTTCGCAGCCACCGCTTTCTTCCCGCCCGCGCGCGCGATGGCGCCGAGCAGGACCCGGCGCTCGCGTTCGATCGCCTCACCAGGCGCCGGGGGGTCCTCGGCCGCGGGGCCCAGCACCGGCGGCAGGTCGAGCGGGTCGAGCAGTCCCGGCCGCTCGGCGGTGACCAGGGCATATTCGAGGGCGTTGCGCATCTCGCGGACATTGCCCGGCCAGTCGTGGCGGCCGAGCACGTCGAGAAAGCCGTGGGTGACGATCGGCGGCGGCAGCCGCAATTCGTCGCAGAGCCGATCGACCAGGCAGCGTGCGATCGGCGCGATGTCCTCGCGCCGTTCGCGGAGCGGCGGGATGACGATCTCGATCACCGCGAGGCGATAGAAGAGGTCGGCGCGGAAGGCGCCGCGCGCCACCTCGGCGGCGAGGTCGCGATTGGTCGCGGCGATGATCCTGACGTCGGTGCGCTGCGGCCGCACCGCGCCGATCGGGAACACCTCGCCGGATTCGATCGCGCGGAGCAATTTCGACTGGGCTGCCGCGCTCAGCTCGCCGACCTCGTCGAGGAGCAATGTGCCGCCGTCGGCGAGGCGGAACTTGCCCGGATAGGAGCGCAAGGCGTTGGAGAAGGCGCCTTTCTCATAGCCGAACAATTCGCCTTCGATCAGGGTCTCGGGAATCGCCGCGCAATTGATCGGGACCAACGGCCGGCCGGCGCGCGCGCTCGCGCGGTGCAGCATCAGGGCGACCAGCTCCTTGCCGGTCCCGGTTTCGCCGCGGACGAGGGTCGTGGACTCGGAGCGGGCGAGGCGGCGGACCAGGGCCTTGATCCCGTTCACCGCCCGGCTGGTGCCGACGAAGCCGCAATCGTCGCCGGCCGATGTGCTCTGGCGCCGGAGATGGCGGCGCAGCCGTTCGGCGGCCGCGTCCGCATCGCCGTTCAGGCGGAGGAAGTCGTCGGCTCCGGCGCGGATTTCCGCGAGCGCGGCCTCCTCGCCGCCCTCATTCCCGCAGGCAAGCAGGGTCGCTGCGGGAAAGGCCTTGCGGATCCGGCCGATCGCGCCCGGTTTCTGCCCGGCGCCGACCAGAACGGCCGCGGCGCCGTCGCCGGCCGCCTCGCCGGGGCCGAAGCATTGCGCGCCGACTCGCGCGGCGAGCGCGCGGGCCCCTGCCTCCGCCTCGAGCGTAAGCCCCCGCAACGCGATCCAGCCCGGCCGATCGAATCCCATCCGCCCCCGATCCTGCAACGACATCAGCAACTTACGCAAATGACGGCGCCGCGGCACCGATACTTCCCGAAAAGAAGATCGTCGCCGACGAAGAGAATCTTCCTGTGTTTGGCGGAGCCCCCCGGGGCCAAATGCTATGCGAAACGAGATGCGAGTCAATGGTCGATCACCCCCATTTCGAAGTGAAGATGCCATTAGCCACGGAGTATATTGTTAAGCCTTTGGAAGCTCGCCTGTCTTTCATTCGTCACAGGATAACGTAAATGAAGATTGGATGCGGCGGACTTTTCGGATTCCGCCGCCGGCGGGATTCGGAAACCGAGTCGCGCCGGGGCCGGCCCATTCCTTCCTTGCGCCGCAAAGAAACAGGGTCCTTCGACAGGCTCGGGACGAACGCCGGGGGTCGCAGCACCCTCTCCCCACCGGGGAAGAGGAAGCCTGGATGCCGGTTCCCTTAGAGCGGCCTGCGATTAACCTGAATCGCAGGCCGCTCTATAAGTCCTTGTTGTCGCGTTGCTTTTTGCGAAAAGCCGGTACCCACCTTTTCGCGCAACGCTTTAGACGGCGGCCGCCTCACCGCCGCCGGGCGCGGCCGGGACGACGACGGCGTTCGGGCCTGCCGGAACTGGAGAAGGGTCGGCCTTCGACATGAAGCCCTCGATGAAGTCGGCGCCGGCATAACCGGCGGCCGCGAGGCCCATAATCTGCTCGGGAGAGACGACGGACCCCGGCGTGATCGTGGTCGCCGCGGCGATGATCCCGGCGATCGCGCCGATGATGAAGGAAATCAGGAGCCGGCTGCCGACGACCAGGTCGGCCATCGACGTCGGGTTTCCTGCGCTCGTCTGCGCGGTTGCGGTATCGCTGACCTTCTTCAATCCGATGATCAGGCGGATGCCCTGGCCGAATGCACCAACGATAGCGCCAAGCCCGATGAGCTGAAGCCACAAGACGACGGATGCGGAAGTCATTTTCCCCCTCCTTTTTCAGTGGGGGACAAGATGGGCGCCAAACGGCCTCTTTGGCAATATCGTCCGAAGATCGTGTCGAATCGGATCGCGCCCGATCGCGTCGCGGTCTCAAATCATCGCTTGTCTCAGCTCACCGTCACCGGGACCGCGGTCGATGGGATGCCGTTGGCGATCACGACCAGGCTGGAGGCGCCGATCTCCGCGCCCGCCGGCACGTCGAAATGGGTGGTGACCGGCATCGTCCCGGTCGCGACCCCCATCATGCTATGGTCGTGGGTGCGGGCGTAGAAGACGTGGCCGGTGGCATTGTTGGTGAGCCGGACCAAAGGATAGTTGGTCGCCGCGGTCAGCTCGTCGCCATAGGCCTGGGCTTCGCTCAGCCCGTTGAGCTGGGTTCCGGTCAGGTCGTAGCTGTGGCCGCGGACGAGGGCGGTCGGCACCGTCGTGATCGTCGGCGCCCAGGCGGCCTGCGGACCGCCGGTCGGCTCGTAAAGCCGCACCTGCACGCTTTCCGTCGGAGTCAGGACCAGCACCTCGCCGCTCGGCAAAGGCAGGAGGAAGACCGGCGCGCCGCCCGTCGGCCCGACGACGGTCCTTCGGAAGGTCGCGCCGTCATATTCGTAGAGCGAGCCGCTATTGCCGGCGACGAGGACATTGCCGTTGGGCAGCAGCACCGCGGGACAGTCGCCGGCATTGTCCACGGCCGGGAAATCGGGGCCGATCGTCCAGCTTCCCCCCAGGCCCGGGGTCGCGCCGGGCCGGTAGACCGCCGTATGCGCGATCTGGCCGGTACCGGCCGAGCCGGTGGCGAAGACCGATCCGTCCGGGCGAAGCACGGCCGGGCCGACCTCGCCCGGCGGGAAATAGATTCCGGCTGGGCCGGGGCCGTAGGTCACGCCGCCGACCGTCTGGACCGGCGCCGGCCCGAAGGTGAGGCCGCCGGGAAATTCGGAGCCCGAGGTGAGCTGCACCGGAGTCGGCCCGTCCTGGATCCAGGCGTTGGTGGCGGGGACGAAATGCTCGGACAAGGGCGTCGTCGTCATGTCGACGGTCAGCACGATCCCGCCGGGAAGCTGGGTGAAGCCTTCCTCGGCGAAGCGGTCGTTCTTGCCGGTCGCCGGAATCGCCGTCCAGGCCAAGGTCGCCGGATCGAGCGACCACATCTTCTCGTCGAGCTTGCTTCCGAAGATGAAGCGGCCGTCGGGAAGCACGGTCGCCGAGACGTCGCCGATATAATCCTGGCCCGGCGGCGCCGGGATCATCGTCCAGCGGTTGGCGACCGGATCGTAGACCGCCGACATGTTGGTGAGCGCATGCGGGCCGAAGGGCAGGCTGTAATCGTCCTGATTATATTCGCCGCCGACGAACAGGACCCGGCCGTCGGCGAGCACCGCCTCGGCCGAGGCATAAGGCTCGTAGCCGGCCGGGGACGAGGCGAGGCGTGACCAGGTGCCGCCGGCATAATCGCCCTTGGAATCGGGCGTCAGCCGGTAGAAATCGCCGGCCGATTCGCCCGGCGCCCCGGTCGGGTTGGCCTGGACCATCACCGTGCCGTCGGTCAGCAGCATCGCGAAAAACATCGGCACCGGCGGCTGGTTGGCGAGGTTGCGCAGCAGGGGCGAGGGCGGCGGAGGCGGCGGCGGGGCCGGCATCGGCGTCGGAGTCGGGGTGCCGGAGCTTCCGGCCGCGCCGCCGCCGCCGCCGCCGCAGGCGCAGAGCGCGAGCGCGGCGCAGAGGAGGAGGCCGGTCGAACATTGCCGAAACGAGGCCATCACAAACGCCTCCCTTGCCGGCCGGGGAGCAGATCATATCGCGCGTCGGCTTGCAAGCGCTGCGACGCAGCAGCCTTGTTTGCGGCTCAATGGGCCTTCGGAGCGGGCGGCGCCGCCGGCGCTGCGGCGGGCGCGGGCGAAGGTGCCGGTGCGGGCGTAGGTGCCGGCGCGGCCGAGGGCGCCGGAAGCGCCGCGCGCGCGGCCGGCGCTTCCCTCGGCGGCAGCAAGGCGTGGCCTTCATTCTCGTCGATCCCGCGGCTTTCGTGGATGACCATCCCGCAGCCGTCGACGTTGCAGGCGACCATCGATCCGGTTTTTGTGTTGAGCCGGACGACCTGGTCCCCCATCGCCACGACCTGGTAGCGCGGCGGCCCGGGGCGCCAATAGATGGCGAGCGCGATGAAGGCGCCGGCCAGGGCGATGGCGATCGCGACCAGCCGGATCGAATGCTCGATCAGGTCCGCCGGAGCCTCGGCGGCCGTGTCCCGATCCATATCCGTCATCTTCAGCCCCTCCCGCGCCCGAGAGTATTACTCCCATAACACAGCGGGATCAAGAAGCGGGCGCCGCCGGTTCGTCCCCGAGCGCCGGCACGAGCAGGGATGTGAACAATTTGTCGGTGAGGTCGCCGGCATGGGGCACGCGATAATTGGTCGTCGTGACCACGATCACCGCGTCGAGGTCCGGAAGCACATAGACTTTGTTGCCGCCGGTCCCGTACATGCCCCAGCTCTTCACCGGCTTGCCGTCGATTTGGAAGGTCTGCAGCCACCAGAGATAGCCGTAATCGATATCCGGCCGCGCATTGGCGTGCGGCGAGACCGAGCGGCGGACCCAATCGGCCGAGATCACCTGTCGGCCCTCCCAGCGCCCGCCGTCCAGATAGAGCTGGCCGAGCTTCCCGAGGTCGCGCGTCGTCAGCTCGAGGCCGCCGCCGGTCATCGCGTCGTGGAGCGGCGTGAATTGCCATCTGGCGTCGGTGATCCCGAGCGGCGCGAACAGGACCGATTGCGCGAAATCGGGAAGCTTGCGCTTCACCGCCCGCTGGATGAGCGGGCCGAGCGTCGTCGCCCCGGCCGTGCAATAGCTCCACGAGCGGCCGTAGGGCGATCGGGCAGGCGTCGGCACCCATTCGGGAAAGCCGCGGATCGGCAAATCGAGGGTGAACTGCACCCAATCCTCGACCAGGTACATGCGCTCCTCATTGCCCCGCGAGACCGGATTCTCGTCGTCGCATTCGAGGAGCGAGCTCATCGTCAGGAAATCCTCGACAGTGATCCGGGCCTTGCGCGGATCGGGATGGAGGATGCGCGCGCGCCGGTCGGGGAAGTAAGCGAGGACGCGGGAGTCGACCCGGAGCAGCCCCCGGTCGACGGCGCCGCCGACCAGCATCCCGGTCACCGTCTTGGTCGCGGAGCGGGTGTTGCGCAGGGCCGCCGCGCCGCCGGCGTCGAAATAATGTTCGTAGACCGTTCGTCCGTGGCGGGCGACAAGGATCGAGGTCACCTGCTGATAGCGGCCCGCCTTCACCGCCTCGGTCGCGGCGGCGAAGGGCCCGTCCTGGGCGGCGGCGGAGACGGGGAGGAAAGCGAGGAGGGCGAGAAGGGCGCGGCAGGCGGATCGCACGGGACAGGCTCCTGATCGGACCCGCACGTCTAACCCGCGCCGGAACGCCCCGTCTTGGACCTATGAAACATGGCGCGCGCGCCGCCACGCGCCGGGCGCGGCGCCGTAGCAGGCCTTGAACGCGCGGTTCATGTGGCTCTGGTCGGCGAAGCCGACCGCGGCGGCGATGTCGGCGGCGGCGAGGCGGCTGTCGGCGAGCAGGGCGGCGGCGCGCTCGGTGCGGCGCCAGCGCAGCAGCTCGGCCGGCGCGCAGCCCCAGGCCCGGCGGAAGACGCGGGCGAGATGGACCGGATGGACGCCGATGCCGCGGGCGATGCCGGCGACCGACAGGTCCGGATCGGCGGCTTCGTCCATCACCGCCTCATAGGCGTCGCGCGCCCAAGGCGGGATCGCATGGCTGTCCGGCGGGCCCGAAGCCTCCGCGATCAGCTCCCAGGCGCCGCCTTCCAGCATCGGCCGGTCGGCCGCCTCGGCCCTTGCCTCGCGCGCCAGGCGGAATGCGGATCGGAGGGCCGAAGGGCGGTCGAGCCGCTGGGCTACCGCCGGCAAGGCGGCGCCCGCGGCCGTCCCGAAGGAGACGGCCACGAAGGATCCCCTGCTCGCGGCGAAACGATCGTCATGGGTGGTTCCCGCCGGCTCGAACAGGAGGAAGGGCGGCCGCAGCGCCTCGATCCTGCCGCCGATCGAGCAGAGATAAATACCGCCGAGCACCAGCATGAAATGGGCCTCTTCATGCGTGTGGCGGCCGACAATCTGGCCGCGATCGGCGACGGTGACGGCGCGGATCTCGAACGGCCCTTCGGCGCGCGCGCTTATCGTCGCGCCGTCGAAATCGCCGGGTTGCGCCTGGATCGCCATGCGCGTGGTCGGGCCGCCGCGCCGCTCAGCAGGTCTTCGGCGACGTCGCGCACGGATTGATCTGCTGCGACTGGGCCTTTTCGACTGTGGAGCGCGCGTTGCGCCTTTCCTCCTCCCACTGGTCGCGGGTCATGCAGATCCGTTTGCCGCCGAGCCGCGATCCAATCTCCTCGACCTCGCGGCAGATCAGTTTGGAGCCCTTGTCGGTGCTGCTCGCGGCGGGCGCGGTGTTGCCGGATGCGAGCGCAAGGCCCGGCACGATCAGCAGGCCGAGCGCGAAATGCCTGACCATCATGTCCCTCCCGTCGTAACCGGCGCGGGGCAGCGTCGCCTGATTCGTTGACCATAAGCACAGAGCGGCTTCCCGTCACCCGAGGGCCGAAAAGAGCGGCACGGCAGGCATCCAGGATTGACCCGCGCCGCGCGCCGTGGAACATGCGCGCCGGGGATGAATCCGCCAGCAAGAGCGGAGGGAAAATGCTGCCCCGATTTCCTGATTCTTCGTCCATCCGATCCCGTCTTGCGCCCGGCCGCCGGGCCCTGCGCCTTCTGCTGCTCGCGACGCTGAGCCTCGATGCGGCGGCCACCATGGCCCAGGCCCAACCCGCCCAGACGCCGCAACCGGCCCAGGCGCAAAACCCGCCGCCGCCGGCGAAGAAAAGCCAGCAGGACCAGGGGATCACCGTCACCGGCGTCCGCGAAACCTATTCGGCGAGCATCGACCGGCGCACCTACCTGATCGGCCGCGACGTCCAGGGCGCGACCGGATCGATCGCCGACGTGCTGCGCAACATCCCGTCCGTGGACGTGGATCTGAACGGCAATGTCAGCCTGCGCGGCCAGGGCAACGTCACCATCCTCGTCGATGGCAAGCCGACCAGCCTGTTCCGCGGCGCCGGCGGCGGCCAGACGCTCCAGCAGGTGCCGGCGAGCCAATATGAGCGGGTCGAGGTGATGACCAACCCGTCCGCCGCTTTCTCGGCCGAAGGGACGGGCGGCATCATCAACCTGATCAGCCGCCGCAACCGGCCGCCCGCCTTCGCCGGTTCGATGCGGGCCTATGGCGGTACGTCGGGCCGGCGCGGCATTTCCGGAAGCCTGTCGAACAAGGCCGGCAAGATGACCCTGTCGGCCGATGCGAGCCTGCGCCGCGATCCGCAATATTCGACCGACATCGTCCGCTTCGAGCAGTTCGATGCCTCGGGCCAGCCGGTTCTGACCAGCCGCGAGGTGACCAAAGGCGTCGGCAACCTCCATTTGTGGACCGCGCGCGCCGGCGCCGATTTCGACGTCGACGCCCGGACCCGGGTCAGCGCGGAGCTCCATCACACGACCTTCGATTATCATTCGCACATGGTTTCGACCCTGCTCGGCACCGATCCCGCCGGCGCGCTCGCGCGGCAGTTCGGGCGCGACGGCTTCCTTCTCTCCAACCGCTCGGACACCGAAGGCTCGCTCAGCTGGCGCCGCGATTTCGCCAAGGATCATGATTTGAGCGCAAGCCTCACCTACGAAGCGACGCTCGAGGACAATCAGGACCGGTTCGCCAATTCGAACCTGCTCCCGCCCGCGCCGGTCCAGTTCGACAATGTGACGCGGCGCGACATCCTCCACCGGCTGGAGGCCAAGCTCGATTATGATCGGCCGATGCCGGCCGGCGGCAAGCTCCAGGCCGGCTACGACCTCCAGGTGGACGGCGACCGCTACGACGATCGCGGCGGCTTCGGGCCGGACGCGGCGAGCGCCGCAATCCGCGAGCCGGCGTTCAGCGAGACCTTCCATTTCGACCGCGACGTCGCCGCTTTCTACCTTATCTACGAGCGGCCGTTCGGCAAATTGACCGCCCAGTTCGGCCTGCGCGCCGAAGCGGCGAATCTCGACCTCGACAATGGCGCGGCGGGCTTCTCGCGCAAGGAAAGCGACCTCCATCTCTTCCCCTCGGCCCATGCCGAATATGCGCTGAACGACCGGGACGTGCTTCGCGCCAGCGTCTCGACCCGGATCGAGCGGCCCGAGGCGGGCGATCTCGATCCGTTCCGCCATTTTTCCGATCCCTTCCATTTCGACGCCGGCAATCCCGACCTCAAGCCGCAGGAAACGCAATCGTTCGAATTCGGCTTCGAGCATCGCAAGGGGGCGAGCCTCGATCTCGCGACCCTTTATTACCGGCACAGCAGCCGGGGCCTCACCGATCTCGCCACCGATCTCGGGGGCGGCGTGGTGCTGACGACGCGCGAGAATCTGGTCGGAAGCGACAGTTTGGGCGCGGAGCTGGTCGTCAACGGGCGGATCACGAAGAAGCTCGGCTACCGGCTGAGCGGCGACGTCCATTCCTATCGGATCGACGCCTCCAATCTCGGCTTCGGCACGCGCTCGGCCTGGATCGTGAGCGGCAAGGCCGGCCTCGACTGGCAGCCGGACAAGAGGGATTTCTTCCAGGCGAACCTCTCGCTGCGCGGCAAGACCCTGCTGCCGCAGGGCCGGGTCGACCCGATGCTGCTCGTCAATCTCGGCTTCCGCCACAAATTGACCAACCGGCTCTGGGCCTTCGTCACCGCGCAGGACGCGCTCCACACCTATCAGCAGCACGGCCTGGTGCGGACGCAGGCGCTGCTCCAGCGCACCGACGACAGCGCCCGTACCAATGCCGCCTTCCTCGGCATCACCTGGAATTTCGGCGGCAAATCGTCGCGCGACCCGAATTTCGATTATTCGGGGTAAAGCGGGGCGGGATTCCACTCCTCCCCCTCGATGGGGGAGGCTGGGTGGGGGTGCGGCTGGACGAAAGGCTCGGTGCCGGCGGAAACCTCACCCCAGATGGCCGCCTTCCAGCGCCTTCAGGGCCGCGCGGGTGCGGTCGCGCGCGTTCAATTTGAGCAACAGGTTGGAGACGTGGTTCTTCACCGTGCCTTCGGCGAGCGCCAGCATCCCGCCGATCTCGCGGTTGCTAAAGCCGGCGCAGATCAGATGGAGGACCTCGCGCTCGCGGCGGGTGAGCGGCTCGGGGCGGAAATCCTGGTCGCCGTCATTGGCCGGCTGGCGGCGCAGCGCCGCCATCAGGCTCTCGGTCATCGCCGGCTGATAGGCGGTACGGTCGGCGGCGAGCGCGCGGATCGCGCCGGCAAGGTCGTCGAGCGACACATCCTTCAGCATCAGCCCGCGCGCGCCGGCGCGGATCGCCGCCACCGCCGCCTCGCCGTCGTCGAAGGTGGTGAGGACGAGGGTCGGCGGCAGCTTGCCCATCTCGCGCAGCCGGTCGAGCACGGCGATGCCGTCGAGCCGCGGCATTCGGATGTCGAGCAGGAGGACGTCGGGCGCGGCGGCCGGGATCAATCCCAGCGCCTCCTCGCCGTCGGCGGCCTCGCCGACCACCTCGATGTCGGCGACCAGGTCGAGCAGGCCCTTGATGCCCTGCCGGACGAGGTTCTGGTCGTCGACGAGGACGATCCGGATCATGCCGCTTTCGCCGCCGCCGCGCGCGGCAGCCAGGCGTCGAGGACGAAGCCGTCGCCGTCGCCGCCCTTGATCTCGAGGCCGCCGCCGAGCTGCTCCAGCCGCTCGCGCATCCCGCGCAGGCCGTGGCATTTGGCGCCCGGCTCGACGGCGTTGCGCCCGTCGTCGCGGGCGGTCAGCCTGAGGCCGCGCGCGTCGGCCTCGACCTTGAGCCAGAGGTTCGCCGCCTGCGAATGGCGGACCGCATTGGTCACCGCCTCCTGCGCGCAGCGGACGAGGGCATGGGCCTGGTCGGGGCCGATTGCCAATTCGGGCTGGAGGTCGACATGGACGGCGGGGAGGGGGACGCTCGCGGCCAGCGCGTCGAGCGCCTCGCGAAGGTCGCAGCGCTCCGCCTCGCGCAAGGCCGAGACGACGTCGCGGACCTTGACGAGCAGGCTGCTTGCCATCGCCCGCGCCTGCATCACGCCGCCGCGGGCGCGGCCTTCCTCGACCGTGTGGCTTGCGATCTCGAGCTGGAGGCCGAGCGCGGTCAACTCATGGCCCCAGGCGTCGTGCAGCTCGCGCGAGATTCGGGTGCGCTCGATCGCGCGCGCATTGGCGGCGATCATCGCCTGGGCGGCGCGAAGCTCGATATTGGTGCGGGCGAGCGCCCGCGAGGTCCGCGCCTCGGTGCGCAGCGCGTCGGCGGTGAAGACGAAGAAGGCCTGGAGCGCGACGACCAGCCCGACCGTGTAGCAGAATTCGAAATCGGGCCGCGCGCCGGCGAGGCCGCCGATCAGCAGGAACGTCTGCGCCAAAACCCAGGCCAGCGCCGCCCGCGCGCTCAGCCGCAGCGCCACCTGCCAGGCGATCGCGACGAGCAGGACCGAGAGGACGAGGTCGTCGAGGATCATCGTCAGGCCGACGACGCAGGCGACCTGAACCGCCGACAGCGCCAAGGCGGCGCGAAGGCCGAGCGGCGCGGTCATGCCGGCGATCAGGGCGATGCCGTAGAAAGCGAAGCAGGCGGCGAAGCCGGCCATCGCCGCCGCGCCGACGGGAATTCGGAAGCCCTCGAAACGGTGGCTGCCGTCCCAATAGCCCTGCACGACCGGCCAGCCAATCGCGATCCAGGCGATCAAAGCGGTGACGCAGAACAGCCAGTAGAGGCGATGCCGCAGGATCCCGGTCATGGCGCGGAGTCTGCCACAGGCAAGGGGGCGCTTCCATAGGCCGAAAGTCACGACTGTCCCAACCGTCCTTCGGCACTGGCCCGGCCCGCCGCGGCGGCGGACAAGAGGCGCGATCCGTCCGGAAGGCCCAATGATCGCGTATCGCTTGCTCGCTCTGCCGCTTTTCCTCTGCGGGAGCGCCGCCGCGGCGCAGCGGACGAGCGAGAATGCGGTCGCCGCGGCCGACGACGCCTTCGGGCTCACCGTCGGCGCCGACCAGATCGGCCTTTACGATGCGGGCAACGTCCGCGGCTTCAGCCCAGTGACCGCCGGCAACATCCGGGTCGACGGGCTGTCGGTCGTCCAGCATGGCGGCTTCACCGACCGCATCGTCGCGGGTTCGGTGATAAGGGTCGGGATCACCGCCCAGAATTATCCTTTCCCGGCGCCGACCGGGATCGCCGATTTCTCGCTGCGGACGGCCGGCGACACGCCGCTGGTCAGCGCCGTCGCGACTCTCGGGCCGGTCGGCAACTACCAGATCGAGGTGGACGGGCAGGCGCCGATCGTGCCGGGCCACCTCGGCCTCGCCGCCGGCTTCACCGATCATGTCGTCGGGGGCACGCGCGGCCTCCATTCCAACGTCGTCGCGACCGGGGGCGTGCTGCGCTGGCGGCCGGCGGACGGGGTGGAGGTGAAGAGCTTCTACGCGCGGATCGAGACCTATGCCGACCGTTCGGCACCGCCGCTCTATTTCGCCGGCGGCCCGTTCCCGCCGCCGCCGGTCCCGCGCCGCTACGAGCCTCTGCGCTGGGCGGCGGGGCGGGATTCGATCGCCATGGCTGGGACGGTCGCCTCGCTTCGGCTGACCGGCCATTGGTCGCTCAAGGCGGGCCTGTTCCGCTGGACCGAAAACACGAAAAAGGCATTCCAGGATCTGTACGAGGATGTGGAGCCGGACGGCGCGGCGCGGCGCGAGATGGTCGCCAGCCGGGACCAGCGCGCCGCCTCGACCTCCGGCGAGATCCGCTCGACCTGGTCGCTCGACGAAGGGCCGCGCCGCCATATGCTTTTGCTCGACGCGCGCGGCCGCTCGACCGAGCGCGATTATGGCGGGTCGGCCGTCGCCGATCTCGGCACCGCCGACGTCTTCCGACCGGCCGACCTTCCCGAGCCGTCTCTGGCCTTCGGACCGCTCAGCACCGACCGGGTGCGGCAGGCGACGGCGGGCCTCGGCTATCAATTGCTGTGGCGCGGCGCCGGCGGCCTCGGCCTCGACGTCCAGAAGACCGACTATCGCAAGGAGACGATCCGGTTTCCGGGCGACGCGCCTTTGGTCTCGCGCGAGACGCCCTGGCTGTTCGGCGGCAATGTCATCCTGACGCCGCTGCGGCGGCTCGCTTTCTATGGCGGCTATACGAACGGGCTGGAGGAAGGCGGGGTCGCGCCGGCCAATGCGGTCAACCGCAACGCGCCGGCGCCGGCGATCCGGACCAGCCAGCGCGACGCCGGAATCCGCTATCGGCTGAGCGACCGGCTGAGCTTCGTCGCCGGCCTGTTCGACGTCCGCAAGCCCTATGTGAATCTCGACCCCGGCCTGGTCTACCGGAAGCTCGGCGAGGAACGGCATCGCGGCGTCGAATTGTCGCTTGCGGGGCGGATCAATCCGGCCTTCAGCATCGTCGGCGGGGCCCTTTTGATGGATGCGAAGGTCTCGGGCGAGGCGGTGACGGACAGGCTGATCGGGCCGCGCCCGGTCGGATCGACGCCGCTTAGCCTGCTGCTCAGCGTCGAATGGCACCCGCCGTCGGTCGCGCCGATGTCGCTGCGGCTCGCGGTGGAAGACAGCGCGCCGGCGGTGGCGAGCGCCCAGGCCTATGAAGCGCTCGGCGGGCGGCAGCTCAGGGCGCCCGGCCGCACCAGCCTCGACTTCGGCGCCCGCTACCGCTTCCGCATCGGCGGCCACGATGCCAGCGTCCGGCTGGAAGGGCGCAACCTGCTCAACAGCGGCCGGTGGATCGCCGGCGCCGATTCCTCCTTCAGCTTCGCCGGCCAGCGCCGCCTCTGGCTCGCTCTGGCCGCGGACGTGTAAAGGGGAGGGGTGAGGGGAGGATTCGCAGCCTGGCTGGGCCGCGTCGCGGCCGTGCTTGCGATCGCCGGCGCCGGTGCACGCGCCGAGGCCGCCGGCGCCCATTGGGTCGCGACCTGGGCCGCGGCGCCGCAGCAGCCGCCGCCGGCGAGCGTCCAGCATTATGAGACGCGGACGCTGCGGCTGATCGTCCGTACGACGATCGGCGGGCGGGTGCTGCGCGTGCGGATCGGCAATCTTTACGGCAGGGCGCCGCTCCGCATCGGCGCGGCACATGTGGCGCTGCGGACGGCCGAGGCGGATGTCGATCCGGCGACCGACCGGCCTTTGCGCTTCCACGGCCGGACGGCGACACTGATCCCCGCCCATGGCGCCGTGCTCAGCGATCCGGTCCGGCTGAGCCTGCCGCCCGAAGCCGACCTGGCGGTCAGCCTGTTCCTGCCCGGGCCGGCGGCGGCGGAGACGGTCCATGTGCTCGCCCAGCAGACGAGCTACGAATCGGCGGCCGGCGACTGGAGCCAGGCCGCCCATTTTCCGGTCGAAGGCAAGCTCAGGAGCTGGCCTTTCCTGGCCGCGGTCGAGGTCGGCGCGCCGGGCCGCGCGGCGGCTTTGGTCGCGTTCGGCGATTCGCTGGTCGACGGCGACGGCTCGACCGCCGACCGCAACCGGCGCTGGCCGAACCTGCTCGCGCACCGGCTGGCCGTTGCCGGCAGGCCGCTGGCGGTGGTCAACGAAGGGATCATCGCCAACCGCCTGCTGCGCGGCGTCGCACCTCGGATGCGCGGGGAGTTTGGCGGCATTCCGGGCGAAGCGGGGCTGGAACGGTTCCGGCGCGACGTGCTGGCGCAGCCGGGCGCGCGCTGCGTCATCGTCCGCATCGGCAGCAACGATCTCGGCTTCCCGGGCGCCTTCACGCCGGCGGACGAAAGCGTTTCGGCTGCCGCATTGATTGCCGGCACCCGGCGCCTCATCGCGCTCGCCCGGCGCAACGGCCTCGCCGTCTTCGGGACGACCATGCCGCCCTTCGAGGGCGCGACGCTCGCGCCCGGCCTCTATTCGGCGGAAAAGGAGCGGGTGCGGGGGCAGGTCAACGACTGGGTCCGGCACAGCCGCGCCTTCGACGGAATCGTCGATTTCGACCTCGTGCTTCGCGATCCCGGGCATCCGGCCCGGCTCCGGCCCCGCTACGACAGCGGCGACCATCTCCATCCGAACGACGCCGGCTATGGCGCGCTTGCCGACGCGGTGCCGATCGCGATGCTGTGGCCGCGCTGCGCCGCATCGAACCGAAGAAGGAGGACGGGATGAGCCCGGTCAAAAATCGGATCGCGGCCTCGGCCGCCCTGGTCGCGGCGGCGGCCGCCGGGACGGCGCTGCTGCGGGCCGGCCCCGCTGCGGCGCAGACCGATATGGGGTCGGCGGCCTTCGTCGCGCGGATGCAGGCGATCGAGCGGCAGCGGGTCGAGGCCCTGGTCAGGGGCGAAGCGGCGGTCACCGCCCGCCTCACCGCCGACGATTATCATTTGATCGGCCCCTATGGCACGATCGACGACAAGGCGGCCGAGATCCGCTCGGCCGGCAAGGGTTTCTACCTGGCGCTGACGCCCGGGCCGATCGCCGTCCGCCGTGCCGGTCCCGACGCCGCGATCCTGCGCTACCGCCTCGCCGCCGCGGTCCGCCTGCATGGCGGCCGCTACGATGCGAATTACTGGCACACCGATTATTATGAGCGCCGCCACGGCCAATGGCAGGTGGTCTGGTCGCAATCGACCGAGATCAAGCCGCCGGCGCCGAGGCCCGCGCCGACGCCGGAGGCGTCCTTCGATACGGACCTTCGACTTCGCCCAGCCCCTACTCAGGATGCGCGAAAATGAGTTCGAATTAACCGCTCGATGGCCCCCCAAAACGATAATGGCGGCTGGCATTGCTGCCAGCCGCCACTTTCCTGAGCTCCAGATGACCCTCCGCGAGGGACGATCATTCTTTGCTCGGCGGACCGGGCTTTCCAGGATCTTGCGATCCGTTCCTTCCCGATCGGGTTACCTGCCTCTGCATTGCTGCCTAAGCAGGCCCCCTGTCGAGACATTGCCGGACATTGCTGCTCGGCGACATCTCTTCCGCGACGCACGGGCCGGGGCCCGATTGTCGCCGGACGGTCCGGAAAGTGGGTTCGGCATCGGCTTGCGCCTTTGCCTCGCGCTTCTTCCTCGCTCGCCCCGCCACCGCCTTTGCGATTTCCGATCTTGCGATCTTCATCGCTCCGGCCGTAGCGGCGATCCTGAGCTCCTTGTCGTTTCCGACCGGCCACTCAGACCGCGAAGTGGAAAGCTCTCACCACCGGCCGAGTCGCACAAGCGGAATCTTGGCCCGATCCGATGAATCATGGGGACCGCGCTGTGGATCGACTGTGGATAAGTGACCGCCGACGAAATGTTCAGCCCGGCTCGTGCCGCACCGGGTAAGCGGTGGTGAACTTGACCCGCTCCATGGCGAAGCGGGAGGTGACGTTCTTGAGCGGCACCGACGCGATGAGCTGGCGGTAGAAACGGTCGTAATCCGCCATGGAGGTGACGGCGATGCGCAGCAGATAGTCGACGTCGCCGGCCATCCGATAGACTTCCATCACCTCGGGCATGTCGAGCACGGCTTCGGCGAAGCGCCCGAGCCAGGCGTCGCTATGATCGCCGGTCTCGATCTCGACGAAGACGGAGAGACCGAAGCCGATCTTGTCCGGATCGGCCAGGGCCACCCGCCGGGCGATGATTCCGCTCTCCTCCAGCCGCTGGATGCGCCGCCAGCAGGGCGTCTGCGAGAGGTTCACCCGATTCGCCACCTCCGCGACGGGGAGCGAGCAATCCTCCTGGAGGATCGCGAGGATCCTGAGGTCGGTGGCATCCATCCAAGGTCTCCCGCGAAATTGGAATAATCTTCTACAAATTCGACGCTGCGGCGCAACAGGCTTGTTATTGTCGCGGGCGCATTGATCGCCTTCCAGCCGGAGAATATCTCTGCGGATGCCGGCCGAGCGGCCTTTGCAGGCTTCCGGCATCGGGCCGGGAAGGCCGGTGAAGAGAATAATTTTCCAAACAAGGGGTAAGGACCGAAATGGACGGAAGCGCCGGTCTCCGCGTCGAGCCGCCCTCCGGGGCGAGCGAGGCCGGCGCCTTGCTCGCGCGGCTGCAGCTTCTTGCGGTGGCGGGCGCGAGCGTTCCGAAAAGGCTGGCCGCTTTGGTGGAGCTCGTTCCGGGCCGGCTCGTCTTCACCACCAGCTTCGGGATCGAGGACCAGCTCATCGCCCACCATATCCTGGGCGAGCGTCTCCCGATCGAGGTGGCGACGCTGGACACCGGCCGGCTGTTCCCGTCGACCTACGCGCTGTGGCAGGAGACCGAGGAGCGCTACGGCACGCGCATCCACTCCTGGCACCCCGATGCGGCGGCGGTGGCGGCGATGGTCCGCGATGCCGGAATCAACGGTTTCCATCATTCGAAGGAGGCTCGGCTCGCCTGCTGCGCGGTGCGCAAGGTCGCGCCGCTCGGCCGCGCGCTTGCCGGCGCCTCGGCCTGGGTGACGGGCCTTCGCGCCGACCAGTCGGACGCGCGCGCCGACGTCGCCTTTGCCGGCTGGGACGCGGAGCACGGGCTGATCAAGCTGGCGCCGCTCTACGACTGGACGCGCGCGCGCGTCGCCGCCGCCTGCGCGGAATTGGGCGTGCCGGTCAACCCGCTCCACGCCGACGGCTTCCTCTCGATCGGCTGCGAGCCCTGCACCCGCGCGGTGCGGCCCGGCGAGGCCGAGCGCGCCGGCCGCTGGTGGTGGGAGCAGGGCGAAGCGCAAGAATGCGGGCTGCATGTCGGGCCCGACGGCCGGCTGGTCCGGGCGAAGGCGGTCGCGTGAGCGACATCCGCGCGCCCGAGACGATGCCGGCGCGGATCGCGCCGCTGCCGAGCCTGCCGCTCTTCCACACATTGGCGGGGCGGAAGGCGATCGTCGTCGGCGCATCGGACGGCGCCGACTGGAAGGCCGAATTGCTTGCCGCCGCCGGCGCCGACGTCGTGCGGTTGCGGCATTGGACGCCGGCCGACCTGAAGGACGCCGCGCTCGCGGTCGCCGACCTCCCCGATGCGGCGGAGGCGATCCGCTTCGCCACCGCCGCGCGCGCGGCGGGGGTGCCGGTCAATCTGGTCGACCGGCCCGCGCTTTGCGACGTCCGGTTCGGCACCATCGTCAATCGCGACCCGATCCTGCTCGCCATCTCGACCGACGGCGCGGCGCCGATGCTCGGCCAGTCGATCCGGACGCGGATCGAGAGCGTGCTTCCGCTCGGCCTTTCCGCCTGGGCGCTGGCGGCCAGGGAATGGCGGCCGCGCCTCAAGGCGCGCGTCGCCCGCTTCGCCGACCGCCGCGCCTTCTGGCGGCGCTTCGCCGACGCGGCGTGGGCCCATGCCGGCCGCGCGCCGGCGGAAGGCGATTTCGAGGCCCTGCTCGCCGGGGCCGCTGCACCCGCCGCGGGCAGCGTCACTTTGGTCGGCGCGGGGCCGGGCGATCCTGAATTGCTGACGCTGAAGGCGGTGCGGGCGCTGCAGGCGGCGACGATCATCCTCTACGACGATCTCGTCGGGCCGGAGGTGCTGGAGCTGGCGCGGCGCGAGGCGAAGCGCGTCGCGGTCGGCAAGAAGGGCCACGGCCCGTCGTGCCGGCAAAGCGACATCAATGCGCGCCTCGTCGCGCTCGCCAGCGCCGGCGAGATCGTGGTGCGCCTCAAGGGCGGCGATCCGCTCGTCTTCGGCCGCGCCGCCGAGGAGATCGCCGCCTGTCGCGCCGCCGGCATTCCGGTCGCGATCGTGCCGGGGATCGGCGCCGCCCAGGGCGCGGCGGCCGCGCTCGGCCTGTCGCTGACCGAGCGCAAGCGGGCGCGGCGGGTGCAGTTCGTCACCGGCCACGGCGCCGACGGCCGGCTGCCCGACGACATCGACTGGGGCGCCGTCGCCGACCGCAAGGCGACGACCATCCTCTACATGCCGCGCAGGACGCTCGGCGAGTTCGTCCGGCGCGCGCTCGCCAAGGGGCTCGATCCCGCCACGCCGGCGGTCGCCATCGCCTCCGCCACCTTGCCCGAGGAGGCCCGCGCCGCCGGCACGATCGCCGATATCGCCGAGCGCGCCGCCTCCCTCCCCGCCGGAGCGCCGGTCACCATCCTCATCGGCTGGGTCGCACGCGAATTCGCCGGCGCCGCCGAGCCGTCCGTCCTTCCCTTTCCGAAAGCGCTCGCCTCGTGAACGCCCCCGCTTCCTTCGCCCGCGACCGCCTCACCCATCTCGACGAGCTCGAGGCGGAGAGCATCGAGATCATGCGCGAGGTGGTCGCCGAGACCGAGCGGCCGGTCATGCTCTATTCGATCGGCAAGGATTCGGCGGTGATGCTGCATCTCGCGCGCAAGGCCTTCTTCCCCGCGCCGCCGCCTTTCCCTTTGCTCCATGTCGATACGACCTGGAAGTTCCGCGACATGTATGCCTTGCGCGACCGGGTCGCGGCGGAAAGCGGCATGGCGCTGATCGTCCATCGCAATCCGGAGGCGGAGCGGCTCGGAATCAATCCGTTCGACCATGGCGCGCTCCATACCGACATGTGGAAGACGGAGGGGCTGAAGCAGGCGCTCGATCTCCATGGCTTCGACGCGGCCTTCGGCGGCGCGCGCCGCGACGAGGAGAAGAGCCGGGCCAAGGAGCGCATCTTCTCCTTCCGCTCGGCAAGCCACCGCTGGGACCCGAAGAACCAGCGGCCCGAGCTGTGGAGCCTCTACAACGCCAGGAAGGGACCGAAGGAGACGATCCGGATCTTCCCCCTGTCCAACTGGACCGAGCTCGACATCTGGCAGTACATTTACGCCGAGGACATATCGATCGTGCCGCTCTACCTCGCGGCGCCGCGGCCGACGGTCGAGCGCGACGGCCTCATCCTCATGGTCGACGACGACCGCTTCCCGCTGCGCGCCGGCGAGGTGCCGGTGGAGCGCTCGATCCGCTTCCGCACCCTCGGCTGCTATCCCCTGACCGGCGCGATCGAGAGCGAGGCGGAGACGCTCGCCGAGATCATCCAGGAGATGCTCGTCGCCACCACCTCCGAACGCCAGGGCCGCGCCATCGACCGCGACGGCGCGGCGAGCATGGAGCGCAAGAAGCAGGAGGGGTATTTCTGACATGATTGCGCGCAATCCTGTCACGCCCGCGCAGGCGGATATCCCGCTTCCCCTTCCCGTCATCCCGACGGAGGCCGGGATCCCAGCGGGTGAAAGGCGCCAGCGCCTTTCGCCCGCACCCGTTTCCGTCATTCCCGCGAGAGCGGAAGTCCAGACGAAGTTGGTGTCGGGAACAGAGTCAGACTGGATTCCCGCTTTCGCGGGAATGACGAGTTTAGGGCGCCTTTTCCTCGCTGGGATCCCCGCTTTCGCGGGGATGACGAGCAAGTGATGGCGACCGCGCTCCGCGACCTTCCGCCGGCAGACGCCGCGCGGCTCGAGATCGAGGCTTTCCTCGAGGCGAACCAGAAGAAGTCGCTGTTGCGCTTCATCACCTGCGGGTCGGTGGACGACGGCAAGTCGACGCTGATCGGGCGCCTGCTCTACGATTCGAAGCTTCTGTTCGACGACCAGCTCGCCACCTTGCGCAGCGACGGCCGCAGGCTCGGCGGCGAACTCGACCTCGCCTCGCTCGTCGACGGGCTTGCCGCCGAACGCGAGCAGGGGATCACAATCGACGTCGCCTATCGCTTCTTCGCGACGGCGCGGCGCAAGTTCATCGTCGCCGACACGCCGGGCCACGAGCAATATACGCGCAACATGGTCACCGGCGCCTCGACGGCGGACCTGGCGGTGATCCTGATCGATGCGCGCCAGGGCGTGCTGACCCAGACGCGGCGCCACTCCTTCCTTTGCCGCCTGCTCGGAATCCGCGGCCTGGTGCTTGCGGTGAACAAGATGGACCTGGTCGGCTGGGACCGGGCGCGCTTCGACGCGATCGTCGCCGATTACGAGGCCTTCGCGCGCGAGGCGGGAATCGGGGATTTCACCGCCATCCCACTCTCCGGGCTGAAGGGCGACAACGTCACCGGCCGGTCTGCGGCCATGCCCTGGTACGAAGGGCCAAGCCTGCTCGAGCATCTGGAGACGGTGGATGTCGCGCCGCGCCGCGCGGCCGAGGCGCCGTTCCGGATGGCGGTGCAATGGGTGAACCGGCCCGACCAGGATTTCCGCGGCTATGCCGGCCGCATCGCGAGCGGGCGCGTTCGGGTCGGCGACGCGGTCGCGATCCTCCCCGCCGGCACGCGATCGACCGTGGCGCGGATCGTCACCTTCGACGGCGACCTCGCCGAAGCGGGGGCGGGGAGGTCGGTCACCCTGACCCTCGCCGACCATGTCGACTGCTCGCGCGGCGACCTGATCGCCTCGCCGGACGCGGCGGCGGAGCCGGCTTCACGGCTCGACGCGACCCTGGTCTGGATGGCCGAGGAGGCTCTGATCCCGCATCGCGCCTATTGGCTGAAGATCGGCGCATCGACCGTCTCCGCCAGCCTCTCCGCGCCCGGCGCGGTGATCGACGTCAACAGCATGGCCGAAGGCGCCGCGCCGACCTTGCGGCTCAACGATATCGGGCGGGTCGCGGTCGATCTCGACCGGCCGGTGCCGGCGGTGGCTTATGCCGACGACCGGCGGCTGGGCGGCTTCATCCTGATCGACAAAGTGACCCACGAAACGGTCGCGGCGGGGCTGGTCGAGCGCGTCTCGGCCGGCGCCGGCAGGCGCGTCGGCGCGGCGCGGAGCGAGGCCGGGGAGATCCTCTGGATCGGCGGCGACGGAACGGCGGACCGCGCCGCCTGCGCCGCACGCGTGGCGGGAAGGCTCAAGGCGGCCGGGCGGCATGTGTTTTTGCTCGACGCGGAGGTGCTGGGCGGCCTCGTCGGCGATCTCGGCGCGGACGAGGCGGCGCGGGCGGAGATCGTCCGCCGCGCGCGCGAAGTGGCGTTGCTGATGAGCCGGGCGGGCGTGGACGCGATCCTCGCTGTGGAAGCGCTGGCCCAGGAGGCTTGGCCGGGGCGGGTCATCGATCCTGCCCAGGGCGATGGAGAGGAAGCGGACCAATGGGTGATCTGATCCTCTTCGTCATTCCCGCGCAAGCGGGAATCCAGTCTGACTCTCAGCCCGATACCAACTTCGTCTGGATCCCCGCTTTCGCGGGGATGACGGGGAGGAAACAATGACCGTCGCGCAGCAATTCCACGAGGGCGCGCTGACGCTGGAGCAGTGGCAGCATGTCGAGGCGCTCGCCGGCAGCCTGAGCCCGGTCCAGGCGCGCTGGATCAGCGGCTATTTCGCGGGGCTCGACGCCGGATTGCTGCGCGGCGGCGGCGTCGCGGCGGCACCCGAAGCGGCGCCGGCGGGGCGGACGCTCACCATCCTCTACGGCACCGAGACCGGCAATGCTCGCGACCTCGGCAAGGCGCTGGCGGCGGCGGCGGCGGAGCGGGGGCTCGCGCCGCGGCTGTTCGACATGGCCGATTACAAGACGCGGCAATTGAAGGACGAGGAGGATCTGCTCGTCATCGTCAGCACCTATGGCGAGGGCGATCCGCCGCAGCCGGCGATCGGCTTCTTCGAATATCTCGAAGGCCGCCGCGCGCCGCCTTTGCCGAACCTTCGTTACTCGGTGCTCGCGCTCGGCGATTCCACCTACGAGAAATATTGCGAGGCCGGGAAACGGATCGACCGCCGCCTGCAGGAGCTTGGCGCCGCGCGGCTGCACGACCGCGTCGATTGCGACCTCGACTATGAGGAGCTTGCGGCGGGCTGGAGCGGCATCCTGGTCGACCGGTTGGCGGTCGAGGGCGCCGAACGCAGCGCCGAAGTGGTGCGGCTGTTCCCGACCGCCGCGCCGGCGACCGCCGCTTCGCCCGCTTATGACAAGCGCAATCCGTTCGCGGCGGCGGTGCTGGATTCGATCCGCATCACCGGCCGCCATTCGACCAAGGATACGCGCCATATCGAGCTGGACCTCACCGGCTCGGGCCTCGCCTACGAGCCGGGGGATTCGCTCGGCATCGTCGCGGCCAACGATCCGGCCGTGGTCGCGCGCCTGCTCGATGCGACCGGGCTGGACGGCGGTGCCACGGTATCAGTGAAAGGCGAGAGCCTCAGCCTCGCCGAGGCGCTGGCGCGGCGCTTCGAGATCACAATCGCCAGCCCGCGTTTCGTCGACCAATGGGCGATGTTGAGCGGCGCCGCCGCCCTGGAAAAGCTGAGAGGCGAGGCGGCCGCGGCCGAGCGCCGCGCCTTCCTCCACGGCCACCATGTCGTCGACATCGCGCGGCTGTTTCCGGTTTCCAGCCTCGATCCCGAGGCGCTGCTGGCGGGCCTTCGTCCGCTCCAGCCGCGGCTCTACTCGATCGCCTCCAGCCTCGCCGCCGGGGCCGAGGAGGCGCATCTGACCGTCGCGCCGGTCCGCTACAGCCTGCACGGCGAGGAACGGGGCGGCGTCGCCTCGCTCCAGCTCGCCGAGCGCGTCGAACCGGGCGATACTTTGCCGGTCTACGTCCAGCCCAATCCGCACTTCAAGCTGCCCAGGGACGAGGCGCCGATCGTCATGATCGGCGCCGGCACCGGAATCGCCCCTTACCGCGCCTTCCTCCAGGAGCGCGAGGCGGCGGGCCGGACCGGCCCCGCCTGGCTGTTCTTCGGCGAGCGCAATTTCCGCAGCGACTTCCTCTACCAGAGCGAATGGCAGGCCTGGCTGAAGGGCGGCACCCTCGGCCGGATGGACGTCGCCTTCTCGCGTGACAAGGCGGACAAGGTCTACGTCCAGCATCGGATGCTCGAGCAGGCGAAGGACCTCTACGCGTGGCTCGAGGACGGCGCCCATCTCTACGTCTGCGGCGACGCCAATGCCCTCGCCCCCGACGTCCACGAGGCCCTGATCCGCATCGTCGCCGACCAGGGCGGCAAGGATCGCGAGGCGGCCGAGGATCATCTCCGCCGGCTCGCCGCCGATCGCCGCTACCAGCGCGACGTCTATTGAGAGCCCTGCATGACCGACAGCATCGACCGCAGCACCGATCTCTCCCAGCCGCTCGACCGGCTCGGGCCCGACGAGAGGCTGAAGCACGACAGCGACTATCTGCGCGGCACGATCGACGCGAGCCTGCTCGACCGGATCAGCGGCGGTGTCCGGTTCGAAGACAACAAGCTGATGAAGTTCCACGGACTCTATCAGCAGGACGATCGCGACATACGCGACGAGAGGCGGCGGCAGAAATTGGAGCCGGCCTATACCTTCATGGTCCGCGTGCGGCTGCCGGGCGGCGTCTGCACGCCCGAGCAATGGCTGAAGATCGACGAATTGGCGCGGCGCCACGGCGGCGACACTTTGCGCCTCACCACCCGCCAGACCTTCCAGTTCCACTGGGTGCTGAAGGAGGATCTCCGCCCGACCATACAGGGCCTGCACGACGTCCTGCTCGATACCGTCGCGGCCTGCGGCGACGACAGCCGCGGCGTGATGGCGACCGCCGATTCCGGCGATTGTGCGCTCCATGCCGAGGTCGCGGCGCTCGCCAAATCGCTGAGCGACCATGTCATCCCGAAGACCGGCGCCTATCACGAAATCTGGTACGGGAAGGAACGGGTCGCGACCTCCGAAGAGGAAGAGCCTTTCTACGGCCGCATCTATATGCCCCGGAAGTTCAAGATCGGCTTCGTCGTCCCGCCCTCGAACGACATCGACGTCTACAGCCAGGATCTGGGGTTCATCGTCGTCACCGGGGCGGATGGAAGCGTCGAAGGCTTCAATGTCGCGATCGGCGGCGGCATGGGCCGGTCGGACCAGGATCCGGGCTCCTATCCGCGGCTCGCCGACGTCATCGGCTACATATCGAAGGGCAAGCTGGTCGCAACGGCCGATGCGGTGATGTCGGTGCAGCGCGACTACGGCAATCGCGTCGACCGGGCGCGGGCGCGGTTCAAATATACGATCGACCGATTGGGTCTCGACTTCGTCACCGCCGAGATCGAGCGGCGCCTTGGCGCGGCGCTGGAGCCGGCGCGGCCGTTCGAGTTCACGAGCAATGGCGACGTCATCGGCTGGCGCGAGAATGGCGGCGGGCGCTTCAACCTCACCCTCTTCATCCTCTCCGGCCGCCTCGCCAACCGGCCGGGCAAGGCGCTGCTGGACGGCCTTCGCGAGATCGCGAAGGTGCATCGCGGCAAGTTCCGGCTGACTCCGAACCAGAATCTGATCGTCGCCGATATCCCGGCCGAGGAGCGGCCCCGGATCGAGGCGATCCTCGCCGCGCACGGCATCGGCGAGACCGGCGCGAGCGCGCTCCGCCGCAACGCCATCGCCTGCGTCGCGCTGCCGACCTGCCCGCTCGCCATGGCCGAGGCCGAGCGCTACCTCCCCGATTTCACCGCGAAGGTGGAAGCGATCCTCGCCGAAAACGGCCTCATCGACGAACCGATCACGATGCGGATCAGCGGCTGCCCGAACGGCTGCTCGCGGCCTTATATCGCCGAGATCGCTCTGACCGGCCGCGCGCCCGGCAAGTACACGCTCTGGCTCGGCGGCGGCTTCCATGGCGAGCGGCTGAACCGGCCGGTGCTCGACAATGAAGGCGAGGCGGCGATTCTCGCGACCTTGTCCGAAACGCTCGGCCGTTACGCGCGGGAGCGCGTGGCCGGCGAGCATTTCGGCGACTTCCTCCACCGTTCCGGCTATTTTGAACCGGCGCACGACTCGGCTGCGGGCGACCCCATGCTAGACCGGGCCGAAGCCACGACGCGCGCATAGGAGGCGCGGCCATGTTTCTGTTCATGAAGCAGATCGAATCCCACCCGCGCTCCTTCGTCAAGGCGGTGAGCTGGCGCATCCTCGGCAGCCTCGACACCTTCATCTGGTCGCTGATCATGACCGGAAGCCTCGGCATCGCCGGCTCGATCGCGGGGTTCGAGATACTGTCGAAGATCTTCCTCTTCTATTTCCACGAACGGCTGTGGGACCTGGTGCCGTGGGGGCGGCGCAGGCAACCACGCGTGCCGCAGCCGGCATTGGCGCCCTGACGTCACCCCAGCCCTTCGACGCCGCCCGCGGCGGCGCTCAGGGTAAACTCCGGCGAAGCCGGAGGCTGGGGTCCCAGCGGGTGAAGAACACGGCGGTCCCGTTTCACTGGGACCCCAGCCTTCGCTGGGGTGACGGTTAGGAGATTGCCCCGAATCCCCGCTCCAGGTCGGCGATCAGGTCGTCGGCATCCTCCAGCCCGACCGACAGCCGCAGCAGGTCGGGGTGGATCCCCGCCTCGGCCTGGGCTTCGGGGGGCATGCCGCGATGGGTCATGGTCGCGGGCTTGCAGATCAGGGTGGCGAAGCCGCCGAGGGAGGAAGCGAGGACGATCAGGTCCAGCGCCTTCAGGAATGCAGCCGCCGCCTCGGCACCGCCGGCGACGCGGAAGCTGATCATCGCGCCGATGCCGGGATAATGGATCTCGGTGGCGAGCTTTTGCCCTCCCAGCCAGTCGGCGATCGCCTTGGCGCTCGCTTCCTGCCGGTCGACGCGGAGGACGAGGGTGCGCAGGCCCCGTAATATCTGCGCGCTGTCATGGGCCGATCCGCTGAGCCCGGCGGCATTGGCCCACCATTGCAATTCCTCGACCAGCCCCGGATCGCGCGCGAGCAGGGCGCCGCCGAACAGGTCGGCATGGCCGTTCAGCGCCTTGGTCGTCGAATGGAGGACGAGGTCGCAGCCGAGGTCGAGCGGCCGCTGCCGGACCGGCGTCAGCAACGTATTGTCGGCGATGACGATCGCGCCCGCCGCCCGCGCCTCGGCGGCGCGCCGCTTGATGTCGGTGAGGCGGAGCAGGGGGTTGCTCGGGGTCTCGATCCAGAAGAGGTCGGCGCCGCCCGCGAGCGCGCCGGCAACGGCGGCATCGTCGCCCATGTCGACGAAGCGCGCGGTCAATTTGCCTTGGTCCTCCAGCCCCTTGATCAGCCGGTAGGTGCCGCCATAGCAATCGTGCGGCGCCACGACATGGGCGCCGGCGTCGAGCAGCATCAAGGCGAGCAAAGCCGCCGACTGGCCGCTGTTGGTGACGACGCCGCCGGCCGCGCCCTCCAGCTCCGACAGGGCCTCGGCGAGCAGGTCGCGGGTCGGGTTGACGGTGCGCGAATAATCGTAGCCCGGCTTGGTGTCGGCATCGGCCCAGCGATAGGTGTCGGACGACCAGAGCGGCGGCGCGATGCCGGCGAAAGCCGGGTCGCGGTCCGGCCGCGCGGCGGCGACGATGGTCGCGGGCTTGCGATCCCTTCGACTTCGCTCAGGACAGGTCTTCGCCATGTCAGGCGGCGAGGAAGGGGACGACGAGCCGGCCCACGCTCTCGGCGTCCTTGAGGAACATGTCGTGGCCGTAGAGGCAGGGAAGCAGGCGGAGCTGGGTCGGCCCGGCGAGCGCGGCGGCGAGCGCGCACATCTGGCCGGCGGGGACGAGCTGGTCGGTCTCGGCGCCGATCAGCAGGGCCGGGACGGCGATGCGGGTCGGATCGACGCGGTGGCGGTCGATCGAGGCGGAGAGGCTGAGGAAGCGCTCGGGGCTCATCACCGCGCGGAAATCGTCGCCGCGCGCGCGCAGATAGGCGCCGGGCTCGGAACCGGTGCGCGGACAGGCGGCGTCGATCCCGCCTGTAAAGCGGGCGGCGAACTCGTCGCCGGTGCGGTAGCTCATCATCGCCATGCCGCGGGCGATGGCGAGGGCCTCGCCGCCGCACCCATGATCGAGGCCCAGGGCGACGACGCGCCGCTGCAGCTCGCGGCCGGCGGTGGCGGCGGGGTGCGGCTCGGCGTCGGCGGAGACGATGACGAGCCTTTCGACCCGTTCCGGCGCGATTTCCGCCAAGGCGAGGGCGACCATGCCGCCATAGGAAGCGCCGACGATGGCCGCGGCCTTCGGGATCCCGAGCGTGTCGAGCGCGGCGGCGAGCACCCGCGCCTGGTCGGCGGTGGTCGGCGCGGTTGCGCCGGTCGTGTCGGCGGCGAAATCGAGCCCGATTACGCAATGGCGCGCCGGGTCGATCGCGCGGCCCGGCCCGACCAGCCCGCGCCACCAGCCGGGGCCTCCGTCCGCGGTCCGGGCGACGAAGCGGTTGCCCGAAATGCCGCCAAGCACGACGATGGCGGGCGCGCCGGCCGGGCCGCAGGCGGTCGCGCGGACGGTCGGCCCGAAGGCGGCCAGGTCCGGCGGCAGCGCCACCTCGACGTCGCGGAAGGCGGGCGCGGCCGGCACGAAGCCGCGCGGCGCGGGGGGAGTCGCGTCGACGAAATTGTTCGGGGCGCGTTCGAGAATCAGCTCCATCTTCCTTCCTTCGCTCGGGAAGATGAGGCTGAGAGACCCGGTTGGTTGCCGTCTCGGCCGCATCGTCCCTTCGGACCGCCACCTTGCCCGGGAAGGCAGGTTGGCGTGGGCCTAGGCCCACTCTTGATGCATCGGTTGCAGCCAAGGCCGCGCCCGATGGGATCCCTTATGAGCGGGCGGCGGTTAAGGTCAAGTTATTCCCGCACGTCGTCCCAGCCCTTCGACGCCGCCTGCGGCGGCGCTCAGGGCTGGGATCCAGGGAGAGTTCGCGCTGAACCACCTCTTCCCGTCATTCCCGCGAAAGCGGGAATCCAGTCTGACTCACCGCTCGGCACGGACGTCCTCTGGATTCCCGCTTGCGCGGGAATGACGTGTTTAGGGTGCCTTTCTCGCTGGGACTCCGGCCGAAGTTTATCCTGAGCGCCGCCGCAGGCGGCGTCGAAGGGCCGGGGTGACGTGTGGCTACAGCGCGTGGGCCGGGTGGCCGGTGTCGTCGCGGTCCAGCCCGAGGCTCCGCCGCGCCGGGCTGGAATGGCCGCGCATCAGGGATTCGGCGACGTCGGGCTGGCCGGCCTCGATCGCGTCGACGATCGCATGGTGCTGGTGATGGCCGGAGACCAGGATCGGGTAGATTTCGTCCAGTGGCACCCGGTTGAAGGCGACGACGCCGGGGGCGACGAAGGGCACCGAATAGACGCGGTTGATCAGTTCGGCGAGCAGGGCGTCGCGGGCGCCGCCGACGATCAAATCGTGGAAGCGGCGGTTCATCCGCGCATAGGCGCCCTCATCCTCCTTGACGACATGGCCCTTGGCGAAGATGGCGTCGCCCTCGACGAGGACGTCGTGAAGCTCGGCGACGATCGGATTGCGGTCGGGCCGGGCGGCGAGCTCGCGCGCGGCATAGCCTTCGAGCACGCAGCGTATCTCGGTCGCGCGATAGCTGTCCTCGACGCTGAAGCCGCGAACCGCGAAGCCGCGCTTGCCGGCCGGCTCGAGCAGGCCTTCGGTGGCGAGGGCCGGGAGGGCGTTGCGGACGGGCGTTCGCGAGACCCCGAGCCGCTCCGCGATCGCCGCCTCGGCGACTCGGGTGCCGGGCGGGAGGCTCCCGTCGACGATCATCTCGCGGATGCGCTGCGCTACCGGGCTGTCCACGCGCCGCTATGCCCTTCCGACACTGTCAATCTTCGCCCTCTCCGGCGCCCTCTTAGCGGCGGCGAATTGGGGCGTCCATCAAATGTGGTGGAGGGGATGGGGCGGGCAGTCGATGTGCGGCCACCCCTTTTCCGCCAGTCATTCAGGATGAGCGGGTGGGGATCGGTCAAGCCGCGACGCGCAAAGGCTCCTCGCCCGGATCGAGGTCCGGAAGGGCGTCGAGCCGATCGCACAAGGCCGCGAAATCGTCGCGCAGGACGAGCTTCAGCACGTCCTCGAAATGCTCGATCACGAAATAGGCCTGCTGGAAGGCGTCGGTCCGGTAGCGGGTGCGGAGCACGCGTTCGAGCTCGAAATCGGCGCGGTGCGGCTTGGCGCTTTCCAGCGAATAATGGGATTCGCCGAAGCTTGAGAGGATGCCGGCGCCGTAGATCCTGGGCGCGCCGTCCTCGCGGGCGAGCCCGAACTCGACCGTGTACCAGTAGAGCCGGGCGAGCCGGTGGAGCTGCCCCCGCTCGAGCGCCGCCAGGCCGAGCCGGCCGAGCTGCTGCATGAAATCGGCGACCGCCGGCTGGGCGAGCAGGGGGACGTGGCCGAACACGTCGTGGAAGACGTCGGGCTCCTCCAGATAATCGAGCTGCCTGGGCGATCGGATGAAATTGCCGGCCGGGAAGCTGCGCCTGCTCAAATGGGTGAAGAAGACGTCGTCCGGCACCAGCCCCGGCACCGCGACCACCGTCCAGCCGGTGCGCGCGTTCAATTTCTCGTTGAGCTCGTCGAAATTGGGGACTCCGGGCCGCGAGAGGTGGAGGACGTCGAGCCCCTGCTGGAAGGCCTCGACCGCGCGGCCGTGGAGCATGGTCTGCTGGCGCGCGAACAAGGTGTCCCAGACCCAATGGTCTTCGGCGCTCAATTCGTCCCAATGCTGCGGCACCGTCCAGTCGGCGGCGGCGCCGGGCGGCGGCGTCGGCGAGGCGAGGGCGCCGTGTCGCTGCGCCGGCTTTTCATCCTGGCTGGTCGTATGGGTCATGGCTCTGGTCCTTTCCAAAAAGAAAGAACCCCGCCGGGAGGGTCCGGGCGGGGTTCGGAAGATCGTGCTTGGCTTGAAAAGCGCGTCAGTCCGTGTCCGCCCGGGCGGTGAAATAATAATAGGTATAGGAAATGCGCGCGGCGCCGAGGGCGGCCGAAAGTCCGTCAGCAATGGCGACGCGCGGATTCATGCGGCCTCACTGGTTTGCGCGCTCGATCCTGTCAAGCGACGTGCGTGCAATCCTACGCGCCAAAGGATGAATGGTTGCTTGATGTGGCGCCAGCGCCACGCGGCGCAATCAGGGCGAAGCGGGTGGCATTGTCGGGCCGGTCCTGGACGTCGGCGAGGAGGATGACCAGCCCATAGGCCTCGGCCGCGGCGGCGGAGGCGAGCGCGGCCTTGGCCGGATCGCGCAGGTTCGCCGCCGCCATCGCCGTGTTCGGCGCTTCCTCGCCGGCGAGGCCGAGCCGGCCGAGCGTCCGCGCGCATTGGCGAAGCGCCACCGGATGGCTGACCGCGGTCCGGATCGCCTCCAGCCGCGCGCCGGGAAGGCCGAGCAGATGCAGGCGGACCGGAAGCACCGGCTCGGCGACCACCGACACGGGCGCGCCGGCGAGCGCGGCCCGCGCCTCCTCGACCGGGCCGGCCTCGTTATTCTCGACCGGGATCAGGCCGTTTTCGGCCCGCCCTTCCGCGACCGCGGCGACGACGGCGGCGAAGCTCGGCTCCGCGACCGGATCATGGTCCGGCAGGAAAGCGAGGCAGGCCTGGTGGCCGAAGGCGCCCGGCAGCCCCTGATAGGCGACGCGCATGGGCCTTGCCCTCAGGCGGCGTCGCGGCCGGCGCGCGCGGCGGCGAGCATCCCGGCCACCGCCTGCGCGACGTCGAGCGCCTGGGCGCGGTTGAGCCGCGGGTCGCAATGGGTGAGGTAGAGGCGCGGCAGGTCCGCCTCGACATGGGGCGCGCTGCCGCCGAGGCATTCGGTCACCTCCGCCCCGGTCATCTCGAGATGGACGCCGCCGGCATGGACGCCCTCGGCCCCCGCAATCTCGACGAAGGCCTGGATCTCGGCGAGGATGTCGGCGACCAGCCGCGTCTTCAGCGCCCCGACCGAGCGCGTGTTGCCGTGCATCGGGTCGACCGACCAGATCGCCTTGCGTCCGGCGCGCCGCGTCGCCTGCATGAGCGCGGGGAGATGCGCCGCGACCTTGCCGGCGCCGAAGCGGCCGATCAGCACCAGCCGCCCCGGCCGATTGTCGGGATCGAGCCTGTCAATCAGCCGCAGCAGATCGTCGGCCGACAGGCTCGGCCCGCATTTGAGCCCGACCGGATTGGCGACGCCGCGCGCATATTCGACATGGGCGCCGTCGAGGCCGCGGGTGCGGTCGCCGATCCAGATCATGTGGCCGGACATCGCCCACCAGCTCTCGCTCGCCTCGTCATAGCGGGTCAAAGCCTGCTCGTAATTGAGCAGCAAAGCCTCGTGGCTCGTATACATCGCGACCGGCCGCGGCGGCGCGGCGAGGCCGACCGCGCGGTGGATGGCCGGCAGATCGGCATAGGAGGCGCCGGCATAGGCATTGAGCAGGTCGATCGTCGCATGGGCCTGGCGGTGGGCGTCGAGCAGGCGGCGCGGATCGGGCGTGCGCGCCGCGGCGGTGAAGGCGGGGCCGTTCACCGCATCGCCGCGATAGGAGGGGAGGGTCGTGCCGTCCACGCTCTCCTCCCGGGCCGAGCGCGGCTTGGCGAACTGGCCGGCGATGCGGGCGAGGTGGACGATCTCGGCGCCGCCGCCGGCGCGAAGCGTCGCGCCCATGCGAAGCAGCAGGCTGTAGGTGTCGCGCACCTTGTCGGCGCCGAATTCGGCGAAGCTCTCGGCGCAATCCCCGCCCTGGAGGATGAAGGCCTCGCCCGAAGCAACCCGGGCGAGCGAGGCGCGCAGGGTCATGATGTCGGCGACCGAGACCAGAGGCGGCGACGCTTCCAGCCGCCGCTCGACCCGGGCGAGCGCGCCGGCATCGGGATAGACGGGGAGCTGCTCGGCCTTTTTCAGCCGCCAGCCCGACGGCGACCAATCGGGCGCGCCCGCTCCCCGAGCCGCGGCTTCGGGGCCCCGCACGCTTTCGGCGCAATCGGCGGCGGCGACCCGGCCGACGGCATGGGCGACGGCGCTTCCGTCGGGCGCTCGGATGAGGTCGCAGATGGTGAGCCGGCGGTCGAGCTGGGGCAAAGGCCCGGCGATGACCGCGATCGCCTCCTCGTCGCGGGCGCGGCGCAAGGCCTCCTCGTCGGTCGAGGCCCAGGCGATCGGGAAGGCCATTCCGAAATGGTTGCGGACATAGGCTTCGAGCACGGCGCGGTCGATCGCGCCGCACAGGACGATCTCGGTCCGCGCCTGGGCCTGGAGGCCGTGGCCCATCAGCTCGCGCCAGACCGCGCAGACGAGGGCGCCTGGCGCCTTGGCGGCGCGGCGGGCGAGGCGGGCGATCACCTCCTTCTGGCGGCGCGGGCGCAGCTTCAGCCGGCCGTCGCCTTCCTCGTCCTTGATCGCGGCGACCGCGTCGGCAATGTCCATGCGCCGCTCGATCAGCCGGAGGATTTCGTCGTCGATCGCGTCGATCTCGGAACGCAGGGCCGGCAGCCCCCGGGCGCTCATGTCGTTCATCTGGTTTCTCACCGCCCCTCGACTTCGCTCGGGACAGGCCCGCTTTGTCGATGGCGCTTTCAGCTCGATTGTGGGGAAAGGAAGGCGGGTTGGTCCGATACGCCCTCAGGCGTACCGGCCGCTAAACGAGCCGAAAAAATAGAAGCGGGCCGGAAGCGCGGCGGAGATGATCCTGTCCTTGCCCATATGCTGCTCCTGCGGTCGTGCTTGCGACGCTTCCTATAGGCTGCCGACGAAGCGGCGTCCTGTCAAGATGGGATACAATCATTCCTTGTGCGACGCAGCAGGCGGCCATAGGATTCACTCATGGCGCAGGCGGAAACCCAGGCAGTTGAGCGGAGCGGGGCATCGTCCCTGCTCGCAACCGCGCGCCGGATCACCGTCAAGATCGGCTCCTCCCTGCTGATCGGCGAAAGCGGCGGCGTGCGGCGGGACTGGCTCGCGACCCTCGCCGCCGACCTCGCCGGGCTGCGTGGGGAGGGCAGGCAGACGATCGTCGTCTCGTCCGGCGCGGTGGCGCTTGGGCGCGCGGCCCTGGGCCTCAGGAAATCGGAGCGGCTGGCGGCGAAGCAGGCCGCCGCCGCCGCCGGCCAGCCTTTGCTGATGCAGGCCTGGCAGCAGGCCATGGCCGGATTCGGGATCCCGACGGCGCAGCTCCTCCTCACCATCGAGGATACCGAATCGCGCCGGCGCTGGCTCAATGCCCGCGCGACGGTGGAGATGCTGCTCGCCGAGGGCGCGCTTCCGGTGGTCAACGAGAATGACAGCGTCGCCACCATTGAGCTTCGCTACGGCGACAATGACCGGCTCTCCGCCCGGGTCGCGCAGCTCGTGAAGAGCGACCTTTTGATCCTGCTTTCCGACGTGGACGGCCTCTACACCGCCGACCCGGCGCGCGATCCGGACGCGCGGCATCTGCCCGTCGTCGAGACGCTGTCGCCGGACATCTTCGCGCTCGCCGGCGGAAGCCATGCGGCGGGCGTCGGCACCGGCGGGATGCGGACCAAGCTCGCCGCGGCGGAGATCGCGCGCGGCTTCGGCTGCGCGACGATCATCGCCGCCGGCCGCGACGCCCATCCGCTCGGCCGGCTCGCCGGGGGGGCGCGCGCGACCCTGATCGCCGCCGCCGGCAGCCCGGGCAGCGCCTACAAGCAATGGATCAGGGGCACGCTCGCCCCGGCCGGCGCGGTGGTGGTCGACGAGGGCGCGGTGCGGGCGCTGGCCGCGGGGCGGAGCCTGCTTCCGGCCGGGGTGCGCGCGGTCGAGGGCGCGTTCGAGCGCGGCGTGTGCCTGCGCGTGCTCGCCCCCGACGGGCGCGAGGTGGCGCGCGGGCTCAGCGCCTATAGCGCGGCAGAGGCGGCGGCGATCCAGGGGCGCGGCAGCGGCGAGATCGAGGCGTGCCTCGGCTTTCGCGGCCCCGACGAATTGATCCACCGCGACGATCTGGTCCTGCTCTGATGCGTGCGGCGATGGAGCGGATGGGCCGCGACGCCCGCCGGGCGGCCGCCATCCTGCGCGAGGCGCCGGCGGAGCAAAGGTCGGCGGCGATCGCCGCGGCCGCGGTGGAGATAAGGCGCCGCGCCGACGCCATCCTCGCGGCGAACCGGGAGGATGTCGCCGGCGCCACGTCCCTGATCGACCGGCTGATGCTCGACGGGAAGCGTCTCGCCGCCACGGCCGATGCGGTCGCGGCGATTGCCGGCCTGCCCGATCCCGTCGGCGCGGAGATCGCCCGCTGGCAGAGGCCGAACGGGCTCGACATCGCCCGCGTGCGCATTCCGATCGGCGTGATCGGCATGATTTTTGAGAGCCGGCCCAACGTCACCGCCGACGCCGCCGCGATCTGCCTGCGCTCCGGCAATGCCGCGATCCTGCGCGCCGGGTCCGAAGCGCTGCGCAGCGCGCTTGCGATCCACGAAGCGATCGCCGCCGGCCTGCGCGCGGCCGGCCTGCCCGAGGCCTGCGTCCGGATCGTGCCGACGGCCGATCGCGCGGCGGTGGGGCTGATGCTGGAGGGGCTGGACGGAGCGATCGACCTGCTCATCCCGCGCGGCGGCAAGTCGCTGGTCGCGCGCGTATCCAGCGAAGCCCGGGTGCCGGTGCTCGGCCATCTCGAGGGCGTCTGCCATACCTATGTCCATCGCTCGGCCGATCCCGGCATGGCCGCCGCGATCGTCGCCAATGCCAAGATGCGGCGAGTTTCGGTCTGCGGCGCGACCGAGACCCTGCTGGTCGACGCCGAAGCCGCGCCGTCGCTCCTGCCCGGAATCGCGGCGGCTCTGGCCGGCTGCGAGCTGCGCGGCGACGAGGCGGCGCGGGCGATCGTGCCGATGGCGCCGGCGCGGGAGAGCGACTGGCACGCGGAATATCTCGCCCCGATCCTGGCGGTGCGGATCGTCGCCGGGCTCGACGAAGCCATCGCCCATATCGCCCGCTACGGCACCGGCCATACCGAGGCGATCATCGCCGAGGATGGAGACGCCGCCGAAGCCTTCCTCGCCCGCGTCGACAGCGCGATCCTGCTCTGGAACGCCTCGACCCAGTTCGCCGACGGCGGCGAGTTCGGCTTCGGCGCCGAGATCGGCATCGCCACCGGCCGCCTCCACGCCCGCGGCCCGGTCGGGCCGGAGCAGCTCACCAGCTTCAAATATGTGGTGCGCGGGACGGGGCAGGTGCGGCCGGCCTAAGGGGCGGGACGATTGCTGCCCTTGCTGCAATCTCGCTTGGCTAACGTCCCGAAGCGTCGTTTGCCGCCAGGGGCTTGGTCGCCGTGCCGGTCATCAGATGTTGCGCCTCGGGCTTTTCCGGTGGATCGAACGCGCCGTCGGCGAGCGGGAGGAGGATCCGGCGCGCGTCGATCGGGTCCGCCTGATTGACAAGGGCGGTTCCGAGCATCAGCCGGGTCGTCGGCGCCGCCGGAACCTCGTCGAGCGACTTGGCGAGACCGTCGATCGCGACGTCCGGCACCGGCTCGCCGGCGAGCGCATAGCTGCGATAATAAGCGAGCAGCGGCAAAACGGATTCCGTGTCGAGATGGTTGGCACGGCCGATCGTCGCTCGCGCGGCTTGCAGCAGGGGTGCGCGCTCGGTCGGCGCCGCTCGGACCGCCTCGAGCGCGAGCCCGTATCCCTTCCAGCTGAGCGAAACCGGGTCGTTCGCCGAAAGGCTCAGCGCCCGATCGGCGGCGGCGGCGCAATGGGCGCCGTTGCCGCTGCGGCATTCGGCTTCCGCGAGCAGCTGCTGGTCCGCGAGCTCATCCGGATAAGCGGCCGCGATGGTGCGCAGATCGGCCAGCCAGCGGTCGCGCGCGGCGACCGCTTTCCGCCGGGCGGTCTCGTCCGCGCCGGCGATCGTCACCCGCGCGCCCAGCTCGAGCCGCCCGCGGACGTAGACCGCCTCGCTTTGCTTGAGGCGGCGCACGAAGGGGGGCTGAAACCTGTCGGCGGGGTAGGTCAGGCGCTCGAACGGAACCTTGCGGCCGTAATAGGTCATGAACTGCTTCTGCAGCTTGCCGACGTCCCCAAGCGCCGCTTCGGCTTCGCGCGGGCTCGCCCCCCTGGCGACGGCGGCAAGATAGGCGTGCAGCGGCGCCTTCCATTCGGGCGCGAAGAAGAGGAGGTGGGCGAGGCCCCAGGCGGTGTAGGGCGAGAAAGCGGGGAACCAGTGCGGGTCGTGCAGATAGGTGCCGTCCAGCACCTTCCGCACGGGATAATGGCCGAACTTGTCCGTGACGAGACGATATTTGTCGGGCCAGCGGCCATATTCGATGACGCCCGTTTTGTCGGCGTCCATGTTCGCGAAAATCTCGCCGAACCCTTCAAGATACCAGCGCGGGTAGGCGGCCGGGAAATAGGTCAGCAGATAATGCTGCGCGAACGTCGAGTAGAGGCGGCTCTCGGCCGTCACGGAGACGCTGTTCGGGCTGGCCTCGCAGTGACTTGGCGCGTTGGTCAATGATTTCGCACCCGCCTGGCCCGCGATGCGCACCAGGGTCTCGGCGGGAGTCTCGCCATATCTGGGGTTGGTATCGACGTTCTGCATGTCGTCCTGCGTGGCAATGGCCGCATCCCTGACGATTGCGAAGCACTGGTCCACGTGCGCGGTCGCCATCACCGCGCCGTCCTCGCGCGGATCGTAATAGATCTCGGTCGGGAATTCGGATGGATACGGCCCCTGCTGCCAGCGGACGTTGCGCAGGCCGAGCTGGTCGAAATCGGCCGCCGATCAGGGTGACGCTGAGCTTCAGCGTCTGGTCCCCTTGATCGATGCGGTTCAGCAATATCGAAAGGAGGAAGTGCAGCTTCTCGAGACGGTCCGCGATGCGGGTCAGCTCCTTGGCATCGCCCTTGCTGAAGACGAGCACATGCGGGGTCTCGGCGACCCGCCAGTCGCTCATTTCCGGCGGCTTCACGCCCTTGATGCGCTCGCCGGTGACGACGATGCTCTGCTCCCCCGCATGAGGCACGACGGTGAGCTGCGCGGCTGCCGGCGTGGCGAGGAGGGCCGCGGTCGTCGCAACCAATGATAGACCCCGTCCCATGGGCCGCTCCGTCAAGATATTGGCGGGGCCAGTTAATCAAAGCGTCGGCGCGCTGACAAGCCTGCGCGCCTAGACCCGGTTCGCCGACGGCGGCGAGTTCGGCTTCGGCGCCGAGATCGGCATAGCCGCCGGCCGCCTCCACGCGCGGGGGCCGGTCGGGCGGGAGCGGCTCACCAGCTTCAAATATGTGGTGCGGGGAACAGGGCAGGTGCGGCCGGGTTGGGGGGCCGGCGGTCGCTCAGTCGGTCTTCGACTGCCCCTTTCCGTCGCCCCCGCTCAAATGCAGGAATTTCGATGTGTCGGCCTTGCCGTCGACGATCGGATAGTCGCAGGCCTCCCAGGCGCGGGACCTGGCAGCGCCATTCCTGTCGACATAGCTATATTCGATGCCGACTTCCCAATATTGTCCCAATGACAAGGACGTATGGCGACCTCTCCGGTACGAGTCCGGCCTGTCCAGCTTCGACGTCACGTATTTTTCACATTTCGCGACTTCGGGCGGGTCGAAAAGCCTGGAGCAGGCGGTCGGGAGAATGGCGGCCGCCAGCATGATTGCCTTGCGCATTCATTGGATCCCTTGCGACTGATCGGGCAAGATCATTAGGGTCCGGACCCTAGCGACGTCGGAAGAGCGGGACAATGTTCGCTTGCCGTCCGAAGGGGGGAAGCCATGGTTTCGAAGACGAGCATGCGCGAGGCGGTGCGGGCCCATCGCTGGCGGGACGTGGAGGAGGGCCTGGCCGCGCGACCCGATCTGAAGGATTTCGCCGATGAGCGCGGGCGGAACTGGCTGCACATCGCCTGCATGACCCGCGGCGACGCCGAGGCCGGCCTTCGTACGGCGCAGGTGCTGCTCGCGCTTGGGTTCGGGATCGACGACCCCGCCTTCACCGAGGGGACATGGCGCGCGACGCCGCTCTGGCATGCGATCGCGCACGGGCGGAACCTCGAGCTGGCCGAGCATCTGATGACGCTCGGCGCCGACCCCAATCATTGCCTGTTCGCCGCCGTCTGGAACGAGGATTGCGAGGCGATCCGGCTGCTGCTCCGCTTCGGGGCCGATATCGAGGAAGGCGTGGAGCGGGGCGACACGCCTTTGCTCGGCGCCGTCGCCTGGAGCAAGTTCGGCCCGGCGGCGGCGCTGCTGGAGGCCGGCGCGAACCCCAACGTCCGCAGCAAGTCGGGCAAGACCGCTTTGCACGTCATGCTCAAGAAGGGCAGCGCGCCCGAGCATTTCCAGCTCTTCGCCCGCCACGGCGCGCGCGGCGACATCCCCGATGCCGAGGGGCGCACCGCCGATCAATTGCTCCGCCGCAAGCGCGATCCCGGCTATCGCGCGGCGGCGGACATGATGGCGGCCGCCGGGCGATCGTGAGCGCGCGCGGATCGCGCCGCTCGCCCCCTATCTCCGCTCCCCGAAGCGCGCGTTGATCCATTTCGCCATCAGGTCGAGCGCCACCGGGGCGACCGTTTCCTCGATCTCGGCATATTCGCCGACGGCACCGGTCTTCGCGGTCTGGAACAGATGGTTGAGCCCCGGCAGCTCGACGATCGTCGCATCCCTGTTGTCCTTCAGCGCCGCCCGGATCGCCGCCAGATTCTCGTCCGGCGGCACCTGGCGGTCGCGGCTGCCGTTCATGGCGAGGACGGGGACGCGGATCGCGCGCAAATTGGGCGCCGGATCGTAGCGGAAGAAATAGCGGAACCAGGGCGTCGCGAACTGGCCGAGGATGACCTGCCTGTCGGTGGTCGGCGGCGCGCCGAGCGCGATCATCGCTTCCGGCGTCAGCACGGCGCGCGCGGCGGCGACGCCGTCCTCATAGGTGGCGCCGCTCGCCAGCGCCTTGAACAAGGCGGCCAGGACCGGCTCCGCCCGGTCCATCTCCGTTTCGCTCATGCCCATGGTCGCGCCGATCAGCCGGCGCTGGGACAGGATCAGCCGGTCGAGCGCGGTGCCGGGCCCGGCCATCATGATGAGGAAGGCGGCCTGCTTGTTCGTCGCCATCGCGATCGGGCCGATCATCCCGCCTTCGCTATGGCCGATGAAGCCGATCGCGTCCGGCCTGATCTCCTTGCGGGTCCTGAGATAGGCGAAGGCGGCATTGGCGTCGGTCGCGAAATCGGCCGAGGTCGCATGGGCGACGTCGCCGGTCGATCCGCCCATGCCGCGGTCGTCGACGCGAAGCACGGCGATGCCCCGGCGCGAAAGGTAATCGGCGATGATCCAGAAGGGCTTGTGGCCCAGCATCGTCTCGTCGCGGTCCTGCTGGCCAGATCCTGTGATGAGGATCGCGGCGGGGAAGGGGCCCTTGCCCGGCGGCAGGGTGAGGGTGCCGGCGAGATGGACGCCGCTTTCGACCTTGTTGTCGAACGCCACCTCCTCGGCCTTGTAGGGGAAGGGCGTCTGCGGCGTCTGCGGGCGCTTTGGCGGCGCGCGCTCGGCGCCGGCCTGGACGCGCGCGAAATCGACGGGCGCGAGGGGCCGGCCCGGCGCGGTCAGCATGCCCGCAATATGCCGGTCGTCGTCGGCGAGCGTGCCTTCATAGCCGGCGCCGCTCGCGGCGATGTGGAAGGCAATCTTCCGCCCGTCGCGCGTCAGGCCCTGGACCGGAATGGCGTAGGCCATCTGGTCGGGCGAATCCATCGATACGGTCGTTCCCCGCTCGGTCGTGCGGATGTGGAGGATGAGGCGCAGGGGGACGGAATTGCGCGTGATCGTCCCGGCCCAGGTCCCGTCGAGCCCCGCGACCACCGGCCGCGCCGGCGGCAGGCCCCGGTGCAGCGCGAGCGGAAACTCGACGCCCTGCTTGAACGTCCCGGTCCAGCTCTGGTCGGCGGGCGTCCAGGCGCCCTTGAACGAGGCGCCGACCACGGCGATCTCGAACGTCAATTGCCCGTCCGCCACCGCGACCTTCGACATCGGCACCTTGTCGCCGGGGCCCTGGTCCGAATTCTCGATCGTGGCCGCGAGCGACCCGTCGGGGGCGCGGCGGATCGCGACGACCAGGGTGATCGCGCCCTGCGGCGTCTGCAGCGCCCCGCTCCAGTCCCCGACCGGATCGGGCGCCGGATTCGATGTCCCTTGGGCGAAACCGGTCGCCGGCGCCGCGAGGCCCGCGATCAGCAGCAGGATGAAGGCGAACTTTTTCAGCATGTCACGCATGGCACTTCCCCTCCACGTCCAGTTCCACCCGCACATTGCTTGCGCCTTACGCTGGACATTCAGCCGGTCACCCTTTTACTCCTCCCCCTTGGATGGGGGAGGATATTGAGCCTTAGCGGCTATGCCGCTTAGGCGAAGTTGGTGAGGGTGAAACCGTCAGCGGATTTTCTCCTTACGCCGTCACCCCCACCCAACTCCGCTTTGGCTCCTTCGTCGCCAAGGCTACGTATCCATGCCGCGCTGGCTCGTCCCCCGGACGAGCCTTAGTTGCGCGGCATCCCATCAAGGGGGAGGGTGTTCTAACGGCAAACGCGAATCCCGACCCCTACGCCGCCCTCGCCCGCGCCCGCAGCGACAGGCAATAGCCGAACGTCACCGCGACCCCGGCGACGACCGCGCCGCTGCCGGCGACGAAGGCGACCGGCAGCGGCGCGAAGGCGAACAGCCCGGCATAAGCCAGCCCGCTCAGCACCATCGACCAGCCGCTGACCCTCTTCACCCGGCGGGCGCCGGCGCCCGGGGCGAAGGTCTTGGGGATGCGGTTGCCGTACCAGACGATCCAGACGCCGTTCAGGCCCATGACCATCCGCATCACCGTGTCGCGGTCGACATAGCCCCATCTGCGGGCCGTGGTCGCGGCCAGCGCGAAGGCGAGGATGAAGCCCGCCCAGGCGAGCGCCATGCGTATTTCCCTGTTCATCGTGCAGTCTCCCTGCCGGGCCGGGGCGCCTTGGCGCCGTGGCCGAACGAATGGACGAAGCCCAGAAGCGCGTCCTCGAGCACCGAGAGCTTCAGATGATAGATGACCGACTTGCCCGCTTTCTCGGCATGGACCAGGTCCGCCTCCTTCAGCACCGCGAAATGGGCCGACATGGTCGGCTTCGACACGTCGAACCGCTCGCTGAGCTCGCCCGCGCTCATCGGCCCCTTGCGCAGGAGCTGGAGCACCTGGCGGCGGGTGGGATCGGAAAGGGCCTTGAACACCTGGCTCATGATTCGATAATTAGCTAATCATCAAATCGTTGTCAAGCCGAGGCCGGATCGATCCCCGACAAGGCGGCCTGGCCCGCGCCGGCGGCGCCGAGCGCGCGCCTGCTCACCGGGACCAGGCCCGATCGCGGCGGCAGGTTCGCCGGCACCCTTATGTCGCGGGCAAGGCCGAGCCAGGCGAGCAATTGGACGAAAGTGTAGCCGAGGTCGATCTGGCCCTTGTAGAGGCCGTGGCGGCACGAGGCGGGAAAGGCGTGGTGGTTGCTGTGCCAGCTTTCGCCCATGGTCGGGATCGCCAGCCAGCCGACATTATAGCCCTGGACCGCGGCGTCCTCGACGATCCAGTCCTGCGGCCCGCGGCGGTGGGCGACATGGGCGATATACCAATGCATGGTGAAGCAGGTGGCGACGCGGACGATCACGCCCCAGACCACCCAGGGCCAGCCGCCGAGCGCATAGAGGGCCAGCGCCACCGGGATCTGCTGGAGCATCCAGGTCCGCTGCAGGAACAGGTAGAAGGGATCGTCCGAGATTCCCGGGCCGGGATCGAAGACCGGCGGCCGCGCCAGCGCGAGCCGGAAGTTGAGATAATAGAAGCCGTCAACCAAGGCCGGCCGGCCGTGGCGCAGCGCCCAGTGGCAATCGGGCTGGCGCTGTGCCCAGTCGCGGATGTCGTGCAGGCCGATCGTCCAGATCGGGCCGCCCATGCCGACCAGGACGCCGACGTAGATCATGGTCCGCTCCAGCCATTTGGGGCAATCGAAGCTGCGGTGAATGAGGCGGCGGTGGAAGCCGACCGAATGGCCGACGCAGAGGGTGAAGCCCGAAAGCAGCAGGAAGTCCGCGAACGCGCTCCAAGTGAAGAAGAGGGGGCCGAGCACCAATGCGCCGGCGATCATCGCCATGTTCCAGATCGAGCGGGCCGGGTCCCACACCAGGGTGCCCTCGCTCGCATCGGCGCGGTTGAGCCCGCTCAGCGAATTGACCTTGAAGGCGCCGCCGTCTGCTTCATTCGCAATGCTCATCGCCGTCCGTCCTTTCCCGCCCGGGGCAAGGGGCTCTTCGCATAGCCCCTAGGTAATTAGCTTATCTCTTAAATGCTTCCCCGACCTTGTCAAGCGGTTAGCTTATTCCTTAAATACAAACCATGCAGAAGATTTTCGAAGCCCTCGCCTCCGCGCCCCGGCGGAAAATCCTCGCCTACCTCGCCCATGCCGAGCTCAGCGCCGGCGACATCGCCTCGCGGTTCGAAATGTCGAAGCCGGCGGTCTCCCAGCATCTGACGGTGCTCGAAAATGCCGGCCTGATCGAAAGCGAGAAGCGCGGGCAGTTCGTCTTCTATCGCCTGGTGCCGGACAATCTAACGAACACCCTCAACGCCTATGTGCAGGAGGTGTGCCCGGTCTCCCGCCCGCTCAAGGCCGAAAGCTCCCGGATTGCGAAGGAGCGTTCGAAGGATCGGGGGAAGCCGGGGAGCTGAGTTCGGACATGGCCCCTACGCGATCGTGCATCCTTCAATTGCATCCTCGTCCATTGACCGCCTACACGGTGCGACCTGAGCAGCTCACCAGTTTCAAATAGATGGTGTGGCGGCGGGGCAAGTGTGGGGCGGAGTGAAGCGTAGAATGATTTCGGCTTTATGGCGGCTTTCCGCCTATCCGCCTATATTGCCGTTTCGCGCAGTACCCGACATCCTACATAAGCTGCTTGGGGATGAAGTCTGTTGGCTATTGAAGAAAAAAACGAAACGGTGAGCGATGCACTCGAAAGTCTTCTCGGGGACTGGAGGCGGAAAGGATCGCTGTCGTCCGCGGATATCACGCGGGTAGCCATCAAACGCCGGCTCAGCCCGGAACAGCTGCACGCGGTCCTCGTCGGACTTAAGAACCAGGGCGTCGTCGCCGAGGACGACGCCCCCAATGATGCGGCGTCTGGCATTGATACCGCGCCACGCCGGCGGGAGCGCAAGACCGGATCGCTCACGCGAGAAGAGGAGAAGAGCCTCGCCAACAGCATTCGCCTCGGCCGTGACCTTCAGCTCGCGCCCGCGGCCTCGCCCGAAGAGCTAGCGCTCATCCGCTTCGGAGATGCCGCGCACGATGAGTTCATCGTGCGCAATCTCCGCCTCGTACACTGGGTCGCGCAGAAGTGGCGCGGCAATCTCGATTACGACGATCTCGTCCAAGAGGGCGTCAAAGGCCTGATCAAGGCGGTCGAAATGTTCGATCCAGATCTCGGATACAAGTTCGCGACCTATGCCACTTGGTGGATCGAGCAGGCCATCCGTCGCGGGATCGACGACACCGCCAACGAAATCCGCATGCCCGTCCACCGGCTGGAGCAGGTCCGTCGCCTGCGCCGCATGGCGCGCAGGCTGCGCGTCGAAACCGGTTGCGATCCGAGCACAACCAAACTCGCGGCGGCGTTAGACTGGAGTCTTGAGAAGACGGCGTTCATCGCCGACCTTGCCACCTATCGCACGGTCGAAATGGATGCGCCGCTCGGACCCCACTCCGATCTGTCGATCAGGGACGGCCTCGCTGATTCGAGGCTCCCATCGCCCGAGGAAGAGGCGATGCACGAAGCCCTGACCTCGCTGCTCGACAAGATGATTGGCGATCTGCCGCCGCGAACCCAATATATCATCCGCCAGCGCTTCGGCATCGGCACGGGCCAAGAGCGTACGCTTGAGGACATTGGCCGCGAGCATGGCCTCACGCGCGAACGCATTCGCCAAATCGAAGCCAAAGGTCTAACCAAACTGCGCCACCCCGGTCGTGCTAAAGCGCTCCGAACCTTCTGGGAGCATTGACGCCGTGACCGACCAGCCGATCACCGACCTCGAAGCTGCTGCCGAAGTCTTTGTCGGCTGGATGGGCGAGCGCGTCGTAGCGCGGGCGCGCGGCGACGATCAGCTCGTGATCAGCGGGCGGCCGTCGGATCGGTTCTGGCTTGGCCGGCTCGCGCCAACGCACATCGCCGCCGGCTCCGGCTCCGACCTGCGGATGGAGCGTCTCGAACCTTGCGAGATCGGGCTCAGATTCCGCCTGGTAGGGCCCAGCCCCTGGGGATTCGAGGCCCGCGTGTCCTTCGTTCTCTGGCAGCGGACTGCACCGGGCACTTGGACGAAGCGTCCGGCGATCGAACATGCACTGTCTATCACGGTCGATCCCGCCAACCCACGGTCGTTCCATGGGGTGGACAGATTCGCACAGAGCCTGGCGGCCGCGACCGGGCGGAGCGACCTGGGCGCCGAGATTGCCTGCGAACTCTCGCAGACGCCCGATGGTCTCGAACTCCTGGTCTCATTCGTCAACACCTCGTCGCTCGACGACGGTACCGCCACCGATCCGCGCTTCTACCAATGCAGCCTCGCGGTGGAGGGGCTGATGACTGAGCCCTTCGAGCTCGACAGTTTGGAAGATACGTTCCGGTACGATCGGCGTGTGGCGGCCTATGGCGTCAATTGCGGGGTCGAAGTTCATGGCGGCCTTTTTTTGACGCGCGATGCCCCCGAAGCCGCCAAGCTCAGACCCGATTATTGGGGCGCGTCCGAGGAGCCGCCCGACCTTGCCTTCTCGCGGGTCGCAGCCGACCCCGTGGCCGTCGCCGGCAATCTCGCCGACCGGGTGCGGCGCTGGGGCAGTGAGCACTGGTCGACCGATGTGCTCGATGCGCGTGCAACCGATGAAGGCTGGACCGAGCCGATGCGCGCTCTTGCGCTAGACAGTGCCAACGCATTTGGCGTCGAGCTTAGCCGGATCGAGGCTGGTCGCGATCTCCTCGCATCCGATCCGGTCGTTCGCCGTGCCTTCACCCTCATGAACGAGGCGATGATCGCGGTCGGTGTACGCAAAGGCTATGATGGATGGCGGCCATTCCAGTTCGGCTTCCTGCTCGCTAACCTGTCGTCGCTCCTTGAAGACGCAACGGACGCCGATATCGTCGACATTGTCTGGTTCGCGACCGGCGGCGGCAAAACCGAGACCTATCTCGGCCTCCTGACTACGGCTGCCTTCCGCGATCGGCTTCGTGGCAAGACGTCTGGAATCACGGCATGGAGCCGCTTCCCCCTGCGGATGCTGTCGCTCCAGCAGATGCAACGGTTCGCCGACGCCATGGCAGCCGCCGAGATGGTGCGGCGACGTGAGGGTATCGGTGGCGATCCTTTTTCGGTCGGTTTCCTCGTCGGCAACGACGCGTCCCCCAACCGCATTCGGCGGCCGGAACAGGAGTCGTCGAACAAATACGATCCCGACGATCCATCGATGCCAGCGCGTTTCCGGATGCTGCAGCAATGCCCGTTCTGCGGCAGCGACGCGATCGCAATGAAGTTCGACTTCGACGTCTGGCACCTCGACCATCGCTGCTGCAATACGGACTGCCCTTGGCGCGAACGTGCTCTTCCTTTCCACGTTGTCGACGAGGAGGTCTTCCGCGTCCTGCCGACAGTCGTCGTCGGTACGCTCGACAAGGCTGCTTCGATCGGCATGCAACAAGCTATGCGCGGCCTTGTCGGCGCGCCGCGCGGGCTCTGCCCGACGGCGGGACACGGCTTCACCTACAATCCCTCGGGCAAGATACCGACCGGGTGTCTCGTACCTGATTGCTCGGCTACCCCATTGCCGCTGCCGTTCGACGGCAATCTCGCGCCGCCAACCTATCGGCTCCAGGACGAGCTCCACCTGTTGCGTGATGCGCTCGGGGCGGTCGACGCGCATTACGAAGCCGCCCTCGACGACCTTCAGCGCGAGATTACGGGCCGAGCCCCCAAGATTCTGGCCTCCTCGGCGACTCTCTCGGGCTATGAGAAGCAGGCTGAGGTGCTCTATCGCCGAGCCTCGCGTGTCTTCCCGCAGGCGCCGCCGTCTCCGCGTGAGGGTCTGTGGTCGCGGCCCGGTACCAAGCTTATGCGGCGCTTTCTCGCCATCGCGCCGCGCGGCGCTACGATCGAGTTCGTGGTCGACCGCTTGATCAACGAGTTGCAATGTGCCGTCCGTGAACTCCATTCAGACCCGGACGCCCTGTGCGGGAGCCTCGGCATCGACCCCGTGCTCGCGCCTCAATTGCTCTCGATCTATGGCACCGATGTCGTTTTCGGAAATACGCTGCGCGATCTCGATGCCGTCGTCCGTTCGAGCGGGACGCAGCTTGTCGACATTCCAGGATCAGTAAATCAACAGTCGCTCACTGGGCGCACTGGCTTCGAAAGTGTGTCCCAGATCCTTGATAAACTCCAGAAGACCGACCAGTTCGCGCCGTTCGAGGAGCGTATCCACGTTATCACCGCCTCCTCGATGATGAGCCACGGCGTTGACGTCGACCGTCTCAACATAATGATCGTGCTCGGCCTGCCGCTCACCACCGCCGAGTTCATCCAGGCCACTGCGCGTGTCGGCCGCAAATGGCCGGCGCTCGTCTTTATCATCCACAAGATCGGACGCGAGCGCGATGCGAGCGTCTACCGCTCATTCGAAAAGTTCGTTGAGCAGGGCGATCGTTTCGTCGAACCGATCCCGATCACTGGGCGCAGCCGCCGCGTGCTTGAGCGGACGCTGTCGGGCGTCGAGATGGGGCGTCTGCTGCACGTCCATGGCCCACGCGAGCCACGCTTCACCACCGCGGCGAATGCGCGTCAGGCGATGTCGCGCGGTGACCTCGTCGTCGACCAAGAGATCGATTCGGTTGTCGATTATCTTGGCTACAATGCTGAGCGCGAGGCCGAGCATATCGGCGACGTCCGCGACGGGCTTGAGCGCTATTTCGACCGGCTCGGTGCGCCTACGACCAAATCTACTGAGTGGATCGGCAACGTCTGGCGGAATAAACCGATGATGTCACTGCGCGACGTTGAAGATCAGGTCACCGTACATCTAAGGCGCGAGCCATGACAAAGGCAGTAGAAACCCAGGCCGAGCCGGAAGTGCGTCGCAGCGCCTCCCAGATCATGTTTAATCACCTCCCGGAGCAGACAGTCGACATCAATCGCGGCGTCTGGAAGGTATCAAAGTGGCGCGACCCGGCACGCGAACGCGGTGTCGATCTTGCCGCACTCACCGCCGAGGTCATCGCACAAGCAAAACCGTGGACCGATCGCGGCCGTGACTCAGGTCTTGCTGCGCGGCTCGCCTCAGGGGCTCGAGGGATCGAAGTTCTTTCGCTCGCGCGTGACCGCGGAATCGATGTCGAGCCCTTTCCTAAGCTCTGGATTTGTCCCTCGTGCGACCGAGTCCACAGCCGCGGCGCCGGGCGCTGTACCTGCAACGCCGAGGGCAGCCGCAACCAAATCCATTTCGTATGTTACTGTAAGGATTGCGGAACGATCGCCGAACCGCCGATTACCCGTTGTCCAACCCATCACGAGGTGCGCATCAGGTTTCCTGGCACGATGTCGGCAGACCGAATTATCCAGTCATGCCCACAATGCCAAATCGAGCTGCGCAAGGGTTTCGCCGGCAAGCAGTGCCCGACCTGCTCGGCTCAGATGTCGGCTCAGGTCCACCGTTCAGCCGCAGTCTACACGCCGCGCAATGTTTCGATCGTCAACCCGCCGAGCGACACTGCGCGCGAACGGATCGAGCGGGCGGGGGGCGCACCGCAGGCATTGAGCTGGGTCATCGCCGGCATGACTACACGCTGGATGGACCAGGGCTTGCCGGGGATCGCGACGCTGCGCGCTACCTTGAGCCAACAAAATCTGTCGAACGACCTAGTGGACCGTTTCGTCGCCATGGCTGTCGAACGTGGCGAGGTCGCGCCCGACCTCGACCAATCAGTTCCGGCTGGGATCCGCAGCCGTGCAGAAGCCGAAGCGCGGCAAATCGCGGTCGGCCTCGCCGAATCGAGAAAAACTCAGACCGACCTGCTGGCGACTGCGCCGCCCGGCCTACTTGCAACCTATAGTACCGATTATCCGGCTGCGCTGGACCAGGCGGGACTCGAAGCCGTTGATTTCGTCGATCGGTTCCCTATCCTCACCGGGCATTTCGGCTACACCCGCGGCCCAAGCAACGACCCGACAGGCAGCGTACTCGTGCCGTTCCAGACTGGTCGCGGCGATTACGCCGTCTATGGCGAAATGAACGATACCGAGGCATTGTTCGTGCGGCTTGATCCACAAAAGGTTGCCGCTTGGTTGTCGTTGCACGGCGTCGCGATCGACACCGAAGGCGATCCGGACACGGCACGGCTTCGCGTGTTGTGCGCGATTGGTAAGGACGCAAGCGGACGTGCTCTCGAACTGGTGACGACGTTGGTCCACAGCTACGCGCATCGCTTTGTTCGCATTGGCGCCGTCCACACCGGTGTCGAACGAACCTCACTCGCAGAATTCCTCGTACCCACGCATCTTGGCTTTTTCGTTTATGCGGCCGCGCGCGGTGATTTCGTGATGGGTGGGATCCAAGCCGTCTACGAGGGCGAGCTTCACCACCTCTTACGCGAAATCGTCTTCGGTGAACGTCGCTGTGCGCTCGACCCAGGTTGCGGGCAAAATGGTTCAGCCTGCGTCGCTTGCTTGCATCTCGGCGAGCCGTCGTGCCGACTGTTTAATCGCGAGCTCGACCGAACCTTCCTTCACGGTCCGACGGGATACCTCCAATCATGATCGTCTGGTCGATAGAGGCACTAAGTGACCTTGCTCTGCATAGCGGTCAATGAGCCTTCACGTCATCGACGATGCCGGGCGACCGCTCGACGCCCATCTCGATCTCGATAATAGCGAGATCGTCTACCATAGTCGCGGCGGAACACGCGGTGTGCCGAGCGCCTGCAACCTCGACTACGGCGTCGCGCTGAGACTGCTTCTGGAGCGTGCTGCCGCCTCAGGACATCGCCTGCTCGGTGTTTGGATCGATAGCGATAAGGTTCTACACCTACCGCGCGAGGAGCGGTCGATCCTCGATGGCGCCGACCTTTTGGCGCCACCGCAAGACCAATTCCGCGTTCTGTCGCGGAACATGCAGACCTTCGGACGACCATCAAACGCGGCCTATGGCGGGAGCCGGGTCAAGAAAATCCGCATAACTGGCGATTGGCCAGGGGACGAGGATGCGATCTGCACAATCCTCGGTCTTGGCGGTTTCGATCGCGGACGTTCGCGTGCATATGGCGATAAAGTCCAACGTGGCGACCGATCCGGAGCGGGGGCGGCTTGGCAAGATGATCAGCCGCCCGCGGACGAACCTGCCGATGGCGATGACTCGATCTTCGATCCGAACTCGATCGAAGATGGACGCCAGAAGATCGCCGCGCTGATAAAGCGGCGGCAGGGGCAGTCCAGATTTCGGCGGAACCTCCTTCGCGCCTACGGCGCGCGGTGCGCGGTTTCTGGCTGTGATGTCGAGCCGCTCCTCGAGGCCGCCCACATCCACCCGTATCGTGGTCCCGAGACCAATAGTGTGCAGAACGGCTTGCTACTGCGTAGCGATTTACACACACTATTCGATCTCGGCCTAATCACAGTCTCTTCGGCGAGGACGATCAACGTCTCGCCGGTCTTGGCCGACACCGACTATGCAGCATTGGACGGCCAGGCACTCAAACTTCCCGCGCTGTTCAAAGACTATCCCAGCGAACTCGCGCTCGCCTGGCACCGCGACGAGCACACGACGTGGATGTCGACCGCAATCCGAACGGACAAGCTAACGGCGTAACAACGCTTCGATGCGATCCGCTCCCTCATTGAGGGTCTCGTGACCCCAGATTCGAATCACGGTCCAACCAGCATTCGCCAAACGCTGATCGGTGTCGCGGTCGCGCGCGATGTTAGCTTCGATTTTCGACCGCCACCATTCGGAGTTGTTCTTCGGCCACGTGCGATGCTCCGGACAACCATGCCAGAAGCACCCGTCGATAAAAACCGCGACGCGCCGCCGCGGAAACACAATGTCGGCCGTTCTTCTGGTCCCTTCGAGGACCTTACGATGGATCCTGAACCGCAACCCCCGCCGATGCAGTTCGGATCGAATCGCCCGCTCGGCAGGGTTGTCGCGCTGCGCTGTGCGAGCCATTCGCCGGGTTGTGGCCGGGGCGATCGGGTCCGATGATTCAGCCGACGTCAACCGTCTTGACATGATGTTCCAGATCCGCGCGGAATGCCGGCTCGTATCGCAGGGTGCTGCGCACGATGCGTGACAAGAAGCCCGCTGCGGCCTTGCGCGAAAGCGGCAAGGCTGGACGCGAGAGGAAGGAGGCGAGATTGTGGGCTGGCTCATTGATGGGCCATTCGGACACGGCCGCAGATCGCCGCTCTCCGCCTAACCCCCAGGCCGCACTCGGCCAGCTTCCGGTCTCCGGCAGCGCGAATGGCTCACCGGGATCGAATTCCTCCCCGGCGACTGTGAGGCGGCTTGCCAGCCACTTGGCCATTGGTACGCTGACCGCATTGCCCACCATGCGCCAGCGCTTGCGATGGCTGCGCGGATCATAGTCGGTGAGATCGGTCCAGCCGGCCGAGAAACCCTGCAGACGCTCGGCATCCTCGATCGTCGGCACGGCGATGAGGCGTCGCTTCGGAAACCAGATCGCCGGCGGTGAGGGAATGTGAAGCGCGGACCCACCCTTGAGCGGGGGTACGGCATTAACCGCCCATCCCAAACCGGTATTGCCTTCGGTCCAATAGAAACCACAGGCGAAATTGCCGCGCTTCTGCGTCACAGGCGCACCAATGTCGGGGACCAGAAGGGGCGGGCGAGGATCGTGGTCTCTCGAAGCGAGCAGCACCACGCGGCGGCGGCGCTGTGGCAATCCGAACGAGCGGGCATCGATAGTTCGATAAGCCCAAGCGAACCCCATCTTTTCGAGCTCGTCGGCGAGCAATCGGATAGCCCGACCGCAGTCGAGGCTCAGCATGAACGGCACGTTTTCGAGTATCAACCATCGCGGCCCCTGCCGCTTCGCCCTGACAAGATCGAGCACCGAACCGATCAAGCCCGAGTTGGGTCCCGATATACCCTTACGTCGGCCCACTTGGCTCAGGTCCTGACATGGGAATCCCGCAGTCAGCACATCGCAATCGGGGATGGCCTTGAGCGCGCGGATGTCGTCGGTAATGTCGACGTCCGCGAAGCGTTGTCCGAGTACCCACCGAGCGGCTGGGTCACTCTCGCATAACGCTGTGCTCCGGTGTCCTGCCTGACGAAAGCCCTCTTCCAAGCCGCCAATGCCCGCAAACAAGCCTGCCACTTTGAGAGGAAGTTCGATGGGTAGAGTCAAATTGGGCTGACCCGACAATCTGCTCGGACCATCTAATGAATTTGGTGCGACAAGAGGTGCAGCTTCAACACGCGCGCGATGATCGTACTGTTCATTGTGAAACAATCTCAAGATGCGACGCCCATGAGCAACCGCTCTGTGGCTAGACCGAAACCGTACAGCCATAGAGCTTGCGACGGTGGGACGTTTGAGCTCACGATGCTCGCTTCCCCATTGTCGCAAACGTCCTACCGTGAAATTCTCTTACGGCTCTCATCGCGGAGGTTATAGGCGCTACAATAACGCTGCGGAAGCCTTGAGGCGGCAACCTCGTTGCGCGCTGCCCCGCCAATTCGTCGGAGAGAAAGCAGCCGACTGAAAGCGACCCGAAGCGGTCATCGCGCATCGGATGCAGTGAATCGCCCCAGTGACCATATTTTTTCGATCAGGTGTTTAGCTGACATCTAAGATTGTATCCCATTTGCAACGCCACGCGGCGAAGGGGCGCGCGGCGCCGGTAATTCTTCCTAAAGGGAGTTGACCTAAGCTCCGTCTGCTGTCACAGATGGGATCCCATCCCGAAGGAAGTCCGGATGATTCATGTGGGTGCCTTTTCGATCGCCGACCGTGCCTTTGGCGCGGCCGCCGGCGTTCGCGGGGGCGGCTTCATGATGATGACCATTATCACCACGACCACCCGGTTCCGGGGGGAAAGCGGCTGACGACGGTTTAGGACAACCAGGCATCTCAGGCCCGCTCCCCTCCCGAGGAGAGCGGGCCTTTTTTTGGCCCGGATCAACCCAACCCACCCCAGTGATCACCCCAAAGACCCGGCACGAAAGCGAGCGAAGACGATGATCCAGTTAGTCGATCCGCAGACGCAACGCCTTTGCGTCCTCAAGTTCGGAAGCTCGGTGCTCGGCGCCGAGGGCGATTATCCGGCGGTCGCGCTCGAAATCTATCGCCACGTCCGCGCGGGCGAGAAGGTGGTGGCGGTCGTCTCGGCGCTCGCCGGGCAGACCGACGCCCTGCTCGACCAGGCCGAGCGGGTCGGCGGCGGGGCGCCCGCTGCCCTGGTGGCGCGGCTGGCGCGGGTGGGGGAGCTTCATTCGGCGGCCCTGATGGCGCTTGCGCTCAGCCGGGTCGGGGTGCGCGCCTGCGCGATGGATCCGGACGAGATGGGGCTGGTCGCCGAGGGCGATCCGCTCGATTCGAACCTCATCGGGCTCGATTCGACGGCCGTTTGGGCGAAGCTCGCCGCCCATGACGTGGTCGTCGTCCCGGGCTTCACCGCCGGCCATGCCGATCATGGCGTGGTGACCCTGGGCCGGGGCGGCACCGATCTCAGCGCCGTCTTCTTCGCCGCCCGGCTCGACGCGCACCGGGTGCGGCTGATCAAGGACGTCGACGGCGTCTATGCCGAGGATCCGGCCCGCAACCCGCTTGCCGAGCGCTTCTCGGAATTGAGCTATGAGGAAGCGGCCGAGGTCAGCGACGGCCTCGTCCAGACCAAGGCGATCCGCGCGGCGCAGGCCGAGGACGTCCTGATCGAGGTGGCGGCGCTCGGCTCGGCCGAATGCACGACCATCGCCCGCCGCGCGCCGGAACGGGCGCGGCCGCCGCGGCCGGAGCGGCTGCGCGTCGCCTTGCTCGGCTGCGGCGCGGTCGGCGGCGGCGTCCTCGCCCATCTGCGCTCGCGGCCGGACCTGTTCGAGGTCGGGCCGGTGCTCGTCCGCCATCCCGAGCGGCACGAAGAGGATGCGGTCTTCACCGCCTCCGCCGCCGAGGCGATCGCCGGCAGGCCCGATCTGGTGGTGGAGGCCCTGGGCGGCTCCGATTTCCCGGCGGAATTGATGCTCTCGGCGCTCCACTGGGGCGCGCAGGTGGTGACCGCCAACAAGGCCGCCGTCGCCAAGCATTACGATTCGCTCCACGCCTGCGCCGAGGCGGGGGGCGGGGGCCTTTTCTACTCGGCCGCGGTCGGCGGCGGCGCGCCGATCCTCGAGACGCTGGCGCGGCTGGAGGGCGAGGTGGTCGCGGTCGAAGGGGTGATGAACGGGACGTGCAATTACCTGCTGAGCCGGCTCGCCGAGGGCTGGGCGTTCGACGCGGCGCTGGAACGGGCGCAGGAACTGGGTTTCGCCGAGGCCGATCCGAGCGCCGACGTCGACGGCCACGACGCCGCCGACAAGGTCTCCATCCTCGTCCGCGAGGCGTTCGGTGTTGCACTGCTGCCCGAACGGATCGGCAAGGATTCGCTGCGCGACGTGACGGCCGCGGCGGTGCGCGATGCGGTGGCGCGCGGCCAGGTGCTGAAGCAGGTCGGCCGCTGCCGCCTGCTCCCCGACGGCAGCCTGTTCGCCGAGGTGCGGGTGGTGCCGCTCCCCGCCGGCCATCCGCTCGCCCGCACCCGCAACGAGGAAAATTGCTTCCTCGTCACCGATCGCGCGGGCAGAGTGCACGAGATTTTCGGCAAGGGAGCCGGCCGATGCCCGACCGCCAACGCGGTCTTCGCCGACGTGATGGACGCGCAGAGGGCGCTGCTCGGCCGCCAGGCGGCGGCCGTGGGGGCGCTGCCCGGCAGCGCGTTCGGGGCAGAGGCGGAGCGGCCGGTGCTGAAGCTCAAGCTTCGCGCCTGAGGGGCAGCAGGATGATCCAGGCGAGCGCAAGCGCCCCCGCCAGCATCGGCAATGTCGGGGTCGGCTTCGACATATTGGGCCAGGCCTTCGACGCCGCCCGCGACCGGGTGGTCGCGTGGCGCGAGGAGGCGCCGGGAATCCGCCTTGGCGCGGTCTCCGGACTGGTCGAGACCCTGCCCGAGCGGCCCGAGGCCAATACCGCGCTCGCCGCCGGGCTTGCCGTGCTTCGCGCCTGCGGATCGCCGTTCGGGGTCCGGCTCGATATCGAGAAGGGCGTGCCGCTGGCGGCGGGGATGGGCGGATCGGCGGCCTCGGCGGTCGCGGCGGCGGCGGCGGTCAACGCCCTGCTCGGCGAGCCTTTCTCGACCGGGGAATTGCTGCCCTTCGCGATCGAGGGGGAACGCGCCGCCTCCGATCCGCCGCCCTGGGACAATGTCGTCGCGAGCCTGGTCGGCGGGCTCGTCCTCGCCGCGCGCGAGGCGCCGCCTCTGCTGCGGCCGCTGCCGGTGCCGCGCGGGATCGTCTCGATCCTGCTCCATCCGGCGGCGCGGATCGAGACAAGGGCGGCGCGCGGCCTGCTCAAGGCCGAGGTGCCGATGGCGCTCGCGGTCGAGCATAGCCGGCGGGTCGCCGCCTTCGTCGCCGGCTGCGCGACCGGCGACCGCGAGCTGATCCGGGCCGGGCTCGAGGATCTGCTGGTCGAGCCGCAGCGCGAGCATCTCCTGCCTCTGCTCCCCGCGGTGAAGCGGGCGGCGCTGACCGCGGGGGCGCTCGGCTGCTCCTTCTCCGGATCGGGGCCGTCGGTCTTCGCCTGGGCGGACGAGAAGGATGCCGACCGGGTCGAGGATGCGATGTCCTGGGCCTTCGTCGAGGCGGGGTTCGCCGCCCGCGCCTATCGCGCCCCGGTCGCCTCGGCGGGGGTGCGAGTCGAGCGGGTGCGCGAGGAAGTCGCCTGATGGATTTTGTGAGCACGCGCGGTGGGGCGCCGGCGGTGTCTCTGAGCGAAGCGATCCGGGCGGGGGCGGCGCCGGATGGCGGGTTGTATATGCCCGAAGCGGTGCCGGAGGTGGATTGGGCGGCGTTAGGGGATGCTGACCCGCGGATTGACAGTGCCCGCCAAGCCCCCTCTCCCCGGCGGGGAGAGGGCTTTGAGGCACTCGCCGCGCGATTGCTTGCGCCTTTCTTCGCCGGCGACGGCCTGGAAGGCGAGCTCGAGGCGATCTGCCGGGAGGCTTTGGACATTCCGGTCCCGCTCGTGACGCCCGATCCGGCCCGCCCGAACCTGCGCGCACTGGAGCTGTTCCACGGCCCCACCGGCGCGTTCAAGGATTTCGGGGCGCGGTTCCTGATGGGCTGCTTCGACCGGATCGGCGACCCGGCCGCGCCTTTGACCGTGCTCGCGGCGACCTCGGGCGATACGGGCGGCGCGGTGGGCTGCGCGGCGGAGGGCAAAGCGGCGGTCCGCGCGCTGATCCTCTATCCGAAGGGCCGGGTGTCGCCTTTCCAGGAGCTGCAGCTCACCTGCTGGGGCGCGCCGGTGCGGGCGCTGGAGGTGGAGGGCGATTTCGACGATTGCCAGCGCCTCGCCAAGGCCGCCTTCGCCGACCGGCGGCTGGCGGCGGCGCATCGCCTGACCTCCGCCAATTCGATCAATATCGGCCGGCTGCTGCCGCAGGCCGCCTATCTCGCTCATGCCGCGGCGCGGCTGTTCGCCGAGGCCGTGGAGAAACCGGGGCTGATCGTCCCGACCGGCAATCTCGGCCACGGCTTCGCCGCTTTCTATGCCCGGGCCCTGGGCGCGCCGATCGGGCCGATCCTGCTTGCCACCAACGCCAACCGCACCCTGGCCGACTGGCATAGCAGCGGCACCTACGAACCGCGCGCGGCCGTCGCGACGCTCGCCAATGCGATGGACGTCGGCGCGCCGAGCAATTTCGAACGCCTGATCGCCCTCCCGCCGGAGCTTCGCGATCTGCGCGTCGAGCTGGTCGACGACGAAGCAATCCAAGCCCGCATCCGCGCCGAATATGAAGCGTCCGGCTATATCTGGTGCCCGCATGGCGCGACGGCGGTCGAGGCTTATGCGCGGCTGCCCGATGCGGAGCGCGAGGGGCGCCCCTGGATCGCCGCCGCGACCGCCCACCCGTTCAAGTTCGCCGAGGCGATCGAGCCCCTGATCGGCACGAAGATCGCGCCGCCACCGGCCCTGGAGGCGATCCTTGAACGGGAGGAACGCAAGCTGACGATCGCGCCGCGGCTGGAGGCGTTGGTGGAGGCGCTGGAGAGTGAAACTCTTGCCGCGTAGCGGCTTCGACCGCTGCTGATTCGTTCACGCGAAGGCGCGAAGGCGCGAAGAAGAAAAGAAGAAGCGGCTTGAATTAGGTATTGTGTCCCCGCATTTCCCCGCTCGTCACCGCGCCGTGGGAGGCCGAGCCGACGAGCTGGGCGTATTTCCAATAGGCGCCGGTCGCTTCCGGGGAGGGTCGCCAGGGCTCCGCGGTGCGCGCGGACAGGTCCGCGTCGGTTTCGATCACCCGGGCTTCGACGTCGATGCGGATGCGGTCGCCGGTGCGGAGCAGGGCGATCGGGCCGCCGCGGGCGGCCTCGGGGGCGATGTGGCCGACCATGAAGCCGTAGGTGGCGCCGGAGAAGCGGCCGTCGGTCGCAAGCGCGACGCTGTCGCCGAGGCCGCGGCCCTGGAGGGCGGCGGTGACGGCGAGCATCTCGCGCATGCCGGGGCCGCCGACCGGCCCCTCGCCGCGGATGATGACGATATCGCCGGGCTCGATCGCGCCGTGGGTGAGGGCGTCGAAGCACGCCTCCTCGCCGTCATAGACCTTGGCCGGGCCTTCGAAGCGCAATCTGCCGTGGCCGGCGAGCTTCACCACGCAGCCTTCGGGCGCGATATTGCCGTAGAGGATGCCGAACCCCCCGCGCGCCTTGATCGGCCGGTCGGGCGTGGCGATCACCTCCTGGCCGGGCGTCTCCGCGGCGTCGGCGAAATAAGAGAAAAGCGGGCGTCCGGTCACGGTCGGCGCATCGGCGATCAGCCCCGCCTCCATCAGCCGCCGGCCGAGCAAGGGCGTTCCGCCCGCCGCGCTCATGTCGGGGGCCATGAAGCGGCCGCCGGGCTTCAGGTCCGCGATCACGGGCGTCGCGCGCGAGATCGAATCGAACAGGTCGATGTTGAATTCGGCCTCGGCGATGCCCGCCTCGCGGGCGATGGCGAGGAGATGGAGGATGAGGTTGGTCGATCCCGCCGTCGCCGTCCCGGCCACCGCCGCGTTGCGCAGGCTGGCGGGCGTGACGAAGGTACGGGCGTTGCGGCCCTCCTTTACCGCCGCGACCGTCGCCCGGCCGGCCTCATAAGCGGCCGCCGGCTTATCGGGATGGACGGCGGGGATGTCGTTCAGCCCCATCGGCGACAGGCCGAGGAAGCTCAGCGCCAGCGCCATCGTATTGGCGGTGAACTGGCCGCCGCACGCGCCGGCGCCGGGGCAGGCATGGGTCTCGATCTCGGCCAGCGCCGCGTCGCCGATCGTCCCGGCGCTGTGGGCGCCGACCGCCTCGAACACGTCCTGGATGGTGATCGCCTTGCCGGCCGCGCAGCCCGGCATGATCGAGCCGCCGTAGAGGACGACGCTTGGGAGATCGAGCCGCGCCGCCGCCATCGCCGCGGCGGGGATGGTCTTGTCGCAGCCGACCAGGAACAGCATTCCGTCGAGCGAATGGCCGCGCACCGCAAGCTCGGCGGAATCGGCGATCAATTCGCGGCTCATCAGCGAGGCGCGCATGCCCGGCGTGCCCATGGCGATGCCGTCGGTGACGACGATCGTGTTGAAGTCGATCGCGGTGCCGCCCGCCTCCTCGATCCCGCGCCGCGCATGGTCGGCAAGGTCGCGCAGATGCATGTTGCACGGCGTCACCGTCGACCAGCTGTTGACGATCGCGATCAGCGGCCTGGCAAGCGCCGCCTCGTCATGGCCGGCGGCGCGGAGCATGGCACGGGCCGGGGCGCGGGCGGGGCCTTCGACCAGGTTTCGGGACGGCCAGCTTGGGGTCGGCATCGGGGCTTTCCTGTTGCGTTTGGGATACAATCGGCGCGCAATGTCGCCAAAGCGGGGCACATTAGCGGCCGAAATCCCCTCCGCAACCCGATTTTGGGCTTGATCCGGCTGCCGCGATGCAGCATGAAGGAAATGAACGGGATCCCAAACGGATTCCGAGCAAAGGGGTCTTTCGTGCAGCCGAAACCGTCGCTGAACGAGAATCTGGACGCGGAGGCGCTGGGCGCCGGCCGCGCGACCCTGTTTATCATTACCGTACTTACCGGCTCACATTGGGGAGCGGCCCCAGCCTCTGACTGAAGGTCCCAGGCGGACCGGAAACCAGAAGCCCCCGCTCCCCAGACGGAGCGGGGGTTTTCTTTTGCGCGACGAAGGAGAACCCAGGTGGAAAATATCCATACCGAAGCCGATGCCGACCGATCCGCCCTGAAGGGGCCGGTCGCGATCCTTGGCTATGGCAGCCAGGGCCGCGCCCATGCGCGCAATTTGCGCGACAGCGGCTTCGAAATGATCGTCGGCGCGCGGCCGGGCGGCGGCGCCGAGCGGCGGGCGCGGGCGGACGGCTTCCGGGTGATGACGCCCGCCGAGGCGGCGCGCGAGGCGTCCCTGGTCGCCCTGCTCACCCCCGACATGACCCACCGCAAGGTCTATGCGCAGGAGGTCGAGCCCAATCTCGCGCCCGGCGATACCCTGCTCGTCGCCCACGGCTTCTCGGTCCATTATGGCGAGATCGTGCCGCGCCGGGACCTCGACGTCGTGCTGGTCGCGCCCAAGGGGCCGGGCGACCTCGTCCGCCGCGAATATGAGATCGGCCGCGGCGTCCCCTGCCTGTTCGCGGTCCAGCAGGACGCGACCGGCGGCGCCCGGGCGAAGGCCCTGGCTTACACGTCGGGGATCGGCGGAACGCTCGCCGGCGCGATCGAGACCAGCTTCCGCGAGGAGACCGAGACCGATCTGTTCGGCGAGCAGGCGGTGCTGTGCGGCGGGGTCAGCGAGCTGGTCGTCTCCGGCTACTCGATCCTCGTCGAGGCCGGCTACAAGCCCGAAATCGCCTATTTCGAGTGCATGCACGAGCTGAAGCTGATCGTCGACCTGCTCTACGAGGGCGGGCTCGCCAGGATGCACGCCTTCGTCTCCGAGACCGCCAAATATGGCGATTTCGTCTCCGGCCCGCGCGTGATCAATGCCGAGACCCGCGAGCGGATGCGCGAGGTGCTTCGCGACATCCGCACCGGCCGCTTCGCCTTCGACTGGATCGCCGAGAATGAGGGCGGCAAGCAGAATTACGACGCGATGCTCGCCGCCGATCTCGACCAGCCGATCGAGAAGGTCGGCGCGCGCCTGAGGCAGCATATGGCCTGGCTGCAGAGCCGGCCCGAGACCAGGGCCGCCTGACATGGCGAGCCGTGCGCCCGATCTGGTCGGCGAATTGGGGGCGCCAAAACCCCGTTCGTCCCGAGCGAAGTCGAGGGGCGTTTGTGATGACTCTGTGCCAGCGCCCCTCGACTCCGGCCAAGGGCCGGAGCTCGTCCAGAGCGACGCCGACAGGCGGCGTCGAGGGGCTCGGGACGAGCGAGCTGGGGGTGACGAGCAGTCGCTAGGGGATCGGGACGAGCGAACGCGGGCTGAACCGGTCACAGGCGCGCGGCTCGTCGTCGAGGCGCTGGAGCGCGAGGGCGTGCGCCACGTCTTCGGCTATCCGGGCGGCGCGATCATGCCGGTCTACGACGCGCTTCCGGGATCGAGGCTCGAGCATATCCTCGTCCGGCACGAGCAGGCGGCGGCGCTTGCGGCCGACGCCTACGGCCGGGTCACCGGCCGCCCGGGCGTGTGCATCGCGACGTCGGGGCCGGGCGCGACCAACCTCGTCACCGGCATCGCCAACGCCTTCCTCGACAGCGCGCCTCTGGTCGCGATCACCGGCCAGGTCCCGGCGCCCCTGATCGGCACCGACGCCTTCCAGGAAGTCGACATCTTCGGGATCACCCTGCCGATCGTGAAGCACAGCTTCGTCGTCCGGCGGACCCAGGACATCCCGCAGGTCTTCGCCGACGCCTTCCACATCGCGCGGAGCGGCCGGCCGGGGCCGGTGCTGATCGACCTTCCCAAGGATGTCGGCATGAAGTCGGCCGTGCCGGCCGAGCCGCGCGCGCCGGTCGAAGAGGATCGGACGCCCGATCCGGCCTTGGTCGACGCGGCCAACCGGCTGATCGCGCAGGCGCGGGCGCCGATCCTCTATTTCGGCGGCGGAATCGCGATTGCCCGGGCCGAGCGGGCGCTTCGCGCCTTCGCCGCGCGCTCCGGCATTCCCTCGGTCGCGACCCTGAAGGGTCTCGGCGGCATTCCGACCGACGATGAGGGCTTTCTCGGCATGCTCGGGATGCACGGGCTTCGCGCGGCGAACATCGCCATCGACCAGTGCGACCTCCTGATCTGCGTCGGCGCACGCTTCGACGACCGAGCGACCGGCCGGCTCGACAGCTTCGCGCCGAACGCGAAGGTGATCCATATCGACGGCGATCCGGCCGAGATCGGCAAGCTTCGCCGCGCCGAAATCGGCATAGCCGGCGACATCGAGGCCGTGCTCGACGCGCTCGACGCAGTGCCGGACGCCGCCGTCTGGCGCCGGCGCTGCCTGCGCCAGAAAAGGATGTGGGCGCCCGCTTATGACGCGCCCGGCAACGGCGTCTATGCGCCGGCCCTGCTCAAGCGCCTGTCCGAGGCGGCGCCCGCCAACACGATCTTCACCTGCGACGTCGGCCAGCACCAGATGTGGGTCGCGCAGCATTGCCGTTTCTCGCGGCCGCAGGCGCATCTGACCAGCGCCGGGCTGGGGACGATGGGCTACGGCATTCCCGCCGGGATCGGCGCTTTGCTCGCCGATCCGTCGGCGACCGTGGTCACGGTCAGCGGCGACGGATCGATCATGATGAACGTGCAGGAATTGGCGACGCTTCGCCGCTACCGGCTGCCGCTCAAGATCCTGCTCCTCGACAATGCCCAGCTCGGAATGGTCCGCCAGTGGCAGCAATTGTTCTTCGACGAGAATTTCTCGGAGATCGACCTCAGCGACAATCCCGATTTCGCGGAGGTGGCGCGCGCCTTCGGGATCGAGGCGTTCACGATCGACCATCGATCCGAGGTCGAGGGCGCGGTCGCGCGGCTGCTTGGCACGCCGGGGCCGATCCTCTGCCACGTCCGCATCGATCCGCGCGAGAATGTCTGGCCACTCGTTCCGCCCAACAAGGCCAATGTCGAGATGATGGAGAGCGCGCGATGAGCGGCCGCATCCATGTCGATTTCGACGCGACCGAGGGCGCGCTGCTGCGCCTGCTCGGGCTGGTCGAGCGGCGCGGCTTCGCGGTCAGCGGTCTCGCCATGCGGGCCGCCGACGGCCGCTTCACGCTCTCGCTCGACGTCGCCCCGCGCGACCCCGCCCGCCGCCTCGACGTGGTCGCCGCCCAGCTCCGGCGGCTCGTCGACGTCCGGGGCGTCTCCATCCTCCCTCCCGAACCAGGTGCGCCATGACCGAACGCGTCCATATCTTCGACACGACCCTTCGCGACGGCGAGCAGGCGCCCGGCTTCTCGATGATGCCGGACGCCAAATTGCGCATGGCCCGCGCGCTCGCGGCGCTGAAGGTCGACGTGATCGAGGCGGGTTTCGCCGCCTCCTCGGAGAGCGACGCGCGCTCGATCGCTGCGATCGCGCAGGGCGTGGAAGGGCCGGTGATCTGCGCGCTCGCCCGCGCCAATCGCGCCGACATCCTCGCCGCCTCGGCAGCGCTCGCGGCGGCGCCGCGCCGGCGGATCCACGTCTTCATCGGCACCAGCCCGATCCATCGCGAGGCCAAGCTCCACAAGAGCCGGGCCGAGGTGCTGGAGGCGATCCGCATGTCGGTCGCCTATGCGCGCGGCTTCACCGACGACGTCGAATTCTCGGCCGAGGATGCGATCCGCACCGAGCGCGACTTCCTGGTCGAGTGCCTGAGCGCGGCGGCGGCGAACGGCGCGGCGACGCTCAACGTCCCCGACACGGTCGGCTATGCGACTCCGGACGAGATCGAGGACCTGTTCCGCTTCCTCGCAGTCCATGTCGAGCGGCCGGCGGAGTCGATCTTCTCGGCCCATTGCCACGACGATCTCGGAATGGCGGTCGCCAATTCGCTGGCGGCGGTGCGCGGCGGCGCGCGCCAGATCGAATGCGCGATGAACGGCATAGGCGAGCGCGCCGGCAATTGCGCGCTCGAGGAGGTGGTGATGGCGCTTCGCACCCGCACCGATGCCTTCGGCGTCGATACCGGCATCGACACGACCCGGATCATGGCCGCGAGCCGCACTTTGGCGCAGGTCGTCAACGCGCCGGCGCCGCGCAACAAGCCGATCGTAGGCGCCAATGCCTTTGCCCATGAATCGGGCATCCACCAGCACGGCATCCTCCAGAATCGCGAGACCTACGAGATCATGAAACCCGAAGATATCGGCCTCAGCACGGACGGGATCGTCCTTGGGCGGCATAGCGGCCGCCACGCGCTCGCCGCCCGCGCGAAGGAATTGGGCTATCTGCTCGACGGGGCGAAGCTGGAGCGCGCCTTCGCCGCCTTCCGCGCCCAGGCCGACGAGGTCGGGATCGTCGACACCGCCCGCCTGCTCGCCATCCTCGCCGAGCTCGAGACCGGGCGGCCGCAGCGTCTGTGGAGATTGTCGAAGGTCGACATCCGCGCGCCGGTCTCGGACAAGGCCTGGCCGGTGGCGCGGGTCGAGCTGGACCATGGCGAGCGCGGCCGCGTCACCGACATCGCCTCGGCGCCGGGCGCGCTCGACGCCGCCTTCGCCGCGGTCAGCCAGATGATCGGAGTGCCCGCCAGGGTCGAGACGCTGGAGATGCAATATCTCGCCGCCGATCCCGACGAGACGGGCGAGGACGGACCGGGCGAGAACAAGCAGGGCGCGAACGTCCTCGTCGAGATGACGATCGCGGTCGACGGCGAGATTTTCGCAGGCCGGGCGCGGGCGCGCGACATCCTTCCCTGCTGCGTCTCCGCCTTCATCGATGCCGCGAGCAATGCCGAGGCGGTGCGCGCGCTTCGCGGAAGCGCGGCGCCGGAAATCCGCGCCGCCTGAACCCGAGAGGAAGAGACTTGCCCCATATCGTCCTGCTGCCCGGCGACGGGATCGGCCCGGAGGTCACCGCCGAGGCGGCCAAATGCCTGGAGCTGCTGTCCGACGCCTGCGATCTCGACCTCGACTTCGAGACGCTGGCGATCGGCGGCGGCGCGATCGACGCGGGCGGCGACCCGCTGCCGGCGGAGACGCTCGCGGCATGCGAACGCGCCGATGCGATCCTGCTCGGCGCGGTCGGCGGGCCGCGATGGGACGGGGCCGCGCGGCGGCCCGAGGCCGGGCTGCTGGAGCTCAGAAGCAGGCTCGGCCTCTACGCCAATTTGCGGCCGGCGCGGGTGATCGCCGGGATGGAGCGTTTCTCGCCATTGAAGGCCGACCTCGCCGCCGGGGCGGACGTGCTGGTCGTTCGCGAGCTGACCGGCGGCCTCTATTTCGGCGACAAGAGCCATGAAGAGGACCAGGCTTCCGACCTCTGCACCTATTCGCGCGCCGAGGTCGAGCGAATCGCCCATGTCGCCTTCCAGGCGGCGCGGCGGCGGCATAGGCGGGTGACCTCGGTCGACAAGGCGAACGTGCTCGCGACCTCGCGGCTGTGGCGGCGGATCGTCGACGAGGTGGCGCAAGATTATCCCGACGTCGCGCTCGACCATCTTTACGTCGATGCCGCGGCCATGGCCCTGGCGACGCGGCCGGCACGGTTCGACGTGATCCTGACCGAGAATATGTTCGGCGACATCCTCTCCGATCAATTGTCGGCGATCGGCGGCTCGATCGGACTGCTCGCCTCGGCCAGCGCCGGGGATCAAGGCGCCTTGCTGTTCGAGCCGATCCACGGCTCGGCGCCCGACCTTGCCGGGCGAGACGTCGCCAATCCGGCCGGCGCCATCGCAAGCGCGGCGATGCTGCTCGACCTTGCGCTGCATCTGCCGGACGAGGCGCGGATCCTCAATCGGGCGCTCGAATCGGCCCTGGTCGAGGGCTGCCGTACCGCCGATCTCGACGGCGACCATGGCTGCGCCGCCTTCGGCGCGCGGGTGCGCGAGATTTTGGAGGCGCTGCTGCTCCGCCGCTCCGCCATCGTCGAGCTGGTGACGATGAACCGGGGCTGCTGCGCGTGAGCCCCGTACCCCGTACCTTGTACGAAAAGATCTGGGACGCCCATGTCGTGACTCGCGGCGAGGACGGGACCTGCCTGCTCTATGTCGACCGGCATCTCGTCCACGAGGTGACCTCGCCCCAGGCCTTCGAAGGGCTGCGGGCCGCCGGCCGAAGGGTGCGCCGTCCGGACCTCACTTTGGCGGTTGCCGACCACAACCTTCCGACGACGCGGCGGGTCGACGAAAAGGGGCGGCGGCTTCCGATCGACGATCCCGAAAGCGCCGGGCAGCTCGCCGCGCTCGAAGCGAATGTCGCCGAGTTCGGAATCCCTTCGATCGAGGCGATCGCGCCCGAACAGGGCATCGTCCATGTCGTCGGGCCCGAGCAGGGCTTCACCTTGCCGGGCACGATTCTGGTCTGCGGCGACAGCCACACCGCCGCCCATGGCGCGCTCGGCGCGCTCGCCTTCGGCATCGGCACAAGCGAGGTCGAGCATGTGCTCGCCACCCAGACGCTCTGGATGCCCCGGTCGCGGACGATGGAGGTGAGGGTCGACGGACGGCTCGGCTTCGGAGTCTCGGCCAAGGACCTGATCCTGTTCCTGATCGGGCGGATCGGCACCGCCGGCGGCACCGGCCATGTCGTCGAATATCGCGGCGACACCTTCGCCGATATGAGCGTCGAGGGGCGGCTGACCGTCGCCAACATGACGATCGAGGCCGGCGCCCGCTCCGGCCTGTTCGCGCCCGACGAGGCGACCTTTGCCTATCTGAAAGGCCGCCCGATGGCGCCGCGGGGGGAGGCGTGGGACCGCGCGGTCGCCGGCTGGCGGGGCCTCGCCACCGACGAAGGCGCGCATTTCGACCGCAGCGTCCGGATCGACGCGAGCGAGGTCGCGCCGACCGTCACCTGGGGCACCAGCCCCGAGGACGTCGCGCCGATCACCGGCAAGGTCCCCGAGCCCGACAGCTTCGCCGACCCCGCCCGCCGCGCCGCCGCGCGCAAGGCGCTCGATTATATGGGCCTCGTTCCCGGCCAGAGGCTGCAGGACGTCGCGGTCGAGCATATCTTCATCGGAAGCTGCACCAACAGCCGGATCGAGGACCTGCGCGCCGCCGCCGAAATCGTTCGCGGGCGCCGGATCGACGCGCGCATCAAGCAGGCCCTGGTCGTGCCCGGATCGGGCCTGGTCAAGCGTCAGGCCGAGGCGGAAGGGCTCGACCGCATCTTCACCGAGGCCGGCTTCGACTGGCGCGAGCCCGGCTGCTCGGCCTGCCTCGGAATGAATCCCGACAAGGTGCCGCCGCAAGGGCGCTGCGCCTCGACCTCCAACCGCAATTTCGTCGGCCGGCAGGGGCCTGGCGCGCGCACCCATTTGGTCTCGCCGGCCATGGCGGCGGCGGCGGCGGTGACCGGCCGCCTCGCCGACGTGAGGGAACTGGTCAAGCCATGAAGGCCCTGAAGCGTATCCACGGCCGCGCCATCCCCTTCGGCCGCCGCAACGTCGACACCGACCTGATCATCGCCGCTTCGCATCTGAAGACGGTGCGCCGCGCCGGGCTCGGCCGCCACGCCTTCGCAGCGGCGCGGGCCGAACGCGGCAACGTCTTCGACGATCCCGCCTTCGCCGGCGCGCCGATCCTGATCGCAGGCGAGAATTTCGGCTGCGGATCGAGCCGCGAGCATGCCGCCTGGGCGCTCGCCGACATGGGGATCGAGGCGGTGATCGCGCCCTCTTTCTCCGACATCTTCGCCGGCAATGCCTTCCGCAACGGAATCGCCGCCATCGTCCTTCCACGCCATGCGGTCGACCGGCTGCTCGACGCCGCCTGGCGCTGCCCGCTGACGGTCGATCTGGAGGAGATGATTGTCTCCTCGCCGCTCGGCCACCGCTTCGTCTTCGCGATGGATCCGTTCCGCCGCCGCTGCCTGTTGGAAGGGTGCGACGAAATCGCGCTCACCCTCTCGCACGAAGAGGCGATCCGTGCCTATGAAGAGCGGACCGGCACATGAGCAGAATCGGCCTTCCGCCCGCCCAGGGACTTTATGATCCGCGCCACGAAAAGGATGCGTGCGGCCTCGGCTTCGTCGCGAACATCAAGGGCGCGCGGTCGAACGGGATCATAAGTGACGGCCTCCGGATCCTCGCCAATCTCGACCATCGCGGCGCGGTCGGCGCCGATCCACTGATCGGCGACGGCGCCGGCTGCCTCATCCAGATTCCGGACGAATTGTTCCGCCACTGGGCGGCCGGGGTCGGCGTCGCGCTGCCGGCGCCCGGCGATTATGCGGTGGCGATGTGCTTCCTGCCGCGCGACGCGGAGAGCCGGCAGGCGGCGATCGCACGGCTCGAACATTATGTCGCGATCGAGGGCCAGTCGATGCTCGGCTGGCGCGACGTCCCGATCGACCCCAAGGGGATGAGCAAGACCATCGCCGCGAGCATGCCGGTCATCCGCCAGGCGATCGTCGCGCGCGGGGAGCGCGCGCGCGACCAGGATGCGTTCGAGCGCAAGTTGCTCGCCATCCGCAAGCAGACCCAGAATCCGCTGAGCGAGCTTGCCGAGAAGCGCGACCTGCCGGGGCTGGCGGAATTCTACATCCCCTCCTTCTCCAGCCGGACGCTCATCTACAAGGGCATGCTGCTCGCGACCCAGGTCGGCACCTTCTACAAGGACCTCCTCAATCCGCTGACCAAATCGGCGCTGGCGATGGTCCACCAGCGCTTCTCGACCAACACCTTCCCGTCGTGGAAGCTCGCCCATCCGTTCCGCTTCATCGCCCATAATGGCGAGATCAACACGGTGCGCGGCAACGTGAACTGGATGAACGCGCGGCGGCGGACATTGGAATCGCCCCTGCTCGGCGCCGATCTCGACAAGATGTGGCCGCTCATCCCGCACGGCCAGTCGGATTCGGCGAGCCTCGACAATGCGCTGGAGCTGCTCGTCGCCGGCGGCTTCGCGCTGCCGCATGCGATGATGCTGCTCATCCCGGAAGCCTGGGCCGGCAATGAGGGCATGGATGCTCAGCGGCGCGCTTTCTACGAATATCATGCCGCCCTGATGGAGCCGTGGGACGGGCCGGCGGCGATCGCTTTCACCGACGGCCGCCAGATCGGCGCGACGCTCGACCGCAACGGCCTCCGCCCGGCGCGATTCACGATCACCGACGACGACCGGGTGGTCATGGCGTCGGAGAGCGGCGTGCTGCCGATCCCGGAGGAGAGGATCGTCCGCAAATGGCGGCTCCAGCCCGGCCGCATGCTGCTCATCGACCTGGAGGAGGGCCGGATCGTCGAGGACGAGGAGGTGAAGGCGAGCCTCGCCGGCGCCCAGCCCTACGGCGAATGGCTGAGCGAGACCCAGTTCAAGCTCGAGGAGCTGCCGGCGGCGGCGGCGACCGCCCGGCCGGAGCGGCCCGAGGCCGAATTGATCCGCATCCAGAAGGCGTTCGGCTATAGCGAGGAGGATCTGAAGCTGTTCCTCGCTCCCATGGCGCGGACCGGCGACGATCCGGTCGGATCGATGGGCACCGACGTCCCGATCGCGATCCTCTCCGAGCGGCCGAAATTGCTCTACGATTATTTCAAGCAGAATTTCGCCCAGGTCACCAACCCGCCGATTGACCCGATCCGCGAGGCGATGGTGATGTCGCTCGTGTCGATGATCGGCCCGCGGCCGAACCTGCTCGGCCACCAGGCGGGAAGCCACAAGCGCCTCGAAGTCTCGCAGCCGATCCTCGCCAATGAGGATCTGGAGAAGATCCGTTCGATCGAGGACGTGCTCGACGGCGCCTTCCGCACCCGCACCCTGGACGCGACCTGGCCGGTCGGCGGCACCGGCCAGGCGCTGGAGGCGGCGCTCCAGCGCCTGTGCTGGGAGGCGACCGAGGCGGTGCTTGCGGACTCGAACGTCCTCATCCTGTCCGACCGGCAGGCGGGGCCGGACCGGGTGCCGATCCCGGCCGCGCTCGCGACCGGGGCGGTCCACCACCATCTCATCCGCCAGGGCCTGAGGATGCAGACCGGGCTCGTCGTCGAGACCGGCGAGGCGCGCGAGGTCCACCATTTCTGCGTCCTCGCCGGCTATGGCGCCGAGGCGATCAACCCCTATCTCGCCTTCGAGACGCTGGATTCGCTGAGCCGCCGCGGCGAGGTCGCCGCCTCGCCCGAGGAGGTGCGGCGCAACTATATCAAGGCGGCGGGCAAGGGGCTGCTCAAGGTGATGTCGAAAATGGGCATCTCCACCTACCAATCCTATTGCGGCGCCCAGATTTTCGACGCGCTCGGCCTCGCGCCCGACCTGGTCGAGCGCTATTTCACCGGCACCGCGACCCCGATCGAGGGGATCGGCCTGGCCGAGCTCGCCGAGGAGACGGCGCGCCGCCACCGCCTTGCCTTTGCACGGCCGGCGGTCGAGACCTTGCCGCTCGGCGGCGCCTATGCCTGGCGGATCGGCGGCGAGGAGCATGCCTGGACGCCCGAGACGGTCGCCGACCTCCAGCATGCGGTTCGCGGCGACATCCCCGAAAAATATCGAAGCTTCGCAGCGGCGATCGACGAAAGCAGCCGCCGACTGCTCACCATCCGCGGCCTCGTCGCGCTGAAGCCGCTCGGCCCGGCCGTGCCGCTCGATGAGGTCGAGCCGGCGCGCGAGATCGTCAGGCGCTTCGCCACCGGCGCGATGAGCTTCGGCTCGATCAGCCGCGAGGCGCATACCACGCTCGCATTGGCGATGAACCGGATCGGCGGCCGCTCGAACACCGGCGAGGGCGGCGAGGAGCGCGACCGTTTCGCGCCGCTTCCCAACGGCGATTCGATGCGCTCGAAGATCAAGCAGGTCGCGTCGGGCCGGTTCGGGGTCACGACCGAATATCTGGTCAATGCCGACGACCTCCAGATCAAGATCGCGCAAGGCGCCAAGCCCGGCGAGGGCGGCCAGCTTCCCGGCCACAAGGTCGACCGGCATATCGCCGCGGTCCGCCATTCGACGCCGGGGGTCGGCCTGATCTCGCCGCCGCCGCACCACGACATCTATTCGATCGAGGACCTCGCCCAGCTCATCCACGACCTCAAGAATGTGAACGAGCAGGCTCGAATCTCGGTGAAACTGGTGTCGGAGATCGGGGTCGGCACGGTCGCGGCCGGAGTCGCCAAGGCGATGGCGGACCATGTCACCATCTCGGGCTATGAGGGCGGCACCGGCGCCTCGCCCTTGACCTCATTGACCCATGCCGGCCTGCCCTGGGAGATCGGATTGGCCGAGACCCAGCAGACCCTGGTCCTGAACGGGCTCAGGAGCCGGATCTCGGTCCAGGCGGACGGCGGTTTGCGCACCGGCCGCGACGTCGCGGTCGCCGCCATCCTCGGCGCCGACGAGTTCGGCTTCGCGACCGCCCCGCTCATCGCCGCCGGCTGCATCATGATGCGCAAATGCCATCTCAACACCTGCCCGGTCGGAGTCGCGACCCAGGACCCGTTGCTTCGCCGCCGCTTCACCGGCCAGCCCGAGCATGTGATCAATTATTTCTTCTTCGTCGCCGAGGAATTGCGCGGCATCATGGCGTCGCTCGGGGTGCGCAAATTGGAGGAGATGATCGGCCGGCCGGAATTGCTCGACGTTCGGCCGGCGCTCGATCACTGGAAGGCGAAGGGCGTCGACCTCGGCCGCCTGCTCCACGTGCCGAAGACCGACCGGCTGGCCGCGCGCTGGAACAGCGAGCGCCAGGCCCACGATCTCGACGGAATCTTCGACCGCGAATTGATCGCCGTCGCCTCCGACGCGCTGGCGAAGGGCGAGCCGGTGCTGATCGAGCGCGAGGTGCGCAACATCCACCGCACGATCGGCGCCATGCTCTCGGGAGAGGTCGCGCGCCGCCACGGCCATGAGGGGCTGAAGCCGGACAGCATCTTCGTTCGCCTGCGCGGCACCGCCGGCCAGAGCTTCGGCGCCTTTCTGGCCCATGGCGTGACCCTGGAGCTGACCGGCGACGCCAACGATTATGTCGGCAAGGGCCTTTCGGGCGGCCGCATCGCGGTGCGCCAGCCCGAAGGCTCCGGGCGCGATCCGGGGGCGAACATCATCGTCGGCAACACCGTCCTCTACGGCGCGATCGCCGGCGAGGCCTATTTGGGCGGCGTCGCCGGCGAGCGGTTCGCGGTGCGCAATTCGGGCGCGGTCGCGGTGGCCGAAGGCGCGGGCGACCATGCCTGCGAATATATGACCGGCGGAATCGTCGCGATCCTCGGCCCGGTCGGGCGCAATTTCGCGGCGGGCATGTCGGGCGGCATCGCCTATGTGCTCGACACCGGCGAGACGCTGGCGCGGCAATGCGCGCGGGCGGGGGTGGATATCGAGCCGATCGCGCCGCCGGGCTCCTCCTATGGCGAGGGCGCGCCGCGTCAGAAGGCGGCGGGCGTCCACGACAACGGCATGGGCCACCCGCTTCGCTACGATGCCGAGCGGCTGCGCATCCTGATCGAGCGCCACAGGCAAGCCACCGGCAGCGCCCGCGCCGCCGAGCTGCTCGCCGACTGGCCCAATGCGCTGGCGCGTTTCGTCAAGATCGTGCCGCCCGAATATCGCCGGGCGGTCGAGGCGCTCGACGCCGAGACCGGGAGCGAGATTGGGCCGGTCACGGTGGCGGCGGAATGAGGCGGAGCAACTGATGGGCAAGCCGACCGGATTCCTCGAGATCGAGCGGCGCGAGCGGTCCTGTTCGCCCGCTGGCGAACGAGTGAAGAGCTGGAGCGAGTTCACCCTCGATCCGGGCGGCGAGCAGGTCGGCCGCCAGGCGGCACGCTGCATGGATTGCGGCATCCCCTTCTGCCATTCGGGCTGCCCGGTGAACAATCTGATCCCGGACTGGAACGACCTCGTCTACAGGCAGGATTGGGAAGCGGCGATCGAGCGCCTCCACCGGACCAACAATTTCCCCGAATTCACCGGCCGGATCTGCCCAGCGCCGTGCGAGGCGGCCTGCACGTTGAACATCGTCGATGAGCCGGTGACGATCAAGTCGATCGAATGCGAGATCGCCGACCATGGCTGGCGCGAAGGCCTGGTCCGGCCGCAATGCGCGCCGCGCGGCACCGGCAAGCGCGTCGCCATCGTCGGCTCGGGCCCGGCCGGCCTCGCCTGCGCCCAGCAGCTCGCCCGCGCCGGCCACGCCCCGACCGTGTTCGAGAAGAGCGACCGGATCGGCGGCCTGCTCCGCTACGGCATTCCCGACTTCAAGATGGAAAAGCATCTCATCGACCGCCGCATCCAGCAGATGGAGATAGAGGGCGTCATCTTCCGAACCGGCATGCATGTCGGCGTCGACGTGACGGTCGAACGGCTGATGGACGATTACGACCTGCTCGTCCTCGCCGGCGGCGCCGAGCAGCCGCGCGATCTGGACGTGCCGGGCCGCGCCCTCGACGGCGTCCATTTCGCGATGGACTTCCTCGTCCAGCAGAACCGGCGCAATGCCGGCGATGCCGAGGCGAAGGCGGCGCCGATGGGCACGATCTCGGCCACGGGAAAGCATGTCGTCGTGATCGGCGGCGGCGATACCGGCTCCGATTGCATCGGCACGTCGCACCGCCAGGGCGCGGCCTCGGTCGTCCAGCTCGAGATCATGCCCCAGCCGCCGCTCCGCGAGAACAAGGCGCTGACCTGGCCCAACTGGCCGCTGAAGCTCAGGACCTCCTCGTCGCAGGAGGAAGGGGCGGAGCGCGAATTCTCCGTCCTCACCACCGGGTTCGAGGGCGAGAATGGGGTCGTGACCGGCCTGAGCTGCGTCCGCGCGGAGATGGCGGCCGGCCCGGACGGGCGGCTGACGGTGCAGCCGGTGCCCGGCAGTGAATTCGCGCTGAAGGCGGATCTGGTCCTCCTCGCCATGGGCTTCACCGGTCCGCTCCGGGAAGGGGCGGTGGCGGAGTCCGGCGTCGACCTCACGCCGCAGGGCAATGTCGCCGCTTCGTTCGGCGACTATCAGACCTCCAACCCCCGAATCTTCGCCTGCGGCGACATGCGCCGGGGGCAGTCGCTGGTCGTCTGGGCCATCCGCGAGGGGCGGGACTGCGCGGCGCGGGTGAATGCCTGTCTGGCGGCGGAGAAGGCGCGGGCCTGAATCCTTTCCGTCATTCCCGCGAAAGCGGGAATCCCGCTGGGGCAGCGAGCCGGAAGAAAAGAAGCTGGATCGACCTGACGGTCGTCTCCGACTCCCCGCTTCCGCGGGAATGACGGGGGCGGCTCGGAAGTCGGCGCGAACTTCCCCTTAGATCCCGGCTGTAGCTTATCCTGAGCGCCGCCCTGGAGCATTTGCGAAAAGGTGGGTACCATTGAGCAGGTGTCCAGTGCCCCGCACTGGACAGCCATGCCGGGGGCATGGCGCGCCTGCTCAATTTTCGCGAAAAACAATGCGACAACAAAGACTCCTGGAGCGGGATGCGATTCAGACTAATCGCATCCCGCTCCAGGCGGCGTCGAAGGGCGGGGATGACGGAGCCTTACGCCCCCACGGCAAGCTCGATCTTGTCCACCCAGTCGGGGAAGAAGACCGGCTCGCGCGACGACCATAAGGACGCGGTGGCGGCGGCGGTGCCGAGGGTGGCGAGGAGGGCGGCGCGGGTCCTGGGGTGGAGGTGGGGCAGGGCCGCCGCGGCGCAGAAGGCGGCGGGGAGCCACGGGCGCACCCGCGCGCCGAGCAGGCGCTCGTAGAGGAAGAGACAGGCGCTGAAATCGGGCAAATGCCCTTCGCCGAGATCGAAGGCGCCGAGCGCGACGAGCGGCGCCAGCACCGCCTCCGGCGACGCCTCCTCCGGCCCTTCCGCCAATGCCGCGCGGATTCGGTCGAGCCGGCGATAGGCTTCGTTCTGGGCGCGGATGCGGGCGAATTCGGACGGGTTGCGCGCCCACCGCGCGGCGTCGCGCCGGCCGAGGCCGATGTCGAGCGACCGGCGAATGTAACGCTGCGTCCCCTTCGGGAAAGCGGCGAACGCAATCATCTCCTCGATCATCGTCCGGCCCGCGAGCCGCGCCGTCATGCTCATCGCCCTCCCCGTGATTGGATCCCAAAACCGTCTTCGGCACTCTGCATATCCTGCTGCGGCGCACAACCCATTTCGCGCTCCCATGCGTCATGAACGTGAAATATTCACGGAAGCCACGAGGGTGGTTGCTGCGATGCAGCATCGCCTTCATGATCGGCAGCCGTGGGACAGGCCGACTCCAAGCGCGCAGGAGACGGGATCCCGCAATGGAGAGGAAAGAAACCGAACCATCGGGGGATCCAATGCGAACGAAATTTCGTCACCTGGTCTTCGGCGTCGCCGCGAGCGCGTGCCTTTGCGGCACCGCGGCCTTTGCCGAGGACGCCAAGACGCCCGAATTCACGATCACCGGCGGCGCGACCCTGGTCTCCGACTATCGCTTCCGCGGCATCTCGCAGACCGATCGCGACTGGGCGATCCAGGGCAATGCGACGCTCGCCCACAAATCCGGCTTCTATGTCTCCTTCTGGAGCTCGTCGGTCGACGGCTACGTCACCGCCTCCGGCCAGGGCCATCAGGAGCTCGACCTGATCGCCGGCTACAAGAGAGCGGTCGGCCACACGACGTTCGACCTCGGCCTGCTCTATTATGTCTATCCGAGGAGAAGGCTGCCGGGCGACCGCACCAGCTCCAATTTCGCCGAGCCCTATGCCGACGTGGCCGAGACCTTCGGCCCGATCACCGCCAAGGTGACGGTCAATTACGCGCCGAAGCAGAAGGCGCTGGCGCTCGACCAGATCGGGCCGCCGAGCCACGACAATGTCTATCTCGCCGGCGACCTTTCCGCCGCGATCCCGAAGACTCCGATCGGCCTTACCGCCCATCTCGGCCACACGTTCGGGCCGAGCTGGCTGGCGATCGGCAAGGGCTATACCGACTGGTCGCTCGGCGGAACGGTGACCTGGAAGGCGCTCACCTTCGGCCTGCAATATGTCGACACCGACGGAACGTTCGTCACGCCGACCGGCAGGAATGCCGCCGGCGCGGGCGTCGTCGGCTCGGTCGGCGTCTCGTTCTGAAAAGGGGGATAGGCATGAAATTGATCATCGCGATCATCAAGCCGTTCAAGCTGGACGAGGTGCGCGAAGCCCTCTCCGGCATCGGCATCCAGGGGCTGACCGTATCGGAGGTGCGCGGCTTCGGCCGCCAGAAGGGCCAGACCGAAATCTATCGCGGCGCCGAATATACGATGACCCTGGTGCCGAAGATGAAGATCGAGATCGCCGTCGCCACCGAGCTGGTCGGGCGGGTCGTCGAGACGATCCAGCACAGCGCCCATACCGGCCAGATCGGCGACGGCAAATTGTTCGTCCTCGATCTCGAGCAGGTGCTGCGAATCCGCACCGGCGAAACCGACGAAGAAGCGCTGTGAGACAGAAGGGGGAAATGATGATGTTCGTTCGAAAGACAGCGGCGCGCCTTTGCCTCGCCGCGCTCGCGGCCGGGATCGCCGCGCCGGCCTTCGCCGCGGCGCCGGCGATCGACAAGGGCGACACGGCCTGGATGCTGACCTCCAGCCTGCTCGTCCTGATGATGATCGTGCCGGGACTCGCCCTTTTCTACGGCGGCCTCGCGCGGACCAAGAACATGCTCTCGGTGATGACCCAGGTCGGCGCGGTCGCGGCGCTGACCATGATCGTCTGGGTCGGCTGGGGCTATAGCGAGGCGTTCGGCGACGGCGGCAACGGCTTCATCGCCGGCTTCGGCAAGGCGTTCCTTCGCGGCGTCACGCAGAGCACATTCAATCCGCTCGGCCAGACCATTCCCGAATATGTCTATGTCTGCTTCCAGATGACCTTCGCTGCGATCACGGTCGCGCTCGTCCTGGGCTCGGTCGTCGAGCGGATGAAATTTTCCGCCGTGATGGTGTTCGCAATCGTCTGGCTGACCATCGTCTATTTCCCGGTCGCGCATATGGTGTGGGCGGGCAACGGCCATTTCGCCGCCCTCGGCGCGCTCGACTATGCCGGCGGCACCGTCGTCCATATCAATTCGGGCGTCTCCGCGCTCGTCGCCTGCCTGATCCTCGGCAAGAGGATCGGCTATCCGCGGGAGCCGATGCCGCCGCACAGCCTGACCATGACCGGGATCGGCACCGGCCTGCTCTGGGTCGGATGGTTCGGCTTCAACGCCGGCTCGGCGGTGGCGGCGAACGGCGCCGCCGGCCTCGCCATGATCAACACCTTCGTCGCGACCGCGTCCGCCGGCCTGGTCTGGATGCTGGCGGAGCGCGTGTCGGGCCACAAGGGCTCGGCTCTGGGCTTCTGCTCGGGCATCGTCGCCGGCCTCGTCGCGGTGACTCCGGCGGCCGGCAATAGCGGCCCGCTCGGCGCGATCGTGCTAGGCGCGGTGGCGGCGATCATCTGCTTCCTCGCGGTGACCCGGCTCAAGCCCCGGCTCGGCTATGACGACGCGCTCGACACGTTCGGAGTCCATGGCATCGGCGGCATGATCGGCGCGATCGGCACCGGCATCGTCAACGACGCGATGTTCGGCGGCCCGGCGAACGGCGGCAAGACGATCGCCGCGCAATTGCTGGTGCAGGTCGAGACGGTGGCGACGACGATCGTCTGGGCGGCGGTCGGGACCGTCATTGCCATTTATATCGCCAAGGCGTTGACGGGCCTGCGGGTCAGCTCCGACGTCGAGCGCGAAGGCCTCGACCTCGGCGAGCATGGCGAGCGGGCCTACAATATGTGAGGGAGAAGGGGCGGTGTCCGCGGTAACCGCCCCTTCGTCATGCCGGACTTGATCCGGCATCCACCTTCTTCTTTCACGGACACATCAAAGAAGGTGGATTGCGGATCAAGTCCGCAATGACGGGTCGGCGGTGACGGCTTGAGCCTAAGCCGATTTCAGCAGCGCCTTCACCCCGCGCGCGGCCTGTCGCAACCTTTGCTCATTCTCGACCAGAGCGATCCGCACATAACCCTCGCCTTCCTCGCCGAAGCCGACGCCGGGCGCGACGGCGACATGGGCCTCGGCGAGCAGGCGCTTCGAGAATTCGACCGAGCCCAATGAACGGAACGGCTCCGGGATCGGCGCCCAGGCGAACATGCTCGCGGCGGGGGGCGGGATGTCCCAACCGGCGCGGCCGAAGCTCTCGACCAGGCAGTCGCGGCGCGATCGGTAGAGCCTGCGATTGGCCTCGACCACGTCCTGCGGCCCGTTGAGCGCGGCGACGGCCGCCGCCTGGACCGGGGCGAAGGCGCCATAGTCCAGATAGGATTTGACCCGGGTCAGCGCGTTGACCAGCCCCGGATTGCCGACCGCGAAGCCGATCCGCCAGCCGGCCATCGAATAGGTCTTGGACATGGAGGTGAACTCGACCGCCACCTCCTTGGCGCCGGGCACCTGCAGGATCGAGGGCGTCGGCGTGTCGCCATAATAGATTTCGGCATAAGCGAGGTCGCTGATCACCCACAGGCCGTGCGCGCGGGCGAAGGCGACGACCTGCTCGTAGAAAGCGAGGTCGGCGGTGTAGGCGGTCGGGTTGGACGGATAGCCGATCACCAGCACCGACGGCTTGGGCACTGTATAGCTCATCGACCGCTCCAGCCGGACGAAGAAGTCTGGCCCCGGCGCCGCCGGGATCGAGCGGATCGCCGCGCCGGCGATGATGAAGCCGAACGTGTGGATCGGATAGGACGGATTGGGCGCGAGCACGACGTCGCCGGGCGCGGTGATCGCCTGGGCAAGGTTGGCGAGCCCCTCCTTCGAGCCCAGGGTGACGACCACCTCGCTGTCGGGATCGAGCGCGACGCCGAAGCGCCGGGCATAATAAGCGGCCTGCGCGCGGCGGAGGCCGGCTATGCCCCTGGACGCCGAATAGCGATGGGCTTTGGGATCCCGCGCGACCTCGCACAATTTGTCGATCACATGGGCCGGCGGGGCTCCGTCCGGATTGCCCATGCCGAGGTCGATGATGTCGACCCCCCGCGCCCGCGCCGCCGCCTTCATCGCATTGACCTCGGCGAAGACGTAGGGCGGCAGGCGGCGGATGCGGTAGAATTCGTCCATCGGAGCGGCTTAGAATCCGGGAGCGCGCGGGGCAATGCGGGATCGACAAGACACGTCGCCCCGGGGTGACGGCGAGGGTGGGTTCGGGATCCAATTCCATTCATCGCGCCCGCGAAACGCCCGGGCTCCCGGCTTATTGTCAACCAAAAAAGTTGAGTATCTATTCGACCGTGGCGAATCGGGCAGTCCGCCCGTCGCCGGACAGGGGTTCGACAGGGTGATGATTGCGCTCAGCCTCGCCGGACCCTCGTTCCAGGTCACGCGCATCCCGCCGCCGGCATCGCAAGCGCCGGCGGTCGGATCATCCTCCCCTGCGCGCCGCCAGCTTCGCATCTCCCCTCACGGCCGCGCCTGACGCGGCCGGCGAGGCGGGCGGCGCGCCCTTGTTCCCGCGTTGCGCCCTGCGCATGACGTCCGGCGCAACCTTCTTCGTCCAGCCACATCCAATGAAAAAAGGGGATTCGGCCATGAACATGCCCAGGCTCCGCTCCGCCTTGCTGGCCGGCACCGCGCTTCTCGCCCTGCCGACGCCGCTCGAGGCGCGCTCGCGCCACGCCGCATCGCTGGAAGCCGAGGTGCAGGCGCTGCGCGCGCAGGTCGCCGCCTTGACCGCGCGTCTCGATGCCCAGGACGCCGCCCAGCGCCAGGCGCAGGCGGCGGCCGCGCAGGCCCGGCAGGAAGCGGCGGCCGCGCAACAGCAGGCGCAGGCTGCGACCGGCCAGGCGCAGGCGGCGCAGAGCCAGGTCGCCGCCGCCCGCGCCGCGGTGCCGGCCGAGGTCGAGACCGCGCTCGCCGCCCAGCCGAAGCCGCCCGCCCGCTGGTTCGACGATACCAGCCTCTCCGGCCAGATGTTCTTCAACCTCAGCCATATCGACCAGCATTCGGACGGCCGGCTCGTCGGCCGCAGCATCGGCATCGACGTCAAGCGCCTCTATATCGGCATCGACCACAAGTTCAGCGACATCTGGTCGGCCAACATCACCACCGACATCAGCCTGATCGCGAACACGAGCAATGTCAGCGGCACCGCCAATTCGGCGACCGCCCAGCCGGGGCAAGGCACGAATGCGCCGTCCGCCTTTCCGAAGACGATCGGCGAAAGCGTCTATCTCAAGAAGGCCTATCTGCAGGGCAGGTTCAGCCCCGCCTTCATCCTTCGCTTCGGCTCGGCCGGCCTGCCCTGGATCTCGTTCGCCGAGGACGTTTACGGCCTGCGCTATGTCGAGCCGACCCTGATCGACCGCACCGCCTTCGGCAATTCGACCGACTGGGGCGTGCATCTGCTCGGAAGCTTCGCCGACGGCCTCGTCAGCTACCAGGTCTCGGCGGTCGACGGCGCCGGCTACCGCAACCCGCTGCGCTCGCAGACGGTCGATGTCGAAGGCCGGCTGAGCGTCAATTATCATGGCGCCGTCGCGGGCGCCGGCTTCTATTCGGGCAAGCGCGCCGCCGACACCTTCACGCCGTTCAGCCCGGTCAACAATGCGACGACTCCGGTCCAGACCGGGACCGACGTCCCGACCTTCCACACGGCGCGGCGGTTCGACGCCCTGCTCGGCTATGAAAGCGACCGACTCCATGTCGGTGCCGAATATTTCTGGGCAAGGAACTGGAACCAGGTGACCAAGGTGCCGAGCGACACGTCGGACGGCTGGTCGGCCTTCGCCTCCTACAAGGTGGCGCCGCTCTTCACCCTGTTCGGCCGCTACGATCGGGTGCGGCCGAGCCTCGACCTGTTCCCGGCGATCCGGGAAAATTATTTCAACCTGGGCGTCGCCTACAGCCCGGCCAAGGTCGTCGACCTGGCCCTGGTCTACAAGCGCGACCGCGTCTTCCACGGCTTCTTCGCCCCAAGCAACGCCAACCCCGCCAATTTCGCCTTCCCGATCGGCGGCCGCGACGAAGGGACCTATGACGAGCTCGGCCTGTTCGGGCAGCTCAAGTTCTGATTGGCGGCTTCCGAACGCCGGGCTTCGGCCTTATGGCGCGCGCATGATCTGGAACGACAATCTGACCGCGGCGCGCGACACCTTCGTCACCCATCTCGAATGCTCGATGACGGGGGCGGTCTATCCCGCCGACGCGCTTCGCAACCTTTCCGACGCCGGCTGGCCCTTGCTCGTCCGCTACGACCTGGAGGCGGCGAAGCGGGCGCTGACCAGGGAGGCGCTCGCCGCGCGCCCGGCCGATCTCTGGCGCTGGCGCGAGATCCTGCCGGTGCGGCGGGCGGAGAGCATCGTCAGCCTCGGCGAGAGCGAGACTCCGCTCATCCCGCTGGCCCGCGTCGCGGCGCGGCTCGGCCTTTCCGAATTGCTGGTCAAGGACGAGGGGCGGCTTCCGACCGGATCGTTCAAGGCGCGCGGGCTCGTCATGGCGGTCAGCATGGCGAACGAGCTTGGCGTGCGCCGCATCGCCATGCCGACCAACGGCAATGCCGGCGCGGCGCTCGCCGCTTACGGCGCGCGGGCCGGGATGGAGATCATCATCCTCTGCCCGGCCGACACGCCCGAGGTCAATGTGCGCGAGATCGCCGCCTATGGCGCGCGCGTCTATCGGGCGAACGGCCTGATCGACGAATGCGGCAGGCTGGTCGGCGAGGGCGCGCGCGAAGGCCGCTGGTTCGACATGTCGACGCTGAAGGAGCCCTATCGGATCGAAGGCAAGAAGACGATGGGGCTGGAGCTGGCCGGGCAGCTCGGCTGGGAAATGCCGGACGTCATCTTCTACCCGACCGGCGGCGGCACCGGCCTGATCGGCATGTGGAAGGGTTTCGCCGAGCTCGAGGCGCTGGGGCTGATCGGCTCGAAGCGCCCGCGCATGGTCGCGGTGCAGGCCGAAGGCTGCGCGCCGATCGTCAGGGCCTGGGAGCAGGGCGAGGAGCATGCGCCGCGCTGGGAGGATGCGCATACGATCGCGTCGGGAATCCGCGTGCCCAAGGCGATCGGCGATTTCCTGATCCTGCGCGCGGTGCGGGAGAGCGAGGGCTTCGCCATCGCAGTGCCCGACGAAGCGACGCTCGCCGCGGTCGACGAGGCGGCCCGGGCGGACGGGCAATTGCTCTGCCCCGAAGGCGGCGCGACGCTCGCCGCCTGCATCGAAGCGCTGGATCGGGGGCTGATCTCGAAAAGCGACCGGGTGGTGCTGTTCAACTGCGCGACGGGCCTGAAATACCCGATGGACGACAAGTCGCTGCGGCTGGACCTGGCGGAAGGGCTGGCAGGGTTGCCGGCCTGAACTCACCCGTCATCCCGGCCTCCGCCGGGATGACGGGTGAGGCATTGGCGCCCGCCGCCGCTGTCACAAAAGCGTCACGGAAGCTTCACGAGAATCATCGGGAACGGGTCCTAGGCCTCCTCCGAACCGATCGTCCGGAGGAAGCCCGTGAACAAATTCACCATCATGATCCCGCTCGCCGCGCTCGCGCTCGCGGGCTGCCAGAGCAATAAAGGCGGCAACCAGGCCGCGGCCCAGGCGAGCGGCGGAATCACCGGCGCCGGATCGACCTTCGTCTATCCGGTCCTCTCCGCCTGGTCGGCCGACTATGCCAGGACGGGCGGCCCGAACGTCAATTACCAGTCGATCGGCTCGGGCGGCGGAATCGCCCAGATCAAGGCCGGGACGGTCGATTTCGGCGCCAGCGACAAGCCGCTCGACCCGAAGGAGCTGGCCTCCGCCGGCCTCGCCCAATTCCCGGTCGTGATCGGCGGCGTCGTCCCGGTCGTGAACATCGCCGGGGTGGATGCGGGCAAATTGAGGCTCACCGGCCCGGTCCTCGCCGACATCTATGCCGGCAAGATCAAAAGGTGGAACGATCCCGCGATCGTCAAGGTCAATCCGGGCGTCGCCCTGCCGGCGGCCGACATTGCCGTCGTCCACCGCTCCGACGGCTCGGGCACGACCTTCAACTTCACCCATTATCTCGGCCAGGTCAGCCCGAGCTGGAAGAGCGGCCCCGGCGAGGGCACCTCCGTCTCCTGGCCGTCCGGCGTCGGCGGCAAGGGCAATGAAGGCGTCGCCGCTTACGTCCGCCAGCTTCCCTATTCGATCGGCTATGTCGAATATGCCTATGTGGTTCAGAACCACATGCGCTGGACGTCGCTCCAGAATTCGGCCGGCAAGTTCGTCGCGCCGAGCGCCGCGAGCTTCCAGGCCGCGGCGGCGAGCGCCGACTGGACCCATGCCCAGGATTTCTTCCTGGTCATGACCAATGCGCCGGGCGCCGACGCTTACCCGATCACCGCCACCACCTTCGTGCTGATGCACCGCCAGCCAAGGGACAAGGGGCGGTCCGACGCGGCCATCGCCTTCTTCAAATGGGCGCTCGGAAAGGGCCAGCCGCAGGCGCAGAAGCTCGATTACGTGCCGCTGCCGGACGCGCTCGTCCAGCAGATCGAGACCTATATCGCCCAGAACGTCAAGTGAGGGACGAAGCGGCAGGCGGGACGGCCGCTCCGGTCGCGGTGCGCGGCGGAATCGTCGACAGGCTTTACGGCCTGACGACGGCCGGCGCCGCCTGGCTGGTGCTGGTGCTGCTTGCCGGAACGGCCGCCTCCATGGCCTGGGGCGGACGGCAGGCCTTCGCGACCTTCGGACTCGGATTCATCGCCAGCCGCGACTGGAACCCGGTCGCGCAGCAATTCGGCGCCCTGGTGCCGATCTACGGAACGCTCGTCACCTCGGCCATCGCCCTCCTGATCGCGATCCCGGTCAGCATCGGAATCGCCTTGTTCCTGACCGACATCGCGCCGCGCTGGACGCGGGGGCCGATCGCCATCGCCATCGAATTGCTCGCCGCGGTGCCGAGCATCATCTACGGAATGTGGGGCCTGTTCGTCTTCGCGCCGTTCATGGCCGCGCATGTCGAGCCCTGGCTGATCGCCCATGTCGGCGACAAGGCGCTGATCGGGCCCTTGTTCAGCGGAGCGCCGATCGGCATCGGCATGCTGACCGCCGGAATCGTGCTCGGGATCATGATCATCCCGTTCATCGCCTCGGTCGCGCGCGACGTGTTCAACGCGGTGCCGCCGGCGCTGAAGGAGGCCGCGGTCGCGCTCGGATCGACCCGCTGGGAGATATTGAGCCGGGTCACCCTGCCTTACACGCGCTCGGCGATCGTCGGCGCGATCTTCCTCGGCCTCGGCCGCGCGCTCGGCGAGACGATGGCGGTCACCTTCGTCCTCGGCAACGCCCATGATTTCTCGATCTCGCTGCTCATGCCGAGCAACTCGATCGCCGCCGCCATCGCCAACGAGTTCACCGAGGCGGATACCGACCTTTACCGCTCGTCGCTGATCGCGCTCGCTTTCCTGCTCTTCATCATCACCCTGATCGTCCTCGCCGTCGCCAAGATGATGCTGCTCCGGATGGACCGGGCGTTCGGAAGGACCCATTGATGTCCCGGACCCTGATCCGCCGCCGCATCGTCGATTGGGTCGCCTTGTTCTTCGCCGGCGCCGCGACCCTGTTCGGCCTGTTCTGGCTGGCGTGGATCCTGTGGACCACCTTCAGCGAGGGCGCGTCGGCGCTGAAGCCGAGCCTGTTCACCGAGATGACTCCGCCGCCCGGCGCCGACGGCGGCCTGCTCAACGCCTTTTACGGGAGCGCCGTGATGGTGCTGCTCGGGATCGTGATCGGCACCCCGATCGGAATCGCGGCCGGCACCTATCTCGCCGAGCATGGCCGCTATTCGAAGCTCGCGGCGACGACTCGCTTCATCAACGACATCCTGCTCTCGGCGCCGTCGATCGTCATCGGCCTGTTCATCTACGTCCTCGTCGTCGGCCCGAGCGGCCATTTCTCCGGCCTCGCCGGCGCCCTCGCTCTGGCGATGATCCTGATCCCGGTGGTGGTGCGGACGACCGACGAGGCCCTGCGCCTCGTCCCCGACCAGATGCGCGAGGCCGGATTCGCGCTCGGCCTGCCGCGCTGGCAGGTGACCTCGCTTATCCTCTACAAGGCGGCGCGGGCCGGGATCGTCACCGGCGTCCTGCTCGGCCTCGCCCGGATCAGCGGCGAGACCGCGCCCTTGCTGTTCACCGCGCTCGGCAACCAGTTCTGGAGCGCCGGCCTCGACGCGCCGCTCGCCAGCGTGCCGGTGGTGATCTTCCAATATGCGATGAGCCCCTATGACGAGTGGCATGCTCTGGCCTGGGCGGGGGCGTTCGTCCTCACCGCCTTCGTCCTCCTGCTCAACCTCGTCGTCCGGCTCTTCGCCCGCAAAGGATCGAAGACATGAACGACAGCGGCGCGACCCTGCGCATCGAGACGCCGGCGGACGCACGGGGCGGCGGCCCCGTCCAGATCGACGTCAAGGGGCTCGATTTCTTCTACGGCAAGTCGAAGGCGCTCCATGGAGTCGATCTCGCCATTCCGGCCAAGGCGGTGACCGCGATCATCGGTCCGTCCGGCTGCGGCAAGTCGACCCTGCTCCGGACCTTCAACCGCATCTTCGAAATCTATCCGGACCAGCGCGCGGAAGGCGAGATATTGGTCGACGGCGAGAATATCCTCGGCCGGGGCTACGGCCTGTCGCGGCTGAGGCGCAAGGTCGGCATGGTCTTCCAGAAGCCGACGCCCTTCGCCTCGTCGATCCGCAACAATGTCGCCTTCGCGCTTTCCTATTACGACCGGCTGCCGAAGAGCGAATTGAACGACCGGATCGAGGACGCGCTGAAGCAGTCGGCCCTCTGGGACGAGGTCAAGGACAAGTTGAATTCGAGCGCGCTCGGCCTCTCGGGCGGCCAGCAGCAGCGGCTCTGCATCGCCCGCACCATCGCGGTCCGGCCCGAGATCATGCTGCTCGACGAGCCGACCTCGGCGCTCGACCCGATCTCGACCGCCAAGATCGAGGAGCTGATCCACGAGATGCGCGACCGTTTCACCATCGTCATCGTCACCCACAACATGCAGCAGGCGGCGCGCGTCTCGCAGAAGACCGCCTTCTTCCATTTGGGCAACCTCATCGAGTTCGGCGACACCGCCGACATCTTCACCAATCCGAGGGTCGAGCGGACCAAGGATTACATCACCGGCCGCTTCGGCTGAGGAGAGAGACATGGTCACCGGACAGTCCCACACGCTCAAGGCCTTCGACGAGGAGCTCGACCAGCTCCGCGCGCTGGTCAGCCAGATGGGCGGCCTCGCCGAACATGCGATCCGCGAGGCGATGCGCTGCCTGATGAAGCGCGACTGCGACGGCGCCCGCCGCGCGGTGGAGGATGACAGGAAGATCGACGCGCTCGAGGCCGAGGCCGAGCGCCAGATCGTCCAGCTCATCGCGCTTCGCGCGCCGATGGCGGACGATCTTCGCGAGGCGGTGGCGGCGCTGAAGATCGTCGGCGTGGTCGAGCGGATCGGCGATTATGCCAAGAACATCGCCAGGCGGGTTCCGGAGATCGGCCCGTCGGCCAATATCGAGCCAATCTCCCTGCTCCCCGAAATGGCGCGGATGGTCGCCGAGATGGTGCACGAGGTGCTCGACGCCTTCGTCCGCCGCGACCCCGAGCGGGCCCGCCTGGTGGTCGAGCGCGACGCCGCGGTCGACGATTTCTACAATTCGATCTTCCGCGCGCTCGTCACCTTCATGATGGAGGATCCCGCCAAGATCGGCGAGGCGGCGCACCTCCTCTTCGTCGCCAAGCATCTCGAGCGGATCGGCGACCATGCGACCAACATCGCCGAGATGGTCTTCTACGCCGCGACCGGCGAGCGGCTGCCCGATCGGCCGCGCGGCGGCCGGGATCCCGCCGGGGCCTGATGAGCCGGGCGCGACTCCTCCTCGTCGAGGACGACAAGGTCCTCGCCGAGCTGCTCGTCTGGCATTTCGAGCGCGAGGAATATGACGTCCGCTGGACGACGGACGGCGAGGAGGCGCTGATGCTCGCCTTGGAGCAGGTGCCGGACATCGTCATCCTCGACTGGATGATCGAGGGCATATCGGGCCTGGAAGTCTGCCGGCGCCTGCGCCGCGGCGCGGCGACCGCCAATCTGCCGATCATCATGCTGACCGCGCGCGGCGAGGAATCGGACCGGGTGCGCGGCCTGGAGACCGGCGCCGACGATTATATGACCAAGCCGTTCAGCCCACGCGAGCTGATCGCACGGATCGCCGCCGTGCTGCGGCGGGTGCGGCCGGCGCTTGCCGGCGAGGTGCTGCGCTACGCCGACGTCGAGATGGACGTCGTCTCCCACAAGGTCCGCCGCGACGGACGGGGGGTGCCGCTCGGCCCGACCGAATATCGGCTGCTGCGCCATTTCCTCGAGCATCCCGGCCGCGTCTTCTCGCGCGAGCGCCTCCTCGACAGCGTCTGGGCCCACGATCACGAGATTGAGCTGCGCACCGTCGACGTCCACGTCCGGCGTTTGCGGAAGGCGCTTAACGAGGGGAAGAAAGCCGATCTGATCCGCACGGTGCGCTCGGCCGGCTACGCGCTCGACGCGGATGGGGATTTTTAGGCGGCTTTCTCGGGCATCATGTTCATGGATCCTGATTTTCGCCGGGATGACGGGGAGATAATTCACCGACGGTGAGTGCCGTCGCCCTCGCGGATCGTCACCGGCCGGCCGAGGGCACACTCGGCGACCGCCGCATCGGTCCGGGCGTGGCGTGTCGGCTTCACCGTCGAGATGATACCGCCGCGGGCCCGCGCGGTCCGGGCGGCGACACGGCAAGGCTAAGCCACGCTCCAAAGCCGCTTTTCACCGATGTGCGTTAGCGCTAACATGGCTGGAAAGAGAATATAGGCCCAAAGGAGAGGCGCCGATGAAGAGGATGGCGGCAGGGGGATTCAGGACGCCGTTCGGCCGCGCCCTGGCGGTCAGCCTCATCGCCTTGCTCGTCGGCTCGTGCGGGGGCGGGGACAGCGGGGCCGGCGGCGCGGGCGGCGTGGTCATCGCGACTCCCGCCCCTCCACCGCCGCCGCCTCCACCCCCGCCGCCTCCACCCCCGCCGCCGCCGGCGGCCAATCCGTTCAAGCCGGCCGCGGCCGCTCTCGCGCGCACCGGCGGAACGCTGCGGCTCGGCAAGTGCGTCGACATCTCCAACATGCTCGAGGCGCCGAACGAAGGCGATTGGGGCCGCGCCTTCCAGGACAGCGACATCGCCAACATCAAGGCGAAGGGCTTCACCGCGATCCGGCTTCCGGCGCGCTTCTCGGCCCATGCCGACACCGCGCCGCCTTACGCGATCGACCCCGTCTTCATGGCGCGCGTCAAGCACGTCACCGATCTCGCCGTCGCCAACGGCATGTCGGTGATCGTCGACATGCACCATTATCTGGAGCTGTTCGACGATCCGGCCGGCCAGGCGCCGCGCTTCGCCGCTCTGTGGCAGCAGATCGGGGTCGCCTTCAAGGACGAGCCCTCGACCGTCTATTTCGAGCTGATCAACGAGCCGAACACCAACCTCACCGCCGCCAATCTGATGGCGACGTTGAAGCCGGCGCTCGATGCGGTGCGCACGACGAACCCGACGCGGCTGGTCGTGTGGGACGGGCCCGATTTCGCCTCGGGCGCATCGATGCTGACCGCGCCGTTCCCGAGCGATCCCTATGTCGTCCCGACCTTCCATTATTACGATCCGCAGAATTTCGGCTTCGACACCGCCCCCTGGATGACTCCGGCGACGCGGACCGATTTCGGAACGCCCGACGACATCGCCCAGCTCAGGACCTTCACCGACAGCATCGCCAACTTCATCGCGACGACCGGCCGGGTGCCCTTCGCCGGCGAATATGGCGCGGACTTCAGCAAGCCCGTCCCCGCGCGCGAAATCTATTATGCCGACGTCAGCGCCGCCTTCGCCTCGATCGGCGTGCAGAGCTGCGCCTGGGGCTATACCAACACGTTCAACCTGTGGGTCGACGGCACCGGCTGGGTCGGCCATATCGCCGACGACATCTCGACCACGACGACCCTGCCGCCGCCCTGAGGCTCGGCCGGCTCAGATCGCGCAGAGCTTGCCGCAGGGCGTCTTCCGAAGGTCGGTCGCGAAGCGATCGGTCTGCGCCTTGGCGTCCGGCAGCGCCGCGCCGATCTGCTGCGCGCCCTGCACCAGGGCCTGCTTCTGGTCCGGGCCGAAGGCGATCCCGAAATTGGCGCCGTCGCGCGCCAGCAGGTCGAGGATCCGCTTCCTCTTGTCGGCGGGGATGTCGCCGCTTCCCGCCATCTGCAGCAAGCCGGCCGCCTGGCCGTAAGCGCCGTTGCGGATCTTGGCCATGGCATCGGCCTTTTCGTGGACGTCGCGATCGGTGATGTCCTTCTCGATCGCCGGCAGGTGCACCGCCGTGCAATGGGCCGAATAGAGGAGCGGAACGAACAATTGCTCCATGTAGCGGTTGGCGTTCTCGGTCATCTTCGCGACCTTTGCCTGGTCGTTCATCGGCAGCCCGCCGTCGCCGACCGGCCCGACTCCCGCGCTGAGATAGGCGGCGGTGATCTTCGCCACCGAGCCGCAAAGCCGGTCATAGGAGCCGAGGCCGTCCACCCGCATGGCCGGCGTGCCGAGGTCGATCAGGGCCTTTTCCGCCGCCGCGTTGAACGCACGCACGTCGGGATCGTCGGCGGCCGGCATGTCCGATTTCGCGCCGGGCGCGCCGACCTTCGCCTCGAGCGCCTGGCCGGCCTTGACGAAGGAAGCCGCCTCTTCGCCGCCCGCCGCGCCGCAGCCGGCGAAAATAAGGACGAGGCCGCAGACGGAGGCATTCAGAAGCATGCGATTCATCTTTCCCGTTCCTTTCATCGAAGGCGAAGGTGCGTGCGAAGGCTCAGCCGGCGTCCGGGGCCGCCGCCGCATCGGCCTCCGCCTTTTCCTCGTCCAGGACGGCGGCGGCGACGATCATGCCGATGAGCGCGCCGGCGAAGGCGAGCAGGATGGAGAAGATCAGCGTGCCGCCGCCGACATGGAGCCGCGCCTTCAGCCAGCTCCAGGCGGCGGCGAGGATGACGGCGAGGCCGATGCCCATGACGGCGAAGAAGGTCTTGCGCGCGGCGTCGCGGACCAGCTTCAGCGCGACGATGGCGGCCGCGAAGGCGCCGATGCCGCCGGTCGCGAAGGCGAGGACGACGCTGGCCAGGAAGGCCTCGGCGCCGTGCTGCATCACATCATAGTCGACCTCGTGGCCCATCAATTTGCCGAGCAGGGCCTGCTTGAGGATCGCCGCGACGACGAAGCCGATTGCCATCGCGGGAATGCCGACCAGGCTGCCGCACAGCCCCGCCAGCACCCCGCGCGGCACGGAGCCGCCCGCTTTTCCGTCCGTCTGTTGCGTTCCGTCGGTCACGGCGCGCCTCCCCCCGTTGTTGCTGGTGCGTCAGCCGCACTTCTTCATCGGCGCCTTGTGCCAGGTCGCCTGCGCACCGCCATAAGTGCCGTGGTCGAGCCGGAGCGTATCGCCCTCGACGACATAGGTTTCGGAGACCGGGCCCTGCGGCGTGTCGTAGGCGATTTCGAGATTCGCGCCGCTAAGGGCCGCGCTCTTCAGCGTGTAATCGGCCTTGTCGGGATAGACGTGGATCGTGCCGCCGTCGAACTTGACGAAGGGCGCGGTGCAATCCGCCCCCCAGACGCCCTGCACCGAATCGGGCGCCTTCACGCCCGCGCCGCCGCATCCCGCAAGCGCGAGCGCCATTGCCGGCGCCAAAAGGCCGTATTTCATGAGCATGCCTCCCCCTGTCGAGGCGGAGGATGCAATCCGGATTCGAAATGGTCAATCCCGCGCCCACGGACGGGACAATGGACGAGCGGGGAGAATCCTTCTCGCCGCGCAGCGGCCTCCATTGCCGCCGTCTTTCACGCGAAGGCGCGAAGAAGAGGAGGCGAGACGCGATGAAATAGGTATTGTGTCCCCGCATTTCCACGGCCGACTCATCCTCCCCCGGACAAGGTCCAGGGGAGGAAGAGCGGGGAAAGCCTCAATCGGCGCCTGTGCTTCAGAAGCGCCACTGGCCGAACAGGCCGATCTCGTCATAGGTGCCCTGGTTGCGGCCGCCGATCGGGAAGGCGAAGTTCGACGGGTTGGAGTCGCTCGGCGCGAAGAAGCCGTTGTCGACCTGGTCGCGCTTGTAGACGAGCGAGAGGTCGACGACCTTGGCCGGGCTGTAGGTCACGCCGAGGTTGAAATAATGCTCCCGGATCGCCGGGAACAGGTCGCGGGTCGGCCGCACCCAATCGTAGCGGCCGAAGACGCTGAACAAGGGCGTGACCTTGTAGGAGGCGAAGGCCGACCAGCCGTCCGATTTGTCGTTCGGCACCTTGGTCACCTGGTTCCAGTTCTTCGACCAGAAATATTCGACGCCGGCATGGATCTTGTCCTTGCTGTAGCCGATCAGGGCGTCGAACCGTTCCGCGGTGTGGAAGGTGGTGACGTCGACTCCGGTCTGGACCGGAATCGTCGCATTGTTGGTCGGGCTGAACGGCGTGAAGGTGTCGGCGGCGCGCTTGCCGGTATAGCCGCCGACGGCAGCGACGAAGCCCTGGTAGTTGAGGCTCAGCCGGCCTTCGAGGTCGATCGACTGCGAGCGCAAGGGGTTGCGGTAGCCGCCGCCGGTGATCGCCGAGACCTGGTAGCTGACCAGGCCGTGCCCGAAGCTGCCGAGCACATGCACGCCCCAGTCCGCCGAGGTTCCGAAGCTGGTCCGGTCGATCAGCGTGTTCTCGACGTAGCGATAGCCGTAGACGTCCTCGACGAACGGGATCCAGGGCAGGTCGGCCGAGCCGAAGCGGACGATGAAGGCGTCGTCGAACCTGCCCTGCAGATAGGCCTTCTTGAGGTAGAGCGTCTCGCCCACCGTCTTGGGGAAAGCGGTCGGGGCGGTCGTGCCCTGGCCCGGCTGGGCGGTCGCCGAACCGGCGGTGCCGGTCACCGTGTTGGTGTTGGCGATCAGGCTGACGTCGGTGGTGACGTTGGCCGACCAGATGTCGTTGAACTTGTGGTCGACGCCCAGATAGAGCCGCTTGATGTCGAAGCCGGTGCTGCGGCCGACGAGCTGGCCGTCCGAATGCTGGTCGATATGGCTGACGTTGAAATACATGCGGCCGGAGATCGTCGTATTGTCGAACCAACGGGCCGGCGGCCTGGGCTGGGCGGCGAGCGCGGTCTTGACCTCGCCGGGAACGGCGGCACGGGCGGCGGCGACCTGGGTCTGCGCGGCCTGCGCCTGGGTCGCGGCGGCCTGGGCCTGCTCCTGCGCGGCGGCGGCGGTCTGCTGCGCCTGGGCCGCGGCATTCTGGGCCTGCTGCTGGGCGGCGTCCTGCGCGTTGAGGCGGGCGGTCAATTGCGCGACCTCGGTCCGCAGCTCGCCCACCTCGGCGACGAGCGCCTTGTTGTCGTCACGGGCCGCGTGCGCCGCGGCATGATGATGGCGCTTCGCCGTCTTCGCCTCGGCCGGCGCCGCGAAAATGACCAATGCGGAAAGACCCGCCCCCGCGAGCAGAGACGTACGGATAGTCATGGAAAATATCCCCCTCAGGTGGTGATTCGCCCGTCAAGCCGGTGCGTCCCGAGTCGTTAGTCCGGGTTTGTGACAGATCGGGGAATCCGGCGCGGCGATTTGCTGACAGCCGGCAGGGCGGCGGGATTTACATCGGATTGTCACATCCGAGTCCCGCCGTCGTCATCGCGCGGCGCTACGACTCGCCCCGCGGACGGCCAGGACCGTGCCGTTTTTCCATAATTCCCAGGGGGCAGTCTCAAATGAACATCATGTCCAGGAAGCTCGCCGCGGCCGCCGTGGCGATCGGCCTCGCCGGCGTCGGCAGCGCCGCCGCGGCGGTCGAGATCACCGGCGCCGGATCGACCTTCGTCTTTCCAGTCCTTTCGAAATGGGCGGCCACCTACAAGGGCGCGACCGGCGACCAGGTCAATTACCAGTCGATCGGCTCGGGCGGCGGGATCGCCCAGATCAAGGCCGCGACCGTCGATTTCGGCGCCACCGACAAGCCGCTCGAGCCGAAGGAGCTCGCCGCTTCGGGCCTCGCCCAATTCCCGGTCGTGATCGGCGGCGTCGTTCCGGTGGTCAACGTCGCCGGCCTTCGCCCGGGCCAGCTCAGGCTGTCGGGCCCCGTCCTCGCCGCAATCTATGCCGGCGAGATCAAGACCTGGAACCATCCGGCGATCGCGCGGCTCAATCCGGGCCTCCGCCTGCCGGGCGCGCAGATCTCGGTCGTCCACCGCTCGGACGGCTCGGGCACCAGCTTCAACTTCACCCATTATCTGAGCCAGGTCTTCGCGCCGTGGCGGACCAGGGTGGGCGAGGGCACGGCGGTCCAATGGCCGGTCGGCGTCGGCGGCAAGGGCAATGAGGGCGTCGCCGCTTATGTGAAGCAGATCCCCAATTCGATCGGCTATGTCGAATATGCCTATGTGCTGCAGAACCACATGACTTACGCGGTCATGCAGAATTCGGCGGGCCGTTTCATCACGCCGAGCGCCGCGAGCTTCCAGGCCGCGGCGGCGACCGCCGACTGGTCCCACGCCCAGGATTTCTACCTGGTGATGACCAACGCGCCGGGGCCGAACGCCTACCCGATCACGGCGACGACCTGGGTCCTGATGTACAAGCATCCCAGGAACGCCCAGCACAGCGCCGCCGCGATCAAATTCTTCCGCTGGTCGCTCGAGCACGGCCAGGCCCAGGCCAAGAGTCTCGATTACGTGCCGCTGCCGCCGCCGCTGGTGAAGCGGATCGAGACCTATATGGCCGGGAACATCAAATAGCGCCGACCCTCCCGGAAGCGCGAGCCTGCGGGCGGATCCCCGGATCCGCCCGTTTTTTCCTATCTCCCCTCCCTGTCAGGGAAGGGAAACGCCATCCAGTGGAAGCACCAGCACCGCGCGCAGGCCCGGGCCATTGTCGAGCAGCTCGAGCGCGCCGCCATGGAGGTGGGCGACCGCCTCCGCGAGCGCGAGGCCGAGGCCGGCGCCGCCGGTCGAGCGGGAGCTGTCGAGCCGGCCGAAGCGCCGCTTCGCCTCGGCCCGGTCGGCGGGCGCGATCCCCGGCCCGCGGTCGGCGACTCCAAGCCGCATCCGGCCGTCCTTCACCCGCGCGAACAGGATGACGGTGCCGCCGCTCCGCGCATAGTTGAGCGCATTGTCGAACAAATTGCTGAGCGTCTGGGCGAGGAGCTGGCGGTGGCCGGTGAAGATCGGGAGGCCCGATTCCGCCTCGACATTGAGCGTGCAGCCCGCTTCCTCGGCGATCGGCTCGTACATCTCGGCAAGCTCGTCGATCAGCCCGGCCGGGTCGAGCGGCTCGAACTGGTTGCGGCTCGCCATCGCCTCCGAGCGGCCGATCTCCAGCACCGTCGTCAGCATCCGCATCAGCGAATCCGCTTCCTGGAGGATTCCGCCGAGCAGCGAATCGCGCTTCGAATCGTCGGTCGCTGCGAGCGCCGCCTCGACCCGGGCGCGCAGCCGCCCGACCGGCGAGCGCAGATCGTGGGCGAGGCTGTCGGTCAGCAGCCGCAATTCCTCCATCAGGGCGGCGATCCGGTCGAGCATCCGGTTGATCTGGCGGGCGAGGCCGTCGAATGCGTCGCGGCTGCCCGAGAGCGGCACGCGCTGGGCGAGGTCGCCGCCGGCGATGCTGTCGGCGACGTCGGCCATCGCGCCGACGCGCGATCCGACATAACGGGCGACGACCAGGCCGCAGATCAGCCCGAGCAGCACCGAGATGGCAAGCGCGAGGCCGAGCGAGCTTTCGAGGATGCGCTGGAAACGGATCCGCTCGCCGAGGCTTCGGCCGGTCAGCAGCCATTCGCCGTCGTCGAGCCGGCGCAGAAGATAGGCGACGCTGGTGGTCGTCGCCGCGCCGCGGAACTGGATCCGGCCGACGCGATAGCCCGGCCGCAGCGGAAGCGGCGGCTCGACGACCGCGCCGACATTGCCGATCCGCGCCGCGCCGTCCGGCGCGAGGACGGCGGCGAGGAGCTGCGGGTCGCCGGAGCCGAGCGTGTCGGAGATCGCCTTGTCGAGCGCCCGCCGGCCGCCCGACGAATAGACGTCGTCGAGGGCCGAGGACGCCTCCGCCACCTGCTCGTGCACCGCCGCGACCGAATCGTCATAGGTGCGCCAGTGGATGAAGCCGATCAGAGCGGCGCTTGAGAGGAAGGCGAGAAGGGCGGCGAGCAGGCCGATGCGAAGGGTCGTCGGCAGCCGCATCCTCAGACCGTCGCGGCCAGCCGGTAGCCGGCGCCGCGGACGGTGTGGAGGATCGGCCGCTCGAAGCCCTCCTCCAGCTTGCGGCGCAGCCGGCTGACATGGACGTCGATGACGTTGGTGCCCGGATCGAAATGATAGTCCCACACCAGCTCGAGCAGCATGGTGCGGGTGACGACGCGTCCTTCGTTGCGGGCGAGATATTCGAGCAGCCGATATTCGCGCGGCTTCAGATCGATCGGCTTGCCGGACCGCTTGACGACCCGCGAGAGCGGCTCGATCTCGAGGTCGCCGACGAGGATCCGCAGGTCCGCGGCGCTCTTGCCCTCGCCGCGGCGGAGCAGGGCGTTCACCCGGGCGAGCAATTCGCCGAACGAGAATGGCTTCACCAGATAATCGTCCGAGCCGCTCTCCAGCCCCTCGATCCGGTCGGTGACCGAGGCCAGAGCGGAGAGGATCAGGACCGGCGTCTCGACCCTGGCGGCGCGCATCGCCTTCAGCAGCGCGAGGCCGTCGAGGCCGGGCACCATCCGGTCGAGGATGACGAGGTCGAAGCTTCCGTCGGTGGCGCGGAACAGGCCGTCGCGTCCGTCCTCGACATGCTCGACGCCATGGCCTTCCTCGCCGAGCCCGCGGGCGAGATAGGAGGCGGTCTCCCGGTCGTCCTCGATCAGCAATATCTTGCGGCCCATGCCGGACTCCTCGGCCCCGTTCCCGCGCAATAGGTCCGGCGGCTCCAGGGAGGCAAGCCGCCGGACCCCTCCCGGAAACAAGGCGCCCGGCGAAGAGGGTCGCCGGGCGCAGTTTTTCGGGAGTTTCGAAACGAAAATCACAATCAATTCGGCTCGAGAGGGCGGACGCCGGCAAAGGTGGCCGCCACGATCCTTTCCTACGCTCCGGTTCCTCTCGCCGGTCTGGCGGCGCGATTACTTTTTTGTAAGGCCGTCGCGGCCGTTCCGTCCCCGCCGGCCGGGAGCCAGCCGCGCGCCCACGCGTTGAGGCGCCGGCGACGGGGCTTGTGAGTATTGGGAGCAGGAAGATGACCGGAAGGATGTTCGCAATGGCGGCCTTGGCCGCGCTCGCCGCCGCAACCCCCGCCGCGGCGCAATGGAATGGCGGCGTCGATATCGGAGGCCTGCGCGCCCGGATCGACGACGGCGTCACCCGCGGCAGCCTCTCGCCGGACGATGCGGCCGAGCTCCGCTCGCAGCTTCGCGGCCTCGTCAATCTGCAGCGCCGCTATGCCGATGACGGCTTCACCGGCTCCGAGCGCGAGGATCTGCGCCAGCGCGCGCAGGGCCTTCGCAACGAGATCGCCGATGCCGAAGGGGAGGGTGCGCCGTCCGCTTACGGCCGCTACGACAACCGTCCCGTTTATGGAAACGGCTATGGCGGCAGCCGGGGCGCCTATGGCGACCGCACCGGCGGGGGCTACGACACCGGCAGCCGCGCTTACGGCAACGCCCCTTACGGCAACGCGCCTTACGGGTCCTATGGCGACCGCGGCTCGGGAACCGCGCCCTACGGCAATGGCGGTTACGGCAATGGCGCCCGTCCCGACCGCTACGGCAACGGCCAATATGAAAGCGACGATGCCGATCGCGACAATGGCTATCGGAACGACGGGCGCTACGATCGGGACAATGCCGATCGCGATGACGAGGGCGACGACGCCCTGCGCGTCGGGGACCGGGCGAATGGCGGCCTCTATGCGGTGCCGAACGCCTATCGCGCCCGCTTCCGCGACGGCGGCGGGGTCTATTATCGCTACGGCGCCGGCAACGTCTATCAGATCGACGGCCGCACCGGCGTGGTGCTGAGGATCTATCCGATCGACCGTTAGAGCGTTGCGCGAAAAGGTGGGTACCGGCTTTTCGCAATAAGCAACGCGACAACAAAGGGTTCTGGAGCGGGCTGTGATTCAATCCAATCACAGCCCGCTCCAGGCGGTGCTTTCCTCCCGCGTTCGCGCGGCGCCGGCATCGCAATCGGCTCACGCGAAGGCGCGAAGGCGAAGGAGAAGAGGAAGCGGCTTCGCAGAGCGTTCGCGCAGAGACGCGGAGAAGAAAAGGCTGCGGCTTCGCCGCGCTTGCGCCTTACGGCGGGCCGCTTCCTCAGCCCAGGCCCCGCCCCGGGCGGCGGTTGGTGCGGTCGATGGACATGAGGATGCCGAGGCAAAGCATCACCGTCAGCATCGCCGAGCCGCCATAGGAGACGAGGGGGAGCGGGATTCCGACGACGGGGGCGAGGCCCATCACCATCAACAGGTTGATCGCCACGTAGAAGAAGATGGTGAAGGTGAGGCCGGCCGCGGTCAGGCGGGCGAAGCGGTCCTTGGCGTCCAATGCGACTCCGATCCCCCATTTGATGACGAAGGCGTAGGCGACGATCAGCACGATCCCGCCTGCAAGCCCCCATTCCTCCGCCATCGTCGCGAAGATGAAGTCGGTATGGTTTTCGGGCAGATATTGGAGGTGGCTCTGGGTGCCGTTCAAAAAGCCCTTGCCGAAGATTCCGCCCGACCCGATCGCGATCTTCGACTGGCTGATATGGTAGCCGGCGCCGCGCGGATCCGATTCCGGGTTCAGGAAGATGAGGACGCGCTCGCGCTGATAGGGGTGGAGGAAGCTGAAGGCGATCGGCCCCGCAACCGCGATCGCGCTGATTCCGCCGATGAACAGCCGTAGCGGCAGGCCGGCGAGGAACATGACGACGATTCCGCCCGCGACGACCATCACCGCGGTGCCGAGGTCGGGCTGGACGAGGATGAAGAGCGCGGGCACGCCGAGCAGGATCGCCGCCGGCCAGATCGCCGCCCAGCGCCTTAATTCCCCGACCGGGAGCAGGTCGTAGAAGCGGGCCAGGGCAAGGATGATCGCCACCTTCATCAGCTCGGAAGGCTGGAGGTTGACGAAGCCGAGGCTGAGCCAGCGCTGCGCCCCCTTGCCGACGAAGCCAAGCGCCTCGACCAGCAGCAGCAGCACCATGACGATCCCGTAGGCGGGAAAGGCCGCCTCCCTGATCCGGTCGGTCTTCAGCCGCGACATGGCGATCGCCATGACCAGGAAGACGAGGAAGCGGACCCCCTGCGGCAGCGCCCAGGGCATGAGATGGCCGCTCGCCGCCGAATAGAGGACGAGCAGGCCGAAGAAGGTGATGAAGATCACCAGCAGGAGCATGCGCCAGGGCAATTCGGCGATCGGCGCCGGGATGAGCGAGGGGCCGTTCATGCGCGGACGATCATATGTGCGTCGGCGGCGGCGGCTCGTCGCTGTCATTCTTCGCAGACGCCTCGGCCGCCTGCCATTGCTCGCGCCGCCGCGCCATCCTCTCCTCGATCGTGCCGCCCCATTGCTCCTCGAGCGGCGCCAGAGCGGCGAGCGCCTTCTGCCTGTCGAACAGATAGGTGAGCGTGTCGCGGACCATCGGCGCGGCGACGGTCGCGCCCCAGCCGCCATGCTCGACCACGGTCGCCGCGGCGTAGCGCGGATTGTCGACCGGGCCGAAGGCGACGAACAGGCTGTGGTCGCGCATCTTCCAGGCGAGGCTCTCGTTCGAGCGGACGCCGCTGTTGCGCTCGGCCATGGTGATCCGCCGCACCTGCGCGGTCCCGGTCTTGCCGGCGATCAGCACCCCGTCGACCGGCAATTTCGCGATCGAGGCGGTGCCGCGCCCGGAATTGACGACCCCGCTCATCGCGTCGCGGACGAAGGCGAGATGCTCGGGCGTCACCGGCAAAGGCTGCGGCTCGGGATAGGAAGCCTCGCGCAGGATCCTCGGCGCGATCGCCCGGCCGCTCGCGATCCGCCCCGCCATGATCGCGAGCTGGAGCGGGTTCACCAGCACGTTGCCCTGGCCGATCGACATGTTGATCGTGTCGTACATCTCCCATTTGCGGTGATATTTGCGCTCCATCCATTGCGGGTCGGGGATGGTGCCGTAGCGCTGGGTGGGGACCGGCAGGTCGAACCTCTGGCCGAAGCCAAGCTCGTGCGCCATCGCCGCGATCACGTCGGCGCCGGCCTGCAGGCTGGTATGGTAGAAATAGATGTCGCAGCTCTTGATGATGGCCTCGTGCATGTCGACGGGCCCATGATGCTTGTCGCAGTGGAAGATGGCGTTGCCGACCCGGTAGGAGCCGGTGCAATTGACCTTGGCCTTGGGGTCGAGCCCGGCCTGGAGGAAGGACAAGGCCATGGTCGGCTTGATCGTCGATCCCGACGGATAGAGGCCCTGCATGACCTTGTTGATCATCGGGTGGCGCTCGTCGGCGGCGAGCATGTTCCACTCGCGGTGGCTGATCCCCTCCGAAAAGACGTTGGGGTCGTAGGCCGGCATCGAGGCCATTGCGAGGATCTCGCCGGTCCGGCAGTCGACGACGACGATCGAGCCCGACTGGTCGCCAAGCCGCCGCGCCGCATAATCGTGCAAGCCCGCGTCGATGGTGAGCGGCAACATGCCGCCGCTATGGTCGGGGAGGGTCGAGAGCTCGCGCACCAACTTGCCGTGGGCGGTGACCTCGATCCTCTGGGCGCCCGGCTGGCCGCGCAGGCGATGCTCCATCGTCTTTTCGAGCTCGTCCTTGCCGACCTTGAAGCCCGGCGCGATCAGCAAAGGGTTCTTGCCCTCCGCCTCATATTCCGCCTTGCTCGGGGTGCCGACATAGCCGACCAGATGGGCGACCGCCGGCCCGCTCGGATAGAAACGGGCGAAGGAGCGAAGCGGCGCGACTCCGGGGAGGTCGGGCAGGCGCACCGTCACCGCCGCATATTGCTCGTAGGGGATGTTCTCGGCGACCGGCACCGGCTGGTAGCCGGCGGCATTGGCGAGCCCCTCGTGGATTCGGTCGAGATCGTCCTGGCTGAGGCCGAGCAATCGGGTGAGCGCGGCGAGGACGCGGGTCGGGTCCTTCTCCATCCTCTGGGGGATGAGGTCGACTCGGAAGGCGCTGCGGTTGATCGCGATCGGCTGGTTGGTGCGGTCGACGATCCAGCCGCGGCGGGGCGGGATCAGCCGTTCCTGCACCCGGTTCGATTCGGCGAGCAATCTGTAATGCTGGTTCTCGGCGATCGCGAGCCAGCCCATGCGGACGCCGAGCGCGGTCGCGACCAGTCCCTGGCCGACTCCGAGCACCATCGCCCGGCGGGTGAAGCTGAATGCCTGGCTATGCTCGGTCATCAGCGGCGCCCGGACGCGCCTCTTCGTTCCGAACAGGGGGAAGAAGCGCGTCTTCCTCATCGCGTCAGCCGCCAGCGGTCGAGCGACACGACGAGGCGCGCGACGACGGGATAGCAGAAGATGCCGAGGATCATCTGGGGCAGCACCACCTCGAACGGGATCCGGCTCCCCATCCACCAGGCGACCCGCCATTCGCCGATTGTGTAGAGGGCGACGACCAGGGCCGCGAACAGCCAGTCGAGCCAGTAATCGCGCCAGCCCGAGCGGCTGTCGAGCAGATCGCAGGCGAGGAAGGTCGCGGTCCAGAGCGCCATCGACTGGCCGAGCGGATGGCCGGCGACGAGATCGTTGAACAGGCCGAGCGGCAAGGCGACATAGGCCTGCCACATTTCCGGCCGCAGCAGCCGCCAGGAGAGGAGGACGAGGAAGGCGAAATCGGGGACGACCGGTGTCGTCACCACGACCGGGAGCGCCTGGAGCAGGGAGGCGCCGAGCGTGGTCAGCAGCGGCACCCAGGGGCGCCCCGGACCCCGGAAGGCGGTGTCGCGGCCGGAGGCGGCGATCCTCATTGCTGCGCCCCTTCGAGCGACGTCTGGGTCGCCGCCGAAAGCGGCTTGGTCGCGGCCGGCTGGAAGATCGGAAGGACGATCGCGAAATCGAGCCCGGCCGGGTCGGCGAGCGGCCGCGCCACGGTGCGGTCGCCATTGACCGCGGTCACCAGGGCGACCGGGACGTTTGGCGGATAGACTCCGCCGGTTCCCGAGGTGACGAGGATGTCGCCGCGACGGAACGGATTCTTGCCGAGCTCGAGCGTCTTCAGGTCGATCGTGCCGTCGCCATGGCCGGCGGCGATGGCGGGCGTACCGTCGCGGACCAGCCGGACCGGAACCGCGCTCGCACCGTCGCTGACGAGAAGGATCCGCGCCGACCAGCGGCCGGTCTCGATCACCCGGCCGATGAGGCCGTCGGGCGAGCGGACCGGCTGGCCGTTGGCGATTCCCGACGCGCTTCCGGCCGACAGGGTGGCGAGCCGGCGCGGCCCGTCGAAGGTCGATCCGACGATCCGGGTGATTGCGATCGGGTTCTGGACCTCGCCGGCGAGCTTCAGCAAGGCCTTCAGGCGCTGATTCTCCAGGCCGATCGCGCGCGCTTCGACGATCATCCGCCGTTCCGACTCGAGCCTCTGCTTCAACGCCGCATTTTCCGAGCCGGCCATGAAATAATCGCCGATGCCGCTGCCGATTCCGTCGACGAAGCGGACGACCGAGCGGCCGCCGGCGCTGATCGGATGGGTGGCGTCGAGCGCCGCGCCCTTCAGCGCCGAAAAGCCGGCCGGATCGACCGCGGCGACGACGAGCAGCATCAGGGCGAACAATATGCCGCCGACGGCGATCACATAGCCGAGGAACAGCCCGAATTGCGCCCTGCGGGAGAAACCGGGGCGCCGGGTGGACGGCGGCGCCATCTTCTCGCGCCCCGGCTCAGGCGGTCAGCAGCACGCCGCGGAAGACTTCCTCCTCGAGCGCGCGGCCGGTTCCGATCGCGACGCAGGTCAGGGGATCGTCCGCGACCGTGACCGGAAGCCCCGTCTCATCGCGCAGCACCTCGTCCAGCCCCTGGAGCAGTGCGCCGCCGCCGGTCAGGACGATGCCCTGGTCGACGATGTCGGCGGCAAGCTCGGGCGCCGTATTCTCGAGCGCGATTCGGACGCCCTCGACGATCGTTCCGACCGGCTCGGACAAAGCCTCGGCGATCTGCCGCTGGTTGATCATGATCTCCTTGGGGACGCCGTTGACGAGGTCGCGGCCCTTGATGTGGACGGTGAGGCCGTCGCCGTCGGCCGGGGGCTTGGCGATCCCGACCTGCTTCTTGATCCGTTCGGCCGTCGCCTCGCCGATCAGGAGATTGTGGTTGCGGCGGACATAGGAGGAGATGGCCTCGTCCATCTTGTCGCCGCCGACCCGGACCGAGGTCGTGTAGGCGAGGCCGCGGAGCGAGAGGACCGCGACCTCGGTGGTGCCGCCGCCGATGTCGACGACCATCGATCCGATCGGCTCGGTCACCGGCATGTCGGCGCCGATCGCGGCGGCCATCGGCTCCTCGATCAGCCAGACCTGGCTTGCGCCGGCATTGGAGGCGGCGTCGCGTATGGCGCGCCTTTCGACCGAGGTCGAACCGGAGGGCACGCAGATCACGATCTCCGGCCAGCGCGGGAAGCGGCGCTTGCCGTGGACCTTCTGGATGAAATGCTTGATCATCTGCTCGGCGACGTCGATGTCGGCGATGACTCCGTCGCGCAAAGGCCGGATCGCCTCGATCTGGTCGGGGGTCTTGCCCATCATCATCTTGGCGTCGTCGCCGACCGCCTTGACGCGCTTGACGCCGTTCAGCGTCTCGATCGCGACCACCGACGGCTCGTTGAGGACGACGCCGCGGCCGCGCACGTAGACGACCGTGTTGGCGGTGCCGAGGTCGATCGCCATGTCATGGGAAGGAAACTTGAAAAAACGCAGGAAGGACATCGGGTTGCTCTCGCTTTCCGGAGAAGGGCGAGGCGCCGAATCCCGGCTTCGCCCGCTCTTGCATTGCTATAGGATGACGTATCCCTTCGCGTCCATCAAACAGTTAACGCGGTCGCGGGATGCGGCCGGATGGTCTAGATGGAGGATCGATGTCAATACGCCGCCTGCCCGAGCATCTCGTCAACCGCATCGCCGCCGGCGAGGTGGTCGAGCGGCCGGCGAGCGCGCTCAAGGAACTGGTCGAGAATGCGATCGACGCCGGGGCGTCGCGGATCGGCATTGCCCTGGTCGGCGGCGGCGTCGGCCGGATCGAGGTTGTCGACGACGGAAGCGGAATGGCGCCCGCCGACATGAAGCTGGCGCTGGAGCGCCACGCGACGTCGAAGCTTCCCGATGACGCGATCGAGCATGTGACGACCTTGGGCTTTCGCGGCGAGGCTCTGCCCTCGATCGCGAGCGTCGCGCGGCTGACGGTCGAGAGCCGCGTCCGCCCCTCGCCGGGTTCGGGACAGGCGGCGCCCGACGGCTGGTCGCTCGTCGTCGACAATGGCAAGGCGGCGGGGGAGGGGCCGGCGGCGCTCCCGCCGGGCACGCGCATCCTGGTGGAGGATCTGTTCGCGCGGGTGCCGGCGCGGCGCAAGTTCCTCCGCTCCGACCGGTCCGAATATGCCGCCTGCCTCGATGCGGTGAAGAGGCTCGCCATGGCGCGTCCCGACATCGGCTTCACCCTCGACCATGAGGGGCGCCGCGGCCTCGCCGTCCAGCCGGGCGAGGACCGGCCGGCGCGGGTCGCGGCCTTGACCGACCGCGGGCTGCACGAGAACAGCGTCGGCGTCGATTATGCGCGCGGCAATGCCCGGCTCGGCGGCGTCGCCGGCCTTCCGACCTTCAGCCGCGGCGTCGCCGACCATCAATATCTGTTCGTCAACGGCCGCCCGGTGAAGGACCGCCTCCTGATCGGCGCCGTCCGCGCCGCCTATCGGGACCTCCTTGCCCGCGACCGCCACCCGATCGTCGCCTTGTTCATCGACCTCCCCGGCGAGGAGGTGGACGTGAACGTCCATCCGGCCAAGACGGAGGTGCGGTTCCGGGATCCGGCATCGATAAGGGGGCTGATCGTCGGCGGCCTCCGCCACGCGCTCGACGCGGCGGGGTATCGAGTAGTGAACCAGGCCGCTGCGGTGCCGTGGCAGATTTCTCCCTCTCCCCAGGGGGGAGAGGGTTGGGGTGAGGGGGTTCGGCCTGATCAATACGGGCTCGATGACCTGCGCCTACTTCCAGCTGCCGGACCCCCCTCACCCTATCCCTCTCCCCCCAGGGGAGAGGGGACCTTTCGCGAGTCCCGCGCGACATTCCTGACGCCCCTGCTCGGCCGCGCCGAGCCCGCGACCGCGCCGCCGCCCGAATCGAACCGTTTCCCGCTCGGCGTCGCCCGCGGCCAGGTCGCCGCCACCTATATCGTCGCCGAGGCCGAGGACGGGCTCGTCCTCGTCGACCAGCATGCCGCGCACGAGCGGCTGGTGCTGGAGCGGATGCGCCGCGCCATGGCCGATGGCGGCCTCGCCCGCCAGGCTTTGCTCCTCCCCGAAGTGGTCGAATTGGACGAGCCCGGCTGCGACCGGCTGGAGGCGCGCGCCGCCGAGCTCGCCGAGATGGGGCTGGAGCTGGAACGGTTCGGCCCGCGCGCGATGCTGGTCCGCGCGACGCCGGCCCTGCTCGGCCATGGCGACGTCAAGGGGCTCGTCACCGACCTCGCCGACGAGCTCGCCGCCTTCGACGAGGCCCTGAGCCTCAAGGAGAGGATCGACCATGTCGCCGCCACCATGGCCTGCCACGGCTCGGTCCGCGCCGGCCGCCTCCTCTCCGTCGCCGAGATGAACGCGCTTCTGCGCGAGATGGAGATCACCCCCCATAGCGGCCAATGCAATCACGGCCGCCCGACCTGGGTGAAGCTCGCCCACACCGACATCGAGAAATTGTTCGGGCGGAAATGAGGGGATTTGTCATGAAGCGATGGATCGTCGCCTTAATTGCCTTCGCCGCATTCGCTGCCCCGGCTTCGGCGCAACCTGCCGCGCCCCTTCCGTTCGTGCTGAAGCAGGTCGGGCCGGGCGTCTATGCGGCGATCGACGGGCCGGACCACAAGGCCGGCTCCAATGCCGGCTTCGTCATCGGCGACGACGGGGTGCTGGTGGTCGACGCCTTCTTCAACGTCGAGGCCGCGCGCGCGCTCGTCGCCGAGATCCGCCGGCTGACGCCCAAGCCGATCCGCTACATCGTCAACACCCATTATCATATGGACCATACCGGCGGGGACCAGGCTTTGCGCGACGCCGGCGCGATCATCATCGCCCATCGCAACGAGCGGGGCTGGGTGCGGACGGACAATGCCCATCTGTTCGGCGACCGGGTCACGCCGGCGCTCAAGGCCGCGATCGCGGCGCTGCCGCTGCCGGACCTGGTCACCGACAAGGACCTCATTGTCTGGCTCGGCAATCGCAAGGTGGTGGTGCGGACCGTTCTCGGCCATACCGGCGGCGATCTCGCCATCTTCGTGCCCGATGCCGAAATTTTGTTCTGCGGCGATCTTCTGTGGCGCAGGATCCCGCCCAATCTGATCGACGGCTCGGTCAGGGAATGGGCGGCGACCGACGGCGATTTCGCCCACATGCAAGATGCCGCGAAGGTCCATTATGTGCCGGGCCATGGCGACGTCGCCGATCTGAAGGACGTCGAGGATTTCCGCGCCTATCTGCTCGACCTCCGGCACCTGGTCGGCGCGGGCCGCAAGGCCGGGCTCAAGGACGCGGCGCTGGCGCAGGCGGTGATTCCGAAGCTCAAGGCGCTCCACCCCGACTGGACGATCGGCGACCGCGCGGCGGCGTCCGAGGTCCATTATATGGACCAGGAGCTGGCGGGGACGAAGCGCCGGCCGGTGCCGCAGCCGGATTGACGATTCTTTGTCGGGCTGGCCGGCGAGCCCGCCGGGCCGCCGAACGAAGATGCCTACCGCCTTCGCGATCGGCGCGCGCCCGCGTCCGGACCGGGGCAGGACGGCGAGGCGGTCGGCGTTTCCTGGGCCGAGAAGGCCTGCCAGCGCCCGTCGAGATAGACGAAGAGGTCGGTGAAGCGGACCGTGCCGATGAGTGCGCCCTTGCCGTCTTTCTGGGTGTTGAGGCCGCGCACGATTCCGAAGTCGCGCTCCACCCTGACGTCGAGGCAGCCGAGGTGCAGGGTCGAGGGCGGCCGGTTCGGAAGGGCGCGCAGGATCGTCTCCCGGTCATGAAGCCGGCCCTGCCAATTCGTATCGCCGAAGGCGCCATGGAGCCGGCAGCCGAGGCGGCGGACGTCGCGATGCTCGAGCGCCGCGACCCAATCGGCCTCCGCGGCCTTCAGGCCAGCCTGCGACTTCGGCTCGGCCGCGCCGCAGGCCGCGGCGCCCGCAAGGCCGATCAGCGCCGCCGCGATCATCGCGCGCCCCGGGTGCGGCGGGATTGGGCCGTGACGGCGATTGCGGGTTCCGCTTTCATCGTTGCGCTCCGGATCGGCTGTCGATCATCGCCTCCGCAACGCATCGGAAGCAATCCGGTTCGCGATCCGCGCCAGCGCTCTCATGAAGGCCGTCGCTGAGCGGCGGAGCCTGGGCAAGTGGCGGAAGGGCAAAGGGAATCCTCTTTCCTTTTGGCGCGATTGGAGTCATTCTGCGCGGGTTCGATCAGCCAAGGAGCTTGGTCATGATTGTGCTTGCCGCCGCCATGATGATGGCGGCTCCCGCTGCCCCGCAGGTGCCCGGCGCGGAGCGCCACGCTTATGCGACCTGCCTCACCAACTTCGTCCACGCCAAGCTGAACGACAAGATGGACGGGGCGAAGTTCAAGGACGCCGCCCATGCCGCCTGCTCGACGCAGGCGGATGCGTTCCGCGCCGCCTGGGTCAATTACGACGTCGCGATGCGCACGAAACGGTCCGAGGCGGAGGAGAATGCCGCCTCGCAGATCGAGGATTATCTGCAGAACGCGACCGACACCTATACCGACACGGTCAGCCCGGCGCCAGCGCACGCCCAGGCCGCCGCGGCGTCGCCCGGCAAGCCCGCCGCGCCGGCCTCGGCGGTGACCCAGGCGAGCAGCACGACGCCGCCCAAGCCGTAGGGCGGAGCGCCGTTCGGCTCAAAACCCCCCTCCCCGTTGATGGGGGAGGGGTACGAAGCCTTGGCGGCGAAGGAGCCCAAGCGCGATTGGGCGAGGGCGACAGAGTCCGGGAAAGCTCCGCTGACGGTATCACCCTCACCAACGCCGCCCAGGCGGCGGAGCCGCCAAGGCTCCGTATCATGGGCCGCCTGGTCTCGTCCCGAGACCTTGGCGGCGCCCCGTCCCCTCCAAGGGAGAGGGAGCGGGGAGGTCTCCGGCGGAATGACGATCCAGGGTTTCTGGCGCGTCTCAACGAGGGGCGCTTCGGATTTGAATTCCCGCCGCCCCGCGAAGCGGGCTTGATGCCGCTCGCCCGAACCCATAGGCTGGAAAGCTGCTCTGCCGGGGGATGAAATCCATGCGTCTCAAGCCTTTCGCCGCCGCTTTCCTCGCTGTCTGCCTTGCCGGCGCCGCGCCGGTGCCGGCCGGGAGCCATGGCGGGAGCGATGTCCCGGCCTTCTCGCCCGACCGCTTCCGCGCCCATGTCACCTTCCTCGCCGACGATCTGCTCGAAGGCCGCGACACGGGATCGCGCGGGCATGAGATCGCCGCTTCCTATGTCGCGAGCCAGTTCATCGGCCTCGGCCTGACGCCGGGCGGCGAGAATGGAAGCTGGTACGAGCAGGTGCCGTTCCGGTCGGCGACGCTCGACGGGCCGGTCTCGCTCTCCATCTCCGGGCCCTCGGGCAATCACAGCTTCGAGAATGGGACCGACGCGATCGTCGGTCCGAGCCTCGCCGAGGAGCAGCAGGACATTGTTGCGCCGATCGTCTTCGCCGGCCACGGCATCGACGCGCCGGCCGAGGGGGTCGACGATTACAAGGGGCTCGACGTCCGCGGCAAGTTCGTCGCCATCCTTTCCGGCGTGCCCAAGGGCCTGCCGAGCGAGATCGCCGCCCATCTCGGCGACGACAAGGGCGATGCCGCGGCGCGCCACGGCGCGATCGGGCTGATCACCCTCTATGTCGATCCGGCGCGGCCGTTCGCGATGCGCGCCGGCGCGATCCGCCGCCCTTCCATCTCCTGGGTCGGCAAGGACGGAAAGGAAGGGCGCGACGCGCCGGGCCTTCGCGCCAGCATGATCCTCGGCGGCGCCGCGGCCGACGCCTTGTTCGCCGGCGCGCCCTACACTTATTCCGAGATCCGCACCGCCGACGCGAAGGACGGCCATGTCCGCGGCTTCCCGCTCGCGACCACGCTCCACCTCGCGCGCAAATCGGCCTGGACCAGCTTCACCAGCCCGGAGGTGATCGGCCTGCTTCCCGGCAGCGATCCGAAGCTGCGCGGCGAATATGTGGTGCTGATGGGCCATCTCGACCATCTCGGCATGCGCAAGGACGCCAAGCCGGGCGAGGATGCCATCTACAATGGCGCGCTCGACAATGCCGCCGGCGTCGCGACCATGCTGGAGGCGGCCCATGCCTTCGCCGAATCGGGCCAGCGGCCGCGCCGGTCGATCCTGTTCATCGCCAATACGGGCGAGGAGAAGGGCCTGCTCGGCGCCGATTATTTCGCCCATTATCCGACGGTGCCGGCGGGCAGGATCGCGGCCGTGGTCGATCTCGACATGCCGCTTCTCCTCTATCATTTCACCGACGTCATCGCCTTCGGCGCCGGCCATTCGCAGGTCGCCGAGACGGTCGCCCGCGCCGCGGGGGAGATGGGGGTCGCGCTGTCGCCCGACCCGATGCCGGAGGAGAATATCTTCGTCCGCTCCGACCATTATGAGTTCGTGAAGCAGGGCATTCCGGCGATCACGCTCGCGACCGGCTTCGCCAATGGCGGCGCGGAGAAATGGAAGGCCTTTTTGCGCGGCGCCTACCACCATCCGAACGACGATCTCAGCCAGCCGATCGACTGGGAGTCGGGGGCGCGCTTCGCCAAGCTGAACTATCTGATCAGCCGCGACCTCGCCAATGCCGACCATCGGCCGCTCTGGTACAAAGGCGATTATTTCGCCGATCTGTTCGCGCCCGACGCGCCGCGCGCGACTCCGCCCGCGCGCCTGGCGGGCGGAACGGCGAACGGATCGGTCTCGGCGCGGTAAGAACCTATACTCCGTTCAGCTTTCGTCGCGTTTCGCCAGCGCCCGCAGACGCGTCCCCACCTCTTCGATCGGATGCGCCGCCGCTCTGGCCCGGGAGGCGCGGAGCTTCGGATAGCCCGCGCGAGCGTCGTCGATCAGGTCGCGGACGAAGGCGCCGCTGCGCACCTCGCGAAGGATGCGGCGCATCTCGGTCCTGGTGTCGGCGTTGACGATGCGGTCGCCGCCCTTCAACGCGCCGAACTCGGCGGTGTTGGAGATCGCCTCGCGCATCCCGGCGATGCCGCGCTCATAGATGAGGTCGGCGATCAATTTCACCTCGGTCAGGCATTCGAAATAAGCGATTTCGGGCGAGAAGCCGGCATCGACCAACGTCTCGTAGCCGGCATGGATCAGCTCGGGGATCGCGCCCCACAGGACCGCCTGCTCGTTGAACAGGTCGGCCTCGGCCTCCTCGGCGAAGCTGGTGGGGAGGATGCCGACCCGGCCGCTGCCGATCGCGGCGGCGTAGGACAGAGCAAGCGCTCGCGCGCCGCCGGTCGCGTCCTGGGCGACGGCGAACAGGGAGATGAGGCCCGAGCCGGCGAGATAGTCGCTCCGAAGCGCGGTGCCGGGCCCCTTGGGCGCGACCAGGACGACGTCGAGATCGGGCCGGGGTACGATCAGGCCGAAGCGGATCGAGAGGCCGTGGCCGAAGACCAGGGCCGCGCCTTTCGGGAGGTTGGGCGCCACCTCCTCGGCATAGACGCGGCCATGATCCTCGTCGGCGGCGAGCATCACCGCGACCTCGGCGCTCCGGCAGGCCTCGGCGGCGGTCACGGTCTCGAAACCTTCGTCCGCGGCCCCGGCGCGGCGGGCGGAGCCCTCGGCGAGGGCGACGGTGACGGCGACGCCGCTGTCGCGCAGGTTCAGCGCCTGGGCGCGGCCCTGATTGCCGTAGCCGATCATCGCGACCTTGCGGGCGCGGATCAGGCCGGGATCGGCATCCTCATCGCGGAAGACCTGCATGAAGCTCGGCTAGGCCAATCTCGAAGCCCCCGCAATCGAGCGGCTCGGCAAGGCGCGGCCAGCCGGCCGGCGGCTGGTGGGCGAACCAGGTATATTGGCGCTTGGCATAGCGGCGGGTCGCCTGCTTCCCCGCCGCAAGCGCCTCCTCGCGGCCGAGGCCGCCCTGGATGAAGGCCGCGATCTCGCGAACGCCGATCGCGCGCATCACCGGCAAGGCCGGGTCGAGATTTCGCGCGAGGAGCGACGAAACCTCTTCCATCCCTTGGTCCGAGAATATCGTCTCGAACCGCGCGTCGCAGCGCGCATGGAGCCATTGGCGCGGCGGCAGCAGCAGGAGCGGGCGGAGATCGACCGCACCGCCAATGCCGCCGCTGCGCGCCTGCTGCCATTCGGAAAGCGGGCGCCCCGTCGAACGAATCACTTCGAGCGCCCGGGCGATCCGCGCAATGTCGCCCGGCCGCAGCCGCGCCGCGCCTTCGGCATCCTCGGCCCGGAGCGCCGCATAAGCCTCGGCGACCGGCAGCGCCCGCACCGCGGCGCGGATCCCCGGATCGATGCCGGGCACCGGCGCGATCCCGTCGATCAGGGTGCGGATGTAGAGGCCGGTGCCGCCGGCGAGGATCGGGAGCTTTCCAGCCTCATGCGCCGCGCGGATCGCGGCGCGGGCGTCCGCCGCCCAGTCCGCCGCCGAGCAGGGCAGGGCGCCGTCGCGCGTCCCGTAGAGGCGATGGGGGATTCGGGCTTCCTCCTCGGGCGTCGGCCGCGCCGTCACGACGCGCAGGTCGCGATAGATCTGGGCGCTGTCGGCATTGACGATCACGCCGTTCGTCCGCTCGGCCAGCGCCATCGCAAGCGCCGACTTGCCGCTCGCGGTCGGCCCCGCGATAAGCGCGAGCGGCGGCAGTGAAGCGCAAGAGGAAGAAGGCATGTTCATCGCCACCCTGATAGCAAAGGAACGGCTGTCGAGCGGCGATATTTCGGCCGCCGAGGATGCGCTTCGCGACGTGGGCGTCCATGCCTTCGGCCGCTCCTGGATCGAGCCGGACAAGGCCTGCGACCTGCTCTTCTCGATGATGCCGGGCGCCGTCCGGAGCGCGCTCGAAGGCCGGTTTCCGGACGTCGACCTGGTCGTCCAGGGCGAGGCGGGACGGCGGCGCAAATTGCTCGTCGCCGACATGGATTCGACGATGATCGAGGTCGAATGCATCGACGAGCTCGCCGATTATGCCGGGCTGAAGGCCGAGGTGGCGGCGGTCACCGAGCAGGCGATGCGCGGCGAGCTGGTGTTCGAGGAGGCGCTGAGGGCGCGGGTCGCCCTGCTCAGGGATCTGGAGGAAGCGGCGATCGACCGCTGCCGCGCCGAGCGAGTCCGCCTCACGCCCGGCGCCCGGGCCCTGGTGCGAACGATGAAGGCGAAGGGCGCGCTGACCGTTCTCGTCTCCGGAGGCTTCACCCGCTTCGCCGAGCCGGTCGGCGAGGAGATCGGCTTCGACCGGGTGATCGCCAACCGGCTCGACAGCGAGGACGGCCGCCTGCTCGGGACGGTCGGCGAGCCGATCGTCGGGGCGAAGACCAAGCGCGCGGCCCTGCTCGACGCGGCGGCGGAGCGGGGGATCGACGCCGCCGACGCGCTTGCGGTCGGCGACGGCGCCAACGACATCCCGATGATCGAGGCCGCCGGCCTCGGCATCGCCTATCGCGCCAAGCCGGCAACCGCCGCCGCCGCCGACGCGCGGATCGAGCATGGCGACCTGACGGCCTTGCTCTATGCGCAGGGCTACGGACGCGCTGAATGGGTGGAGTAGCGGATCGGAATCGATGTTACATTCTCACGCTCCTCCCCCATCGAGAGGGAGGGCGTTCAGCGACGCTCGAAATGTCTTACCGAAGCGCCAGCCAGGCCGAGACCAGGCCGGCAATCCCCAGCAGCAGCAGGAGGATGTTGAGCAGGCCGCTCATCGCCGCGCCGATCAGGCGCTTCTCCGGGTCCGCCATATAGGCGCGCAGGTACAGGATCCGGCCGAGCACCCAGACCAGCCCGATCGCGCCCGGCAGCCAGTCGGGGCCGATCGGGAACAGGGTCGCCACCCAGAGCAAAGGCAGGGTGATCGCCATCTGCTCGAGCGTGTTCAGATGGACGCGATAGGCGCGGTCGAACTCGGGATGGCCGGCGCAGAGCGGCGCCTTGATCCCGTGCCTTCCGCGCAGGATTCCGACGCGCATCCCGGTGAAGAAATAAAAAGCGACGATCAGCAACGTCGCGCTCGCGCTGGCCAGCACGCCAAGGGCCGCGATCATTCCGTCCTCCCCGTCCAGAATTGCCCGCAGGGCTTGTACAGGCGGGAATGTCGGCAGGAAAGAGTGGCGCTGCCGCCCGGCGACGGGCGCGGATCAGGCCGGCCGGCTCATGTCCGAGGCGATCGCGGCGAGCGCGAAGGCGGTCGAGGTCTCGCTTCGGGCGAAGGAGAGGCGGACTCCGTCGGGATGGAGCGAGGCGACCGAGCCGATGATCGCGCCGGCTTCGGGATGGTGGAGCTCGACCCGGCTTCCGAGCGCCGGGCGCGCATTGGTCTCGAGGAAGGCGGCGGTCGCCGAGATCTCGCGAAGCGCCGCCGGCGCCGGGTCGCCGGCGAGCAGCACGCACATGCGGCGCCTGCGCCAGCGCGACGCCATCCGCGTGCCTTCGCCGATCCTCGTCGTCGCACCCATGCGGACCCCCGTCGCGGCCATCGAGCCGCGGACGGCGCTAAACCGGCAGGGGGAAAAATTCCGTTAAGGCGCGACCGGGAAGCAGGCGGAGCCCGCGGCCCTGGCGGCGGCGCAGGCTCTTTCCGCCTCGGCCTTGCCGGCGAGCGGGCCGGCCTGGAGGCGGGTCATCGCGCCCGCGGCGGTATAGATCGGGCGGAGGCCGCCGAGGCCCTTGCCGCGCACCGATTCCCAGGCGCGATGGGCGTTGGCGGCACTCGAAAAGGCCCCGAGCTGGATCCGCCAGCGGCCTTCGGAGGCGGCGACCGCCGCCGGAGCGTGGCGCGGTTCGGCCGGCGGGCGCGCCTCGCCATGATGGACCGAGACCGAGGCGGGCGGGCCGCGATGGACGGAGACGGGCGGCGGCGGGGCCTCGCCCGCGTCCGGGGCCGGCCGCGTCTCCCCCCTGCGCGCCGGCGGGCCGGCGGGGAGGGTGGAGGCCAAAGCGGTGTTGGGCGGAAGCAGGGTGCGCGGGCCGGGCTGGTTGGGAACGGCGCGGACCATGTGGCCGGCGCTGCCGGCGTTGCGCTCGATCTCGCGGGCGAGGGCGAGGCCCTGGCGGCGCTGCGCCTCGGGCACATATTGGTCCATCTGCTGGAGGTTGTTGACCGCCGGGGTGAAGCCCTGGGCCGCCGACCGGCTCATCATCGCATAGGCGCGCACCCAGTCCTTGCCGGCGATGTCGCCGTTGAAGAGGGCGGTGCCAAGCACATATTCGGCGCGGAAATCGTCGGCGTCGGCGGCCATCTTCAGCCACGGCATCGCCTTCTGCTTCTCGCCCTTCTGGAACAGGATGAGGCCGAGATTGGCGGCGGCCTGGGAATGGCCCTGCTGCGCGGCTTTCTCATACCAGCTCTGGGCGATGTCGATATCCTGGGGCACGCCGCGGCCCATCTTGTAGGCCTGGCCCATATTATATTGCGCGTCGGCATCGCCCTGGTCGGCGAGCGGCCGCCATTCGGCGACGGCGGCCGCGAAATCGCCGCGCTGCCAGGCATCGACCCCCGTCTTGACGTCGGCCCGGGCCGCGCCGGCGGCGAGGCCGAGCGCCGCCGCAACCGAGACGGCCGTCAGGAACGAAGCGAATTTGCGCATGAGATCCTCCCCAATCCGGCGCCCGGTAACCCGAAAATAGTTAAACCGTCCTTAGCATAAGCGGCGCGGGAACAATGTCTTTTTCCGCTTTCCAGGCCCCCCGCGCGGAATCCCTTAACCATTATTTAGCCATTCGCAGGGCAAACCGGCGGCGAACCAAAGGGCTGCCGAGGGGATATCATGCGCGTTTTGGCATTGTCGTCGCAGAAAGGGGGATCCGGCAAGACCACCTTGTCCGGCCACCTCGCCGTGCAGGCGGAATTGAGCGGCGCGGGACCGGTCTGCCTGATCGACATCGATCCGCAGGGCTCGCTCGCCGACTGGTGGAACGAGCGCGAGGCGGAAATGCCCGCTTTCGCGCAGACCACGGTCGCTCGGCTCCAGTCCGACCTCGAGATATTGCGCCAGCAGGGCTTCAAGCTTGCGGTGATCGACACTCCGCCGGCCATCACCATGGCGATCCAGAGCGTCATCCAGGTCGCCGAGCTGGTGCTGATCCCGACCCGGCCGAGCCCGCACGATCTTCGCGCGGTCGGCGCCACGGTCGATCTGTGCGAGCGCGCCAGCAAGCCGCTCATCTTCGTCGTCAATGGCGCGACCCCCAAGGCAAGGATCACCTACGAAGCGGCGGTCGCGCTTTCGCAGCACGGCACCGTCGCACCGGTCACCCTCCACCATCGCACCGATTTCGCGGCCTCGATGATCGACGGCCGAACCGTGATGGAGACCGATCCGAACGGCCGCTCCGCCGCCGAGGTGGCCGAGCTCTGGGACTATATTTCCGACCGGCTGGAAAAGAATTTCCGCCGCACCGTCTTCTCCGCGCCCGGCGTCGGCTACGCCACCAACCCCGTCCTGTCCCGTCCCGCGTCCGGCTTCGGCCGGCGCGTGGTCGGCCAGTAAGGGGAGGCGCAGGTGGTGGACAGCAAACCCTACGCCTCGCTCTCCTCGGGGCTCCTGGCCCGCAAGGGCGGCGCCAAGCCGGCGATGCGCCCGCAGGGCTATAACGGCTTCGGCGGCGCCGGCTTCGGCGCCGGCGGCGGCGGCGGCCTCGAGGATCTCGGCTGGAACGACATGGGTCCGGCCGACGAATATCATCATCCAAGCGCGGCCCAGCTCGGCCTGACCCCGGCGCGCGGCCATCACGCGCACCCGGCCGAGGACGAGCAGGACGGCTCGTTCCACGATCACGACGACCGGCCCGAGGCGCCCGCCTTCGTGCCGGGAGCCCTGGTGCCGCAAGCCTTCGAGCCTGCCGAAGCCCCGCCCGAGCCCGCGGCGCCGCCGCCGGTGGTCGAGCAGCAGCGCGTGCTTCGCCGGAGCTTCGCCCAGCCGGAGTCGGTGACGCTGCCGCGCCGCCGCGCGGCGCCGAGCGACGTCAAGGCCAAGGCCGCTTTCACCCTTCGGCTCGATCCGGAGCGGCACCTGAAGCTTCGCCTGGCCTCGGCGGTGACCCGCCAGTCGGCCCAGCATCTGGTGACCGCGGCACTCGACGATTTTCTCGACAAGGTCCCCGGGCTCGACGCGCTCGCCGAACGCGTGCCGGCCGAGACGGGGCAGCATCAAGGTTGACCGGCCGGAAGTTGACCGGCCGCAAGTTGAACGTTTCGACGGAGTGACGAGCATGACGCGCAGCACCGGCCTCAAAGTGGCGGCTTCGGCCCTGGCGATCGCATTGGCCGCGGCGGCCTGGCCCGCGGCCCAGGCGATGCGGCCGTCCAACGACGCGGCCAAGTTGGAGCGGCAGGCGGGCAATGCGGCCAACCAGGCCCGCACGCTGGCGGCCAGGCACCGTTTCGCCGACGCCCTGCCCTTCGCCGAGCAGGCGGTGGCGGGGAGCCCGCGCGACGCCGGCTACCGGATGCTGCTCGCCGACCTCTATCTTCGCAACGGCCGCTACCAGTCGGCGGCTGCGACCTATCGCGACGTCGTCTCGCTCGATCCGGGCAACCAGCGCGCCGCGCTCAGCCTTGCTCTGTGCGAGGTGAGCCAGGGCCGCAATGCCGAGGCGATCGCCGTGCTCGATTCGGTCGCGGACAGCGCGCCGCCCGCCGATGTCGGCCTTGCCTATGCGCTCGCCGGCCAGGTGCAGCGCGGCATCGCCTTGCTCGAGCCGGCCGCCCATGCGCCGGGCGCGTCCGGCCGCGTCCGCCAGAATCTCGCTTTCGCTTATGCGATGGCCGGCGATTGGGAGAAAGCGCGGGCGACCGCCGCTCAGGACGTCTCGCCCGCCGATCTCGGCCCGCGCCTCGCCCAATGGGCGCAGCTCGCGCGGCCCTCCAGCGCCGCCGACCAGGTCGCCGCCTTGCTCGGCGTTCGCCCGGCCGCCGATTCGGGCCAGCCGGAGCGGCTTGCGCTCAACAGCGCACCGTCGGGCAATGCGCTCGCCGCCGCCGATCCGGCCCCCGCTCCGCAAGCCGCGCCCGAACCGGCCGCGGCTCCCGCGCCGGTCCAGGTCGCCGCCGATCCGCGGCCGGCCCCGGCCGCGCCGCAGGCGCCGGTCGCGGTCGCCGCCGCATCCTCCAACGCGCCCGGCTGGACCGCCGACATCCAGTCGGCCCGGGATCCGCGCCCGGCCGCCCGTTCGTCCGCCCATGGCGCGCCCGCCGCGCGGCTGCAGCCGGCCGTGCTTCGCGCCGGCCACGGTCTGCGCCCGCGCCTCGCCAGCCTCGCGCTGCAGAGCGGGCCGGTTCCGGCCGCGGTCAGCGACCATGGCCATTTCGTCGTCCAGCTCGGCGCCTTCGTCCAGCCGAACAATGTCGAGCATGCCTGGGCGCAGCTGATGAAGCGCTACGGCTTCTCGGCCCTGACCCCGTTCAGCACGACGATCGACGTACCGGGCAAGGGCACTTTGCACCGCCTCTCGGTCGCCAGCTTCACGAGCCGCGACGATGCCGAACGCACCTGCCACGGCATCCGCGCCAGGGGCGGCGACTGCTTCGTCCGCGCCGTCGCCGGCGACGCCCCGCCCCGCTGGGCCTCGCGCTACGTCCACAAGACGGCGATCGCCTCGCGCTGAGGCGGGGCCGCGGGGCCGGACCGATATCGGATTTGCTGCTCCAACTCCTCCTCCCCTCTGGATGGGGGAGGGATGCGAAGCCTTGGCGACGAAGGAGCCTGGGCGCATTTGGGTGGGGGTGACAGCGCCGGAGTGAAATCGCGAACGGTGTCACCCTCACCAACTCCGCCTAGAGTGTTGCGCGAAAAGGCGGGTACCGGCTTTTCGCAAAAAGCAACGCGACAACAATGACTTATAGAGCGGCAAGGCCGCTAAGGCTCAATATCATGAGCCGCATGACTCATCCCCCGGACGAGGCTCCGCTTGCGGGCTGGTGCGGTCAGTCGCGCCGGTCGCGGGTGAGGATGTCGAGCACGGCCATCCGCACCGCGACTCCATTCTCAACCTGCTCGCGGATCGCCGAGCGCTCGGGATCGTCGGCGAGCTCGCCGTCGATCTCGACGCCGCGATTCATCGGGCCGGGGTGCATGACCAGGGCATTGGGCGCGGCCCGGTCGAGCCGCGCCCGGGTCAGCCCGTAACGCGCGTGGAAATCGGCGAGCGAGCCAGAGACGCTCTCCTCCATCCGTTCGCGCTGGATGCGAAGCATCATCACCACGTCGGCGCCCGCGATTCCCGCGTCGAGATCGGTGAAGGCGGGGATGCCGCCGGTGTCGTCGGGAAGCAGGGCCGGCGGGCCGACCACGCGCAATTCGGCGCCGAGCCGGGGCAGCAGGCGAATGTTCGATCCGGCGACCCGGCTGTGGCGGATGTCGCCGCAGATCGCGACCTTCAGACCCTCGATCCGTCCCTTGCGGCGGCGCATGGTGAGCGCGTCGAGCAAAGCCTGGGTGGGATGCTCGCCGGTGCCGTCCCCGGCATTGACGACGGGGCAATCGACCACTTGCGCCACATCGTGCGGCGCGCCGGTCTGCGCATGGCGGATCACCATCACGTCGGGGCGCATCGCATTGAGGGTGAGGGCGGTGTCGATCAGGCTCTCGCCCTTCTGCACGCTGGAGCCGATGGCGTGGAAATTGGCGACCTGCGCGCCGAGCCTTTTGCCCGCCACCTCGAAGGAGAAGAGGGTGCGGGTGGAATTCTCGAAGAAGACGTTGAACTGGGTGAGGCCAGCGAGCCTTTCGTCCTGCTTGCGCCTGCCGCGGCTGAATTCGATCCACGGCTCCGCCGCGTCGAGCAGGAACAGGATATCCTCGCGCGAAAGCTGCTCGATGCCGAGCAGGTGGCGGTGGGGAAAGCCGGGCATCGAGAGGCGCTCCTAGAGCCGGCGAGGGCGACGGGCAAGCGGCCGGCTCAGCCCATGGTCAGCGCGTCGAGCGCCCCCTGGAGGATGTAGGCGGCGGCCATCTTGTCGACCAGCTCGGCGCGGCGGGCGCGGCTGGCGTCGGCGTCGATCAGGGTGCGGGTGACCGCCTGGGTCGACCAGCGCTCGTCCCACAGCAGGATCGGCAGGCCGAGAGGGGCGAGGTTGCGGGCGAAGGCGCGGACCGACTGGGTGCGCGGGCTGTCGGTGCCGTCGAGGTTGAGCGGCAGGCCGACGACCAGGCCCTTCGCCGCCTGCGCCTCGGCGAGCGCGCGCAGTCTTTCGAGATCGGCCGTGAACTTGCCGCGGCGGACGGTTTCGGCGGGCGTCGCGATCGTCCAGCCGGAATCGCAGAGGGCGAGCCCGATCGTCCTGGTGCCGACGTCGAGGCCGAGCAGGCGGCCGCCTTCCGAAAGGGCAGTGCGATAGTCGGGGACGCTTTCGGTGATCATCCCCCACCCGTCACTCCCGCGGAAGCGGGAGTCCAGTCGGAATCATTGCTGAACGCGGACTCGGTCTGGATTGACCTGACGGTCGCCTTCGGCTCCCCGCTTTCCGCGGGAATGACGGTTTAGTGGGAACCCTGCTCGAACGTCGCGAGCCGTGCCGCCACGTCGCGGCGGATGTTGGGCCAGAACAGGGCGTAATCGTAGACATGGTAATTGTTGCCCGGAAGCACATAGGGGCCGAGGTCGGGCGGGGTCGAGATGAGCAGGAATCCGCGAACGTCGCAGCGGGCGGCGACTCCGGGTTTCGCGATCGTTCCGGAGGTCAGTTTCTCATTGGGGACGAGCGTTCCGAGATTGGCGCTCGCCGGCGCCGCGCCGCCGCGCGTCCCGGTCAAGGGGTTGACGCAGAGCATCGGCGAGCCGGCACGGGCGAGGCCGGTCTCGCCTTTGGTTTCGTCATAGACGTCGGTGATCATCTTCGGGTCGGCGGGCTCGGCGAAGCTCTGCCAGTCGAGGATGCAGCGCGCCTGGCCCGGCTGCGCGCAGGCCGGAAAGCCGAGCGCGGGCAGGTCGGCGGTCGTCGAAAGCGGCCAGCCGATCATGTAGATTGCGGCGATCCTCTTCGCCTCTGGGCGGCCCATGATCCGCTCGGCGAGCAGCCGCATCAGATGGTAGCTGCCCTGGCTGTGGCCGGCGAGGATGATCGGCCGGTCCCTGGGCGCCTGCTGGAGGAAGGCCTCGAACGCGGCGAGCACGTCGCGATAGGCGAGATCGAGCGCCCTGGCGGCATCGGCCTTGCCGGTCAGGAAGGCGCCGAACGTCGCCTGGCGGTAGCGCGGCGCCCACACCTCGCCGATATCGTTGAACGCGCTCGCCTGGCTCTGGACGAACAGCCGCGCCCGCCAGCGCGATTCGGGATCGTCGAGCGGCGCGTTCCAGCGCGCTTTTTCCAGATAGGAGGTCGGGTGGACGAAGAAGATCTCCGCCCGGACCTTGCCCGAGCGGGTCACACCCGGCGGCGTCCACAGCGAGGGATCGTCCGTCATGCCCGGCCGCGCGATCCACATGTCCGGCCGGGCATAGATTGCCGGATCGACCGCGGGCGCCGACTGGAACTGGGCGGTCGGCACCATGGCGAAGCGCATCAATTGCACCTGGAACAATCGGTAGCCGAGCGCGCCCGCCATGACGAGCAGGGTCAGACCCGCCACGATCCACAGGAAGCGCCTAGCCAGCATCGAAGCCGCCCAAGCCGATACGCGCGCCGGACGCAAGGCCGCGATGGCCCGGAATCATTTCCGAAGCCGCGCATTTTCTGCATCGCCGCTGCACATTGACAGGCGAGGATCGGGCGGCTTGTCTTCGGGCCCGAAGGGGGAGATCGCATGGACGAAAGCGAAGAAGAGTTGCGCCCATGGCCGGCGCGGTCGGTCCTGTTGCTCGTGCTTGGCTGCCTGTGCGGTCTCGCCTTTCAGAAACTGACCCAGGGGAGCGAGCGCTGGACGTGGAACGACGATCCGTTCGACCTCGGCTGCGCCGCCTTTGTCGCCAGCGCCGGCATCGCCTTCGCTTTCTCGCTGGAACGGCAGCGGTCCGTCTGGTCGGCCGCCTTCGCGCTCGTCGTCGGGCTGGTGGTCGGCGGCGTCACCTGGAGCAACGGAAGCTGGTCGTCCTGGGGCTCGAACGAAGCCTGGCAGCTCTTCTCGGCCCTGCTCGCCGTCATCATCGCCGTGCCCCTGTTCCAGACGGTGCGAGACGCCGGACGGGCGCGGCTCGATTACCAGGCGCTCCACGCCCATAGCTGGACCAATGCGATATTGTGGGCGGCGGCCTGGGCGTTCGTGCTGATCGTCTTCCTGCTCGCCCTGCTGCTGTCGCAATTGTTCAATTTGATCGGCATCCATCAGCTCAAGGATCTGCTCGACAAACGCTGGTTCGACTGGCTCCTCGCCGGCGGAGCATTCGGCGCCGGGATCGGTCTGCTGCGCGACCGCGACCGGATGCTGGTCATGCTCCAGCGGGTCGTGACCGCCATTCTCTCGGTGCTGACGCCGGTGCTGGCCGTCGGGCTTGTCCTCTTCGTCCTTGCTCTGCCTCTCACCGGCCTGGCGCCCTTGTGGAGCGAGACAAAGGCGACGACACCGATCCTCCTCGTCTGCATCCTCCAGGCCTTCGTGCTTGTGAATGCGACAATCGGCAATTCGGCCGACGAGGAAGCGCGGGCAAAGGTGCTCCGCTACGCCGCACTTGCCCTTGCAATCGTGATGCTCCCGCTCGGCATCGTTGCCGCCGTTTCCACCATCAAGCGCATCGATCAGTATGGCTTGACACCTGACCGGCTGTGGGCGGTCACCTTCATCCTGATCGCGCTTGCGTGCGGCCTTTTCTACCTGGCGACGGTGGCGATGCGCCGCCGCAGCTGGGCGGAAGGGGTGCGGCGGGTCAACATCCGGCTGGCCATCGGCATTTGCGCGCTCGCTCTCTTTCTTGCCCTGCCGATCGTCAGCTTCGGGGCGATCTCGGCCGGCAACCAGCTCTGGCGCATCCGCACCGGCCGGGTCGCGCCGGAAAAGGCCGACTGGGCGGCGCTTCGCTTCGACTTCGGCCCGTCGGGGCAGCGCGCGGTCGAGCGGCTGGCCGCCACGTCGTCGAATCCGCGCGTCCGGACACTCGCCCAGACCATTCTCAAGGCAAAGGACCGCTATGCGGCCAACATGCTTACCGGCCAGGCCCAGGCGGCGCAGCTTCCCCGGATCGTTCATGTGCTGCCGCAACAGGTTCCGGTGCCGTCCGCTCTCCTGGATCTCCTGTTCCATGACAGCGGAGCCCTTTCGGGGGATGCGAGCGGGCTTTGCGCCGACCAGGGAAGCTGCCTGCTCAAATGGCAACCGGGCGAGACGATGGCGATCGCGATGTTCGATTCGTGCGGACCGGATCCACGCTATCCGGGCAAGAAGCCGATGTTCGGCGGTTGCCGGGTCGACACCCAGGTTCTGGAGCAGACCGGAAACGGCTGGCGCGCAGCCGATGAGCTGCCGACGCCGAACGGCTACCTGAACGACAAGAAGCAAGCGGCGGCGGCCCGCGCGGCGGCGCAGGCCGGGCGGGTCGAGCTGCGGACAATCGCGGCCCGGCAAGTCTTCCTCGACGGTAAGCCGGTGGGTTCGGTGCTCATGGCTCCGCCACCGGCCGGAGGTGGCGTGTCCGTGTCCGGTTCGAAATAACCGCACGTCGGCACTCGGCCGTTCTTGATGCAGCGCAGCATGGATGCTAGCCGCGCCCCATGTCCGTCGACGCCGCCACCGTCCGCCACATCGCCCGGCTCGCCCGTATCGCGGTGAGCGATGCCGAGGTCGAGGCGCTCGCGCCCGAGCTCAACAATATCCTTGGCTGGATCGAGCAATTGCAGGAGGTGGATGTCACCGGCGTCGAGCCGATGACGGCGGTGATCCCGAACCATCTGCGCCTGCGGGACGATGTGGTGAATGATGGAGGGATCAGGGACGCGGTGCTGGCCAATGCGCCGGTGGCGGAGCATGGGTTTTTTGCTGTGCCGAAGGTGATCGAGTGATGGTGCCTTTCACCGTCATCCCCGCGAAAGCGGGAATCCAGAGCAGCGTCGGCGCGCGGCGGGGAGTCCGTAGCTGGATCCCCGCTTTCGCGGGGATGACGGGAAGAAGCGCGGGAAGGGGCGGGCTGTGACCGACCTCACCGACCTCGGCATCGCGCGGATACGCGACGGGGTGCGCGCCGGCGCTTTCTCGGCACGCGAGGTGGCGGAGGCCTATGTCGCCGCGGTCGAGAAAGGGCGGGCGCTGAACGCCTTCACCGTCGAGACTCCCGACCATGCGCTCGCCGCCGCCGATGCGGCCGACGCGGCGCGGGGGTCGGGCGGCCTCAAGCCGCTTTCGGGCGTGCCGCTCGGAATCAAGGACCTGTTCGCGACACGCGGCGTCGCCACGACCGCCGGCAGCCGCATCCTCACCGGCTTCGAGCCGCCTTACGAATCCACCGTCTCCGCCAGGCTGTTCGCGGCCGGGGCCGGGATGCTCGGCAAGTTGAACATGGACGAGTTCGCCATGGGCTCGTCGAACGAGACCAGCGCCTGGGGGCCGGTCGTCTCGCCCTGGCGGCGGCGGGACGGCGGCAATGCGGCGCTGACCCCGGGCGGAAGCTCGGGCGGATCGGCCTCGGCAGTGGCGGCGCGGCTGGCGCCGGGCGTCACCGGCACCGATACCGGCGGCTCGATCCGCCAGCCGGCGGCCTTCACCGGCATCACCGGAGTCAAGCCGACCTACGGGCGCTGCTCGCGCTGGGGCATCGTCGCCTTCGCCTCGAGCCTCGACCAGGCGGGCCCGATGGCGCGCGATGTCAAGGACTGCGCGATCCTGCTGGAGGCGATGGCCGGCTTCGATCCGAAGGATTCGACCTCGCTCGACCTGCCGGTGCCGAACTGGGAGGCGGGCCTTTCCTCCGATATCCGCGGCAAGCGCATCGGCATCCCGAAAGAATATCGGATCGACGGCGTTCCGGCCGAGATCGACCGGGTCTGGGAGCAGGGCATCCAGCTCATGCGCGATGCCGGCGCCGAGATCGTCGAGGTTTCGCTGCCGCACACCAGATACGCGCTGCCGACCTATTACATCATCGCCCCGGCCGAGGCCTCGTCCAACCTCGCCCGTTATGACGGGGTGCGCTACGGCCGCCGGGTGCAGCCGGAGCAGGGCGGCCTGGTGGACATGTACGAGGCGACGCGGGCCGAGGGCTTCGGCGCCGAGGTCAAGCGCCGGATCATGATCGGCACCTATGTGCTGTCGGCCGGCTTCTACGACGCCTATTTCAACCAGGCGCAGAAGGTGCGGGCGCTGATCGCGCGCGATTTCGAGCGCGTGTGGGAGCAATGCGACCTCATCCTCACGCCGACCGCGCCCTCGGCCGCCTTCGCGCTCGGCGATAAGTCGAACGATCCGATCGCCATGTATCTGAACGACGTCTTCGCGGTGCCGGCGAGCCTTGCCGGGCTCCCGGCCATCTCGGTGCCGGCCGGACTCGACGACCAGGGCCTGCCGCTCGGTCTTCAGCTCGTCGGCCGGGCGCTGGACGAGCAGGGGGTGCTGAACGCGGCTTTGGCGCTGGAGGAGAGGGCGGGCTTCACCGCGAGGGCGGAGGCTTGGTGGTGAGCATTCTCGCGCAGATTACCCTCCTCGCTCGTCCCGAGCGTAGTCGAGGGGCGTATGCTCCGACTTTGTGCCAGCGCCCCTCGACTTCGCTCGGGACGAACGGATCCTGTTATGAGTGAAAGCACCTATCGAATCCACGGCGCCACCGGCGAATGGGAGGTGGTGATCGGGCTGGAGGTCCACGCCCAGGTCATGACCAACGCCAAGCTCTTCTCCGGCGCCGCCACCGAATTCGGGGCCGAGCCCAACACGCAGGTCAGCCTGATCGACGCCGCCATGCCCGGCATGCTGCCGGTGCCGAACCGCTTGTGCCTCGCCCAGGCGGTGCGCACCGGGATGGCGCTGGAGGCCAGGATCAATCCCTGGTCGCGCTTCGACCGGAAGAATTATTTCTATCCGGACCTGCCGCAGGGCTACCAGATCAGCCAGCTCTACCACCCGATCGTCGGCGAGGGCGAGATCGAGATATTGGTCGACGAGAAGGATGAGGGCTCGGCCAAGCGCGTCGGCATCGAGCGCATCCATCTGGAGCAGGATGCGGGCAAGCTGATGCACGACCAGCATCCCGATTTCTCCTATGTCGACCTCAACCGCTCGGGCGTCGCCTTGATGGAGATCGTCTCCAGGCCCGACATGCGCAGCCCCGAGGAAGCGGGCGCCTATGTCCGCAAATTGCGCTCGATCCTGCGCTATGTCGGAAGCTGCGACGGCAATATGGAGCAGGGCAGCATGCGCGCCGACGTCAATGTCAGCGTGCGCAGGCCCGGCGGCGAGCTCGGCACCCGCACCGAGACCAAGAACGTCAATTCGGTCCGCTTCATCATGGCCGCGATCGAATATGAGGCCAACCGCCAGGTCGACCTGATCGAGGGCGGCGGCAGGATCGTCCAGGAGACGCGGCTGTTCGATCCCGACAAGGGCGAGACTCGGTCGCTGCGCTCCAAGGAGGAAGCGCACGATTACCGCTATTTCCCCGACCCGGACCTGCTTCCGGTCGAGCTGGACGACGCCTTCCTCGCCGATTGCCGCGCCAGCCTGCCCGAATTGCCCGACGCCAAGCGCCGCCGCTACGAGCGGGCGCTCGGCCTTCCCGCCTACAATGCGAGCGTGCTGACCGCGGAGGTCGAGACGGCGCGCTGGTTCGAGGCTTTGTTGACGGATCTCGGCGTTCACAGCTCCCCGGCGATTTCCGGGGAGCAGGAGCTGGCCAAGCGCGCCTCGAACTGGGTGATCTCCGACCTGTTCGGTGCCCTGAACCGCCTCGGCCGCACGATCGAGGGCAGCCCGGTCAGCCCGGCCCAGGGCGCCGAATTGCTCCGCCTGATCGCCGACGGCACGCTTTCGGGCACGCTCGGCAAGCAGGTGTTCGAGATCATGCTCGAGACCGGCGAGGACCCCGGCGCGATCGTCGAGAAACGCGGCCTCAGGCAGACCAGCGACACCGGCGCGATCGAGACGGCCATCGCCGAGGTGATGGCGGCGAACGGGGACAAGGTCGCCGAATACCGCTCCGGCAAGGACAAGCTCTTCGGCTTCTTCGTCGGCCAGGTGATGAAGGCGATGCAGGGGAAAGCCAACCCGCAGGTCGTCAACGAGCTTTTGAAGAAGGCGCTGGGTTAGCTCCAAGGTCCTCCCCGGCAAAAGCAGGGGGGAGGATTTCTACCTCGATGCGCTGCCGACGACGGCGTTCGGCTGACGCTTGACCCGGTCGCGGCGGCCGGCGAATAAGAGCGCCATGCACAGCGGCCTCTTTCTCATTGCTTTTGCATCCGCGAGCGGCGCCCATTCGCATGCCCTCCGACCGGCCGGCTATGCCAATCCTCACAGCCGGGCTGCCCCATAGGCGAGAGTTTCCCCGTCTCATCCGCCTCCCCGCAGCCCTTCCGGAACTGCTTCGGAAGGGCTTTTCATTTTCCGGACAAAGACAGATGCTCCTGACCCTCACCACCACTCATCGTCCCGCGACCGAGCTCGGCTTCCTGCTGATGAAGCATCCGGACAATGTCCACGAGATCGAGCTTCCCTTCGGCCGCGCCACCATCTTCTATCCCGAAGCGGGAGAGGAACGGTGCACCGCCGCGCTGACGGTGGAGGTCGATCCGGTCGCGCTGGTCCGCGGCAAGGGCAAGGGGGGCGGCGTCGAGGACCAATATGTCACCGACCGTCCCTATGCCGCCTCGTCTTTGCTGTCGGTGGCGCTCGGCCGCGCCTTCGGCACCGCGATGGGCGGCCGTTCCAGACACCGGCAGGAGCTTGCCGACGCGCCGCTTCCGCTGGAGGCAGTGATCAACCCGCTCCCGGTCCGCGGCGGCGGCGACAATCTCGTCGCGCGCCTGTTCGAGCCGCTCGGCTATAGTGTGGCTTTGCGGGAGATCCCGCTCGACCCGGCCCATCCCGAGTGGGGCGCCAGCCCCTATGCGGAGGCGACCCTGCGCGGCGAGGCGCGGCTCTCGGCGCTGCTCGCCCATCTGTTCGTGCTGATCCCGGTGCTCGACAATGCGAAACATTATTATGTCGGCGAGGACGAGGTCCAGAAGCTGCTGCGCAAGGGCGAGGGCTGGCTCGAAACCCATCCCGAGCGCGAGCTGATCGTGAAGCGCTATCTCGGCGGCTTCCGTTCGCTCGTCCGCTCCGCCACCGCCGCGCTCGACGAGAAGGTCGAAGCGGAGGATGCGGAAGAGGTCGCCGCCCGCGATTCCGCCGAGGAAGCGATCGAAAAGCCGATCCGGCTCAACGACCAAAGGATGGAGCGGGTGGTGGAGACGCTGAAGGCGCTCGGCGCGGCGTCGGTGCTCGATCTCGGCTGCGGCGAGGGCAGGCTGCTCCGCGCCCTGCTGAAGGAGCGCCAGTTCACGCGCATCGTCGGCGTCGAGGTGGCGCCGCGCGTCCTCGCCGTGGCGATGGATCGCCTCCGCCTCGAGCGCATGCCCGACCTCCAGCGCAAGCGGATCGAACTGCTCCAGGGGTCGCTCGTCTATCGCGACGCGCGGCTCGCCGGTTTCGACGCGGCCGCCGTCGTCGAGGTGATCGAGCATATGGAGACGGAGCGGCTTCCCGCCTTCGAGCAGGCCCTGTTCGGCCATGCCCGCCCCGGCGCGATCGTCGTCACCACGCCGAACCGCGACTATAATGGGCTGCTTGCCGGCCTGGCCGAGGGCGCGATGCGGCACCCCGACCATCGTTTCGAATGGAGCCGCGCCGAGTTCGAGCATTGGGCGCGAAGCGTCGCCGGCGCCAACGGCTACGAGGTGCGGTTCGAGGGCATCGGGCCGGCCGATCCCGACAAGGGCGCGCCGACGCAGATGGGGGTGTTCGAGCGATGCTGATCGAGATTCCCGAATTCGCCCTGGTCCTGCTGGTCGGGGCCTCCGGAACCGGCAAGTCGACCTTCGCGGCGAAGCATTTCCTGCCGACCGAGGTGATCTCGTCCGACCGCGCCCGCGGCTGGGTGGCGGACGACGAGACCGACCAGTCGGCGACCGGCGACGCCTTCGACATCGTCCATGCGATCGTCGAGAAGAGGCTGAAGAACCGGCGGCTGACCGTGGTCGACGCGACCAACGTGCAGCCGGAGTCGCGCAAGGGCCTGATCGCGCTCGCCCGCAAATGGCACGCGCTCGCCGTCGCCATCGTCTTCGACCTGCCGGAGTCGCTGGCGGTGGCGCGCAATGCGTCGCGCCCCGACCGCCAGTTCGGCGCCGGCCCGGTGCGACGGCAGATGCAGTCGCTGAAGCGCTCGATGCGCGGCCTGCAGCGCGAGGGGCTGCGCTACGTCCACAGGCTGAGATCGCCGGAGGAGGTCGACGCCGCCGCCGTCGGCCGCACCCGCTTGTGGGTCGACAGACGCGAAGAGACCGGCCCGTTCGACATTATCGGAGACGTCCACGGCTGCGCCGACGAGCTTGAGCGGCTGCTCGCCGATCTCGGCTATGTCGTCGACTGGCACGACAAGACGGTGCGGGTGACGCCGCCGGACGGTCGCCGCGCCATCTTCATCGGCGACCTGGTCGATCGCGGGCCGCGTTCGCCCGACGTGCTGCGCATCGCCAGGCATATGGTGGAGAGCGGCACCGCGCTCGCCGTCGTCGGCAATCATGACGACAAGTTGAAGCGCCATCTCTCCGGCCGCAACGTCAAGGCGAGCCACGGCCTCGCCGAGACGATCGAGCAGCTCGCCGCCGAGCCTCCGGAGCTCGCGCGCGAGATGCGCGACTGGCTCGACACCCTCGTCAGCCATTATGTGCTCGACGGCGGCAAGCTGGTCGTCGCCCATGCCGGCCTCAAGGAGGAGATGCAGGGCCGCGCATCGGGCGCGGTGCGCAGCTTCGCAATGTATGGCGAGACAAACGGCGAGGTGGACGAATTCGGCCTTCCGGTCCGCTATGACTGGGCGGCCGACTACAAAGGGAAGGCGAAGGTCGTCTACGGCCATACGCCGGTGCCCGAGGCGAACTGGGTCAACGGCACGCTCTGCATCGACACCGGCTGCTGCTTCGGCGGCAAGCTCACCGCCTTGCGCTATCCCGAGATGGACCTTGTCTCGGTTCCGGCCGCGCGGACCTATTACGAGCCGGTCCGGCCGCTTCGCGAGCCGGCGGCGGCGGGTGAGACCGGCCGTCTCCAGCTCGACCTCCAGGACGTGCTCGGCAAGCAGGCGATCGAGACTCGCGATCTCGGGATCATCGTCGTGCGCGAGGAGAATTCGGCCGGCGCGCTCGAAGTGATGAGCCGTTATGCGGTCGATCCGCGCTGGCTGATCCATCTTCCGCCGACCATGTCCCCGGCCGAGACGAGCGGCGAGGAGGGGTGGCTGGAGCGCCCGGAAGAGGCCTTCGCTTATTACGGGACCAAGGACCATCGCGAACTGGTCGTCGAGGAAAAGCATATGGGCTCGCGCGCCCTGGTCCTCCTCGCGCGGACGCTCGAAACGGCCGGGAAACGGTTCGGCATCGCCGGCGGGGAACGCGGCGTCGTGATGACGCGCACCGGCCGCCGCTTCTTCAACGATCCCGAGGTGGAAGCGGCGGCCCTTCACCGCGTCGATAGGGCGATGGAGGCGGCCGGCCTTTGGGAGGAGCTGGGCAGCGACTGGGCCTTGTGGGATGCGGAAATCATGCCGTGGAGCCTCAAGGCCCAGGCTCTGGTCGACCGGCAATATGCGCCGGTGGGCGCCGCGGCGGTGCCCGGGCTGGAAGCGCTGACCGGCGCCCTGGCGGCGGCGCGGGCGCGCGGCGTCGCGGTCGGCGATCTCGCCGCGCGTTCGGACGCGCGTCTGGCCGATGCCCGCCGTTTCCGCGACGCCTATAATCGCTACGTCGCGCCGTTCGCCGGAATCGAGGATGTGCGGATTGCGCCGTTCCACCTCCTCGCGAGCGAATCGGCGGTCCATTCGGACAAGGACCATCTCTGGCATATGGGGCAGGCGCACCGCCTCGCCGCGGCGGATCCGGCGCTGCTGGTCGCCACCGCCCATCGCCGCGTCGACCTGAACGACGCGGCGCAGGTGCGCGATGCGATCGCCTGGTGGGAAGAGCTGATCGCGGCTGGCGGAGAGGGGATGGTGGTGAAGCCGCTCTCCTTCGTCGCCCGCGGCCGCCGTGGCCTCCTCCAGCCGGCGATCAAATGTCGCGGCCGGGAATATCTGCGCATCATCTACGGCCCCGATTACGATATGCCGGAGAATCTCGAGCGGCTTCGCCGCCGCCGCCTCGGGCTGAAGCGCTCGATGGCGATTCGCGAGTTCGCCCTCGGCCTCGAGGCGCTGCACCGATTCGTCGAGCACGCGCCGCTGACGCGGGTCCACCAATGCGTCTTCGGCGTGCTGGCGATGGAGAGCGAGCCGGTCGATCCGCGATTGTGAGAACGCATCTTCCGTGACGCCTCCTGTCTATGGTAGCGTTAACAAAATTGCCCGACGAAGGGACAGGGAGGAAGAGGGTGACCCATAAAGCTCCGGCGCTCGCCGCATTGTTCGCATCCGTGGCGCTTGGGGCGCCCCTCGCCGCGCAGCAGGCGCCGGCTCGGCCGTGGCGGAACACCGCGCTGACGCCGGAGCAGCGCGCGACCGCGCTCGTGTCGCAGATGACGCTGGACGAGAAAGCGGGGCAGCTCGGCAATTTCGCGCCGGCGATTCCGCGGCTGGGCGTGCCTGCCTACGGCTGGTGGAACGAGGGGCTGCACGGCGTCGCGCGCGCCGGCATCGCCACCGTCTTCCCGCAGGCGATCGGAATGGCGGCGACCTGGGACCAGCCGCTGATGCACGAGGTCGCCGGCACGATCGGAATCGAGTTCCGCGCCAAATATGTCGCCACCCGCCATCCCGACGGCGGCGCCGACTGGTATCGGGGGCTCACCGTCTGGTCGCCCAACATCAACATCTTCCGCGATCCGCGCTGGGGCCGGGGACAGGAGACCTATGGCGAGGATCCCTACCTCACCGGCCGGATGGGCATCGCCTTCATCCGCGGCCTCCAGGGCGACGATCCCAGATATTTCCAGACGATCGCCACCTCGAAACATTATGTCGTGCACAGCGGCCCGGAATCGACGCGGCACAAGACCGACGTCCATCCGTCGCGCCACGATCTCGAGGACACCTATCTCCCCGCCTTCCGGGCGACGGTGACCGAGGCGAATGTCCAGTCGATCATGTGCGCCTATAATGCGATCGACGGGGTGCCGGCCTGCGCGAATGGTGAGCTGCTCCAGCACGTCCTGCGCGACAGCTGGGGCTTCAAGGGCTATGTCGTCTCCGATTGCGGCGCGGCGGCGAACATCTACCGGCCCGACGCGCTCCATTATGTGAAGACGCCCGAGGAAGGCGTGACGCTGGCCTTCAAGGCGGGCATGGACCTCATCTGCGGCGATTTCCGCAACAATTGGACGACCGAGCAGGGGCCGATCGTCAACGCCGTGCGGCGCGGGATGATGCCGGAATCGGTGATCGACAATTCGCTGCGCCGGCTGTTCGAGGCGCGCATCCGGCTCGGCCTGTTCGACCCGCCGAGCCAGGTCTTCCCCGCCATCACCCCGGCCGACAACGACACCCAAGCCCACCGCGCGCTGTCGCTGAAGATGGCCGAGGATTCGATGGTGCTGCTGAAGAATGAGGGCGGTCTGCTGCCGCTGCGCGCCGCGCCGCGGACGATCGCGGTGATCGGGCCCAATGCCGACAGCCTCGACGCCCTGATCGGCAATTATTACGGCACGCCGTCCAGGCCGGTCACGGTGCTCGACGGGCTTCGCGCCCGCTTCCCGCAGTCGAACATCGTCTTCGTCCAGGGCACCGGCCTGATCGGGCCGGCCGAGCCGCCGGTGCCCGATTCCGCGCTCTGCGCCGACGCCGATTGCCATGCCCACGGCCTCAAGGCCGAGAGCTTCGCCGGCGTCGACCTGAAGGGCGCGCCGACCGCCACCGAAATGGCGCCGAACGCCGCCTTCACCTGGCGCGGCGACCGCGAGAGCTCGATGCGCTGGACCGGCTTCATCACCCCGCCCCAGAGCGGCGAATACAGCTTCCGGGTGCTCAGCCAGAACGGCTATCGCGTGTGGATCGGCGATAAATTGGTCACCGACGAATGGGGCGTCGGCGACGCGCCCTCGATCGCCGCGGGCCGGATCGCGCTCGAAGGCGGCCACCATTATCCGATCCGGGTCGAGGCCTTCCAGCGCGGCGCGCGCGGCGAGCAAGTTCTCGTGTGGAGCACGCCCGAGCAGAATGGCGACAAGGCGGTCGAGGCGGCGCGCAAGGCCGATCTCGTCATCTTCGTCGGCGGCCTCTCCGCCCGGATCGAGGGCGAGGAGATGAAGGTCGAGGCGCCCGGCTTCTCGGGCGGCGACCGCACCAGCATCGACCTGCCGGGGCCGCAGGAGCGTTTGCTCGAGCGCGTCCAGGCGACCGGCAAACCGCTGATCCTCGTGCTGATGAACGGCAGCGCCCTGGGCGTGAACTGGGCCGACGCGCATGTGCCGGCGATCGTCGAGGCCTGGTATCCGGGCGAGGAGGGCGGCGACGCGGTCGCGCGGCTGGTCGCCGGCGATTACAGCCCGGCCGGCCGGCTTCCAATCACCTTCTACAAGTCGGTCGACCAGCTCCCCGCCTTCGACGATTATAATATGGCGGGCCGCACCTACCGCTATTTCAGGGGCGAGGCGCTTTATCCGTTCGGCTATGGCCTGAGCTATACTAGCTTCCGCTACGCGAACGTGCGGCCGAGCGCGGCGACGGTGCCGGCGAAGGGATCGGTCACCATTTCCGCCGACGTCACCAACAGCGGAAGCCGCGACGGCGACGAGGTGGTCGAGCTTTACCTCGCCCATCCCGGCGCGGCCGGCGCGCCGATCCGCGCGCTTGCGGGGTTCCAGCGCATTCATCTGAAGGCCGGCGAGACGCGGCACGTCGCCTTCACCCTCAAGGACCGCGCGCTCAGCATCGTCGACCCGCAGGGCGTGCGGCGGATCGAGGCGGGGCCGGTGGAAGCGTGGGTCGGGGGCGGTCAGCCGGTCGAGCGCGCGGGCCTGCCGCAGGCGGCGGGGGCGGGGACGAGCTTCCGGATTACCGGCGAAGCGACTTTGGCGGAGTGAGATGATTCCTCCCCGGAACGGGGAGGGGGACCGGCCGTAGGCTGGTGGAGGGCGCCCGGAGACCCACGCGGCGTCTTGAATACGAGGTCGTGCCAAACGGCCGCCCCCCTCCACCAGCCTCCGCCTGCGGCTACGGCCGGTCCCCCTCCCCGCGAGCGGGGAGGATTCAGC
>DASUHH010000023.1:0-19032 GCA_036273615.1 Allosphingosinicella sp. | reverse complement strand
CTCCATGGCCGCGGAGAGCTCGCTCTCCACCGCCGCCTGGACGCGCGTATCGATCGACAGCGCGATCGGCGTGCCGCGGGTCATCGGATCGCTGAGGCGGGCATCGAGCACCCGCTCCATGCCGGCGGCGCCGTGGCCGCCAATGTCGGTCCAGCCGAGGACATGGCCGGCGAGCGAGGTCTGCGGATAGAGGCGCTCGGGCTCGCGGCTGAACTCGATCGCCGGCTCGCCGAGCGCGTTCACCGCATCGACCAGCTCCGGCATCGCGCGGCGGGCGAGATAGGCGAAGGGCTTGCCCGATTTCAGCACGCGCCGGTAATCGTCGATGCTGTGCTCGGGCATGAGCTGGTTGAGCTTCACCGCAAGCTCGTCGGGATTGCCGAGCAGGCGGTTGGGATGGATTGCGATCGTCCACGAATCGATCGTCTGGGCGAGCGGAACGCCGTTGCGGTCGACGATGTCGCCCCGCGCCGGGAGGAGCGGATTGACGATCTCGCCACCGGTCGCGCGGTCGGTGAACATCTGGAGGTAAAGCAAGCGCCCGGCGACCAGAGCGGTGACGCCGGCGAAGACCAGCATCACCAGCATCAGCCGGTGGTAGGTGAGCGAGAGGCCGTCCTGGCGCCCCCCGGCGTTGGGAATCTGGTCGAAGGTCGCGGCGATCGCCGTCATTGCGCTCCGCCCCGGTGGCCGGATGCGGGCGGACGCGGCGCACCGTCGGCGCGCGCGAGCCTGGCCGGATGCGGCTTCGCCGGCCTGGCGGGGCCCCGGGCATCGGCGCGGGCGGCACGAGTCGCGCCGCGCGCGCCGCGGCCGGCCGGAGCGGCCCCGTCGCCTTTCGCTTCGGTCCTCATCTTCCTCGCACGCGTGGGGACGGCGTCATCCGTCGCCGCGACTCGCATCCTCCTCGAACGCGCGGGAGCCGCCTCGGCGATTGCCGCCGGCCTGGCCTTTCTTGCCGGCACTGGATCGGCCTTCGCGACCCTGGCTTTCCGCGCCGGCCCGGGCGCGGCTTCGGCACGATCGCCGTCGGCAGCGGCGGCATGCGCTTTTGCCGGCCCCGCCTTCCGGGCGAGCGGCGTTTCGGGGAGCGTCTCGGGGGAGCTTTCGGGAATCTCGAAGCTGGCGCTGCGGACCGGACCGGCCCGATGCGGCGCTGGTGCCGTCGCGACCGCCTCGACGACGCGCGGCAGCGTTGCGGTCTCGGGCGCGGCGGGCCTGGTCGCTTCGGGGCGAGCGGCCGGTGCGGCCTGGGCCGGGGCGGCGGCCGCGCCGGTCTCGGCCGAGGCCAGCCGCACGTCGCCGGCGCGGTCGCCGACCGTCTGCTCGCGGGTGGCGAGCTGGGCGAGCGCGGTGCCATTTTTGACGTACTGGCTCGAGCTCGGCGCGGAGAGGGCGAGCACGTTGGTGTTCCAATCCTCGAGCTGGCTGAGGCGGCCGCGCGTGTCGAGCTCGGTATGCAAGGTGCGGATGTCGCGCTTGGCGGCGACGATCTGGCGCTCGACCCTGGCAAGGTCTGCCCGCTCGGTCGCGACCCGTAGCGACACCATGTAGCAGGAGAGCGCGGCGCCGCCGACGGCGCCGACCCAGAGGACGGACTTGAAACCCCTCATGATCATGCGGGGACCCTTTCCTGAACCCAAGGCGATGCGGAGGTGCGGCGGGCGACGCGCAGGGTCGCCGACCGCGCCCGCGGATTGAGTCTCGTCTCGTCCTCGCCGGCGCGGAGCGGCCTGGCGACGGCATCGAAGCTCGGCGCCGGCGCGGCGCGGGTGCGTTCGGGCAAATGGCGCGAGCCGGAAGGAACGTCGCCGCTCCTTTCCTTGAGGAAGCGCTTCACCAGCCGGTCCTCGAGGCTGTGGAAGGTGACGATTGCAAGCCGGCCGCCGGGACGAAGCACCTGCTCGGCGGCTTCGAGACCGCCTTCCAGCTCCCTCAATTCCTCGTTGAGGTGGATTCGGATCGCCTGGAAGGTACGGGTGGCGGGATCCTTCTTCATTCCCGCATGCCAGCCGGCGGCGCGGCGGACGATCTCGGCGAGCCGGCCGGTCCGTTCGATCGGCCGCGCGGCGACGATGGCGCGGGCGATGCGGCGCGATTTCGGCTCCTCGCCGTAGCGCCAGATTATGTCGGCGATCGCCTCTTCCGACGCATTGTTGAGGAAGTCGGCGGCGCTCTCGCCTTCGCGGCCCATCCGCATGTCGAGCGGGCCGTCGGACTGGAAGGAGAAGCCGCGCTCGGGCCGGTCGAGCTGCATCGAGGAGACGCCGATGTCGAGCGCGACTCCGTCGACGGCATCGACGCCGCGGGCGGACAGCGCCTGACGCATCCGGGAAAAACGCTCCGGCACAAGCGTCAGGCGCCCCCCGCTCGAAGCCGCAATACCGGCGCCCGCCTCGATCGCGTCGGGATCGCGATCGAAGGCGAAGACGCGCGCGGCTCCTTTATCGAGCATGGCCTTGCTATAGCCCCCGGCACCGAACGTGCCGTCGACATGCGTCTCGCCGGGGGCGATTGCGAGCGCGGCCACCACCTCCGGGAGCATCACCGGAACGTGCGGGGCGGGCACGTTTGCGGCGGGGCTCACGGGGCGATGCCTTTTTCTTCGAGACGCCAGGCGGCGATCTCTCGCAGGTCCCGGCCGCCCTGCTCCAAAGCGAGGCGCGGGTTCCAGATCTCGACCATGGCGCCGATGCCGACGAACAAAGCGAGATCGTCGATCTTGCCCTTGCGGCGCATCATCGGGGGCAGGACGATGCGGCCGCTCGGATCGTAGGGGACGTCCTCGGTCAGGCCGAACAGGCGGCGGGCCCGGGCATAATGGTCTTCGAGCGTGCCGCCTTTCTCCTCCTCGACGAGGCGGCGGCGCTCCATTTCGCCGTACAGGGCGCGGGCATAGCCGCGACCGTAAGCGGTGAGGCAGGGCGCGATCTCGTGCGCGCCGATCACGACCGCCTTGGCGTCGGAGCGGCGCTCGACGACCGAGCGCACGAAGGCGGGCACGGAAAGACGCCCCTTGGCATCCACCGCGTTGAGCGCGCTTCCCTGGAAGAAGTCGTCGATCTCCACGCCCCTGTTCACTCCACCAGGCGCGATTTCCCCGTTCGCGGAGACGCGTCCGCCGCGCTCCGCGTGACCTGAAGGTCCGCCAGAGAAATGCCCCGAAACTTAGGGTGGCGTGGATAACATCGCCGCACGCGGGATGGAAGGGGATTTCATGCCTTTTTTGGGGATTTCATGCCCTTAGAGGCAATTCAGGCACAATTTCGTGGTTTGTTCTTCTCTGGGTTCCAGAAATGTTCGCCACGCTCTCCTGTGGATAAATATGTTGGTCGTGCCCGCCGGACGCGGCCGGGCCGGGAATCAGTGGGCCTGGCCGCCGCCGGCCGGCGCGACATTGTTCTGGTCGGCATTGCCGGGCGCGACTCCGATCTGCGCCAGCGGCTCCTTGGGCAGGGCCTGGTTGGCTTCGGGCGCGGCCGCGGCGCCATGATTGCCGCCCTTGAGCTGGCGTTCGATCATGTTTCCGGTGATCGGCGATTCGTCGGTCGGGCTGCGCGTGAACACTGCCCCGAGCAGGACGAGAATGAAAACGAAGGCAAGGCCGGTCAGGCCGATGCGGACTCTCTGCACGAAGCGTTCGCTCTCCACCCCTTTGTTTTCTCAGCAATATGATTAACCGATATGTCCCACTTTGTCGAACCCCGCGACCGTTTGCGGGAATACCGTGATAAAACGGTCTTGACGCAAGGCCTTCGGTTCCTGAAGTGGATGATCATGCAGACCCGTACCCCCATTCTCCTCCTCGCCCCGCTGGGAGCGATCCTCGCCCTCGGCGCCTGTAACACCAAGCCGACCACGATCGTCCCCAAGGATGACGATCCGCAGGCCGCCCAGCTTCAGAATGCGAAGCCGGTCGCGCCGCCGCCGATGATCATGGCGAGCCGCACCTATCGCTGCGACGACAACAGCCTCCTCTATGCCGATTTCTACACCAACAATACGGTGTCGGTGCGGACGAAGAAGGAGCCGGGAAGCGGCACCATCCTCACCGCGAAGGACGGCAAGCCGCCTTATACCGCGACCGGCTATTCGCTGAGCGCGAACGCAGCGCACATCAGCTACAGCGCCCCCGGCAAGAAGTCGCAGGGCTGCGACGCCTGAATTGATTCCTCCCCGCGCGAGCGGGGGGGACAAGCCCGTCGGCCGTCGCTAACAGCGCGGCATGAGCGAATCCATCACGCCCACGATCGTCGCCGAGCACGGCCTCTCGCCCGAGGAATATGAGCGCGTCCTCCACGCGCTCGGACGCGCGCCGAACCTGACCGAGCTCGGCATCTTCTCGGTGATGTGGTCGGAGCATTGCTCGTACAAGAGCTCGCGACTCCATCTGAAGACCCTGCCGACCACCGCGCCCTGGGTGATCCAGGGGCCGGGCGAGAATGCCGGCGTCATCGACATCGGCGACAACAAGGCGGCCATCTTCAAGATGGAGAGCCACAACCACCCCTCCTACATCGAGCCCTATCAGGGCGCGGCGACCGGCGTCGGCGGAATCCTTCGCGACGTCTTCACGATGGGCGCGCGGCCGGTCGCCAATCTGAACGCGCTCCGCTTCGGCCGGCCCGACCATCCAAGGATGCGGCACCTGATCGCCGGCGTCGTGGCCGGAATCGGCGGCTACGGCAATTGCGTCGGTGTTCCGACCGTCGGCGGCGAGGTCGATTTCCATGCCGCCTATGACGGCAACATCCTGGTCAATGCGATGACGGTCGGAATCGCCGATCAGGACAGGATCTTCTATTCGGCGGCAGCCGGCATCGGCAATCCGGTCGTCTATGTCGGCTCCAAGACCGGCCGCGACGGCATCCATGGCGCGACCATGGCCTCGGCCGACTTCACCGAGGACAGCGAGGAGAAACGCCCCACCGTCCAGGTCGGCGATCCGTTCACCGAGAAGCTGCTGATCGAGGCGTGTTTGGAGCTGATGGCCTCCGATGCGATCGTCGCCATCCAGGACATGGGCGCGGCCGGCCTCACCTCCTCCTCGGTCGAGATGGCGTCGAAGGGCGGGGTCGGCCTGGAGCTCGACATGAACGCCGTCCCATGCCGCGAAGAGGGGATGATTCCCTATGAGATGATGCTCTCGGAGAGCCAGGAGCGGATGCTGATGGTGCTGAAGCCAGGCCGCGAGGACGAGGCCGAAGCGATCTTCCGCAAATGGGAGCTGGACTTCGCGGTGATCGGCCATGTCACCGATACCGGCCGGCTGGTGCTGAAATGGAACGGAGACGTCGCCGCCGACATCCCGCTCGCCCCGCTCGCCGACGACGCGCCCTGCTACGACCGGCCGTGGGTGCCGACGCCGAAGCCGGCGGCGCTGGCCGACGTGCCGGAGAGCAAGGACGTCGCCGCCGATCTCCTGAAGCTGATGGCCTCGCCCGACCTCGCCAGCCGCCGCTGGATCTGGGAGCAATATGATCACATGGTCGGCGCCGACACCGTGCAGCGGCCGGGCGGCGACGCGGCGGTGGTTCGAGTCCACGGCACCGACAAGGCGCTCGCCGTCACCTGCGACGTGACTCCGCGTTATTGCCGCGCCGATCCGGTCGAGGGCGGCAGGCAGGCGATCGCCGAGGCGTATCGCAACCTCTGCGCGGTCGGCGCGACGCCGCTTGCAACCACGGACTGCATGAATTTCGGCAACCCGCAGCGGCCCGAGATCATGGGCCAGTTCGTCGGCTGCATCCAGGGCATGGCCGAAGCCTGCCGGGCGCTCGACTTCCCGATCGTCTCGGGCAATGTCAGCCTCTACAACGAGACCAAGAATGAGGACGGCACCGGCAGCGCCATCCTTCCCACCCCCGCCATCGGCGGCGTCGGCCTCCTCCAGGACTGGCGCAAGGCGATGACGATCGGGTTCAAGAACGAGGATGATCATCTCTGGGTAATCGGCGGCACGGGCCGCGGCACACATATCGGGCAATCGCTCTGGCTGCGCGAAATGCACGGCCGCGAGGACGGGCCGCCTCCGCCGGTCGACCTCGCAGCCGAAAGGCGGGCGGGCGAGCTTATCCGAGAGGCGGTGAACGAGGGCCTGGTCACTGCCGTCCACGACATTTCCGATGGGGGCCTCTTGGTCGCAATCGCCGAGATGGCGCTTGCCGGAAACATGGGCGCGACGATCGATCCGCAATGGACCCGCCGCGGTCGTCTTCCGCTCGCGGTCCAGATGTTCGGCGAGGATCAAGGTCGGTACATCGTCGCGGTCGGTGAAGGCGACGATTATCGCGTGAAGGAACGAGCGGAGCAGATGGGCCTCGCGGCAAGCCGGATAGGGTGCAGCGGCGGAGACGCGATCTGGATCGGCGGCGGCCCCGGTCTCCACAATGACGGCGTCGTCTCCCTCGAAGATCTCCGCCGCGCCCACGAAGGCTTCTTCCCGACTCTGATGGGCGCCGACGCCGCGCTCGCTTGACAGACCGCGGAGCGGGGACGAGCCTGGACGCGAGGGAGGGCTCCATGCTGAGATCGATCGCGCTCGCCACGTTCATCGCCGGGACGCTCGACATCCTTTCGGCCTTCGTCTTCGCCGGCATGGCGGGAATGGAGCCGGCGCCGGTGCTCCGCTACGTCGCCAGCGGGCCGTTCGGCGATGCCGCGCGGACCGGCGGCGCGGGCTGGGCGATCGTCGGCCTCGCCGTCCATTATGCGATCATGGCCTGCATGGTGACGGCCTATTTCCTGGTCGCGCCGCGCTTTCCGCAATTGCTGCGCCGACCGATCCTCGCCGGCATCCTTTACGGAATCCTGCTCTGGCTGATCATGTATTGGGTGGTGAAGCCTTTGCGCTGGCCGAGCGCGCCGCTGCCGCACACCGCCTGGGGGATCGGCAACGCCCTCTTCTCGCACTGTATCCTCGTCGGAATCCCGATTGCCTGGATCGCCGCGCGGCATTTCGGCGCGCGGCGGCCGGCGATGGGCTGACGTGTCCGGGTGTCCGGATGCGGATCGCCCCCGGCAATCCCCAGTCAAACGAAAGATTTGACGTGTCCGGATACTCCGGAGCGCCGCTCGCGAGGAAGCTGTCGCTGAAGGACGGCCAGCGGGTCTGGTGGGACGGGATGCCGGATTCGGTCCGCGCCGAGATCGATGCCGCCGGCCTGGCGCTTGACCTGCTCGCCGCGCCGGCCGCGCCGCTCGACGCCGCCCATATCTTCGTGATCGAGCGCGCCGTCCTCGCTCGCGCGCTGGATGCATTGCTGCCGACGCTTGCGCCGGCCGGCTTCCTCTGGGTGTCATGGCCGAAGAAGGCGTCGAAGGTTCCGACCGACATTTCGGAAGACACGATCCGCGATCTCGCGCTTCCGCTCGGGCTGGTCGACGTGAAGGTCTGCGCGGTCGACGAGACCTGGTCCGGGCTCAAATTGACGATCAGACGCGAGCGGCGCTGAATTTTATTGCGATCAATTCGCATTAGCGTTATAAGGCGCCCATGATCGTTTGTGTCTGCAATGCGATTCGCGAGCGCGACGTCCGCGCCGCCGCACGCGACGGCGCCGCCTGCCCGGTCAGCGCCTATGCCCGCTTCGGCCGCAAGCCGCGCTGCGGGCAATGCTTCTCCTTCGCCCGCGAGGTGATCGCCGAGACGGCGGCCGCCTGAGCCCTTCTTTTCGGCAATTCCGTTTCGGGCGCGGCTGGGATAAAGCCCGCCGGCAAGGAGGCCTGGATGAAGGGCGACGCCAAGGTCATCGAGCTGCTCAACGAGGCGCTCAGGAACGAGCTGACCGCGACCAACCAATATTGGCTCCATTATCGTTTGCTCGACCATATGGGCGTGGGCCGGCTCGCCGAATTCGAGCGCGCCGAATCGATCGACGAGATGAAGCATGCCGACCGGCTTGCCGAGCGAATCCTCTTCCTCGACGGCCTGCCCAATTTCCAGCTCATCGGGCGGCTTCGCATCGGCGAGACGGTCGAGGAGGTGATCGCCTCCGACCTCGCGCTCGAGACCGAGGCGGTCGGGCAATTGCGGGGCGCGATCCGCCATTGCGAAAGCGTCCAGGATTTCGTCAGCCGCGACCTGCTCGCCGACATCCTCGCCAATGAGGAGGAGCATGTCGATCATCTCGAGCGGCAGAGCGACATGATCGCAGCGATGGGCCTCCAAAATTACGTCCAGCTCCAGTCCAAGCCGCTCGACTGAGCCGGCCGCGCCGGGCGCGAGGCCCGAGCCGGCGCGGATCGTCAGCCTCGACCTCGTCCGCGGCGTCGCCGTGATGGGCATCTTCTCGGTCAATGTGGTGAGCTTCGCCATGCCCGAGCCGGCCTATCTGAACCCGGCGGCCTATGGCGGCGCCCACGGCGCGAACCTCGCAACCTGGCTGGTCAACTTCATCCTCGTCGACAACAAGTTCCGAAGCCTGTTCTCGATCCTGTTCGGCGCGAGCCTGCTGCTGGTCGTCGAGCGGGCGGAAGCGGCCGGGCGTTCGCCGGCCCTGGCCCATTTTTCGCGAATGGTCTGGCTGCTCGTCTTCGGCCTCGTCCATTTCTACTTCATCTGGGACGGCGACATCCTCAACACCTATGCGATCGTCGGCATGGCGGCTTATTCCTTCCGCCGGGCGCCGGTGCCGCGCCTGGTCGCGGCCGCGATCGTCTTCTTCCTGCTCGACGCAGCGATCGCTGGCGCCTTCACCCAGATCTATGCCGAAACCGAAGCCGCGGCCGCGGCGCCGGGCGCGACCGCGCGCGCCATCGCCGACTGGCATGCGACCGCGTCCGATCTGCTCCCGCTGCCGCCGGATGCGCTGGCGCGCGACCTCATCCAGTTCCACGGCTCCTATGCGGGAATCGTCCATGCACGGATCGCCGACAAGGCGCTGACGCCCATCGCCAATCTGATCCTCGCCGGGCCCGATACGCTGGGGCTGATGCTGCTCGGCATGGCAGGCCTCAGGAGCGGCTTCCTGACCGGGGACTGGGACCGACGCCTCTATGCGAAGATCGCCTGGATCGGCCTCCTCGGCGGCGGCGCGGCGGAGGCCCTGATCGCAGGCTGGACGATCCGGTCGGGCTTCTCGCCGACGACGGTCTTCGCCGATTATATGCTGGTCTCCTCGCCCTTCCGGCTGACGATGGCGGGCGGTTATGCGGCCCTGATCGTCCTGCTCGGGCGCGGCGGCGGGGCGCTCGCCCGCCGCATCGCCGCGGCTGGACGCGCCGCCTTCACCAATTATCTCGGCACCAGCCTGATCGCCTCGACCCTCTTCTACGGCTACGGCCTCGGCCTTTACGGGCGGCTGGACCGGTTCGAGGCCTGGCTGGTCGTGCCTTTGCTCTGGCTGCTGATCCTCGCCTGGTCGAAGCCGTGGCTCGACCATTTCCGTTACGGGCCGTTCGAGTGGCTGTGGCGATCGCTGGCGCGCGGCGCGCTCCAGCCGATGCGGAGAATCTAGAGCGGGATGCGATTAGTCTGAATCGCATCCCGCTCCAGAAGTCTTTGTTGTCGCATTGTTTTTCGCGAAAATTGAGCAGGCCCGCCATGCCCCCGGCATGGCTGCCCGCTGCGGGGCAGCGGGCACCTGCTCAATGGTACCCACCTTTTCGCACAATGCTCTAGGAGCTCAGGCGCGGTGGCGCTGGCGGAGGGGGTTGGCCTCGGCGTCGAGCACGGCCATGGTCTTGACGTAGAGGGGCCGCAGCCGCGCCACCTGCGGCGTCAGCTCGTCGGGAAAGAAGCGGCTTTCGATCGCGCGGCGGGCGGCGAACTCGATTTCCTCGGCGAGCGCGCCGAGCGGCTCGGCGCCGAACTGCCGCGCCTCGGATTTCATCGTATGGGCGGGGAGGACCAGGCCGACCGTGTCGCGCCGGTGCATTGCCGATTCGATCTTCTCGACCGCTTTCTCGCCATCCTCGCGGAAATAGCTGAGGATGCGCGCGAAACCGGCGCCGAGCTCGGCGCGGGCCCGCACGAACACGTCCCAGTTCACCAGCAGGTGGGATTCGTCTTGCATCTCGTCCACCGCTCCAGTCTAGGCGCCGGGGGTAAAGATGGGGTTGACGAAGGGCAACTTTATGAACGCGAGCGGTCGAACGGATTGCGGCCGCCGCGCAATGTGAGGCGGATCGGTACCGAGCCGAAGCCGAGCTCCCGCCGCATCGAATTGAGAAGATAGCGTTTATAGCTTTCCGGAAGCGCATCGAGCCGATTGCCGAAGATGACGAAAGCGGGCGGCCTGGTGTTCACCTGGGTGATGTAGCGCAGCTTGATTCTTTTGCCGCCGGGCGCTGGCGGAGGATTTTTCTCCGCCGCGTCCTCGAACCAGCGGTTGAGCTGGCCGGTCGAAACGCGCTTCGACCAGGTGTCGCGGATCTCGAAGGCGGCGGCGAGGAGCGAATCGAGCCCCTTTCCAGTCCGCGCGGAGACGGCGAGCAAGGGCACGTCCGGCGCCTGGGAAAGGCCCTCGCCGAGCGCCGCCCTGATGCCCTGGAACAGGCGGCTCTGATCCTCGGCGGCGTCCCATTTGTTGATCGCGATGACGAGGGCGCGGCCTTCCCGCAGCGCGTTGTCGGCGATCCGGAGGTCCTGCGCCTCGAGCCCGAGCGTGCCGTCGAGCAGGAGGACGACCACCTCCGCGAAATCGATCGCGCGGCGGGCGTCGGCGACGGAGAGCTTCTCGAGCTTGTCCTGCACCTTCGCCTTGCGCCGCATGCCCGCCGTGTCGATCAGACGCACCGGGCGGCGCGCGCCGTCGGGCGCCTGCCACGACCAGTCGATCGCGATCGAATCGCGGGTGATCCCGGCTTCGGGGCCGGTGATCAGCCTTTCCTCCCGGAGCAGCCGGTTGATGAGGGTCGACTTGCCGGCATTGGGACGGCCGACGATGGCGAGCTTCAGCGGCCCCTGCTCTTCGGCTTCCCTTTCTTCTTCGCCTTCCTCCTCACGTTCGACGAAGGGGCGGAGGAGGTCGAACAGGTCGGATATGCCCTCGCCATGCTCGGCGCTGATCGGAACCGGCTCGCCGAGGCCTAGCGACCAGGCGTCGAGCACCCCTGCCTCGCCGGCACGGCCTTCGGCCTTGTTGGCGGCGAGGATGACCGGGGTCGCGCCGCCGCGAAGCCGGCGCGCAATCTCCTCGTCGAGCGGGGTGAGGCCGGCTCGGGCGTCGATCAGGAACAAGGCGGCGTCGGCCTCCGCCAGAGCCGCGTCCGTCTGCGCCCGCATCCGGCCCGGCAGGGTCTCGGCATCCTCATCCTCCCAGCCGGCGGTGTCGATCACCCGGAAGCCGAGACCGAGCAGGTCCGCATCGCCCTCGCGCCGGTCGCGGGTGACGCCAGGCCGGTCGTCGACGAGCGCGAGCTTCCTGCCGACCAGCCGGTTGAACAGGGTCGACTTGCCGACATTGGGCCGGCCGACGATCGCGATCGTGGGTGGACGGGGCATGGAAGGCGGCCCTGCCGCCTCGCCCCGTCCCGGTCAACCGCGCCAGGCGCTGAGCATGCCGTTGTCGTGCAGCACGTAGAGCGTGTTGTTGGCGACGATCGGCGCGCGGGTGATCGGCATGCGCGTGTCGACGGTCGACTGGATCGCGCCGTCGGCCGCGTTGACGCTGACCAGCTGGCCGATCGAATTGGCGACGATCAGCCGTCCGCCGGCGAGGATCGGACCGACCCAGTTCACCTCGCCCTTCTTCTTCTTCGGCTTCACGAAGGCGGGGAGCTGGGTCATCCAGCGGATATGGCCGGTCGCGCGCTGGATGCAGAGCAATTTGTCGGCGTCGGTGACGACGAACGCCCAGTCGCCGGCGATCCAGGGCGTCGAGATGCCGGCGATGTTGAGCTCCCAGATGCGCTGGCCGGTGATCAGCTCGATCGCCACCATGCGGCCGCCCTCGCCGATCGCATAGACGCGGCCGCTGTCGATCACCGGATTGGCGTCGACGTCGGACAAGGAGGTGACGACGGTCGAGATGCTGGTGCGGGCGAGCGCGTCCTGCCAGAGCGTCTCGCCATTTTCGTAGCGGAAGGCGGTGAGCTCGCCCGAGGAGAAGCCGGCAACCACCGTGCCCTGGGCCGCGGCCGGCGAGGCTGCGCCGAAGATCCCGGCGATCTCGACCGCGCCCGAGCCGGTCCAACGCGTCGTGCCGTCGGCCGGATTGAGCGCGAACAATTGGTTGTCCTGCGTCACCACATAGACATTGTCGTTGGCGACGGTCGGGGCGCCCCGCAGCGGCCCGCCGGGGCGGACGGTCCAGAAGATGCCGCCCTTGTTCGCGTCGAGCGCAGCGGCATAGCCGGTACCGTTGGTCGCATAGACCCGGCCATTGTCGTAGGCGACGCCGCCGCCGAACAATGTGCCCGAACGGGAGGCGGCGCCGCGTACCTGCGTCTCCCAGAGGGTCGCGCCGTTTTCGGGGCTGATCGCGCGGACCACCGCCTCGGTGTCGATGGTGAAGATCTTGCCGTCGGCATAGATTGGCGAGGCGGCGAGCTGCACCGCCTTGCCGCTGCCGCGGCCGATGCTCGCCCGCCAGATCTGGCCGAGCGAGGCGCCGAGGGCGAGATTGCCCATCGACTTGGAGGCGTTGCCGCCCGGCTGCGCCCATTCGGTGTTGACCGTCGGCGGCGGCAGGATGACCGCGACCGAGGCGAGCGACGGATCGACCTCCACCGCCGCCTCGTTGGCGAGGACGGGGATTCGCTCGCCGATCGTCGGCGTATGCTTCTTCGCCTTGTGGAACGCGCCGCAGCCGCCGAGAAGGCTCAGGGCGGCCAGGGCCAGGATCAGTCGCTTCATTCTTTGCCTTCCTGAGTTGCGCCGGCCACCGGAATGTTCTGGCCCGTATCGATGCCGAGGGACCCCGCCATCTGCGAGGCACGATTTCGGATCGTCTCCGGCACCTTGCTGTCCTTGGCGATTGCGGCGAAGAGCTTGCCCGCATCCTGCGGCCGATTGAGCTTCAGATAGGCGCCGGCGACCATCTCGCCGGCGCTTCCGAACCAGGGACCGCCGGCGACGGCGAGCGGCTTCAGCCGCGAGATGATCTGCTGCGGCGGCAGCGTGTCGAACTGGAGCGCGGTCATCCGGATCGTGGCGAGGTCGCGATAGGGCTGGGGCAGCGACGAATCGTCCGCCACCTGCTTGAACAGGCCCACCGCCTTGCCGGTCTGGTTGGCGTCCGAAGCCATGTCCGCCTGGGTGAGCAACGCGGAGACTCGATAGCCCTCCACCCCCGATTTGGCGAGCTGGTCGAGCTTCGCCTGGGCGGCAGGCGCCTTGCCGGTGGAGATGTCCTCGAAGGCGGTGACCAGGATTTCGCCGCGATCGCCCTGCTTGAGCTCGCGCTGGTTCATCCACCAGATGCCGAAGCCGAGCGCCGCGATGAGCAGCACCATGCCCGCGATTGCGAGCTTGCCGTAGCGCTTCCAATAGCCGAGCATCTGGTCGCGCCGAAGCTCTTCGTCCACCTCGCGGTAGAAGGTCTCGTTATCGATCGGCTTCAGCGCCAAGACGAATCTCCAGAAATGAAAGGCGCCAGCCCCTCCCGCCGCCTGTTCGCGCACCCTGCCGATACGCAGGATGAACGGATGCGACCTCTACCGGGGCCGGCGGCGCAACGGAAGGTCACTTTTTCGCGCGGTAAAGCTGGTCCTCGCCGGGAAAGGCGCGCGAGCGCACCTCGGCCGCATAAGCGGCGGCGGCCTCGCCGACCCGCGCCGCGAAATCGTCATAGCGTTTGACGAAGCGCGGCGTGCGCTCGAAGAAGCCGAGCATGTCCTCGGTGACGAGCACCTGGCCGTCGCAGCTCGGCGACGCGCCGATGCCGATGGTGGGGCAGGCGACCGCGCGGGTCACCTCGGCGGCGAGATCCTCCATCACCCCTTCGACGACGAGGAGGAAGGCGCCCGCCTCCGCGACCGCGCGCGAATCGGCGAGGATCTTGCGCGCCTCGGCCTCGCTGCGGCCGCGCGCGCCATAGCCGCCGAGCGCGTTCACCGCCTGCGGCGTCAGGCCGACATGGCCGATGACCGGAATGCCCCGAGCGGTGAGGAAGGCTACGGTCTCGGCCATCGCCTCGCCGCCTTCGAGCTTCACCGCCGCCGCCCCGGTCTCCTTCAGCACCCGCGCCGCGCTTTCGAAAGCCTGGCTCGGGCGGGCCTCGTACGAGCCGAACGGCATGTCGATCGCAACCACCGCGTGCCACGAGCCGCGGACCACCGCGGCGCCATGGGCGCACATCAATTCGAGCGTCACCGGCACGGTCGAGGGCAGGCCGTAAATCACCTGGCCGAGGCTGTCGCCGACGAGGAGCAGGTCGCAATGCGGATCGAGCAATTGCGCCATCCGCGCCGTGTAGGCGGTCAAGGCGACGATCGGCTCGCCGGCCTTCATCGCCATCAGCTTCGGCACCGTCAGCCGCTTCATCGGCGCCGGCACCGGATGGGCGCGGCTGGTCGAGGTGTCGAGCGTATGGGTGACGGACATGGGTGCGGGTCTTAGCCGGTCCGGCCCTGTTGTGCCAGAACGCGGCTTTCCTTCTCGCGGCGTTCAATATGACATAAATGATAGTGTGACGAGCCGCGCGCAATCGACTATAACCGGGACATCTATCCTATCAGGTCAAGGGGGAATTCAGATGATTCGTGGAACGAAGATGACGTGTCTGCTCGCGACGGCGGCCCTCGGCCTCGCTTATGCCGGACCGGCTTACGCGCAGGCGACCCGCACCTGGATCTCCGGCGTCGGCGACGACGTCAATCCGTGCAGCCGTACCGCGCCGTGCAAGACCTTCGCCGGCGCGATCTCCAAGACCGCGGCCGGCGGCGAGATCGACTGCCTCGATCCGGGCGGCTTCGGCACGGTGACCATCACCAAGTCCATCACCTTCGACTGCAGCGGCACGTTCGGGAGCATTCTCAACAGCGGCACCAACGGCGTGAACATCAACGATGGCGGCGCAGGCACGATCGACGTCGTGATCAGGGGTCTCTCGATCAACGCCGCGGGCACGGGCCTCGCCGGAATCAACTTCATCTCGGGCCACTCCATCACGCTCGAAAACGACATCATCATGGGCAATAGAGGCAGCTCGACCGATATCGGCGTCAAGTTCGCGCCGACGGCGACGGTGGCATCCACCAGTTTCCTCTTCATGCACAACGTCACCGTCAATCTGAACGGCATCAGCACCACGGGCGGCGGCATCCTGGTCCAGCCCGGCACCGGAGTCACCGCCAAGGCCGAGCTCAACGACGTCCGGGTGATCGACAATGGCGGCTACGGCATGCGGGTGGACGGAACCACCAGCGCGGCCGGCATCTCCGTCGTCGGCGACCATGTCCAGCTCTCCGGGAACGGAACCACCGGTCTCAATGCCACCGCCTCGGGCACCAATCCGATCGCGGTCATGCTTACCAACTCGACCGTATCGAACAACAACACCACCGGCATCATCAGCCTCGGCTCGGCGGTCATCGTACGGGTCGGCAACACCACCATCACCGGCAATGCGATGGGCGTGAACGCCGCCGGCGGCTCCAACATCAACAGCTATGGCGATAACAGGCTCGACGGCAATCCCGTTGGCGGCACCAATAACGGCACCTTCAGCGGCACCGTCCTGCCGAAGCATTGATCGGGGCGTAGCCCCTTTTCGAGCCGGCGACGGAGTGAACGGCAAGATGCTCTTCTACTCCGTCGCCGGTCTCGTTCTGGCCAGTGAGGTTCCGCTCGCGGGACGGATTCCTTTGCCGCAAGCCGCCGAAGCAGCCGCAATCGTCCGGCTCGCTGACATACCCGATCCTGTTTCCGGTTCGACGGTCACCGGCCCCAATTGGAGGGCCGGGAAGGGGGAGCTTCTTCTCTCGATCCCCGGCCTGGCCTCTTTCCTGCTTGTCGATGGCAAGGAGATCAGAGTTCGACCCGCTTCCGGGGGCCGACTGGATGACGCGGCCGCCTTCCTGACGCAGAATCTGCTGGGGCTGCTAATGCAGCAACGGGGCCGGATCGTGCTTCGAGCGAGCAGCATCGCGATCGACGGCAGGGCCGTGCTGTTCTGCGGCGACCCCGCCGCGGGCAAGTCGACCGTCGCGGCGGCGATGGCGGCGCGCGGCCGCCCTGTCCTCGGCGATGATTTCTGCACGGTGGATTGGGGAGCGGACGGAGCCATCCTCATCCATGGCGACAGCGGCTGTCCGATGCTCTGGACGGATTCGATCGAAGCCCTGGAGCTTGGGAGCGCCGCCGGCGCCGCCGTCCGGCCAGGATGCTTCAAATATCATGTTCGGCCGCCCGCTTGCGCATCGGATGGCCTGCCGCTGGGCACCATCTATTTCCTAGGCGAGGACCGGCGCGTCGAAACCCATCGGATCGGCAGGCCACGGGGAATGAAGGCCGTCCAGGCGATCCGCGACAGCGTCTATCGCCCCCGCGCGCTGGCGACGGCGGAGCGGAGGCTCCGCACTTTCGAGGCCGCCGCGCGCATCGCGCGCCAGGCGCCGATGTTCAGCCTTGCGCGGACGAGCGGTTTCGACTGGATCGACGAGGGCCTGAACGCCGTCGAGATCGGCTGGAACGGCGCACCGGAACGGCGGGGCTCGCCATGACGCACATCATCTGGCTCGCTTCCTATCCCAAATCCGGGAACACCTGGATGCGTAGCTTGCTCGCCAATCTGACGGCCGCCGGGGAGAGGCCCGCCGACATCAATATGCTCGGCCGCAAATATGGCACGGCGAGCAGCCGCGGCCTGTTCGAGGACCAGACGTTGCTCGATTCCGGTTTGCTCACGGACGATGAGATCGACGCGATGCGGCCCGACGTCTACCTCGCCTGGGCCGACCAGTTACGCGACCGGCGGGACGATCCGTTCGTCATGAAGTGCCACGACGCTTATACAAGACTTCCCGGCGACAGGGCCCTGCTCGGTAATTCGGTCGCGAGGGGCGCCATCGTCGTCGTCCGCGATCCGCGCGATGTTGCCTTATCCTTTGCCGATCATCGCGGCGCTTCGATCGACGAGGTGATCGACCTGATGTGCGATCCGTCGGCGGCGGTGGGCCGTTCCGTCCGTGCCCAGCGCCCGCAGCTCAGGCAATGCCTGCTCGATTGGAGCGGGCATGTCTTGAGCTGGCTCGACCAGAAGGATGTGCCGGCGCATTTGGTCCGCTACGAGGACATGGAAGCCGATACGATTGCAATTCTGGCCGCGGCAGCGCGCTTTGCAGGATTTGACGTGACGCGGGACCAGGCCGCGAAAGCGGCGCGTCTTTCCGCTTTCGATGCGCTGCGCAATCAGGAGCAAATGGCGGGATTCACGGAAGCCGCCAAGGACCGTTCCTTCTTTCGGCGAGGCCATTCCGGCGGGTGGCGTACCGCCCTTTCGCGAGCCCAGGCCGAAAGGATCGAAACCGCGCATCGCCGGACGATGACGCGGCTTCGCTATGCGATCTGAGATATCCGTTTCACGGCGCGCAAGACGACGGGTGCCGACCGCTCGGTGCCCAACCGCTTTTTCGATTTTTCAAAGTCGGGCAGGATCCCTCGAGGGAATGTCGATCAGCTCGTGATCGTCGTGTGATCGGGCTGGGGGTTGATGCCGAATTCCGCCTTGCCGGCGTCGAGCCGATGAAGCTCGGGGCGGATCCACTGGAGGCGCGGCTTCTCGGTCCGGTCCTGGATCTGCTCTTCCCGTTCGGTCATCTTTCTGCTCCCTTATACCCTGCGCCCCGCCTATAGCGTACAAAATTCCGAATGGAAACCATCCCGGAACGTTCCGTTTCGATCATTCCCGTTCGACGGCGACCAGCTCCTAAGCAATTGCCCCCGCTCGACAATTCCGGAGAGACGGTCTGCGATCCCGGCTCTATGCCGCCAAAAGGTTACATTTTGATTTTAAATGGGAATCGGCGGCCAATTGCTTCCGACACGCCATTAGGCCGCGCGGATGGCTTCGATCGATCTCCCGTCGCCGCCTTGGGCCTGCTGCAGACCCATTTGCCGCCGATCCCGAAAGAGCCCCGGATCGGCGAAAGGCGCGACATGGTTCGCAGGTGCGCAGGGCACCGATTCACCCTTTGCCCGTTCCGGATTGCGGGCGACGGGCTGGAGGCCCGGTCCGAACAAACCGGCAGGAGATATGCAATGCCTCAATCGTTCGAGGATTTCATGGCCGAGCGGGAACGAAGCTCCACTGCTTATTCGAGCGGAGATCCGGAGCCTCTCGACGAAATCGTCGCGACGAAAGGCGCGGCGACCTTCTTTCCGCCGTCGGGAGGAACCGCGTGCGGCGCGGAAATCGTGCGGGAGCGCTACCGGAGGGACGCCAGCGCCTTTTCGCCCGGGGCGAAGAACCGGTTCGAAATAATGGATTCCGGCGCTTCCGGCGACCTCGCCTTCTGGACGGGCCTTCAGCATTTCGAGGGCCGCCTTGGGGGCAAGGAAATGCGCATGAAGCTGCGCGTCACCGAGCTGTTCCGCCGCGAGGACGGCGCGTGGAAGCTCGTCCATCGCCATGCCGACCCTGCCGCCGATCCGCCGGCACCGCGGAATTAGGCGCGGCGGCTCATATGCTCTTTTTCGGTCTTAAACGACGTATGATGGCCTGGCAGCGATCGTCGAGATCGGGGCGCGTCACGTTTCGACCTGAGCCGCCCTCGATTTTTGACGGCGCCGCTGCCGCTGTGGGAAATGGATGCGGCTAGAGCGTTGCGCGAAAAGGTGGGTACCGGCTTTTCGCAAAAAGCAACGCGACAACAATGACTTATAGAGCGGCCTGCGATTCAAGTAATCGCAGGCCGCTCTAGGCTGTAGTGACAAATTAATCATTTGAGCCAAAGCATGATGCTGGCGAGTTTGATGAAGCCGAGGAAGTTGGCGGCGAGCTTGTCGTATCGGGTGGCGATTCGGCGCCATTGTTTGAGCTTGGCGAAGAAGCCCTCGATGCCCCATCGGTTCTTATAGGCGATGCGGTCGTAGTCGCGCTGGATTTTGCGATGTCGGCGTGGCGGGATGACGGCGGCTCCGCCCTG
>DASUHH010000022.1:0-22470 GCA_036273615.1 Allosphingosinicella sp. | reverse complement strand
GTCGCCGCCGCCGCCAAAACCGCCGGCACCGCCTCCGCCTGCGCCGCCGCCGCCCGCGCCTCCACCTCCGCCGCCGCCCAAGCCGCCGGCACCGCCGCCGCCGCCACCGCCGCGCCCGCCGCTGCCGCCGCGCCCGCCGGCGCCTCCGCCGCCCGGCCCGCCGCTCAAGCCGCCGCTCCGTCCGCTCGATCCGAAGATCCTCGATCCGAAGATCCTCGATCCGAAGATCGTCGAGCCGGTTCCGCCCGTCCCGCCCGTCCGCCCGAATGGATAGACCCATGGCCAGCGCCCCTCCCTCGACCGTCCCCGATCCCCTCGCCGCCGCCGGCCTCGCGCCCGAGCGCGTCAATTACGCGACCGGCGTGCTGCTCCAGGCCGACGATTTCCTCGACGAGCAGACCTATCATCGCGGCCGACTCGCAATGGCGCTTCGCCATCTCGTCGGCTTCGGGACGATCGCCGGCCTCGCCGTCCGCGCGCCGGCGGCCAAGGATGCCGACCTCGAGCTCCATGTCGATCCGGGCGTCGCGCTCGACCGGCTCGGGCGGCTGATCGAGATCGGCGAGCCTTATTGCATCCGCCTCGCCCGCTGGTTCGCGGCGCAGGATACGGGCGCGCTCGACGCCGCCGTCCATCGCGGCCCCAAGCCGACCGACGTCAACCTCGTCGCCGACATCTTCCTTTCGGCGGCCGATTGCGGGCGCGGCAACACGCCGAGCTTCGCGAGCGGGCCGTTCGACGCGCTCGACGCGCTCGTCCCCGCGCGCCTCGCCGAGCAGCCCCAGCTCGACCTCATCCTCCGCGCCGAAGGGCCCGGCGCGCCGCCGGCGCCGAAGAATTTCTGGCCGGCGGCCGGCGCCAAGCCGGCGGACATGCTCGCCGCCGTCCTCGGCTCCTTCGACACCGGCCTCGCCGGCGGCGCCGACGACGGCCCGGTGGCGCTCCAGGAGCAGGTCGAGGGCAACGATCTCACCGCGCTCTTCCTCGCCCGGATCTCGATCCCGGTGACGCTCGATCCCAAGGCCCCGGCCGGAACGCGGGCGGTGCTCGACCTCACCCGGCCCACCAGCGTCGACAACAGCCTTCGTCCCTTCATCTTCCTTCCCGGCAAATGGCTCGGCGGCGCCGCCGCCGCCGTCAAGCTCATCGACCCCGCATCCTAGAGGAAACGGCCATGAACGATCTCACCAGCCCAGGCGCCCGCGTCGCCATCGACGTGATGGACGATGCCGAGATCGCGCGCGCGACCGGCCTGTCCGGCGACGTCGTGCCGCGCAGCAGCATCGAGGACACGCTCTCGACCGGCCCACTGATCCTCGACGGGCTGCGCCGGCGCCCGCGTTATTTCGATGGCCGCTTCCTGACCGGCGCCGACCTCACCCGCGACCAGGATTATGTCCGCCAGCGCCAGGCCGACATGGCCCGCGCCTCGGGCACCGGGATCATCGAAGGGCTGCAGGTACGGACCATGCCGCTCACCACCGGCCAGACGATCCGGATCCAGCCCGGCCTCGGCCTGACGCCGCAGGGCGACCTCGTCATGCTGAGCGCGGTCCGCGACGTGCCGCTGATGGACCTGCCCTCGACCCGGCAGCTCGACGCCGCTTTGGGCCTCAGCGAGGAGCCGCGAGTGCCGGTCGGCCGGCGCACCGGTCTGTTCATCCTCGCCCTGCGCGCGGTCGAGTTCACCGCCAACCCGATCGCCGCTTATCCGCGCACCCTCACCGGCCAGCGCAGCTTCCAGGACGGAGACATCGTCGAGGCGACCGCGGTCACCCTCATCCCCTTCCCCGAAAGCCGGGGCACGGCCGATCTCGGCGACGCGCGGCGCCAGGCCGCGCGCACCATCTTCCAGTCGGCCGGCGGCGGCGCCGGAATCCCGCAGGACGCGCTTCCGCTCGCCATGGTCGCGCTCGAGCGCGGCGCGGTGCGCTGGATCGACGCCGACATGGTCCGCCGCCAGAGCGCCGGCAGCGCCGTCGTCGACGCCGGCTTCGCCGCGCGGCCGCGCAGCCTCGCCGAGGCCCATATCGCCCAGCATCGCGCCCATCTCGCCGACATCCTCTCCGACATGCAGGCGCGCGGCCAGGCGCCGGTCTTCCCCGCCTCGCGCTATTTCGGCCTGCTGCCGCCGGCGGCGCAGATGCCCGCCGCCGCGATCCAGCCCGACCAGTTCGGATTCCACCACATCTATTTCCCGCCGACCGTCGACGTCGACCTCGCCTTCGTGCCCTCCGACGAGATCGGCGCCGTCGTCGAGGACTCGCTGGCGCTGCCGCCGATAGACCTCGATTCCGGCGCGCAGGCGCTTCAGGGGACCGGAATCCTGATCCTCGTGCCGGTGAGCCGCGCCCGCTACCAGCGCTTCGCCGCCTCGCTGCCCGGCGACACGATCGCGGTTCCGGCCGATCCCGGCGCGTCCGGAGCGAGCGCAGCGACCGATCTTCTGACCCGGATCGCCAGCCGCAGCATCAGCGCGAGCGACGCCGCGGCGCAGGATTCCGCGGCGCAGCAGCAGGCCGATGCCGACGCGCTTCGAATCAACGCCTGGCAGGCCGCCTTCCAGGAGGCGGTGGCGGCGCTTCCGACGCCGAACGGCGGCGCGCCTCTGGTCTGGTTCAGCCGCCGCCGCGCCATCGCCTACGGCACCTATTCGGTCGGCGCCGCCGTCCCCGCGGCCGGCGACGACGTCGTCACCGGCGCGATCGTCGACGCCAATCTCGCCCGCCTGGGCCTGACCTCGCGCATGGCCGCGGTCGACGCCCAGGCGACCCCGCTCGCCGTCGCCCGCGCCCTCGCTTTGCTCGGCTCCCCGCAGGTCGCGGATTCGGACATCCTCACCGTTTCGGTGCTGACCGACCTCGAAAGCGCGGCCGCGCCCGTCCGGCTGCCGCCGGTCCCGATCCCGCTTCCTCCGGTCAAGCTGCCCCCGGTGGCCCCCGCCCCGGCGCCGGCGCCCACGTCCAAGCTTCCCCCCGTCGCGACGCCGATCAACCTCGCCGTGGCGAAATCGGGCCTCGACCGGATCGCGCTCGCGACCACGCTCGGCACCTCGACCGCGGCGCGCGACGACACGACGCTCAACCTCAGCGCCGCCGAGGTGCTCGACATCGCCCAGGATTATAGCGGCGCCAATCTCGGCGAGGGCCTCGCCCGCGCCCAGCAGGCGCTCGGTTCGGGCTGGCCCGACGTCAAGGGCGCGGTCTGGCTCGGCGGCACCGGCAAGGCGCTCGCCCTCGACGCCGCCTTCCGCGCCATTCCCGGCGAGGAGACGGCCGATTTCGCCGGCCTGCTCAAGGATGCCGCCGCCAAGCAGGATGCGAGCGCGATCGACGCCCTGCTCGCGAAGATGAACTGAGGCCCGGGAGAAGGACCATGGAGGTCACCCAGCAGATAAGAAGATCGCTCGCCGACGAGCATGTGCTCGCGATCGATCCGCCGATGATGCCGGACGTTCCGGATTTCTGGCGGCGGCGGATCAATCCGTTCACCGGCCGCTCGGTCTCGGACAAGGCGCTGACCGCCGAGCAGGACGTCCGCTCCGGCCTCCAGCGCCTGCGCGGCCTCGGACTCGATCCGGGCGTGGTCGACGGGCTCGAATTGTTCCTCGATCCGGGCGCGATCGGCGCCGGCCCCGATGCCGCCTTCTTCCAGCTCGGCGGCGGCCTCGGCATCGCCCGCTCGGGCGAGGACGTCACCCTGCCCGCCGGCCGCCGGCTCGCCTTCGGCCAGCTCCCGGTCGTCCTCCGGGTCGACCAGGCCAATGCCCTAGCCGGCGGCGCCCCGCCGCCACCGGCCGACGCGCCGGGCCCGGACGAAAGCGGCGGCGACGGCGCCGGCGATTCGATGGCGGACCGCCTGCGCCCGGCCTTGCCGCGGACGCTCGGCCCGGCCCTGACCGAGATCGCCGCCGACAAGGCCTCGGCGGATTTCGCCCGGATCGCGATCCTGCTCGCCCAGCCGGTCAGCGCCACCATCTCCGGACGCGCGCCCGATCCCTGCGGGCCCGACCCGCGCGACGATCCTTATGCCGACCTCCAGCGGATCGACGGTTCGCGGCTCGCTTTGTATCTCTGGCCGGCCGAGATGAGCGCGCTCGACGGCGGGCCCGACTACACGCTTCCGCCCGACGATCCCGCCCTGCGCAACCGGCTCGCCTATCGGATCTTCGACAATGAGAAGCTGCTCCTCCCCGGCGAGGGGCATCCGTGGGAGGAATGGGGCCTCGCTCTGGCAATGGTCGCGTTCAACGCCGACTGGACCCTTCGCTTCGTCGACCGCGACGCCGTCGCCCGCATCGGCGGCACCCATCGCGCGATCGGCCAGGCGGTTCCCAAGGACGGCGACCCGCGCCTCTGGCAGGCGCGCATCGACCAGCTCGTCGGCCATCTCGTCGACCTTCCGGCGCTCGACGAAGCCTCGCTCCGCGCCGCTTTCTATCGCCTGCCCCCGGTCGGCCTGCTGCCGAGCGGGATGTATGACCCGATGCTCCACCGCCAGCATTTCTTCCCCGGGAGCTGGGCGGTCTCGGCGGTCCCGGTTCCGCATTCCAACGTCGACCTCGCGGTGCGCGAGGCGGCGTCGCTCGCGACCTTCGAGCGCGGCACGCCCGACGCGGTCGAATTGCTCGTCCCCGTCCCCGACGCTTCCTACGAGCCCGGCCTTCTGCAGACCGAGGTCGAGGATCCGGCCTTCGTCCAGGCGATCATCGCCGCCCGCGACGACCGCACCGACTGGCTCGTCCAGCGCGAGGGCGGGCGGCGGCGCTACGACCGCCTGCTCGAAAGCGTCTCCGGGATCGCGATCGGCTGGCCCGACAGCGACCTGCCGCTCGCCGAGGACAGCCCGCCGCCGGGCGTCCAGACCCCGGTCGACGTCACCCGCACCCGCCGCTTCGACGAAGCGAGCGCGGCCCGCATCCATGCGATGACCGGCGCCCACGCCACCCTGCCGATCGTCGCCTCCGACACCTTGTGGTTCTGGGTCAACATCCATTCCGCCCAGCAGATGACCGGCCTTGCATTGCGCGTCGGCCAGGGCACCGACCCCGCCAATGCCGCCGCTGGAAGCTGGGGCGGCGTCTATTGGGGCGCGCCCGACGTCACCCCGCTCGCCGGCGACACCGGCGCGCGGCGGATCGGCGACCTTCCCGCCGCCGGGACCTGGCAGAGGCTGGAAATCCCCGCCAGCCGGGTCTGGACCGCCAATGGCGGCGGCCTCGACGGCTTCGCGATCAACGCGGTCGAGTTCACCCAGCGCGGCGGCCAGGTCGAATGGGGATCGTTCGGCAAGCGCGACGCGAACAACATGGTCTATACCTATGTCGGCGACGACGCGCCCGCCGGCGCGGCGCTCGGCGTCAGCGGCCAGACCGCTCCGGGCTGGCCCTGGGTGGTCGTCGCCGGGCGCGAGAATGCGAACATCCCCGATTTCGGAACGGTCGAGGACAATGGCGTCCGCCGCGCCGCCGCGCTCGACGCCTTCCGCGCGCAATGGACGCAGCCTTTCCTCGCCGGCGAGCTAGCTTTGGTCGACGAAGGCGGAATCTCGGCCTTTCTCGACCGGGTCGATTCGCGGCTCAAGGCGACCAACGACGCGATCGACCTCGGCTTCGTCCGCGCCCGCGCCGACATCTACCGCGTCCGCCAGATCATGCTCGGCGCCGACGCGGCGTCGCGCCTCGTCACCTCGCCGTCGCTCGCCGACCTCGCCTCGCGCGACGAGAGCGCGCGCGCCACCGCCAAGGACATTGCCGACTATCTGGCCGGGGCCCAGACCGCCAGCATCGCCGCGCCCAAGGCGCCGCCGCCCCCGCCGCCGCCGCCGCCGCCGCCCCGCTCCGGCGCGCCGGGCCTGGTCTTCTCGCCCAAGTTCATGACGCTGAACGTCACCAGCCTCGCGGCCGTGCGGCAGCCGGTCGTCACCCGGTCCCCGGCAACGACCCTTGCGGCATCGCGGATGATCACCGCCGCCGCACCGGCGAAGACAGTCGCCTCGGCCGTCCGCGCGACGCCGGTCTCGATCCTTCCGGTCCTCTCGACGATGACGCTGCGGCCGACCCAGCCAGCCACCCTGTCGGTGTCCGCCGCCCATCTCGTCGCCCAGCCGATCCAGAGTCGCGACATCCAGGCCCAGCTTCCGATCGCCGGCCTGGTCGAGCGGACGGTGAGCATCGCCGAGCGCCTGACCCCGCCCGCCGCGGTCCAGGCCCTGAGCTACGCCATCGCAAGCAAGCAGGCGATCCTCGACACGCTCGCGACGCTTTCGGGCACGGACGACAACGGCCCGATCGGCGTTCCGCTCGGCGACATCGTCGTGCCCGGCTTCCAGAAGCGCAGCGCGCAGCCTTCGGACCCGGATTACATACCGACGCTTGCGGAGCTGCTCGCCGACCGCGTGCGGCCCCCCGCCGCGCAAATCTATTTCGATACCGATCAGATACCGGACGCGCAGGACAAGCACGAATCCGACTATTTCACCAATGCCGTCCAGGCGATCGACAACAGCGTCGCCCTGATGCGGCTGGTCGAGGGCCGGGTCGCCCTGTTCGACCAGCTTTCCCAGGCGCTGACCGACCTTCGCACCGCGATCGAGCAGCAGGCCGACCAGGCCGCCGCCTGGCTTCGCCAGGTCGGAGTCGCGCTCGAGGAAGCGCGGCACGATTTCGCGACCGCGCTCCAGCTCCGCTCCGACGAGGATGCGCGGGTCGCCGCGGTCAATGCCCGCCGATCGGCAATCCTCTCGACCCAGGTCCAGGCGATCGTCTGGCGCCGGGTGCGCGCGGCCGAGCTTCGCGCCCCCGGCCCGGCGATGGAGATCGCCTCGGCGCTCACCGTCGATCCGATGGTCGCCTGCGGACGCGAGCATCCCGACGTTCCCGACGAGATTCTCGATTATGTCGACCTGCTTCGCGAGGCGCCGGCCAAATGGTTCCCAGCGGTCGATGCCGCGGTGGTCCAGATCGAGCGGCTCGAGGCCGCCCGGGCGACGATCGAGCAGATTTTCGCATCGGCGATGCGCGGAATCCTCCAGCCGCGCACCCTCGCCATTGCCGCCGCGCCCAAGCTGCTGCGCGGGGTCCAGTCGGCGATGGCCGTCCAATATCAGCAGATCGCCAACCGCCGCGCCGCGGTCGCGCAACTGAGCCGCGCGGGACTCTCAAGCCTCTCGCTCGCCCAGGCGCAGGTCCAGATCAGCGAGACGTCGAGCCTCGGCGACCTCATTTCCGGCCGCGCCCGCCAGCCGTCGCTGACCCAGCTCGCCCAGAACGAGATTACGGGGATCGGCCAGGTCGCCGCCTGCCTCCACGCCGCCTTCGCAGAGGTCGCGCCGGTCGTCCGGCTCGGCTGGGCGGAGATGCTGTCCGAGTTCGACCGGCCGGCGCCGCTGCGCAACCTTGCCGGCCTTCCGGGCTGGGGCGCGCTGACGCTGACGCAAAGGCGGACGCTCCAGGAGTTCGTCGACTGGCTATTCTCGCGCATCGATTCCGCGCAGCAGGAGGCGGTGGACGCGATCAACGAGCTCGTCCGCATCGCATTGCTGATGGCCGCGGACTCGCCGGTCGACAAGCTCATCCCCGCCCAGCTCGTAGCGCCGGCGCCGGCGAAGATCAGCGGCCGATTCATGCTCGCGCTCGACATCAGCCGGGTCCGCAAGGGAATGACCGCCCTTGTCCGCGATTCGAGCGACCGGATCGTCTCGCAGGCGGTGATCGACGACATCGTCGACGGCCATGCGTCGGCGACGATCACCGCCAGCCTCGCCGGACTCACGACCCTGTCGAGCGAGATGCAGTTCCATATCGTCAGCGGCCTCGGCTGAGCATGGCCGACGTCGCGGTCCGGAGGCTGCGGATCGGGGGGCCGCCGGAGCGGGCGCCGCTCGCCGCCTTCTTCGTCGAGGACGGCTGCCGCACGTCCCTGCCCGACAGCGAGCGGCTGGTCCTGCTCCGCCGCCTCCGCCTGCCCGCCGCCGCGGCCCAGCGCCACGCCTTCGCCCGCAACGCCGCCATCGCGAAAGCGTGGCGGGCGGCGACCGCGCGCGCGCGCCACGGCGCCGCCGACGGCGCCTGGGACAGCGAATGCGTCTGGTTCGCCGATCGCGCGGAGGCGCGCCGGCTCCTCCTCGCTCTGCTGCTCGCCGGCCGGCGGCCGAACGGCTGGTTCTGGCGGCTTGCCGTGCCCGAATGGGAGGACTTGCCGCTCGCTTTGTTCGTCCGGCGCCTGGTCGCCGCGGCGGCCGCGAAAGACGACGGCGTCGCCCTCCCCGCCCTCGCGCTCCAGATCGTCGAAGCGGGCCGCGCGGATCTCGTGATCGAGGCGCTCGCCGGGACCGCACCGGCGCCCCATTTCGCCGGCCGCCCGCCGGTGCCGCCTGTGACGCCCACGTCCGCGCAGTCCCCTGGAGCTTCCGGCGAGGCGGGCGTCAACGCCGCCGCCGCGCCGGCCGCGAGGATTGCCGCGTTGCGGGCCCGCCTGCCGGGCCCTTTGCGCGACTCGATCGAGGCGCTTGCCCGCCGGCTCGGGCCGCGGACGCCGGCCGCGCGCCTGCTCCTCGAACGCCTGCTGCTTCGGGCGAGCCCCGACCTCCGCCTCGCCCGCGCCCGGCTGACGGCGCTCGCCGAAACCTATGCCGATCTCGTGGCCGGCGAGACCCGGGCCGAAGCCCCCGGTCCGCCGCCCGCCGCCGAGCCGGTTCCGACGGAAAAGCAAGAAGAGGCGCAGGCGCAGACCCCGCCGCCCCATGCCGGCGAGGAGGCCCTGCGCCGGCCTCCCGCCGACGCGCCCCTCGAATCCGCGGATGAAGCGGCCGCCGAATCCCTGCGGAAGGCGGAGGAAAGGCCCGCCCAGGACCCGCGGGAATTTCCCGCCGAAGGAATGCTCAGCGCTTATGCCGGCCTCTGGCTGGTCGTGCCCGCCTTGATCCGGCTCGGCTGGCGTGAATGGCTGCTGGACCGGCCCGGCCTGATCGGTACCGATCCGGGCCGGACCTTGATCGCCGGCCTCGCCGCCCATCATCGCGTTGCTTTCGACGACCCGGCGCTCGCGCCGCTGGAATTCGCCGAGCCGCCGCCGGTCCCGGACTGGGCGGAGGCCTGGCGCCGCGCCCTCGCCCGCGCCTTTCGCCGGAGCGGCCGGATCAACCTCGCCTGCCTCATCCGCAAGCCCGGCCGCCTGTCCTGGGCCGAGGAGCGGCTGATCGTCCGCTTCCCGATGACGGCGATCGACCTCCGGCTGCGGCGCCGCGCGCTCGACGTCGATCCGGGCTGGGTCGACTGGCTCGGCTTCTCGGTCCGCTATGTCTATTCCGCCGAGGGGGAAGGATGAACGCACCCTTCGTCGCCCCGGCCGAGAGCCTGTGCGCGCTCGCCCTCGCCGCGCTTCGCGCGCTCTGCGCCCAGGCGCCGCTGCCGCCGCTCGCGGCCGAGGTCGAGCGCCTGCTGCGCGACCGGCCGGCGGAGGAAAGGCTTGCGGCGCTCGCCGGCCGCTTCGGCCTCTCCACCGGCGAGCTGCTCGCCGCCGCCCTCTGCCTCGCCGCGGAGACCGACCCGCAGGCCGCGCGGCTGGTCGCCGCCGCCCAGGCGCCGGTCGGCGGCGCCCGCCCGCTCGCCGGCCTGCTCGCCGCGCTTTTCGCCGAGACCGGGCTCGACACGGTGGCGATCGCAAGCGGCGCGGCGGCGCGCGCCGGCCTCATCGTGCTCGGCGACGAGCCGCAGCCGCTCACCGAGCGCTCGGTCTCGATCCCGGCGCCGATCGTCGCCGCGCTCTCCGGCCGGATCCTGGCCCCCGACAAGGTCGAGATGGTCGGCGCCAATTATGTCGCGCTCCCCGAAAGCTTCGAAGATGCGGCGCGCGCTTATGCGCGGCGCCTCGCCGCGGCCGCGGGCCCGGTCGCTCTCGTCCTTCGCTCCCCCTCCGCGACCGAGGCCGAGACCGCGGCCGCCGCGATCGCCGGGGCGCTCGGCCTCGGCTGCGCCGACATCGGCGAGGCGCGCCCCGCCGACCATGCCTGCTGGCTCGCCGCCGCCGCGATGCTGCCGCTCGTCCGCGCCGCGCTCGGCCCGGGGGACATGCTCCGCTTCGGCCCGGCCGCGCCCTGGGACGGGCCGATCCTGGTCATCGCCGGCGCCGAAGGCGTGGTCGAGGCGCCGTTCCCGGTGCTCGAATGGTCGCTGCCGCTGCCGAGCGAGGAGGAAAGGGCGGCCCTGTGGCGCGCGGCCGGCCTCTCCGAAGCCGGCGCGGCGCGGGCGGCGCGGACCTATCGGCAGGGCGCCGGCCGAATCGCCGAGATCGCGGCCCGCCTTCCCGGAACCGACAGCGGCGAGGAGCATGATTGGCCGCGCCTGGTCGCCGCGGTGGACAGCGGCGCCAGCCGGCTCGACACATTGGCCCGACGCTCGCGAAGCGCCGCCTCGCGCGAAGACCTCGTCCTTCCGGCGCCGCTCGCCCGCCAGCTCGACCTGTTCGTCGACCGAATCCGGCTTCGCAACGCGCTCGCCGACGATCTCGGGCCCGCGGTCCGTGCCCGCTACCGGCCGGGCGTGCGTGCCCTGTTCACCGGCGAATCCGGCACCGGCAAGACGCTCGCCGCCGCCGCCATCGCCCGCCAGGCCGGGCTTCCGCTCTACCGGGTCGACCTTGCCGCGATGACCAGCAAATGGATCGGCGAGACCGAGAAGAACGTCTCGACCGTGCTCGACGCCGCCCAGCATGCCGACGTCGTCCTGTTCTTCGACGAAGCGGATTCGCTGTTCGGCGCGCGCACCGAAGTGTCGGATTCGCACGACCGCTTCGCCAATGCCCAGACCAATTACCTGCTCCAGCGGATCGAGGATTTCGACGGCGTCGCAATCCTCGCCTCGAACAGCCGCGACCGGTTCGACCCCGCCTTCGCCCGCCGACTCGACTTCATCCTGAGCTTCCCTTTGCCCGACGCGGCGGCGCGGCGGGCCTTGTGGACCGGGCATCTCGGCACCGCCCATGCCTTGTCGCTGCGCGAGCTCGATGCGCTCGCCCTCCATGTCGACCTGGCCGGCGGCCATATCCGCAACATCGTCCTCGCCGCGTCGGTGCGGGCGCAGGGCGAAGAACGCGCGATCCACCTTGCCCATGTCGCCGAGGCGGTCGCCGACGAATATGCCAAGCTCGGCCGCTCGCCGCCGCCGCTCGGCCAATGGCAGGGGTGAAAGCGCTCCAGAAGCGGCCGCTCGCCCGCATGAGCGCCGATTTCGGCACGGCCGACCCGGCGTTCCTCACGCCGCGTCCGCGCGGTCCGCCTTTCTCCCCGGCCTTGCCGCTCTATCTCGACGGCCGGATGGACGCGATGTCCTCCTTCTACGCGCCCGACGGCTTCGGCGCGAACATGCTCGACCGGCCCTGGGCCGGATCCATGCCGATGCAAGGCCCGGTCGCGCCGCCGCGCGACGCGCGGCCGCGCGCGCCCCGGCCCGCGAGCGCGTCGCCGCCACCGGGCCCGGCGCCCGCATCCCCCGCCCCGCCGAAGCCGGCGCAGGACAGCAAGGCCCATGACAAGCTTGCCAAGGACCAGGCCAAGGCCAAGGGCAAGAAGGCCGACGACCATGAGGGCGGGGCCGCCGGCGGCCGGAAGAAAGGCGCCGCGCCGAAAGGCGGCAAGCCCAAGGGCAAGGTCCCCGCCGGCAAGGGCAGGAAAGGCGGCGGCAAGCACGGCCATGACGACGGCAAGATCGTCGAACTGATCTTCGTCCACGACCGCAAGGAGCCGGTGACCGGGCCGCCCGATCCGGAGCGGAGGCCGCTCCATATCGAGGTCGATTCCTCCTCTTTCTCGGCGCCGCGTTCCCTGCCCTTCGGCGGCGTTCGCCAGAAGCAGCAGCCGGGCGAGGCGCCGCGTCCGGTCGAGCGCGACTATCGCTCCCTCTATGCCGACGCCGCCGAGGCCAGCTTCCAGCTCTACCGGCAGCTCGACGAGGGCGCGCGCCGCCTCGCCGACGAGGCCGAGTCCAACATGCGCCGGATCGCCGACCGCCATGCCGACGCGATCGAGGAGAATCTCGGCCAGCTCGATTCGGACCTGGAGCGGCAGCGCGCGGAGCTCGCCATGGGCCGCGAGACCGCGCTCGCCGACCTCCATGACGGCGCCTCCGCGCTTCGCACCAAGGTCCAGGGCGCGACGGCCCGGGCGCTCGGCCGGCTCGACGCGCTCTATCACCATTATCTCGACGCCATGTCGGGGCCGGAGGCGAAGCGCGCCACCATCGAGTCGCGCTCCGGCAAGGCCGTCGGGGACCTCGCGAAGAATTCGCAGGACGCGGTCGCCAAGCTCAATGCGCTGTCGGGCGACCAGAGCCCGGTCCACGTCAAGGAGGCCGGCCCGTGGGTCGCTCCGGCCAACGAGGCGATCGACGCCAAGCTGCCCGAACGGGCGGCCGAGGAGGTCGAGCGCTTCCAGAAGATGATCACCGACGTCCAGAAACCGCTCGAGAAGATGGACCATTGCCTTCCGTGCCGCTTCACCATGGCCTTTGCCGGCATCCGGGCGAAAGCGGCGAACGTCCATGAGGCGGGGCCGAATGCGATCCTCTCGGCGCGCGACGGCGCCATCGAATCGATCGAGAATAGCGAGACCCAGCTCGAGGACATGATCGAGCGCTCGGCGGCGAGCACCGACGACGCTTTGGTCAAGCAGCACGATGCCGCCCGCGCGCGAGCGATCGAATCGGCCAAGGCGGAAGCGGCCGGCGAGTCGGTGCGGCTCGAAGGCGCGGCACGGATGCAGGTCCGCACGCTCACCGCGATGTCGATCGCCCAGCCGGAAGCGCTGCAGCGCGTCGTCGACCGGCTCGCCGAGGAGAAGCAGCGGCCGGAGCAGGATTTCGGCCGGATGGCGGCGAGCGCCGCGGATCGGCTGCGCGGCTCGATCGCCGCCTCCGCGGCGCGCCAGCCGGGGGCGGCGCGCGACGCCTTCGTCCAGACGATCGGCGGCCTCGACACCCAGGCCATGCGATTCGACCTCGGCATCGCCCGAAGCGTCGCAGACACCGCCAAAGCCGGCGGCGAGATGGTCGCGAACAGCCTCCAATCCTTCCGGACGGAGACCGACAAGGGCCTCGCCAATCTGAAGTCGCTCCCCGGATCGATCACCACCCAATGCGCCCATTATCTCGACCCGGTCGACGACGGTTACGAGAAGGCCGGAAAGGAGCTGTCCGAGGCGGTCGACTCGGCCGGGGCCGAAGTCGAGGCGATGATCACCGGCAAGGCCGCGCCTGCCGGCAAGAAGGAAGGCAAAGGCGGCGGCGACAAGGGGGACGGAAAGGGCGACGGTGCGGCGCCGGGCGCGCCGGCGGCCCCGGCCAAGGGCGGAGGCGGAGCGAAGGCGGTCCACGTCAAATCGTCGCTCGGGGCGCCGCCGCCGAAGGTCCGGATTCCGGCTGGCGGCGGGGCCCCGGCGGCCGGCAGGGGCCAGGCCGCGGCGCCCCCGGCCAATTGCGCGGGCTGCAACGACGAGGCCAAGCCGGCGGCTGGGAAGAAGGAGGAAAAGCCAAGCGGCGGCGACGACAATATGAGCGTCGAGAAGATGATCGAGCTTGCCGGCAACATCGCCCGCGACGTGCTCGCCGACCCGCCGATCAAGGAATTCCAGGGCACGGCCAACCAGAAGGTCATCCACACGATGGAGGGCCATGCCAACAAGATCGACAAGGAATTGGGATCCTTCTTCCCGAACGGCGACCTCGTCGTCTCCGAGCTTCGCGGGACCACGACGATCCAGGGCATCGCCTATCGCCACTATCCGGCGCTCGCCGGGGAAGACGGGCTCGACGAGCGTATCAAGACGCGTCTGTGGGACGGCTGGGCGATGCCCGGCACGATCAAGGCCAATATCAGGGCGGCGCTCGCGGCGCTCGACGGAAGCAAGGGCGACGCCGCCTTTGCCGATCTCGAGGCGGCGTTCAACTGGTCGGACCAGAACGATCGTTCCGAGCAGGCCCTGCTCAACCTGTCGCCGCCCGAGCTCGAAGCGCTCCGCGCCAAGCATGGCGACGACCTCAAGAAGATGGCCGCCGACCTGAGCGGGGCCGATCGCAAGAAGTTCGAGGCGCTGATCGGCCTCGACGCCGACGGCAAATGGCTTCCGGCGGCGGAGGCAGCCGCCAATTATAACGGAATCAAGCTCCAGGAAGGGATCAAGTCCGCGCGCGACACCGAGGGCGAGGCCGGCTGGGACAAGGCCGGCGAGGCGATCGGCGACGCCAGCCGCTCCGCCGGAAGCTCGCGGCTTGCCGGCAATGACGACATGTTCGGGATCGGCAGCGGCAAGAAACGCGAGGCCAACGACAAGGCGCAATGGGAGGCGACGCAGATCGCCTATGGCAAGGTCACCGGCGCCGTCGCCGCCCCGACCAAGGACGGCAAGGCGCCGTCGCACGCCGACCAGCTCGCCGCCGCCCAGACCGGGATGATCAAGCAGGCGACGGAGACGATCACCCACCATCATCACGTGTCCGATCCCGAAGGCGGCAGCATGGATTGGGACACGGTCGACACGGTCGGCGACCGCCACAAATTGTGGATCGAGCGGATCGTCAAGACCGGGCCGGATTCGAACGAGACCCGGGCCGCGCGGCTCGGAATCGAGTTCAACCGCCAGGGCGGCAAGCCGACCCGCGACGGCCTCGACAAGGCGCTCCATTTCGGTTCGGCCGATGCCGTCGAGAACGGCCATTATGACGAGAAGGCGCGCGCCGCGGGCGAGGCCAAGGCCAAGGCGGACCAGGACGAGGTCCTCAAGATCTACGCCCAGGACGAGCTCGATCGCGAGTCGGCCAAGGACGGGGTCTGCAAGGAGAACAAGCGGACCGCCGAGGAAATCCGGGCGGACCTGAAGGAGAAGGCCGCCAAGCAGTTCGGCGACGACACGAAGGGGAAGAAGGATGCGCTCGGCATCCTTTCGAGCCCCCATGGCGACGCGCTGGCGACGATCGAGCTCGCGATCAGCAGCGAGAAGAAGGAGATCGCGATCAAGCAGCTCCAGCGGATGGACGCCAAGGAGATCAAGAAGCTCAGCGACGATTATGCGGCGGCGCATCCGGGCGAGAAGAGCCTCGAGGCGCAGCTCGGGATCAACGGCCACCATTGGAACTGGCACAATTGGAACGGCGCCACCTTCAGCGGCGACGCCGCCAACGAGATCGAGATCGCCTTCATGGGCGTTCCGCAAAATCCCAAGGAGCGCGGCGAGGTCGCGCTAAGGGTCATGGACCAGCAGATCGACCAGGCCGGATGGCTCGGCAAATTGCTCGCCCATGACGATTTCGACAAGCTCAAGGGCAATGCCGCGAGCCTCCGCAAGCTGATGGGCGTGACCGAGGCCGACGTGGATTCCTCCGGCCGGATCGTCGCCCACGATCCGCAGACCGGGCTGAAGCTCAAATGGGGCAATTTCGACGAGAATGGCGATTTCGTGCCCCCGAAGAAGGGCGATGCGAGCGCGTTCGAGCGGGCGATCGCACTCTCGCGCATCACCGCCGACAATTATGTCGCCTCGGTCGACAAGATCGCGAATTTCGTCGCCACCGCCCTGGTCGTCATCGCCGCCGTCGTCACCACCGCCTTGACCGGCGGCGCCGCGGCGTCGATCTGGATCCCGGTGCTGGTCACCGCCGCCGCCGGCGTCGCCGGAATGGGCCTCAAGATGGCGATCAAGGGTGGCCGCTACAGCCGCGACGAGATGGTCACCGACCTGGTCAGCACGATCGTCCAGGCGGCGACCGCGGGGATCGGCGCCGCCGCCGGCGCGGCCCTTCGCGGCGGCGCGCCGGCGCTGAAGGCGCTCGCCGGCACCATGAAGATGAGCGAGCAGGCGCTCGGCGAGACGGTCGCCCTGGCGGCGGGCAAGTCGGTCGCCGAGGCGACCGCCATGCGTTCGCTCAGCCTTGCCGAGGAGGTTGCGATCGGCGCCGGCACCAGCGCGCTTTCCGGCGGCGCGACCGCGGCCTTCGACCCGGCGGCGCGGCGCGACGGCGATTATTGGGGCAATATCTTCCATTCGATGGGCCGCGGCGCGCTCGGCGGCGGGCTCGGCGCGCTCGGCGGGCGGGCGGGCGCCAAGGGCTTCGAGTTCCTTTCGAAGCGGCTCGGCTCCTCGGTCTCGCAGACGGCGATGAAGGCGGCGCTCGCCGCCGGCAAGTCCGAAGCCGAGGCGATCCGCGCCGGCGAGGAGGCGGTCGCGAAGCATTGGGCGACGGAAATCGGAACCCGAGCCTTCAGCTCGGGCGCGAGCGGCATGGCCTCGCGCGGCGGCGAGCTGATGTACGACAAGAATGTCCGCGGCATGGACATCTCCTATGGCGAGATGTTTCGCGAGATGGGCGAGGCCGGCCTCCAGAATTTCATCCAGGGCGCCGGCGAGGGCGCCGCCGACCGCGGCATGCGCGCGATCAGCCCGCGCCGCGCCGCCGAGCATGAATGGGTCCAGCAGCACCCCTTCGACCATCCGCCCCCGGACCATGGCGGCGCCGACCCCGGGGTCGAGATTGCGACCGAGCTCGCCGCCGCCTCGCATATCCCGGCCGAAAAGCCCGCCGCGCCGCCGCCCGAGCCGGCGAAGAAGCCGCAGACCCCCAGAGAGGCCGACACGACCGCCCGCAAGCTGGCGCGCGAGGCCGAGGAATCACCGGCCGCAGCCCGCCGCCGCGCCGCCGATGGCGATGAAAAGGCCGAAGCGGACCCGATCGTCGCCAGGACCGAGGACGAGCCCGGCGGCAAGAAAACCCTCGTCGCGGCGAACGACAATCCCGGCGGGCCGACCCATGTGACGGTCGCGCTTTCGGAGCATGCGATGCTTTCCGGCCCGGTCGCGGAAGGATCGGTGTTCGTCCACCCCGATTCGAAGAGCCTCAAGGCCGCGAACGACAATTTCGACCATCTCGTCGCGCGCGATCCGACCCGCGAGGCGGCGATCTACCACAATCCCGAAACCGGCGAATATATCGTCATCCAGGGCGACAAGGTCTGGGTCGCCGCGATCGTCGGCGGCGAGCTCAAGCGGCTCGGCGGCGCCAGCCTGCCGGTCTCGCGGGGCGGGGTGCCCGAGCCCGGCGGCCACTGGATTCTCCACGCCCATTACCATCCCAATCGCGAGGGCGAGGTGGGCACGCGGCTGATGCGGCGGCTGCCGTCGGGCAAGCGGGCCGATTTCAGCGTCATCATCCGCGAGGCGACCGCCCACGGCCATGACGAGCGCGTCTCGCGCATCTACTTCATCGACAATGGCGAGCGTAACTATACCGATTTCGGCTATAACAAGGCGACCGGAGCCGTCTGGGTCGACTATCCCGAGCCCGGGACCGGGGTGCGCACGCGCAAGCCCTTCGCCAGCCTCGACGACTATCAGAATTTCCTCGACGGCGTCCGCAACGACCCCGAGCGCGCCGCGTCGGGCGCGATCCCGCGCAGCCGCTCCCCGCTCGAGACCGAAGCCCCGGCCGGCTTCCGGCCTCCGGGCGGCGGCGGGGATCCGAGCGTGCGGACCGCCGACGTCGAGCCGCCCCCGGCGCTCGATCCGGCGCTGCGCGTCGGCGGCGACCAGGCGGCTTTGTCCGATCCGCTCAGCCCGGCCAATCGCGGCGACGTCGCCCGCGTCTCGGAGCTGATCGGCGAAGCGATCGCCCGCGACCCGGCCTTCGCCGCCGGTGGCAAAAGCGAGGAGGAGCATTATCATGCGCTCGCCCGCGTCGAGACGCCGCCCGAGGCGCTGGCGATCGTGCGGGCGATGGGCCTGGTCGACCGGCCCGATTCGATGATCCGGCTCGCCGCGATCCTCAACGATCCGCAGATCAGGTCGGCGGCCGGCAAGGAGACCGGGGCGCGCATCGCCCGCGCCGTGCTCGACGCCAATCGCGAGGCGATGATCGCCGACGGCCGGCTCCAGCGCGGCGAGGAATTGATGATGTTCTTCCACGGCGCCGATGCCGGGCAGCTCGAATCCTATCGCAAAAGCGGCATCGACATGACCAAGGTCGGCCAGGGCGACAGCGACGATGTCGGCCGCGGCCTCTACATGAGCCAGGATTACCGCTCGGGCCTCGGCTATGTGAAGGAAGGCGGCGCCCTGCTGCCGTGGATGGCGCCGCGCGGCGAGCTCGGCAATATCATCGACATCCGCCCCGGCAGCCCGCTCCGCGCGCGCTGGGAGCAATATGTGCTCGACCATCCCGGTCCGTCGAAGATGACCCTGGTCGATCCGGCCAATTTCGACTTCCGCAATCCCAAATTCTCGTCCTTCCGGATCGAGGGCTCGGGCCGCGGCGACCGGTTCGACGATTTCGTCCGCTCGCTCGCCAACGACGAATCGCTGCCGCCCGAGCTGCGCGCGGCGGCGCGGGATCCGCATCTGCTGATGTCCGATCTCGGCGGCCCGGTCAGCTGGGGCAACGACCGCCGCTTCATGACCGACCAGGCGGCGATCCGGTCGCAGGCGCTGGCCGACATGATGAACGAGCAATTGGGCTTCCCCCATGTCGGTCCGGCGGTCGAGGAGGAACCGATCGTCGCCTTTACGGCCGACGCGCCCGCCGCCGCGAAGAAGGCGCCGCCGCAGATCCTGCCCGCCCATGAGGATGCGGTGCTGGCCGAGCTTGCCGGCCTCAGGAACGGCGGCCCTGCGGTGGCGGCGATCAAGGCGATGATGACGCTGGACCGCGCCGCGACGATGGCGGTCATGCATGCCGGCGACGCCGAAGCGCCCGCGGCCCTGCGCAGCTTCCGCGACAGGCTCGTCAAGGGCGGGATGAGCCCCGCCCAGGCGGAGGTGCGGATGCGGCGGCTCGACCTCGCGCGCGCGATGCTCGGCTCGCGCTTCCGGATCGAGACTCGCTTCGAGGCCGGACTGACCAAGGTGTCGACCAAGGGCCTGTCCGACAAGCTCGCCCGCTGGGTCCAGGAATCGGCGGTGCTCGACTGGTTCCACCGCACCAATCCCAAGATGTTCGACCAGTTCCACGAGGATTTCCTCGCGCTCGATTCCAACGCGGGCGGCCGCAATCGCGCCCGCTTCTTCACCTCCTATGTCGTGGCCCGCCTTTCCAGGATGGACAGCGGATATTTCCCGGCGGTCGGAATCCTGAAGCTGGACGACGCGGTGATCCGGATGGCGCTCCGCGAGCATCAGCTCAAGACGCAGACCGATCCCCTGCCCAAGGCGTCCGCCGCCAAGACGCGGCCCAATTCCCACAGCGGCCCCAAGATCACCGATCCCGAAGCCGTCCCCGTCGGCCTGCGCGTCGATACGCCGAGCGGGCGCGGCACGGTGAAGGCGGTGGCGAAGAACGGGGTCGCCCGCATCAACCTCGATCCGCCGTCGGGAAAGACCGTCCGGGTCGACGTCGCCACCGGCCAGCTGCGCACCGCGCGCGAGCCCAATCCGCTGTTCGACAAGGATCCGCCGGTTCACGCCGACACCGCCAGGATGAAGACCGAGTTCGCCGAGATCGACCAGCACCGGATCATCTCCGATTATCCCGAATATGAGCGCGGCAATGGCGAGAGCGGCACCGTCGCCCGGCTGAAGCTGGGCAAGGAGGTCTTCTACGGGACGAACAGCTCGCTCGATCCGGCCATCTATTCGCTGCCGCTCGGCGCGCGGCGGGAAATATTCGAGCAGCTGCGCCGCTCCGCCGGCCTCAAGCGCCCCAATCTCGGCGACGCCCAGTTCGTCAACCATGCCGAGGCCGAGGCGCTGATCCGCGGCTACCTTCATTATGGCGCGCTTCCCGAGGTGGTCGAATTGTTCGTCGACCGGCCCACCTGCCCCAATTGCAACAAGGAGCTGATCCGCCTCGCCCGCATGCTCGGGGTGAAGGAGCTTCGAATCTATTATAAGGGGCAGAGCAATCCGCCTCTGGTGCGGAATTGAGGAGGGGCGCGGCGCTCACCTTCGTCGATCCGCTCGCCGGGGAGATCGGAGATTTTCCGCTCGCGACCCTGATCGAGCGTGTCGAGGCGGCGGACCCGGATTACTGGAATGCCGGCGCGGGCGGCGGCCTCCTCTACCGGGGGCCGGTCGCGCGGGATTGCACGATGGCGATCTACCTGGTCCCGGGCCACGGCTTCCATCTCGTCTGCGACACCGACGGCGAGGCGCTTGCCGCGACCTTGCGCGGGGATTCGGACGGCCGCGCCGCCCGGACCATCAATGTCGGCGGCGATCCGATGCGGATCAGCCTGCGCCAATGCCTGCCGATCCACGCCGCGGCGGCGGCGATCCTCTATTTCGCCGAACGCGGACGTCGGACGCCCGACCATGAATGGCTACCGCGCGACTAGGCGAAGCCGGGCGCCCCCGACCCCCGCCGAGCGGCGCGCGCCGCCCGTTCACGCTCGTATCATCGAGCCCGCCGCCTCATTCTCCACGCCGCTCTATCTCGTCGACGCGCCGCTCGTCTGCGGCCCCGACGACGGACCGGCGGAATATTCGTCCCCGCCCCCCGTCGTCGACCGCGCGGGTCCGTCGGCGCGCGCCCCTCATGCCGGCGCAGATGGCGCGCCGATTCCGGACGCGGCGCACCCGCGGCAGGCGCCGGCCGTGCCCGATCCGCAGCGTCCGCCGCCGCCGGCGCAGGGCGCCGACGCGTCGCGCCCGCCGGCACCCGATGCACCCGCCGGCGGCGATCGCGGCCGGCAGGACGGGCGCCCCGCCGCGGGCGCGGCAGCGCCCCATGGCGGCCCGTCGCATCCCCCGGCCCATGCGGCGGCGCCTGCGGTTCACCCGGCCCCCGGCGCGCACGCGCACCAGGCACGCGGCGGCCACCGTCCGAGCGCGGCCGAGCAGCGGGAAGCGCAGGCCGAGCGGGCGGCTTCGCTGGACGCCGCGCGTGCGCGGATCGCGCGGCCGCCGCTCGAGCCGCGCGCCGACAGCCCGGACCTGGCGCGGAATCCGGTCTATATCGCCGTCAATAGCGGCCGGTTCGCGGCCCCGACCAGCCTCGACGTCGCGCCGCGCGCGCCCGACGGCCGCCGGGATTCGCAGCGGCCGGCGGCCGGCGACCCCTCGCCCGAGATGGCGCGATCGGCTTATGCGGCGGCGGCGGCCGAGTCCCTGTCCTTCTACCGGCGGCTCGACCAGGCCGCGCGCGCGGTCGCCGCCGACGCGATGCGGCAGAATCGCGACCTTGCCGACCGCCACCGCGCGTCGCTCGACCGCGCGCTCGCCCATCTCGCCGCCGGCACCGGCACGGCGCGCGCGCACAATGAGAACCTGCGGCTAAGCGCCCGCGGCCTCGTCCAGGCCGAATGCGACCGGCTCCGCGCCGAGGTGATGGCGGCCGCGGCGGCCGGGCTGCGCCGGCTGATCGGCATGAACGCCCGCTACCACAATGAGATGGGCGGCCCGCGCCGGGCGAGCCGGGAGGCGATCGGCCGGCTCGACAGCGCCTTCAGCGGCGTCAACGCCAATGCAAGCTACGCCCTCGACGCCCTGATGGGGCTTTCCCGCGATCCGACGCCGGCGCTCGCCACCGGCCAGGATGCGGTCGCCGAGGCGATCCGCGAGGCCCAGCGCGAGAATATCCAGCCCCGGATCGAGACCGCGAAGACCAATGTGTCCGACCGGGCCGAGGCGATCAGGGGCTTCCTGCAGCCGCTGAAGAACTGCCTGCCCTGCGAGTTCGACGGCGCCTTCCAGCAGCTCGACGCCCGCGTCCAGAGCGTCGCCGTCGCCGGTCCGCACGCCGTCCGCGCCGCCCGCGACGGCGCGCTGCGCTCGATCGCGGACACCCAGGAGCAGCTCGAGCTCTCGATCGACGACACCCACCGCCAGATGGACGACCAGCTCGTCCAGCAGCACGACCGCGCGCGCGAGGGGATGATCCGCCAGGCGCGGGCGATCGGCGCCGCCGAGCGCTCGGAGATCGAGCAGACCGGCGCGCGCCAGAGCGACATATTGGGTGCGATGGCCGGCGCCCAGCCGACCGCGCTCGACCATGTCCACGAGGATTTCGCGAAGAGCGTCGGCCTCGCACCGGGCGAGTTCAACCGCAAGGTGATGCGCGACACGCTGCAGATGCGCGCCAATATCGCCGGCATCGCCGCCCGCAATCCGCAGGCGGTGGAACGCGGCGCCGCCACGGTCGCGGCGGGCCGGGTTGCCCGCGTCGACGCCATGGACGGCGACCGCGAAGCCTCGGTCCGCCAGCTCCTCGACGGGCTCGACGCGCAGACCCGCGCCGGCGCGGACCAGGTGCGCGCCAATTGCACGCGCAGCATCGGCGAGATGCGGAACCTGCCGCAGCAGGTGCGCACCGCCTGCGACGGCTTCCTCGGCCCGAGCGAGGCCGTCCACCGCCAGGAGGTCGAGCGGATGACCGAAGCGGTCAGCCGCAGCGTCGCCAAGGTCGGCGACGCGATCGAGGGCCGCAACGCCCAGAGCGCGCCGGCGGCCGACCACAGCGGCGGCGATGCGCCCGCCCGCCGCGCCGACGATCCGGCCGAC
>DASUHH010000021.1:0-135512 GCA_036273615.1 Allosphingosinicella sp. | reverse complement strand
CCTCTTCGAGGAGAACGGCTCCGGCGAGTTCGCCTTCGGCTGCGTCACCGGCCGCATCTTCGGAGGCGGTGACGGCGACGCAATCGACTTCGCCTGGACCGGCAACGAAGAGATGGACGAGGCCCAAGGCGACGGGTGGGCTGAACTCCAGACCGACGGCACTCTCCAAGGCCAAATCTGCTTCCATGGCGGCGACGAAGCCGACTTCACCGCCCGCCGAGATAATTCTTCAACAGCCTGCTAGGGTCCGGACCCTAGACTAGCTGACGTCCGTCGTCAGCCGCTCGGCGTCAGCGAGCGGACGACCTGGCCTTTCTCGTCGAGGAAATCGATGCGGGCGGCGCCGTCCGGGGCGACGGTCATGCGCAGCCGCGGGCGGCCCATCGCGTCGTTCAGCATCACCGCCGATTGCCGGTCCGTCGTCTTGCCGACATAGAGACGCTGCCGGCCGAACGTCCCCTCGCGCATCACCCGCTGGATCTCCGCGTCCCGCGCCGGCCCGGCGGGCATGTGGGTGATCCGGTTGGCGAGATCGAAGTCGAGCGGGGTTTCCGGCCGGTCGTTGACGACGATCGCCGCCCAGCGCTTCCCATGGCTCTCGCTCTGGGTCATCTGGATGACCTGGTCCTGCATATATTGGTCGAACGAGAGATGGCCGCCCGATTCGACGCTGCCGTCGGGGTTGCGCTGGCCGCCGAAGGTGAGGCCGCCATTTTCGGTGCCCTCGTCGTTCAGGAAGATCATGCCCGCGCCGCGCCGCCCGCTCGGATGGGGCCGCTCGACATTGTGGATGTAGATTCCGGGCGAATGGCTGGTGTTGTTGATGATCATGCGCAACGTCCCATTGTCCTCGCGCACGTTGATCCGATGGACGTCGATCGTGTCGAAGCTGGCGTTGCGGGGGGCGGTGCCCTGGGTCGCCGAGGCGCCGGTGGCGAGCGACGCGGCCATGGCCGCCGTCAGCACGGCGGAATAGAGGATGAGCAATTTGTTCCCGTTCATTTGGTTGGGCCTCCCTGGGCTTGCGGATGAAGAATGAGCGGCAGATATCGGTCGCGAAGCAAGGTCTGGCGCGAGACCATGGGCTGTGCCCGGCCGCGGATGAAGATTGCGTCGGCGCGGCCGAGCGTGTCGAGCGGATCGCCGCTCCAGATGACGAGGTCGGCGTCCTTGCCGGGCTCGAGCGAGCCGACGCGGTCGGCGATGCCGAAGATGCGCGCGGGATTGATGGTGATGGCGGCAAGGCCGTCACGCCACGGAAGGCCGACGGCCACCGCGTTTCCGGCATTGTAGCGAAGCTCGCGCTCGCGGGTATTGCCATTGCCCTCGAACGCAACCGTCACGCCCGCCGCCTGGAGCCGGCGCGCATTTTCGAGGGTCGCGCCAAGCTGCGCGAACGAGGCGGGTATGTTGCGCACCGGAATCAGCACCACGGGCACGCGCGCGCGGGCGATCGCGTCGGCGACCCGCCACGCTTCGCTCGCGCCTTCGAGGATCAGGCGCAGATGCTGCTCCTCGGCGAAAGCGAGCATCTCCTTTATGTCGGAGGCGCGATGGACGGTCACCATCAGCGGCATCCGTCCGTCGACGACCGGCACCAAAGCCTGGAGGTCGGCGTGCGAAAGGCCGAACGAGTCGCCCGGGGCCGCGCCGCCGTGGCCAATCGCGCGGACCGCGTCGAGGATCGCGCGGAGCGCCGCGATCTCGGCGCCGCGCGCGCCGCCGGCACGGGCCGCGCCGCCTTCGCCCGCCTCCAGCACCATCGCGACGCCGCGGCGCATCAGCATGTCGGGGCCGGCGAGCGTCACCGCCGCCGCCTGGCCGGCGAAGAGCTGGTCGGGGCCGCCGCGATCGTCGTAGAGCGGCGTGTCGATCGCGCGGGTGATGCCGCCGAGCCGCGCGATCGGGATCGGCAATGCGTCGGGATCGAGCCCGTCGCCGACGTCGAACGCCGCGCTGATGCCCGGCATGCGCGCGGCGCGGTCGTTCGCCGCCTCGACCGAGCGCACCTCGAGCGCGCCGAGACCGGTGCCGGTCGCGATCAGGCCCGGAGTGACGATGCGGCCGCCGGCATCGATCTTGCGCGCGTCCGCGGGCACCGCGACGTCCGGTCCAACCGCGGCGATACGATCGTCGCGGATCAGAATCGTCCCGCGCGCAATCTCGCCCGCAGGGCCCATGGTGAAGATATGCGCGTTGACGATCGCCACCGTCTCGGCCGCGGCGGGCGCGGCGACGAAGGCGAGGGCCGCAAGCGCGAGGCCGCGGATCACCGCGCCTGCTCCTGCCCCGGCTCGCCGAGCAGGAAGTCGGAGGGCTGGCGGTCGCTCGGATCGCGACGGTCCCAGATGGGCGCGCCGTCGAGCCAGACCGTGTCGGCGAGCGCGTAGACGCTGAACGGATCGGCGCTCCACAGCGCGACGTCGGCGCGCTTGCCCGGTTCCAGCGAGCCTGTCTCGCGGTCGATGCCGAGCATGTGCGCTGCGTTGAGCGTGATCCAGCGGATCGCGCGGCCTTCGGAAATGTCGATTCCGGCGCGACGCCCGGCCGTCATCGCGATCCCGGCTTCCTGGTTGAGGCGCTGGCCGAGGATCGGGTCGTCGGATTTGATCACCGCGCAGCCGCCGGCGGCGTCGATCATCGCGGCATTCTCCTCGACGGCATCGAGCGCCTCCATCTTCGACCCCCAGCTGCTCGCCCAGGTCGCGACGCAAATGCCCTCGCGCGCGAGCAAAGGCGCGATCTTGTAGGCTTCGAGCGCGTGATGGAAGGCGGTGATGCGGAAGCCGAATTCGTTGGCGATGTCGATCATCACCGCCATCTCGTCCGACCGGTAGCAATGATTGTGGACGAGGATCTTGCCGTCGAGCACGCCGGCCAGCGTCTCGAGCTGGAGGTCGCGCGCGGGCGGGTCGCCGCGCTCGCCGCCCCCGCGCCACTTCTGCCAGCGCCGGCGATATTCGGCGGCGGCGATCCAGGCGCGGCGGTAGCCGGCAACCTCCGCCATGCGCGTCGCCGGCGCGCGGCCGTGGCTGCCATAGGTCTGGATCGGATTCTCGCCGCACGCCATCTTGAGGCCGTAGGGCGCGCCCGGGAATTTCATCGCCTGCACCGTCGTCGCCGGCACGTTGCGCAAGGTGATTGTGCGGCCGCCGAACAGATTGTCCGAGCCGGGCAGGATCATCAGGGTGGTGACGCCACCCGCCCGGGCGAGGCGGAATTGCGGGTCCTGCGGCCAGATCGAATGCTCGACCCAGACTTCGGCGGTGTTCGGCGACGTATCCTCGTTCGCCTGATCGCTGACCGAGGTCGTCGGTGCCGCCTCCGCGCCGATATGGGAATGGGCGTCGATGATCCCCGGCGTCACCCAGCGGCCGTGGCCGTCGATCGCCCGATAGCCGGCGGGCACGGCCAGCCCGGCGCCCACCGCCTCGATGCGCCCGCCGCGCATCAGGATCGTGCCCTCGGGGATATCGGCGCCGGTGCCGGTCAGGATGTGGGCGCCGACGATCGCGGTCGGGACGCTCGGGGCTGGCGAATAGGTGCTCGGGAACGGGTCGGGATCGGCGACCAGGCCGCGCGGAACCGGCTGGGCGGCCGCCAGGGCGCTCGCCAGCGCGCTCGCCAGCGCCGCGGCAAAGCCGAGCGCCCAGCGCATCCGCCGCGTTCCGAGCCCCAACAGCGCGCCTCCCTCCTGAGCGATGCTCCACTCGCTATGAGAGCCGGCGCCGGCAAATCCGCCACGAAATGCGCGCCTGGAGGTGGCGGAAACCCGGCGGCAGCCCATCGTGTTCGACAGGCGGCCGGGTAGTCGAGGCCGTCGCAGCGGGGGATGGGGCCCAATGATCGAGACACGTCTTGCGCGGCGCGCCCGAAACCTGAGTACGGCCTTTCCCGCGCCCCATTTCCCGGCGGAGATCGGCGCCGACGTCATTCCCTTCGATTCGGGCTTCGCCGCCCCGCAGCTCCTGCCGGACCTCACCGCCTTCGCGGTCGACGCGCTCACCACCTGGCGCGAGGAGACGCTTCAATATTCGCCGCCGCAGGGCGAGCCCGAGCTGCGCGCGTGGCTCGCCGCCGCGATGGCGGAGGAAGGCTGCGATGTCGGGCCCGAGAATATCCTCGTCGTCAACGGGGCCAAGCACGGGCTCGAGCTGGTCTGCCGTCTGCTGGTCGACGAAGGCGATGCCGTGGTGGTCACCGCCCCCACTTATTTCAGCGCCATCCCGATCTTCCGCAGCTTCGGCGTCGAGCTGGTCGAGATCGGGCAGGATCGCGACGGCCTCAGCGTCGCGAGCCTCGAAGCGACGCTGGCGCGGCGGCGGGCGGAGGGGCTCGCGGCGCCGAAGTTCGTCTACAACGTCACCGATTTCCACAATCCGAGCGGTGCCACCATGTCCGGGGAGCGGCGGCGCGCGCTGCTCGATCTTGCCGAGCGGGAGGGCCTGTACCTCGCCGAGGACACGCCCTACCGCCGGCTTCGCTTCGAAGGGGCAAGCGTGCCGATGCTCAAGGCGCTGGACCGGACCGGCCGCGTCTTCCATCTCGGCACCTTCTCCAAGCTGATCGCGCCGGGCCTGCGAATCGGCTGGATCGTCGCCGGGGCCGAGCATATCGCCCGGCTGATCCAGCTGAAGTCGGACGGCGGCTCGTCGCCGCTCGTCCAGCGCATCATCAATGATTTCGTCCGTTCGCCCGACTTCGAGCGACATGCCGAGCAGGTGCGGACGGTCTATCGCGAGCGCCGCGACCGGATGATCGCCGCGATCGCGCGGGAGCTTCCGGGCGCGACCCTCGTTGCGCCCGAGGGCGGCTTCTACGTCTGGGTCACGCTGCCGCCGCACATGGATGGCGACGCGCTTGCCGCCCGCGCTGCCGCGGCCGGGGTCAACATCATCCCGGGGAGCAAGTTCTTCGCCTCGGCGGGCGGTGGCAATGCCCGTCCGCCAAGGAACCACATCCGACTCTCCTACAGCTACGCGACGCCCGGGCAGATCGACGAGGGGATGCGGCGGCTTGCCTCGGTCTATGAAGGCGTCGCCGCCTGATGTCCCCATCCGCCGAACCGATCATCGAATATATCGGCGTCGGGAAGAGCTACGATGCCGGCGGCCCGGCAGCGGTCGCCGATCTCGATCTTGCGATCGGCGAAGGGGAATTCGTGACGTTGCTCGGCCCTTCGGGCTCGGGCAAGACCACGACCCTGATGATGCTCGCCGGCTTCGAGGCGCCGACGCGCGGCGAGATCCGGCTGCGCGGTCGGCCGATCGTCGACAAGCCGCCCTACCGGCGCAATATCGGTCTCGTCTTCCAGAATTACGCGCTCTTCCCGCACATGAACGTCGCCGAGAACATCGCCTTCCCGCTCAAGGTCCGCGGCGTGAGCGGCGCGGCGGCCGCGGCGAGAGTCGAGGAGGCGCTTGCGATGGTGCGGCTCGAGGGGCTCGGGGCCCGCCGGCCCAATCAGCTCTCCGGCGGCCAGAAGCAGCGCGCCGCGCTTGCCCGCGCCCTGGTGTTCGAGCCGGACATCGTGCTGATGGACGAGCCGCTCGGCGCGCTCGACCGCCAGCTGCGCGAACGCCTGCAGATCGAGATCAAGCGAATCCAGCGCCGGCTCGGCCTCACCGTCCTCTATGTGACGCACGACCAGAGCGAGGCCTTGACCCTTTCGGACCGGATCGCGGTTTTCGCCAACGGGCGCGTTCAGCAGCTCGGCACGGCCGAGGACGTCTATGAGCGTCCCGCCAACGCCTTCGTCGCCAATTTCGTGGGCGAGAACAACCGCATCCCCGGCGTGGTCATCGCCCGCAACGGGACCACCTGCGAGGTGCGCATCTCCGGCGACCTCACCCTCCGCGCCACGCCGGTCGGCGACGTCGCGCCCGGCGACCGCGTGCTCGCCACCGTGCGGCCCGAGCATGTCGCGGCCGGCGAGCCGCTCGCCGAGCCCTGCAACCGGTTCGAGGCGGCTGTCGACGAGCTCATCTACCATGGCGATCACAGCCAGGTTCGCGCTATCCTTCCAGGCGGCGCGGCGCTGATCCTGCGCGCGCGCAGCCGCTTGCCCGTGTCGCGGTCGGAGGCCCTGTCGATCGGCTGGTGCGCCGACCGCTGCCTGGCCTTCCCCGACCCGGGCGAGCCGGAGGAGGAGGCGCTGGGATGATTGGGCGCGCGTGCCGGCTTGTCGCTCTCTTTTGCCTGGCGGCGCTCGCCGCCGGCTGCCAGCGCAGCGAGCACACGCGCCCGCTGACGGTGGTGAGCTGGGGCGGCTCCTCCCAGGACGCGGAGCATGAGGCCTATTATCTGCCCTTCACCCGGGATACGGGCATCCCGGTGCGCGAGGACAGCTGGCACGGCGGCGTCGGCGTGCTTCGGACCAAGGTGCTCGGCGGCGATGCGAGCTGGGACCTCGTCCAGGTCGAGACCGAGGACCTCATCCTCGGCTGCGAGGAAGGGCTGTTCGATCCGATCGAATGGTCCGCGCTCGGCGGCCGCGGCGCCTTCATTCCCGGCGCCGTCAGTCAATGCGGCGTCGGGTCGGTCGCCTGGTCGTACCTGATCGGCTATGACGGCGACCGCTTCCCGCGGGCGGGGCCGCGCACCTGGGCCGATTTCTGGGACGTGCGGCGCTTTCCCGGCCGACGCGGAATGCGCCGCACGCCCAAATATACGCTCGAGATCGCCCTGATGGCCGACGGCGTGCCGCCAAGCCAGGTCTATACCCTGCTTCGCACCGCCGCCGGAGTCGACCGTGCGTTCCGCAAGCTCGACCAGCTCAAGCCCTCGATCGTCTGGTGGTCGTCGATCGCGCAGGTGCCGGACCTGCTCGGCTCGGGCGAGGTCGCGATGTCGGTGACCAGCCCCGGCCGGCTCGTCGTCGCCAATCGCAACGAGCATCGTCATTTCCAGGTGAGCTGGGCGCAGAACATCTATGCGGTCGATTATTGGGTGATCCTGCACAACAGCCCGCGCCGCGCCGAGGCCCAGCAATTGCTTCGCTATGTCACCCGGCCGGAAAGCCAGATGCGGCTCGCCCGGCTCATTCCCACCGGAATGACCAACCGCGAGGCCAACCAGCGCATCGCGCCGCAATATCGCGAGAACACGCCGTCGGATCCTGCCAACATGCGCGACGCGCTGCAGCTCGACGGCAATTTCTGGGTCGAATATGGCGACGAGCTCACCCAGCGTTTCAACGCCTGGCTGGCGCGCTGAGCCGCCGCGCCGGCGCGCGGTGCGGCGCCGCGGCGGCGGCTGGTGGACCTATGCGCTCGCCGCGCCTTTGCTGCTGTTCCTCGCCGCGACCTTCCTGATCCCGGTCGCCCTGATGCTCTCGCGGGGCGTGACGGAGCGCGAGATGCCGGCGGTCTGGCCCGCGACCGCCGCGGCGCTGCGCCAATGGGATGGAAACGCCCTCCCCGGCGACGCATTGGCCCGGAGCCTCGCCGCCGACATGCGCCGCTCGCGCGTCAAGGGCGGGATCAATCTCGTCGCCAACCGGCTCAATGCCGACGAGGTCGGATCGCGCAGCCTCGTCTACGGCACCGCCGACCGGCTGGTTGCGGGCGCGCCGGGCAACAGCATCGCCGATCTCGCCCGGATCGACCCGCGCTGGGGCGAACGCGGGACCTGGGCGATGCTGCGCCATGCCGCGGGGCCGACGACCAGCTTCTATCTCTGGGCCGCGCTCGACCGCCGGGTCGATGCGGACGGACATGTGACCCCGGTCCCGGCCGAGCAGGCGGTGTTCGTCGACATCCTCGCCCGCACCTTCAAGATCAGCTTCACGGTCGCCTTGCTGTGCGTGCTGCTCGGCTATCCGCTCGCCTATCTGCTCGCCACGATCCCGAAGCGCCGGGCAAATCCCTTGCTGATCCTGGTGCTGCTTCCCTTCTGGACCTCGGCTCTGGTGCGCACGACGGCCTGGGTCGTCCTGCTCCAGACCAACGGCCTCGTGAACGACGCCCTGCTCGGCCTCGGCCTGATCGACCGCCCGCTCGAGCTCATCTACAACCGCCTCGGCGTCTATGTGGCGATGACCCACGTGCTGCTGCCTTTCTTCGTGCTGCCGCTCTACGGCGTCATGAAGGGCATCTCGCCGGTGGAGATGCGCGCCGCCGGCTCGCTCGGCGCCAATCCGCTCCAGGCCTTCCTGAGCGTCTATCTGCCGCAGACCCTGCCGGGCGTCGCCGCCGGCGCCTTGATCGTGTTCACGCTCGCGCTCGGTTATTATATCACGCCCGCTCTGGTCGGCGGCGGCGGCGACCAGATGATCAGCTCGATGATCGCCTTCTACACCGACCAGTCGCTGAACTGGGGCATGGCGGCGGCCCTCAGCCTGCTGCTGCTGGCGCCTCTGGTGCTGCTGCTCTTCTTCGGGCGCGTGCTGGCGCGGACGGTGCCGGCATGAGCGGCGCCTATCGCACGCCGGTCCAGCGGGTCGGGCGATGGGTGCTGATCGGCTTCTGCGCGTGCGTTTTCGTCTATCTCGTGCTGCCGACGCTCGCGGTCATCCCGCTGTCGCTCAACCCGAGCGCGTTCCTGGTCTTTCCGAGCCACGGCCTGTCGCTGCGCTGGTACCGGGTGCTGTGGGAATCGCCCGACTGGATCCGCGCCTTCCGCAACAGCCTTGCGATCGCGACCACGACCACCCTGGTCGCGACCCCGCTCGGCACGCTCGCGGCGATCGGGATCGCGCGCATGCGCTCGCCCCTCAAGCCGGTGATCGTCGCCCTGATCGCAACGCCGATGGTGATCCCGGTGGTGGTCGTGGCGATCGCTTTCTATTTCCTGCTCGCGCCCTTGGGGCTGGTGAACGGTTTTGCCGGGATGGTGCTTGCGCATACCGTCCTCGCCGCGCCCTTCGTCGTGATCGTCGTCCACGCCGCCTTGCAAGGCTTCGACTTCCAGATGCTGAGGGCGGCCGCCAGCCTCGGCGCGCCTCCGCCCACCGTGCTGCTGCGCGTGCTTGCGCCCCTCATCGCGCCGGGAATCGCGGCCGGCGCCGTGTTCGCGTTCATGACCTCGTTCGACGAGACGGTGGTTGCGCTCTTCATCGCCGGACCCGAGCAGCGGACCTTGCCGATCCAGATGTTCGAAGGCGTGCGCGAGCAGATCAGCCCGGCGATCACCGCCGCCGCGACCCTGCTCGCGATCGGCTCGTGCCTGCTGCTCGGCACGGCAGAATTGCTCCGGCGGCGCGGGGAACGGATGAAGGGCTAGCGCGGCGGATCAGGCATGCAGCGCGGCGTCGAACGCGCGCGCCGCATCCGCGCCGGAAATCTCGGTCAGCAGCCGCAGGAAGATCGCGGTCGTGTGCACCGGCTCGTGCGCCATGCGGGCCATCAGCCGGTCCATGGCCGGGCGGCCGATGCGGTGCTCGAGGTCTAGCAGCAGCAACGGGCCCTTCTGGTAGAGCTGGACGCGGTTGGGCCGGCCATGGCCCATGATCGGCCCGGCCGTCGCCGCGGGCGCGCGTTTGTCGTCGACCAGCCGCGCCGCCGCCGTCGGCCCCAAAGCCGATTCGACGTAGCGCAGCGCCGAATATTCCGCGCAGGATTCGACCAGCCAGAAATCGTCGCCGATCGGGCTGGCGAGCTTCCACCAGACATGGGCGATCTCGTGCGCCGCGTGGCGGGCGGCGTCCGCCTCGTCGATCTCGGCCGGGCCGGAATGCGATTCCGACATCACGGTATAGCCGGTCCGCGCATAGCCCATCGTGCTGCGCCGCGGCACGACCGCGATCCGCACCGTCTCGGTCAGCGGCCCGTACCAGCCGGCATAGAAACGTGCCGCGCCTTCCGAATGGCGGATGTAGAGTTGCGAGACGCGCGTGGAGAGGTCGCGCGCGTAGAATTCGACGCCGGCGGCATCGGCGCGTTTGAGGCCGCGCATCGCCACCATCGGAATGTCGATGTCGAGGAAGCGGCGGTGGATGCGCACGCCGTGGGCGGTGCGGTGGACGTCGCCCTGCGCGACGACGACGAGATCGGGCGCAAGGCCCTCGATCTCCGCGTCGAGCGAGAAGCGCGTCTGGATGTCGTCGCCGACCGGGAACCACATGTCGTCGATGAACAGCTCATAGCCTTCGGGCCGGAGCGGCATCACCGGCTCGTTCCCGGCCGGGCTGATCGGCCCGGCATAATGGAAGCCCAGGCGGATCGGCCCGTGCAGGCCCGGCGCGACATGGAAGCTGTAGCGGTTTAGGCCCTCGACCGGCTCCTCCGCCGGTTTCGTGCTTGCGAGCGTGACGCCCCGCGGCATGTCGAGCCGGCGCAGGGTGAAGCGGCGCGACAGCAGGAATCCCTTGTCGTGCGTGCCGGGCGGGAGCGTCACCGTCACGTCCGCATCGACCTGCCCGGCCGGGCTGAAATACGCGTGGAGATCGTAATGCGGCGCTGCCGCCACCGCCGGATCGGCGGCGAGCGCGACCAAAGCGAGGAGCATCGTCACTGCTTGTAGATGTGGCCGGCGCGCATGACGAAGCCGATATGCTCGAGTATTGTCACGTCGCTCAGCGGATCGCCGTGGACCGCGACGATGTCGGCGGCCTTGCCGGGCGCGATCGAGCCGATCTCGCTGGAGAGCTGGAGATGGTCGGCGGCATTGACCGTCGCCGCCTGGATCGCCTCGAGCGGAGTGAGGCCAGCGCGAACCAGCAAGGCGAATTCGCGCGCATTCTGGCCGTGCGGGCTGACGCTGGAATCGGTGCCGAAGGAGATGCGCACGCCGCCCTCGTGAGCACGGCGCGTCGACTCGATCATGCGCGGCCCGACGAGCAGGGCCTTGGCGCGCTCGGTCGGCGGAAGGAAGGAATTGGGATCGTTCGCCCAGCGCGTGACCGTGTCGCCGGCAAGCAGGGTCGGGGTGAGATAGGCGTTGTGCGCGCGGAACAGCCGCACCGATTCGGCGTCGAGATTGGTGCCGTGCTCGATCGAATCGCCGCCGAGGCGCAGGAACTGGTTGATCGCGGCGGCGCTGTGGGCGTGGGCGGTGACGCGGCGGCCGAACTGATGGGCGGTGGTGATGATCGCGCTGAGCTCAGCGTCGGTGAATTGCGGGCCGAGACCGGCCGTGTCGTCGCCGAGCACCGAGCCGGTCGCAAGCACCTTGATGATGTCGGCGCCGCGATGGATCGTCTCCAGCGTCACGCGGCGGCAATCGTCGGCGCCCGCGCAGAGATTGTCGCGGCGGATCGCGAGCTGAACCGGACGGCGATAGCCGGAGGGGTCGCCGTCGCCGCCATAGACGCTCAACGGTGCGCCCGAGGCGATCACGCGCGGTCCGGGCACCCAGCCGCGCGCGATGCCGTCGCGCAGGGCGAAGATCGCGTCATCCTCCTCGGCGAGATCGGCGACGGTGGTGAAGCCCGCCATCAGCGTGAGGTAGGCGAAATGGGCGCCGTGCATCGCCTGGTCGGCGGCGGTCTCGACGACGGGGCGGATGCGGTCGTCGGGGCCGTTTTCGTGGCAGAGGTGGACATGGCCGTCGATCAGGCCCGGCAGCACGAAGCTGTCGCGCAGATCGACCACCTCGCCCTCGCCATTGCCGACGAACCCGTCGCGGATCGCGACGATCCGGCCATTCTCGACAACGACCGTCTTGTCGGTGAGAACGCGTCCGGTGGCGGGATCGGCGAGCAGGCGCCCGGCCTGGATGAAGATACGCTGCGGCGCTTGGGCCGAAGCCGCCGTGCCGAAGAGCGCCAGAAAAGCCAGCGCGAGGGCAGCGAGCCAATGTTTCATGCCGTATGTCCTGCCAGCCAGTCGTCGATCACCTGCTCGAGGATCGGCAGCGGGAGCGGCCCGTTCTCGAGCACCCGGTCGTGGAAAGCGCGGATGTCGAAGCGTGCGCCCTGCCGCGCCCGCGCCCGCGCCCGCAGCTCCACGATCTTCCGCATGCCGATATAATAAGAGCAGGCCTGGCCCGGCAGCACGATATAGCGGTCGATCTCGCGCGCATTGTCGTAATGGCTGCTGGGCATGTTCGTATCGAAATAGGCGGTCGCCTGCGCGCGCGTCCAGCGCATCGCGTGGATGCCGGTATCGACCACCAGGCGGCAGGCCCGCATCAGCGACAGCGAGAGCCGGCCGAAATCGTCATAGGGATCGGGGTAGAGGCCGATCTCCTTGGCCAACCGCTCGGCATAAAGGCCCCAGCCTTCGCTGAACGCGGCAATGCTGGCGAAGCGGCGGAAGCGGGGAATGCCCTGCTGCTCGTAGGCGATGCAGGTCTCGATATGATGGCCCGGGATTGCCTCGTGATAGAGAGTGACCGGGAGCTGGTATTTGGGCGCGGCGCCCATATCGGCCAAATTGACGTAGAAGATGCCGGGCCGCGAGCCGTCGGGCGGCGGGCTGGAGTAGAAGGCCTTGGCGGCCGAGCGCTCCCGCCAGGCCTCCACCGGCCGGACGATGACGTCGGCTTTCGGCAGGCGCCCGAACAATTCGTGCTGGCGGCCTTTCACCTCGTCGAGCAGGCGCCTGGCATCGGCGATATAGGCCGCCCGGCCGGCTTCGCTGTCCTCGTAATAGAAATGCCGGTCGCTTCGCATATGGTCGAAGAAGGCGGTCAGAGTGCCGTTGAAGCCGACACGCGCCATCACCGCGCGCATCTCGTTCTGAATCGCGGTGACCTCGCGCAGGCCGAGCGCGTGGACCGCCGCCGGCTCGATCGGCAGCGTCGTATAATGGGCGAGGCGGTCGCGGTAGAAAGCGGCGCCGTTCGGAAGCTTCCACACGCCGTCGCGATCGTCGGCGCGGCTCTGGGCGCCGCGAAGATAGAAGATGAGGTTGCGATAGCCGGTGGCGAAGCCGCCCCGGAGCGCATCCTCCGCGCCCGCGAGGAGGGCAGGGCGGTCGCCCTCCGGCACGTGCGATGCGGTGAGCTTGGCACGGAAATCGGCGAAAAGCGGCGCCTCGCCGGCGCCTTCGAACGGCCGGCCGCGCAGCAGATTCCCGCAGGGCGCGATGACCTGGTCGTAGACGAAGCGCGGCGGCCGAACGCCTGCCGCCTCCTGGCGCCGAAGCGCGTCGATCGCCTGCGCCATCAGCGGGCCGACCCGCTGGAGGCGGAGCACATAGGCTTCGGCGTCCGCGCGCTCCGCGATCGGATGATTGTTGATGAGCGTGGTCGGGACGGTCGTGTGGATGCCGCCCATCTGCGTCATCGCATAATCGTGGTTGCGCCAGGCGAAATCGGCGATCGCCTCGCGCGTGAAACGATCGAACATCCGCCAGCTGAGCCGGGACGGGGCCGACAGGCGCGCGGGATCGAATTGGTGGAGGTGGACGAGATCCTGCTCGCGCAGGTGCTGGTTCTCAAGCGCGTGGGCTTCGCTCAGATCGTCCCATTTGTCCTGGTCGCGCTTGATGCCGAGATGCGACTGGGCGAGCGGGCTGCGGTCCAGGCCGCGCTGGAACACCGCCTCGAAGAAAGCCGAGAGGCGCTCGTCCGCGGAGCCCTGCGCCGCCTGGGCACGCCCAAGCGTCGGCCACAATGCCAGTGCGGCCGCGCTGCCGGCGAATTCGCGCCGTGTGATCATGCCTGTCGATCGATCCATGCCTGCACCACTTTTTCCAGGATCGGCATCGGCAGCGAGCCGTCGCCGAGCACCACGTCATTATAGGCGCGCAAATCGTAGCGCGGCCCGAGCCGCCGCCGCGCCAGCGCGCGCAGCTCCAGCATCTTGAGCTTGCCCATTTCGTACGCGCAGGCCTGGCCGGGCGTCACGATATAGCGCTGGATCGAGGTGATATTGTCGGCATGGCCGTCGGCGGTGTTGGCATCGAGCCAGGCGATCGCCTGCTCCCGCGTCCAGCGCATCGCGTGGAGACCGGTGTCGACCACCAGCCGGCCGGCGCGCATCAGCTCCATGGTGAGCTGTCCGAATTTCTGCCAATCGTCGCGATAGAGGCCCATCTCCAGCGGCAATTGCTCGGCATAGAGGCCCCAGCCTTCGCCATAGGCGTCGTAATCGGCGAACTTGCGGAAGCGCGGGATGCCGGTCAGCTCCTGCGCCACGGCGATCTGGAGATGATGGCCGGGAACGCCTTCATGATAGGCGAGGGCCGAAATCTCGTAGATCGGCAGATTGTGCATGTCGCGTTCGTTGACGTAGAGGATGCCGGGCCGGCTGCCGTCCGCCGAGGGGCCGTAATAGCCCGCCGTCCCGGCCGAGGCCTGGAGCCAGGGCTCGACGGCGCGGACCTCGACATCGGCGCGCGGACGGTGGCTGGTGATCTCGCCGAGCCGCGCGGTCACCTCCGCGATGCGCGCGCGCATTTCGGAAAGGTATCGCGTCCGGCCCGCGTCGGTGTTCGGATAATAGAGATCGGGGCTGGTGCGCGCATGGGCGAAGAAGTCGGCGAGGCTTGCGCTGAAGCCGAGGCGCGCCTTGAGCACCCCGATCTCGCCGTGCAGCCGTGCGACCTCGTCGAGGCCGATGCGGTGGATCTCGGCAGCGCTCGCCGGCAGCGTCGTCTCCATGCGCAAGGCCGCGGTATAATAAGCCTCGCCATCGGGCAGGCTCCAGACGCCGTCGTTGCGGGTCATCAGCCGCCGCGAAGCCTCGAGCCAGTGGATCAGGTGGCGGAAGCCGGGTCCGAAGCCCTGGTTCAGCCCCGTCACCGCATCGCGCTCCAGCGCGGCCTTGTCGGCATCCGTCAGGCTGAGCCGCGCGACCTTGGCCTTGAAGTCGGCCAGGATCGGGCTGTCGGCGCCCGACGCGTCGAACGGCGCGCCTTCGATCAGGTGCCGGCAATTGCCGATCACCAGAGGATAGGAGAAAGCCGGCGGCCGCACTCCGGCCCGGGCCTGGCGGTCGAGCTCCTCGACCACCTCGGCGAGGTGAGGTCGCACGCGGTGCAGGCGGACGATATAGGCCTCGGCATCGGCGCGGCCGGCGATCGGGTGGTTGTTGATCAACGTCTGCGGGATCCAGCGCTGGGGGCCCCGCATCTGGCAGATCGTGTAATGATTGGTGCGCCAGTGGGTCGCGCTGAGCTGGTCCTCCGCATCATAGTCGAACAGGCGCCGGCTGAGATCGGCTTCGGGCGTGAGCCGCTTCCGGTCGAAGCCGCGGAGGGCGGCAAGGTCCTGCCGCTTCAGCGCCGCGGTCTCGAGCGCATGAGCCTGGCTGATGTCGGGCCAGCTGGTGAAGCCCGAACGCAGGCCGAGCTGCGATTGCAACGCGCCGCTCCGCGCCACGTCGCGCTGGAATGTCGTCTCGAAGAATCGTGCCAGTCGGTCGCTCTCGCTTTCGGGAGCCGCCGCAGCCCCGCGGGCGGCGATCAACAGGGCTCCCGCGGTCAGCAGCTCACGTCGGTTCAGCGCCGCAGCATTCACTTCGCCTGTCCGGCCCGCAGATATTTGTCGAGGAACTGAAGGATCGTGCGGTAGGCAAGGATCTGGTTGGCGCGCTTGCGGAAGCCGTGGCCTTCGTCGGGGAACTCGACATATTCCACCGGCACGTCGTGCGCGCGCACCTGCGCGACGATGTCGCGCGATTCCTGCGGCAGCACGCGCGGGTCGTTGGCGCCCTGGAGCACGAGCAGCGGCCGCACGATGCGGTCGGCATGGAAGACCGGCGAGATGCTGAGCAGATAGTCCGCGTCGCGCACCGGATCGCCCATCTCGGTATCCAGCAGCCGGCGCAGATCCTCCCACCAGGGCGGCGTGTTCTGGAGCAGGCGCGGCCAGTTGGCGACCCCGTAGAGATCGACCCCGACCGCGAAGGCCGTCGGCCGGAAGGCGAGGGCGGCAAGCACCATATAGCCGCCATAGCTCTGGCCCTGGATGGCGATGCGGTCGATGTCGACATAGCCGGTGGCGGCGAGCATTTTCTTGGCCGCGACCACGTCGTCGAGGTCGGCGTCGCCGTGGCGACGATCGTCCATATGATAGAAGGTGCGGCCGGATCCCGCGCTGCCGCGGTTGTTGATCTCGTAGACGACGTAGCCGTGGTTCACGAGATACTGGATTTCCGGCCGATAGCCGATCGTGCTCTGGTCCCCCGGCCCGCCATGGACGTGGATCACCGCCGCCCGGCGGTCGCCGCGCCGCGCGCCGTGCGGCACGTAGAGGATGCCGGGAATGACCGTGCCGTCGTAGGAATGGAAGCGCACCACGTCGCCGTTGACGAGATCGGCCGGGTTCACGTCGGGCGCCTGGGCGCGGAGCAGAAGGCGGCGCCGTCCGCTCTTCAGATTCTGGATGTAGATGTCGCCCGGAGTCGCGCCGCTCGACACCGACACCGCGGCGAGCGGAGCGCCGTCGGCGACGAGCAGCCCGACGCTCGCCTGCGGCCACGGATCGCGGAACGGGATCGGCCGCAGCGTCTCGGCGTCGAACAGGTACGGCACGCTGCGCGCGTCCTGATTCACCTCGGCGACCAGATAGCGGTTGTCGCGGGTGAGAGAGGCGCCCTCGACGTCCCAGTGGGGCTGGAAGACGATCGTGCGCGCCCCGGTCGCGATGTCCTGGCGGATGAGATGGCTGAACTCGCCGCCGTCGTCGCTCGTATAATAGAGGACGGATCCGCGCGCGGCGAAGGTCTGCGGCTCGCACCAGACCGGCCGGCTCGGCGTGATCTGGTGCAGCTGGTGCAGCGTGCGATCGTAGACGTAGCAATGCTTGGTCGCGTTATCGACGATCCGGCTCATCGCGACGTAGCGCCGGTCCGGGCTGACCGCGCGGATCTGGTAGGCCTTGTCGTTGTCGAAGATGCGGGTGCTGCGATAGCCGTCGGCAGTGATCTCGTAGAGGTCGAAGAAGCGCGGATCGCGCTCGTTCATCTGGACGAAGAAGGAGCGTCCGTCCTGCGCCCAGCCGACGAAGCGCGCGACATGATGGCCGCCGGGCGTCGTGTCGTGGATGGTGCCGTCGGTCTCGCGCACGTAGATGTGCGCGAGCTCGTTGCCGCCCTGGTCGCTCGAATAGAGGATGCGATCGTCGTTCGGGAAGAAGCCGATCGCGTTGACCGTCTCCTTGGTCGAATGGGTGAGCTGCTGGAGCGGCCCGCCGTTCACCGGAACCACATAGATGTTGGCGATTCCGGTGCGATTGCTGGTGGTGAGAAGGCGGGTGCGGTCGTGGGAGAAGGAAAGCCGGCCGAAACTGTCCGCCGCCATCAATTGCTCGATCGTATATTGGCGCCGCGGCGCGGCCTGGGCGGGCGACCGATGGTTCGGGGCCGCGCCGGCAGGACCGGCAGCGACGAGAAATCCGGCAATGCAGGCAAGGGTCCGGCCGAGAGGGCCGAACCCTTGCCGGAGCCTCTCGGTCGAGGCCATCAGAAGCCGACGGTCGCGCGGACCAGGTAGCGCCGGCCGATAATGTCGTAGATGCCGTAGGCGCGCGAGAAATAGCCGCCCTCGTCCGGATGGACGTTGAAGAGATTGTCGACCACGAGCTGCAGCCGGTAGCGTTCCGTGACGTTGAAGCCGACCGTCGCGTTGAACTTCCAGTAGGAGCCGACGCGATTCTCGGAATCGGCCAGTTGGTCCGGCGTGGCGGTCAGGTCGTTGCGAACGGCGCCGGTCCACAGGGCCTGCAGCAGCAGGTCGAAGCGGCTGTCGGCATAGGACAGGTTGAACTGCCCCGACCATTTCGGAAGGCCGACCGATCCGGCGAGGTTCTGGAGCGGCGAGCCGGCCGTCGCCTGCGAGATATAGGTCCGGTTGTGCAGCATCTTGGTGGTGAAGGTGAGGCGCCCGTCGGTGCCCACCAGGGCATGAACCGGATGGCTGTATTCGGCCGAGATGATGATTCCCTCGAAGGTCAGCGAGGAGATGTTGATATAGCCGCTATGATAGCCGTTCGCGATATCGCCTGTGACACGCGTCGGATTGGCCGAGCCCGGGCCCACCTGGCTCTGGGTCAGCCGCTGGAAGGCCTGGCAGGCGGAATTGTTCGGATAATCGCTGCTGTCGTAGCAGGCATTGATGATCGTTCCGATCGCGAGCGATTCGATGCCGCCGGTGAGATGGATGTGGCTCCAGTCGGCCGCGACCCGAAGACCGGGGATGTGCGGCGGCTGGAAGACCGCGCCAAGCGACCAGGACCGCGCTTTCTCGTTCTGCAGATTGGGATTGCCGGACACCGTGCCGAGCGCGGAAAGCGCGAAGGTGGTGGCGTGGAAATTCTGCGGCGTGGTGCCGAGCGCCGCAAGCGCGGCGGTGCAGTTCGCGGAGCGGGCGCTTGGGTTCGGCCCGGTGTTGAAGCGGGTCGCGTCGCACGGGTCGGCGATGCCGTCGCGAGTCGGGCTCGCCCCCGAGAACAATTCGGTGATCGCCGGCGCGCGGATCGCCCGCATGTAGACGCCGCGGAACAGCAGGCCATCGAGGACGCCCGGAAGACGCGGCGCGATACGGCCGCCGGCGGACCAGGTGACGTCGCCTCCCGCGATCGAATTGCTGACGTAGCGTGCGGCGCCATCGACGCTGACGCTGCGCAGCAGCGGCCAGTGCATGCCGTCCGAAACCAGCGGCACCGAGAGCTCGCCATAGACTTCGCGCGTGTCGTAATGGCCCGATTGGCCCTGATACGCGCTCGCATAGGTGAAGCCGAGCAGGTTGAAATCCTGGCTCAGCACCGAATCCGGCCGGAACAAGCCGGTCTCGCGGCGATATTCGGCGCCGATGTTGAAATCGATCGGCAGCGTCGAGACCTTGAACGGCAAGGATCCGCGAAGGTTGGCATTCGCCACCGCCTGGGTGTTGATGCTGAGCGCCGATCCATGCTCGTCGACATAAGCGAGCGCCGCCGGGCTCGCCTGGCCGACTCCGAACAGGTCGAGCGGCACGCAGGACGGATTGCCCGAGGCGCAGACGATCTGGCCGGAACCGTTGACCACGGCGTCGACCGCCTCGTTGAAGCGGGCGTCGTTGATATAAGTGGTCTCCGTCAGCGAATGGCTGCGGCCGTAATTGAACGACACGTCCCAATTGGCCGGATGTCCGAACAGGCCGAAGCCGCCGCGCAGCCCGCCGACGATGCGGAACAGATCCGTCGTGGTCCGGAAGGCAGGGCCGTTCCCGTAGAGGATGTCGGAAAGGTTGCGTCCAAGCAGCACGGTGTTGGTGCCATTGGCGACCATCGTCGCGCGCGCGCTCGGCGACAGGAAGGCGTTGTTGATCGAGATCGGGATGAAATTGCCGACCTCATAGGGGTCCGCGAACGCCGCGAGATCGCTGATCTCGTCGCCGCGGCTGTGCGCGTAGGTCGCTTCGGTGAAGAAGGTGATTCCCGGCGTGATGTCGTAATGGCCGATGCCGTTGACGAGGATTCGCCTGGTCGGCGCGAGCAGCGTCATCGTGTCGGCGAAGTTCAGGCCGCTGCCGCCGTCGGCGAAGAGGTTGAGGATCGGCGACACCGGGAAGAGCGACTGGCCGAGATTGAACGGAACCAGATTTCCGCCCGTTCCGAACTGGAGCGGGTGGCCCTGGCCGTCGACCAGAGGCTGGAAGGTCAGCGGACTGTAGGGCAGTCCGCCCGGGGTCATCGTGCCGAAGACGAGATCGTGCGCGACGATGTTCGCGGGCGGCCCGCCGGTGGCGTTGGGCAATTCGACGCGCGCGCCGGTGCGGGCGCTGACCAGCAGCCCATCCTGGCGATCATATTCCGCGGCGACGGCGACATTGCCGCGCCCGCCGGCGAAGTTCGTGCCGACGGCGCCGCGAAGATTGAAGCCCGGCGCGTCGCCTTTCTCGGTGATGCCATATTGGCCGGAAAGTCGGATACCGTGAAAATCGTCCCGCAGAATCACGTTGACGGTGCCTGCGATGGCGTCCGCGCCGTAGACGGGAGCGCCGCCGATCGCGACGGTCTCGACGCGCGCGATCAGCTCGGTGGGGATCAGGTTCAGGTCGACCTGGTCGCCCGGCGCCGCCGCGCTGCCGCTGCCGGCGATCGTGCTCGACGAAACGAAGCGCCGGCCGTTGACGAGGGTCAAGGTGCGCTGCGAGCCGAGGCCGAAGAAGTCGGCGAAGCTCTGCCCGGCGTTGAACGTCCCCTGGCCGGTCCCGACCGGATCGACTCCCGAGGGAACGAATCCCGGCGTTTCGTTCAGCGCCTGCGCGACGCTGGTATAGCCGCGCCGCTCGATCTGATTGGCGTCCGTCACAAAAGCCGCCTCGAGCGTGTCGAAGCCGGGGCGCTTGATGCGCGTGCCGGTCACAACGATCTGGTCCTCGGCGATCGGCGGCCCTTCCATGCCGGGCATCGCCGAATCGGCGCCGGTGGGATTCTGCGTCCCCGGCACGGCGTGCTGCACGACGAGCGTGCCGTCGCCTTGCTCGCTGACGGTGAGGCCGGAGCCGGCGAGCAGCCGGCGCATCGCCTCCGCCGGGGTATAGTCGCCGTCGAGCGCCGGCGTGTGAACGCCAGCGAGATCGGCATTGGGTGCGATTACCTGCACCCCGGCCTGGATCGCGACGGTCTGCACCGTGCGCGCCGCGTCGCCCGCCGGCACGTGGAAATGGTGATGGCCCTGCGCCGCGGCCGGTGCCGCCCAGGCCAGCGCCGTCGCGGCCCCAGCCATCAGCCCTACCCGCATCGCCGAACGAATAGACCGCCTCATCATCGTGAGCCCTCCCTCGGTCCGGACAGATCGTCCTTCAGGCGGAACGAGCGATGGGCCGGCGGAATCCGCCATCAATAGGATGGAGAATTGTGCGCGCGGTCGAGATGAAGGCCGTCGGCACGTTCGGTCACCGTCCCATTGAACGCCCGCGCGGCTGCCCGCGCGAAGCTACGGGCGTCGCCGAGATGGAAGACGCCGACGAACTCGGCGCGCGCCAGCGTTGGATCGTCGATCGTGACGGGGACGTCCGCATAGCGATTCACCTCGCCTGCGGCATGGCCGAGCGTCTGGCCGTCGAACACGATGAGCCCCTGCCGCCAGGCAAGCAGGCGCTGGACTTCGCTCGGGTCGAGATCGGCGCGCCGGATCCCGGAATCGGAGGCGACCAGCTCCTGGTCCGCTCCGACCAGCCGCGGCGGCCCCGGCGAATCGTCCTGGGCCACCCGCACCCGCCCGTGCGCGACGGTGACCGACACCTGGCGATCGCGCAGGTCGACCGCGAATTCGGTGCCGACCGCAATCGCCTCGACGCTGCCGGCCGAAACCGTGAACGGATGGGCCGGATCGTGGACGACCGAGAAGGAAGCGGCGCCGCGACGCAGGATGATGCGGCGTTCGCCGGCGGCATAACGGACCTGAAGGACCGAATCGGCATCGAGAGTCGCGCGCGATCCGTCGGGCAGGGCGATCTCGCGCACCTCGGCGCGCGCGGTCGCGATCCGGCCGGGCAGCCGGTCGTAAGCGACGCCGCCGGCGATCAGCAGCCCGGCGAGCGAGGCGGCGAGCGCCGCCGGTTTCCATGGGAATGGCCGCCAGTGCCGGACGGTCTCGCGCGTGTCGGGGTCCAGCGAGGCGACGCGGTCCGTGTCCATCCACAGCGCCTGGGCCCGCACATAGGCGCCGAGATGGCGGCTGCTCGCCGCCAGCCACAGGTCGAGCTGCTGCTGTTCGTCAGGGGTTAGCGGCCGTTCGGCAGAGCGGACGGCCCAGGCCGCGGCCCGGGCGTCGATTTCATCTCCACTTCCAGAACCGTTCCTCACCAAGTCTTTGTACCTCTCCGCCCTCCACTGCGCTCTTCATTTCGCGCGAGATGACGCGCAGCGCCTTGGCCAGGTGCTTTTCCACCGTGCTCTCGGCCACGCCCATCCGCTCGGCGATCTGCCGCTGCGAGAGCTCCTCGAATTTCTTGAGCTGGAATGCTTGGCGACATTTGGGCGGAAGCTTCGCTATGATCCTGTGCAGTCGAGCAATCTCTTCCTGTCCGCTCAGCCGGCGATGTGCGTTGACCTCATCGTCGACGATGTTCAAGCTTTCCAAATCCGCCATCAGCTCGATCGAGACGATCTTCGAGCGGCGAATATGCTCGCCGACGATATGGCGGGCGGTGACGAACAGATAGGCCCGCGCATTGGCGATCGATTCGAGGTCGGCCGACCACATGCGCGCATAGGCTTCCTGCACCACCTCGTCTATGTCGCAGGATTCGAGACCCCTCAGCCGCGCCACCAGCCATCGGCGCACATCGGCCTCGTGAGGAAGAACCTCGCGCGCGAACCAGCGGAGTCGGACCGAATGATCCATGGAAAGGCATGGCATCACCGATTCACCCGGCGGTCAAGGACGAAAGGCCGCGAACGCGAAATATATCCAAAATGGGCCTATCCGGGCGCCTCACTGGGTGATGCTGCGCGTCACCCGGCCCTGGGGGTCGAGGAAATCGATGCGCGGCTGGCCGTCGGCGCCGACTCGAAGCACCAGGCGGGGATGCCCCTGCGGATCGGCGAGCTGGACCATCGCTTCCTGGCGCCTTTTGCCCGCGAAGAGCCGCTCGGCGCCGAAGCCGCCATGCGCCTTTCCATAGGCGATCATCTCGGCGCGGATGCGGTCGCGCTCGGCCGGAGTCGCCGCCCTGGCCGCGCGGTCGCTCATCTCGAACAAGGGCAGGATCGGGGTATCGGGCCGGTCCCAGACGCGCAGGCCGGCCTGCCGCTCGCCATGCGCCTGGTCATATTCGATGCCGACAATCTGGTCCTGCTTATACTGGTCGAACATCAGGCTGCTGCTCGCGGTGGCGTCGGGGCCGCTGTGCAAACCGAGGCCGCCGACCTCGTCGCCATCGTCGTTGAAGAACAAGATGCCGCCGGAATTTCGGTTGTGGTGGCGATATTCCCGGCCGTTCATGAACAGGCCCGGGAAGCGCGCGGCATTGGCGAGCACGAGCCGATAATGGCCGTTGGGCTCGACGATGTTGAGCCGATGGACGTCGATCTCGTCAAACCGGGCAACGCGCGGCTTGGGCGCGTCGGCCGAAGCGAACGCGCCGGGCAGGGCCGCCCCCACGCCCAGCGCGGCGCCCAATGCCAAAGCCTGAAACAGCCAGCTCGCGCGCATCGTCCCGACTCCCTCAATAATTCCAGCTCGCCAGATCGGTGCCCGGCGGCGCGACCTGGCGCATGTGCGCGGCCATCTCGCGCACCACGCCCGCCCAATTGGTGTGGTGCCAGTTATGGCCCTTCTTCGGGCGCCCGTAGACGAAGCGGATCGGATAGTCCGGTCCGCCCATCTCGCGGATCATCGTCTCGAACTGATAGACGGCGAGGTTGAGGAAGAAATCGTCCTGCTCGCCCGAGATCAGGTTGATGTGGCCGCGCAGCGCCGGCCCGAGCCGCGCCCAATTCTGGCGGACGTAAAAGCTGAGATCGTAGCCGTGATCGCGCATGTAATTGGCGACGTCGTGGTTGATCACGCCGGTGTGGAAGTCGAACAGCGGCACCGGATAGCCGTCCGGCCCCACCGGCCCGTGCGTCGCCTGCCAGATTCCGAGCTGGTAGAAGGAGCGGCCGTGCGAACCGAGCACGGCTTCGAGCCGCGCCAGCTGGCGCTCCGTCCAGAGCGGCTGGCCCTCGCGCGAGCGGCGGAAGGGCCGCTCGGCGGTGAACCATTCGTTGGTCGGGATCTCGAAGAAATTCTTGTCCTCGTAGATATTGACGAGCTGGTAGCGGCTGAAGTCGATCGGATCGGGATTGAACACCCAGGAGCCGCCGAACAGCTCGGGATAATGGACCTGGAGCGCCATCGCTTCCCAGCCCCCGGTCGAAGCGCCTTCGACCACCCGCGCCCAGGCGTGCGGGATGAGATGGAATTGATGCTCCAGATAGGGGATCAGCTCCTTCGTCGTCGCGTCGCCCCAGGGGCCGTTATTCGCGGAGTTCAGCGAATAGGATTCGAGGAAATAGGGGCTCGGATTCTCGAGCGTGATCGCCACCATTCTCGGAAAGCCGTCGGAGAGCCACGAGCGGCTGAACTGATAGCCGGTCTCGACGTTCGAATCGCGCGCCGACGCCTGCTCCTCGGGCGTGTCGGTGGCCGGATCGGTGGTGAACTGGAACGGCGAATCGCCATGGCCGAACACGTAGACCGACGGGTAAAGCGCATCGGGATGCTCGGCCCAGCCGCGCGGGAGCAGGACGCTCGCGCCGATATAGATCGGCATGCCCCAGAAATGCGAGAGGATCTCGCTGCGGATGCGGACGTGCTTGATCCAGGACGTCTCGACGCGCTCGGCGGGCGGCGGCGTCGCGTCGGTGAGGGTCAGCGACACATTCTGGTCGGTCGCCGGATCGATGTGGACGCGCGCCGGCGCGCTGACCAGATTGCCGCCCATCATATAGGTCATGACGCGCCGCGGCGCGTAAGGCACCCAGATGTCGTGCCCGTCAGAGCGGTGGGCGAGCGTGTAGCGGATCAGCAGCGCCTGCACATCATAATCGCCGGCCGGGAGCCGGGCGAGATCGACAGGGTAGCTGTCGGCGCGTCCGTCGATGACGGTCGCGGTTCCTGGGCGCCAGGCCGAGACGTCGGTTCCGAAGACCGGCGAGCCGTTGAACCCGATCGTCATATAGGGCTGCGCCACCCGGCGGCGCGAGGCGATCACGATCAGGCGTCCCGTCAGCGGCTCGTGCGCGGCGGCGGCACCGAGCGTCACCGAAAAGCGCGTCTCCGCCAACGCGGGCCGGCTGCCGAAGGCGAGCAACGCCGCCAGACCACAGAAAAACGATGCCACTCCACGCATAATGCCTCCCGCCTGTTCGAAGCTCCGGATCGTCGCTCCTGTCGTCCTTTATTCGACCGCACCTTCAAAGCTGATGCGCTTGAGGTGCGGGAAACGCTGCCGGAGCGCATCGATCCATTGCCGCGCGTCACCCGCCACGACGATCGTCGCATGCGCCGGATCGGCATCGGAAGCCGCCGCGGCGAGCACTGCCGCCGGCGGCACCGTCGCGGCCGCGCCCATTTCCGCGCGCGCCGCCGCCAGGTCCGATCCGCTCGCGACGAATCCGGCCAGATAGTCGGCGAGACCGGAACTATGCTCGATCTCCAGACCGGCGATGATGCCGAGATAGGAAGCCCGCTCCGCGACATCGGCATCGCTCGGCGCCTCGGTGCCGAGGCGGTGGAACTGGTCGAGCACCAGCCCGACGACCTCGGGCGCGCTTTCGTTGCGCGTCGAGGTCGCCGCGAGAATCAGCGCGCCGCCGCGCCGCACGTCGATCAGGCTGCCCGCGCCATAGCTGAGGCCGCGGCGCTGCCGAATCTCCTTGCTGAGGAAGCTGGCCCAGCCGAGGCCGAGCCGCGCGTTGGCGATCCGCAAGGCCGGCCAGGCCGGGTCGGACCGGCCGACCGCAGGGACCGCCGCGACCACCGCCGTCTGGCCGGCATTGGGCATGTCGAGCACCAGCAGGCGGGGTTCGCCCGGGGCAATGCGGGGCGCCGTGGCCGGCCCGGCCGGGCCGGTGCCATGCCAGGACCCGAACAAATGCCCGGCGAGCGCGAAGCCCTCGGCGGGAGTCATCGCGCCGGTGATCACCAGAGTGGCGCGCTCGGGCCGCCATTCCGAGCGATGCGCCTCGGCGAGATCGGCGGGCGTCACCGCGGCCAGCGTCGCCGGCGTCGGCACCGACCCATAGTCGCCCCCAAGGGTCACGGCCGGCGCGAGGCGCATCGCCGCCTGCATCGGCTGGCGCGCGAGCACCTTGAGGGCGTCCACCTGCTGGCGGCGCACCCTGCCGACATCCTCCTCATCGAGCCGCGGAGTCATCGCGGCCGCGGCGAGCAGCCGTCCCGCCGGCTCGGCATTGGCGAGCGGCACGGTCGTCATGACGGTCGTCGCATCCGGACCCGCGGCGCCGGTCAGCGACCCGCCGAGGACTCCGATGCGCTGGGCGAAGGCGGTGGCGTCGAGGTCGTTCGTCCCGCGCGCCGCGAGCGAAGCGAGCAGATCGTCCAGGCCGGCCTTGCCGCTTGGATCGGCGGCGTCGCCGCCGGCGACGACCAGCTCCAGCGTCGCCAGCGGAACGTCGGTCGAATGGGCGACGATCACCCGCATGCCGTTGGGAAGCCGGCGTTCGGCCATCGCCGGCAAGGCGCGTGGACGGTCCGGGCCGGCCTGCGGCGGCTGTTGCCGCTCCGCGTCGCTGGCGATGGTCACGGGCGGGCGCGAGGCTGGAGGAACCACCGTGCCCATGTCGCGCGTGTCGGCGCCCTCCCGATCGCCTTTATAGCCGGCCGGCCGCGCCGATTCGTTCTGGTAGCGGATCGTGACCTGATTGGCGGGCGCGAGCCAGCGGCGCGCGATGCGTTGCACGTCGGCGGGCGTGAGGCGGGCGATGCTCGCGAGCCTTTTGTCGTCTGCGTGCGGATCGCCGGTCAGGGTGGCGCCGTCGCCGAGATTGAAGGCGCGCCCTTGCGCCGTCTCCCGCTCCGAAAGGGCTTCGCCGAGCAGCGCGTTGCGCGCCGCCGCGAGCTCCTCGGCGCCGACGGGCTGGTCGCGCAGCCGCGCGACCTCCTGATTGAGCGCCGCCTCCCCTTCGGCGACGTTGTGACCCTCCGCCATCGTCTCCACCAGCGCGAAGGCATGGCCGTCGCGCGCCGGCAGGAGGTAGGATGAGACGCTCGCGGCGACCTGGCGCTGGTCGACCAGCGCCCGCCGCAGCCGTGCCGAAGCGCCATGGGTGAGATAGGCCTCGATCAGGTCCATGCCGGACCGGTCGGGGTCGGTCGCGGGCGGCGCTCGCCAGGAGAAGATCACCGCCGGAAGCGGCACGTTGGGCGCGTAGGCGTCGACCGTGCGCGCGGCGAGCCGCTTCACATCGGTTCGGTTGTCGCGCGGAATCTGCGCCGTCGGCCGCGGGATCGACCCGAGATAACGGTCCTCCCAGCGATCGAGCTCGGCCGGATCGAAATTGCCGGCGATCACCATGATCGCATTGTCCGGACGGTAATAGGCTTCGTGGAAGGCGCGCACGTCGGCGAGGGTCGCGCTGTCGAGCTCGGCGATCGAGCCGCCGATCGGCCGCGCATAAGGATGGTTGGCGAAGGTGAAGGCAGGCAGCAAGGTGTAGAGAATCCGGCCATAGGGCGCGGCGAGGATGCGCTGGCGCAGCTCCTCCTCGACCACGCCGCGCTCGGCGCGAAAGCCGGCCTCGTCGATCACGAGATTGCGCAGCCGATCGCCCTCCACCCAGAGCAGCCGCTGGAGCTGGTTCGACGGCGCGCTCATATAATAAGTGGTGTAGTCGAACAGGGTCGACGCGTTGAACGTGCCGCCGATCGAGACGAGATAGGCCGAGATGCCCTGGGGGATGTTTCGCGTGGTCCGGAACATGAGGTGCTCGAACAGATGCGCGAAGCCGGTGCGGCCGCGAGGATCGTCGCGCGAGCCGACATCGTACCAGGCGTGGAGCGACACGGTCGGCGAGCTCGGATCGCGAATCGCATAGATTCGCAGGCCGTTGGGAAGCGTCCGCATGGTGTAGCCGATCGCCGGCACGGCGATCGGCCGCGCGGCCGGTGCTGCGGTCGGCGCCGCTCTGGCCGTCGGCACGAATGCGACAAGCGATAGAATCAAAAGCGCGAATTTCCCTCGCATCGCCGACTCCTTCGCCTTGAGCGATGCACGGCGCGCGGGCTTCCGCCATCGGAGGCGATGCAATTCCCTGTGATGCGGTGCAGGTTCCCTGACGGCGGTCTCGATCCCTGCTCCAGCTACGGGAATTGCCGCCAGTCGGCGGGGGAGACCGGTTCGCGGGACTGCGACCCGCACCACCTCATTTCCGCTGACCCAGTTTCCCGCCGGACGGCGGAGCATTGCGCGCCAGGGAGGATCATCATTGACGGGCGGCGCTCGGCCGCAGGAACTCCATCCCCGACAAGACGTTACGCGCCCGAACCGTCTATTCGACGATAATTTGGAGGAGGCTTTTGTGGGAAAAGGCATATTGCTGTGGCTGCTGGGCATTCCGCTGCCAATCATCATCATCCTGCTGCTGATCTGGCACTGATCATGGCGACACAATCCTATAGCGCGGTCGATCCGATCCTCTATCCGGCCGGAACCACGACCGAGTCCAAGGGATCCGCTTTGTCCTGGTCGGCGGTGGCGGGCGGCACGGTGGCGGCGATCGCCCTGACCATCACCCTGCTGACTTTGGGCTCGGCCTTCGGCCTGGGCTCGGTCTCTCCCTGGCCCGGCGTCGGCGCGAAGCCAACGACCTTCACCATCGGCGCCGGCATCTGGCTGATCGTCACGCAATGGCTCTCGGCCGCGATGGGCGGCTATCTTGCCGGCAGGCTGCGGGTTCGCTGGCACGGCCTGCACACCGACGAGGTCATGTTTCGCGACACGGCCCACGGCCTCCTGGTCTGGGCCACGGCGACGATGGTCATGGCGATCGTCACGGTCGTGGCGGTGACCCTGGCGAGCCTCGCGCCCGCGCCGGCGGACGTTCCGGCCACCCGGGAAGCCGTCGACGCGGCGCGAAAGGTCGCGGCCACGTTCGCCGGCTTCACCGGTCTGTCGCTCGTCGTCGGAGCGTTCATCGCAAGCGTCAGCGCCGCGATCGGCGGCAGGCTTCGGGACCTGCACCCTTAAGGGGGGCTTTCGGTCGGGTGGCTGCCGAAAAAGACGGCATGATGAAGACCAGGTCGCATGGCACGCCGATGAATTCGGGTCTCCGGGGAACGACCTACTTTTCCGGGCCGTAGGAGGGCGGGGCCTCCGCCGCCGCCGCGCCCCAATGCGCATCCGGAACCGGCGAGAGCGAGAAATGCAGCGTGCCGCCGCGCCGGACGAAATCCTCGGCCAGCCAGGGCCTGCCCGCGGCGCGACCGTCGACGGTCAGCCTGTGGACGTAGGGAGCGCCGTCCGCGGCGCCGTCCGCGACGATGCGGATCGCGGCGCCCGGGCGGTCGACGCGGATCTCGGGGAAAAGCGGGCATCCGATCACGAGGTCGGCGCGGCCCGGATAGAGCGGGTAGAGGCCGATGGCCGACCAGACGTACCAGGAGGACATCTCGCCGAGATCGTCATTGCCGGAGATTCCGTTCGGGCCGTTGGTCCAGATCCGCCGCATGGCCTCGCGCACGACGGCCTGGGTCTTCCACGGCGCGCCGGCGAAATCGTAGAGCCAGGGCGAGGCGAGCGAGGGTTCGTTGTCGAGCTCGGCGTGGAGCGGGCCGGCCTTGGTGACCGCCCAATGTCCGTCCTTGTCGTGGAAGAAGGCGTCGAGCGCGGCGAGCGCCCTGGCGCGTCCGCCGATCGCCTCGAACAGCCCCGCCGGATCGAAGGGGACCATCCAGCGATATTGGGCGCCGCTCCCTTCGACATATTCGTCGTCGGAAGACGGGTCGAATGAAGGCCAGCTCCCGTCGGCGCGGCGCGGCTGGATGGCGGCGGAGCCGGGAGGGACGAGGTTGCGCCACCAGCCCGACCGATCGAGGAAAAGGCGCTCGTTCGCCTTGTCGCCGAGCATCCGGGCGAGCTGCGCGACTCCGAAATCGGCGGCGGCAAGCTCCAGCGTGTCGGCGGCCGAGCCCCAACCCGGCGCGCCGACCGGCATGTAATGGAGCTTCAGCCAGCGATCGAGGCCGGGCCGCTCGCCGACGCAGAGGACGGGGCAGCCGGAGCGGCTGAGGTCCCTGGCGGTCGGCACGGTCGCGGCCTCGAGCAGGGATCGGTAGGCGCGCCGGACGTCGAAATCGCGGCCGCCGAAGGCATAGATGGCCGCGATCGAAGGCGCTGCGGGGTCACCGTTCATCACGCCGGTCGCGCCGGCCAGATGCGTCCAGCGATCCCATTGGCCGCCATATTGGTCGGCCTGGTTGAGCAGGGACTGGGCGATGTCCGAGCCGATTTTCGGCGCGATCAGGGTGACGAGCTGGAGCTGGGAGCGATAGACGTCCCAGCCGGAGAAATTCGCATATTGGGCCGCCTGATCCGGAGCGAGGCGGTGGATCTGACCGTCCATCCCGCGATAGCGGCCGTCGACGTCGCTGACGACGCTCGGATCGATCAAGGCGTGATAGAGAGCGGTGGTGAAGATGATGCGGTCGTCGGCCGTGCCGCCGCCGATCGCGATCCGGCCGAGCTGCCGGTTCCACGCCGCCCGGGCGGCGGCCTTGGCCGTGTCGAGCGTGGCCCCCGCCGGGCTCTCGCGCTCCAGATTCGCCAGCGCGCCGGCCTCGTCGACATAGGAGATGCCGATCCGCATCGTGACCGCCCCCGCCCTGGCCGGATCGAAGCTTATCCAGCCGCCCGAGCCCTTGCCGGAGACCGGAAATCCGTCCTTGCCGTAGCCGGTGCCGCCTTTTGCCTCGGTCCCGCCGCGGGTCACTTCATCGTCGGTCCAGGTCCCGCCCGCGATGAAGTCCCGGTCGAACGTCGCGACAAAATGGAGCGTGTAATAGCTTTGCCGCCGGTCGGGCGAGAGATAGCCGCAGAAATTGCCGCTGGTGACGCTGCCCGAGACCATGCGGTGCGCGGCATCGATGCGGATGCTCGCATCGCTCGAGCCGACCTCCGTATCGGAGGTGCGGAAGAGCAGGTTGGCGGGCCTGCCGCTGGGGAAGGCGAATCGGGCGATTCCCGTGCGCAGGGTCGCGGAGAGATCGACGCCGACGCCGTTGCCGAGCGCCACCGAATAGGCGCCGGGGCTCGCTTTCTCCTTCTTGTGATCGAGATAGGCGGCATAAAGGCCGGCGGCGCCAGCGGCGGAGGGCGAGGTCCTTATCTCCGACGTCACCGGCATGATCGGGATGTCGCCGCCGGCCCCGGCGCAGCCGCTCCCCGAAACATGGGCGAGGCCGAAGCCGCGGACGCCGTTCGATCGCCATTCATAGCCGCCCGGCGCCGCGACGACCAGGCGGCTGCCGGGCAAAGGAACCTCCTCGGGGCTGAACGAGACCATTCCGAAGGGCAAGGTCGCGCCGGGAAAGACATTGCCGCCGTTGGTCGTGCCGATGAACGGATTGACGAAAGCCGCCGGATCCGCCGCCTGCGGGCCGGCGAAGGCGGGGGCGGCGAGAAGCAGCAATGCGGCGGCGGCGATCCAGTTCATCAGGCGGTCCATCTCCCGGGGGGAGTCCAGCGATAACAGATAGTTTGCGGCAGGGCAGGGTCACGCCGCGACAGGCCGCTCCGCCGGGCGGCGTCATTTACGATTCGTCATCCTACCGATGATAGAGCGCATCATGGTGCAGTGGGAGCACAAGCGGGCGACATGGGTAAGATGGATTTCTGGCGCTCCGGCAGGGGCGGGGTCGCCGCTTTCGAGCCGCCGCCCCGGCTGCATGCGGGCGGCGCGCTCCCGCTCATGCAGAGCTTCGAGGATTCGGGCCGCGGCTGGTTCTGGGCCACCGACGATGCGGGCCGCCTGACCTATCTCAGCACGAGCATTTCGGACGAGCTTGGCGTCGAGTGGCGGGTTGCCGGCGGCGCCAGCCTCATCGACCATTTCCTCTCGGCGGAGGAAGACGAAACCGGACGCGGCAAGCTTCCGTTCGCACTCGCCAAGCAGGCGCCGTTCGACGAGATCGTCGTCCAGGCGAGCGCGCTCGGGGATGAACGTTGCTGGTCGCTGTCGGGCCGGCCGCAATTCGACCGGACGGGCTCGTTCACCGGCTTCCACGGCAGCGGCCTCGACGTCACCGAGCATCGCAAATCGTCCCACCATGCCTCGCGCCTCGCCAAATACGATCCGCTGACCGGGCTTCCCAACCGGCGCAGCATGTCGGCGAGCCTCAACGCGTCGCTGTCGCGCCAGAGCGCGCTCCCCTGCACGGTGATGCTGATCGACCTCGACCGGTTCAAGCAGGTGAACGACACGCTCGGCCATCCGGCCGGCGACGCATTGCTCAAGCAGGTCGCCGAGCGCCTGCTGACATTGGTCAAGGACCGCGAGCAGGTGTTCAGGCTCGGCGGCGACGAGTTCCAGATCATCCTGTGCGGAACCGCCGATCGCGGGATCACCGGCGACCTTGCCGACCGGATCATCGCCACCCTGTCCCAGCCCTACACCGTAAACGGCCAGCGCTGCTCGATCGGCGCCTCGGTCGGGATCGCCGCCGCTCCGACCGACGCCGCGACCGCGGAGGAGCTGATCCGCAATGCCGATCTCGCGCTCTATGCGTCGAAATCGGGCGGCCGCGGACGCTTCCGCTTCTTTTCCGGCGATCTGCTCGAAGCCGCCGAGGACAAGAGGCTGCTCGAGCAGGACCTCCAGGACGCGCTCGCGAAGGACCAGATCCATCTGGAATATCAGCCGGTCGTCGAGACCAGGAGCAACATGGTCAAGGGCGTCGAAGCCTTGATGCGGTGGCGCCACCCGGAACGCGGCCTGATCTCGCCGGCGACCTTCATTCCGATCGCCGAAGAGACCAACCTGATCGGCAAGCTCGGCGAATGGGCGCTGCGCAAGGCGTGCGCGGACGTCGCGCAATGGCCGACCAGGCTTCGGGTCGCGGTCAACGTCTCCCCGCTTCAATTCACCGAGCCGTCCTTCCCCGGCCTCGTCGCTTCGGCCCTCGAGCAATCCGGTCTCGATCCCGACCAGCTCGAGCTCGAGATCACCGAGGGCGTCTTCCTCGCCGATTCCGCCGAAACCGATACGATGTTCGAGCAATTGAAGGCGCTCGGCGTCCGGCTTGCGCTCGACGATTTCGGGACCGGCTATTCCTCGCTCAGCTATTTGCGGACCGCGCCCTTCGACAAGATCAAGATCGACCAGACCTTCGTCAAGGCGGCCACCCTGCCCGGCTGCAGGAACAGCGCGATCATCTCCGCCATCGTCGCCCTTGCCGACGTGCTCGGCATGGAGACGACGGCCGAGGGGATCGAGTTCATGGATCAGCTCGAGCTGATCCGCGGCCTCGGCGTCAGCCACGTCCAGGGCTATGTCTACAGCAAGGCGATCGGCAACGACTCGGTCCGCGAACATCTTGAGGCCGGATCCTGGGCGATCGAGCCGGCCGGGCCCGCCAGGCAGCGGAGCGAGCGGCAGGCCATGTACCGCAAGGTGGCGGTGATGCACGGCAGCCGGTACGAGCCCGTGATCCTCAGGAATCTGTCGGAATCGGGTGCGCTCGTCGACGGGATGAGCGACGTGCATCCGGGCACCTTGTGCATCGTCGATTTCGGCGACGGTCAATTGTCCTTCGCCAAGGTGACGCGAATGACCGGACGCCAATGCGGCATCGCCTTCGAGCAGATGCTCGTCAACGACGGCGATGGCGGCCTCTGCACCCCGCACCGCGTCTCGCCCTACATGCTGGCTGCGATGAACGTGCCGAACCTCGATCGGATCGACCGGCCGGCGCAGGTGCCCCCCGGTCTGTTGCCGGTCGAGGAGCTCGGCCGGCGGCTCGGGCTGAAGCTCGCCACGGTGCCGCAACCGGCACCCGCCGCTCTCACCGTTCTCGCGGCGAGCCCCGTGGATGCCGGCGCGGTCCGCATGCTTGGATCGCTCAGCGGCGCGGGCGAAGGCTATGGACGGTTCAACGGCCTGACAATAACGGAGGCGGAGAGGCTGGTTCAGGCCGCCTGCGCGAGCCACAATCGCCAGCTCCGCTACATCGTCGGCCTGATCATGCTCACCCAAATACGGCCGAGCGAGCTGTTCCGCGCGCAATGGTCGGACATCGACCTCGAAGGATCGGTCTGGCACATCCCGATCTCGCGCGCCGGCCATGCGCGCGACATCGCGCTCACGCCGGTCGGGATCGAGCTCCTCCAGCTCCTGCCGCGCTGGGAGCAATGCAGCCACGTCATCGCCAACCCAGCCACCAGGAAGCCGTACCGCTCCATGTCGCGAAGCTGGGAGGCCGTGCGGGCCAAGGCCGGCCTGGTCTATGTCGAGCTCGGCGATCTCTGCTACGTCCAGCTCGAGGGCGACGCGCATGCCCGGGAATTGCTCGAACTGTTGAAATGAGCGACGCCGGACGGCTTATGCCGGATGGCTCTGCAATTGCCTGGAGAGGTCTTCGGCGCGACCCTGAACCAGGATGTGGAGAATGTTCGGCGCGGCACGCGTGATGCCGCGGATGCCCGGCACGTCGAGGGCGATGAGATCGGCGCGGTCGGCGTCGTCGAGATCGACGATCAGGCGCGATCCGTGACCTTCGGCGCCGCGGATGCCGGCGGTGGCGAGGGCGTGCCGGATCGTCGCGGCGAGATCGACGGGGGGAGCAGCGATTCCGGCGGCCGGGCCGCTGCGCAGGCGGGCGCGGATCTCCGAGGCGACGGCATCGGCGATCGGGCCGAGCACGACCTGGACGTCATGATCGCCGAGGCGCAGCACGCCGCGGGCGCCGAGCGCGCGGAGCGCGGCTTCGTCGATGGCGTTCGGATCGGCGAGGACGAGGCGCAGGCGGGTCATGCAGGCTTCCACATTTCGCAGATTGGCGGGGCCGCCGAGCGCGGCGACGAAGCCGGCGGCGCGGCCGCTCCCCTCCGCCGCCGCCGGTCCGGCTTCGCCCGCCGGCTCGCGGCCGAGCGTCTTGAGGTCGAAGCGCAGGATGAAGAAGCGGAAGGAGGCATAATAGATGCCGAAATAGGCAAGGCCGACCGGTATCAGCAGCAGCGGCCGCGTCGCCTTGTTGAAGTTGAGCACATAATCGAAGGCGCCGGCCGAGAAGCCGAAGCCGAGCTTCACGCCGAGCGCGTTCATCACCACCATCGAGATTCCGGTCAGCACCGCATGGACGAGGTAGAGCATCGGCGCGAGGAACATGAAGCTGAACTCGATCGGCTCGGTGACTCCGGTGAGGAAGGAGGTCAGCGCCAGCGACAGCAAAACGCCGCCGACCGCCTTGCGCCGCTCGGGCCGGGCGCAGCGGTACATTGCGAGGCAGGCGGCGGGCAGGCCGAACATCATCACCGGGAAAAAGCCGGCCATGAAGCCGCCCGCGCTCGGATCGCCGGCGAAGAAGCGGTTGAGGTCGCCGGTCTTGCCGTGGAAGTCGCCGAGGATGAACCAGGCGATATTGTTGAGGACATGGTGGAGGCCGGTGACGATCAGCAGCCGGTTGAGGACGCCGTAGAGGAACAGGCCGATCGCGCCCGCGCTCGTGACCCAGCGGCTGAGCGTGTCGATGGCGGTCTCGAGAGTGGGAAAGCCGAACCCGAACAGGATGGCGCCGCCGATGCCGCAGAAGCCGGCGGCGATCGGCACGAAGCGGCGGCCGCCGAAGAAAGCGAGATAGTCGGGCAATCTGATGTTGGAAAAGCGATTGTAGAGCCACCCGGCGACGAGGCCCGAGAGGATGCCGGCGGGAACGGTCAGCTTGGCCAGCTCCCTGGTCCGCCAGGCCGCATCGGCAAGGTCGCGCGCGGCCTTGTCGGGGAAGGCGGCAAGCGCATCGGGCGGCACCTTGAGCAGGACCTTCGCCCCCTCGACGGTGACGAGATAGGCGACCACGCCCGCAAGCCCCGCCGCCCCATGATTCTCCCGCGCCAGGCCGACGCCGACGCCGATCGCGAAGAGCAGGCCGAGATTGTCGAAGATCGCCTGGCCGGCGGTGGCGACGAAGGCGATGTTCAGCAGGTCGGGCTGACCGATCCGAAGCAATATGCCGGCGATCGGCAGCACCGCGATCGGCAGCATCAAGGCGCGTCCGAGCGGCTGCAGCTTCGTCATCGACAGCGTGGAGAGGCGGGCCATCAGACGCCTTTCTCGAGAAGGGCGCGGACGTCTGCCGCCGAGCCGCAGGCCAATGCGCGTTCGGCGAGCGCAACGCAGGCATCGGCGCTGAGCGCCCGCACCGCTGCCTTGAGCGCCGGTATCGCGGCGGGGGCGGCGGACAATTCGGTCGCGCCGAGGCCGATCAGGATCGGCGCGGCGGCGGGATCGGAGGCGATCCCGCCGCACACGCCGAGCCAGCGGCCGTGCTTGCGCGCCCCCTCGGCGGCGTGGCGGATGAGATGGAGGACGGCCGGGTGGAGGGCGTCGGCCACCATTGCGGTCGCCGGGTTGAGACGGTCGGCGGCGAGCGCATATTGGGTGAGATCGTTGGTGCCGATCGAGAGGAAATCGGCCTCCCCGGCGATGTCGGCCGCGAGCAGGGCCGCCGCGGGCGTCTCGATCATCACGCCGAGCGGGATTCGGTCCGTGCGCCCGACCGCCGCCGCCGCTTCGTCGAGCAAAACGCGCACCGCCGCCAGCTCGCCGCGTTCGACGATCATCGGCAGCATGATCCGGCATTGCGGTCCCGGCACGGCGCCGAGGATGGCGCGCAGCTGGGTGCGGAGAAGATCGGGCCGGGCGAGGCTCAGGCGGATTCCGCGCTGGCCGAGCGCCGGATTCTCCTCCCGAGGCCGGGGCAGATAGGCGACCGGCTTGTCGGCGCCGACGTCGAGCGTCCGGACGATCAGCGGCCGGTCGCCGAGCGCGGCGGCGATGGCGGCATAGGCTTGCGCCTGCTCCTCCTCGGACGGCGCGGAGGGCCGGTCGAGGAAAAGGAATTCGGTCCTGAGCAGGCCGCAGCCTTCCGCCCCCGCTTCGACGGCAAGCGCGGCTTCGGCGGGCGAGGCGAGGTTGGCGAAAATCTCGATGCGGACGCCGTCGGCCATCCGGCAATCCTCGCGCGCGGCGGCCGCCTGGGCGGCGCGCCGCTCGCGCGATCCTGCGACGCGCTCGCCGGCGGCGGCGATCGCCGTCGCGTCCGGATCGCTCTCCAGCCGGCCGGAATCGGCGTCGAGGATCACCTGCCGTCCGTCCGGAACGGCGAGGGCGGCCCGACCGACGGCGACCAGCATCGGCACGCCGGCGGCGGCGGCAAGGATGGCGACGTGCGACGTCGGGCCGCCATCGGCGGTGGCGATCCCTGCAATTGCCCCGCGCAGCGCGAGGAATTGCGACGGCAAGAGCGCGTCGGCGACCAGGATCGCCCCGGCCGGCACGTCGACGATGCCGGGCGACACGCCCGTCAGGTGGACGAGCAGCTGCCGCTCGATATCTTCGAGGTCGGCGACCCTCTCGATCAGCAGCTTGTCGCCGGTCTCGCGCAGCTTTTCGGCCGCCGCCGCGGTCGCGGTCCGCCACGCCTGGCCGGCGCTCCGCCCCGCCGCGATCTCCGCGCGCGCATCCGCCGCCAGCGCCGGATCCTCCAGCAGCGCGCGATGGGCGGCGGCGAGACCGGAATCCGCATCCGCCCCGTCGAGCGACGCGGCGACGGCGGCCATCGCCTCGGCGAGCGCCCGCTCCTCCGCCGCCACGCCGGCGCCGTCGGCGGGCAGGTCGATGGCCGCCGGCCGGAAGTGCGCGACCGGCCCGATCGCCAGACCGGGCGACGCGACGATCCCCGGCAGGACCGAAGCGTCGCCGGACGGCGCGGACGATTTGGCCGGGGCGGGCACGGCGGCCGGCTCCGGCTCGTCCATGCCGCTTTCGATCAGGGCGGCGAGGGCGGCGACGGCCGCCTCCGCATCGGCGCCGGCGGCGGACAGGATCGCTTCGTCGCCGCGGCGGAGGCCGAGCGCCATCAAGGCGACCATGGATCGACCATCGGCGCTGCGGTCGTGGGCGGCGACGCGGACCTCGGCGGCGAAGCTCTTCGCAAGCGTCGCGACCCGCGCCGCGGGGCGGGCATGAAGACCGTTGGGCAGCGGAATCCGGATCCGGCGTTCGACCGTCGGGCCGGCGTGGAGCGAAAAGGCCGCCGGCGCCGCAGCGGCGGGCTCGATCCGGATCAGCGTCTCGCCCGCCGCGACCCGGCGGTCCACCGTCTCGGCCGTCAGGCGGAAGCCGTCATTGACCAGCACGATTGGCGTGATCAGGCTCCTTACGCGCCGCGCGACCGCGTCGAGATCGAATCGGATGAGCGGATCGCCGGCGGCGACTCTCTGGCCCGCCGCCACGCAGGCCTCGAACCCCTCGCCGCCGAGCGCGACCGTGTCGATGCCGATATGGATCAGGATCTGGGCGCCGTTGGCGAGATCGAGCGTGACCGCGTGCGCCGTCTCCGGAAGCGAAGCGACGATCGCGTCGGCGGGCGCGCGGACCAGGCCTTCGAGCGGGTCGATGGCGATGCCGTCGCCCATCATCCGTTCGGCGAAGACCGGATCGGGCACCTCGTCGAGCGCCGCCGCCCAGCCGCTCATGGGGGCGCCGAGCCGGATCGCGCTCACTTGGCCGTCTCGAGCTGGACGTCGTCGATCGCCCACAGCGGATCGGGGCCGCGGGCGGTGTAGGTGAAGCAGAGATCGTGCGCGCCGGTCAGCGGCCGGATCGGCGCGCGGAGGCGCGTGACGGCGGGATTGGCGGCCGCCGGCGCCAGCGGAAGGACGGCGATCGGATCGCCGGTGCAGCCGTCTGCGCGGATTTCGACCTCGCCGGCGGGCGTGCGCGGCGGCGCGAAGGCGATATGAGTCTTCGCATCGCCGATCTGGAAGTTGAAGGGGAGCTGGCCGACGTCGACGGCGATGCTCGTCACGCCGTCCATCGGCGCCCGCCTGTAGACCCAGCAGGGATTCATGATGTCGGTCATGAAGACGGCGCGGCGGCCTTTCGCCGGCGCGTCATCCTCCAGCGCGAGACGGATCTTGGCGGTGCAGGTCTCCAGCTCCGCGCTGCTCCGCCGCCGCACGCTCGCTTCATCGTAAAGCAAGTCGAAATGGCCCGGAAGCGGCCGGCCGTCGAGGAAGGCCACGGCGCGCAGGTGCGTCGGCAGGCCGAAGGCGAGCGGCGTTGCATAGAGCGGCGAGCTCGCGCCGGGCGGGCTGCCGTCGAGCGTGTAGCGAATCGGGGCGCCGGCCTGGTCGGCGAGCGTCAATGTGACGCGGTTCGCCGCCGGATCGAAATGCGCGCTCGCGGCCGGCGCGAAGGCGGCCGTCGAACCGGCGATCCCGAGCCGCTCCAGCCGTTCCATCTGCATCGCAGCGCGGGCCGCGAAGCCGGAAAAGTCGCGCGGCCCGGCCGGCGACCAGCCGAGCTCCGCCACCGCCAGCGCGCGCGGAAAGGCCATGAAGGCGGCGCGGGCATCGCCGCGGACATGCTCGGTCCAGAGATTGCCCTGGAGGCCCAGGATATGATGCTGCTGGTCCGGCGTCAGCGTCGCCGGCGCGGGGTCGAAGGCATAGACGTCGGCCAGGGTCTCGGTCGCGCCGCGGCCGGGCTGGCCCTCGCCGCCGTCGCTCTGCACATTGTCGAAATAAAGGATCGGCGCCGGCGACAGGACGGTGTCGTGCCCGGTCTGCGCGGCAATGACCGCGCCGCTGATGCCGCGCCACGACATCACGGCGGCGGACGGATCGACGCCGCCCTCCAATATCTCGTCCCAGCCGATCAGCCGCCGGCCATGGGCGTGCAGATAGTCGCCGATCCTCTTGACCAGCCAGCCCTGCAGCGCATTCTCGTCCTTGAGGCCGAGCGCCTTGATCCTGGCCTGGATGCGCGGATCGGCCTTCCACTGGTCCTTCACCGCCTCGTCGCCGCCGACATGGATATAAGGCGATGGGAAGAGCGCCATTACCTCGTCGAGCACATCCTCGAGGAAGCGGATGGTCGGCTCGTCGACATTGTAGAGCCAGGGGAAGACGCCCCAGTCCGACTCGACGCCGGGCGGGACTGGCACGCCCATGCCGAGCCGTGGATAGGCACGGATCGCCGACAAGGCATGGCCGGGCATCTCGATCTCGGGGACGATATCGATGTGCCGGGCCGCGGCATAAGCGACGATCGCGCGTACCTCGGCCTGGCTGTAATAGCCGCCCTCGACCGGCAGCGGCGGCGCACCGGGCGCGGTCGCCGGCCTCCGCCAGGCGCCGATCTCGGTCAGGCGCGGATATTTGCGGATCTGCAGCCGCCAGCCCTGATCGTCGACCAGATGCCAGTGGAGAATGTCGAGCTTGCTCGCCGCCATCGCGTCGAGGAGCCGGCGGATGAAGGCCGGCGACTGGTAATGGCGGGCGCTGTCGAGCATCAGCCCGCGCCAGGCGAAGCGAGGTGAATCCTCGATATGGAGGCGGGCCAGGCGGCCGTGAGGCGCCTCGGTCATGAGCTGCCACAGGCTGATCGCGCCGTAGAGCAGGCCGGCGCGGGTCGATGCGGCGATCGTCGCCCCGCCGCTTCCGATGTCGAGCGCATAGCCTTCGGGCGCGAAGCCGGGGCGGCGGACGAAGCGGATGGCGGCCGCGCCATGGATGCGCGCGCCGGGCACGAGGCGCGGGCCTCCCGACTTGCGCAGGAAATCGGCGAGGATGCGCGCCACGTCCCGTGCCTCGATATCGTGCGGCGCAATCATCACGGGCACCCGATTCGCGAACCGGACCGCGGCGCCCCGTTTCTCGACCATGATTTGCGGGCGCGGCAGGATCGCCGGATCGCGGGCGAAGGCGGGGCGGGCGCCGAGCAAAGCCAGCGCGGCCAGGACGAAAACCGGCGCGCTACGCATCCACGCGTCCGATGTCACCGGTTTCCAGGACAGTCTCGCCGACGCCGCCGATCCAGGTCTCGCGCACGCAGAGGTCGTCGTCGAGCAGCACCAGGTCGGCGCGCAGCCCCGGGGCGATCCGGCCCGTCTCCCCGGCGAGGCCGAGAAAGGCGGCGGGGGCTCCGCTCGCCATGGTCGAGGCCTCGGCAAGGCTGAGGCCGAGCTGCCGGACCGCGTTGCGGACCGCGCTCGCCATGTCGAGGTCCGATCCCGCCAGCCGGCCCTCGACATCGTAGCAGGCGCCGTCACGCACCAGGATCGTCTTGCCCTGCAGGATGAAGCTGTGCCGGTCGCCGCCGACGCACGGCATTGCGTCGGTGACGAGCATGAAACGGTCGAGCCGGTGGCATTTGAGCCCGAGCCGAAGCACGACCGGATCGACATGGCGGCCGTCGACGATGATTCCGCACCAGGCATCGCTCTCCAGCGCGGCCCCGACCACGCCTGGCTCGCGGGCGGTGAGCGGGGACATGGCGTTGAACAAATGGGTCACGCCGGTGAAGCCGTCGGCGAATCCGTCGCGCATCCGGGCGTAGGTCGCATTGGTATGCCCCGCCGCGAGGATGACGCCCGCCGCCGTCAGCCGGCGGACCGCGTCGCGATCGACCATTTCGGGGGCAAGCGTGGCGACGACCCGGCCGCCCCAGTCTCGCGTGAACAGGTCGAGCGCGGTCGCGTCGAGTTCGCGGAAATGGTCCGAATCGTGGATGCCCTGCCGCGCGTGGCTGAGGAACGGCCCCTCGATATGCGCGCCGAGCACGCCGGGCACACCGGCCGCCCGCGCCTCCCGAACCGCGGTCAATGCCGCCTCGACGACCGTGAGATCGTCGCTGATCAGGGTCGGCATGAACCCGGTCGTTCCATAAAGCCGGTGCGCGGCGCCGATGCGGGCGACCGTGTCGGCGCTCGGCGCATCGTTGAACAACAGGCCGCCGCCGCCATTCACCTGCGTGTCGATGAAGCCGGGCAGCAGCAGCCCGTCTTCGAGGTCGCGGCGCGGCACGTCCCGCGCGAGCGAGTCCTCGGGACTCAGCGCCGCGATCCGGCCGTCGGCAATCTCCACCGCCAGGCCGCGCTTCAGGCCCTCGGCGGTCATCACGCGGCCGCCAACCAAGGCAAGGCGGCTCATAGGGTCTCCGTGACCTTGGCGAGGTGCGGCGGCGCGTCGGGATCGTGCCCGCGCAGGGCCGCCAGCGAATCGACCATCCGGTAGAGCGCCTGCGCCTGGGCGAGCGGCAGCAGCAAAGGCGGGCAATCGACCATCTCCAACCCGACCTCGCCCGCGCCGCCGACCGCGAGCACGGCCGCACCCTCGGCGCGAAGATCGGCCACCATGTCCTCGACGCCCGCGCGGCTCTCGTCGCTCGGAACGAAGGCGAGCACCGGAAAGCCAGCCCCGACCAGGGCCATCGGCCCGTGCCTTATCTCGGCGGCGCTGAACGCCTCGGCGTGGAGCCCGCACGTCTCCTTGAGCTTGAGCGCGGCCTCCTGCGCCACCGCGAGCCCGGCGCCGCGCCCGACCACATAGAGATGGTCGGCGCGCGCCAGAATCGGCAAGGTGGCCGACCAGTCGAGCGCCCAGGCCGATTCGAGCGTGAAGGGCAGCGCGTCCAGCGCCGCCTTCAGCGCATCATCCTCCGACCAGAAGGCGACGAGCTGGGCGACCGCGCTCAGGGCGGCGATGAAGCTCTTGGTCGCGGCCACGCTCCGCTCGGGTCCCGCGGCAAGCGGGATCGTCAGCGCCGCCAATTCGGCGAGCGGCGATTTCTCGTCATTGACCAGGGCCACGACCCGCGCGCCGCCGCACCTCGCCGCCTCCGCCGCCGCCAGCAGATCGGGGCTTCGTCCGGACTGGGAGAAAGCGAGGACCAAAGTGTCCGCCATGTCCAGCGTCGCGCCATAGACCGAATTGACCGACGGCGGCGCGGAGGCGGTCAGCACGCCGAGCCGGGTCTCGAGCAGATAGCGCGCATAGGTCGCTGCATTGTCGGAGCTGCCGCGCGCGATCGTCACCACCGCCCGGGGCGGCCGCGCGCGAAGGCTCGAGGCGAGCGCGGCGATCAAGGGCGCGTTGCGCGCGAGCTGCGCCGCAACGATCGCCGGGGCCTCGGCGGCCTCCATGAACATGCGGCTGCGGCTCACCGAGTCGCGGCCATCTGCAGCTCGGCCACGAAATCGTAGCTGTCCCCGCGATAATAGGATTTGGTGAACTCGACCGCCTGTCCGTCCGCCAGGAAGCCGCGCCGCTCGATCAGCAGGCCCGGCGCCCCGGCCTCGAGCCCCATCAGTTCCGCCTGCTCGGCGGTGAACAGGACGGCGCGCAGGCGCTGCAATGCGCGCACCGGCCGGCTGCCGGTCTTCTCGAGCGCTGCGTAGAGCGACGCCTCCACCGCCATCTCGGATTCGAGATAGCGGCCGGGGATCGAGGAATATTCGAGCGCCATCGCAATGTCGTCGGCGTGGCGGATGCGGTGGAAGCGAAGGACCGGGCTGCCCGGGCTCAGCCCCAGGACCATCGATTCCTCCGGCGTGACCGTGCCCGCGGACCGGCGCAGCCAGGTGCTCCGCGAGCTGCGTCCGCGCGATTCCATGTCCTCCGAGAAGGAGGTGAGGATCGAGAAGCTCTTCTCGACGCGCGCCTCGGCGCGCGGAGCGACGAAGGTGCCGGCGCCGTGGCGCCGCCGCACCAGGCCTTCCTCGGCGAGCGCGTCGAGCGCCTTGCGAACGGTGATTCGCGACACGCCGAGCGCGCTTGCGATGTCGCGCTCCGGCGGCAGCGGCGAATCGCTCTCAAGCCTCTTGTCGGCGATCGCCTGCCGCAGCGCATTGTGCAGCTGCTGGTAGAGCGGACCGCCGGCCCGTCCGCGCAGATCACCGATCACAAGCGACAGCTCCATCGCATCCTTCCTCACCGGTCTCCACGCAGTCGGAGCATAGACGGCCACGCAGCGCAACCGTCCGGAAAAGCATACCACTCATATTTTGGTATTAAAAAGGAATTTTTTGGTATTGCCAAGAACGAAAAGCTGTGTCAGCTTCGTAACGATAATAAGCGGAAGGGCCGATCCATTGCACGTTTCCGGTGCAATTGGCTCTAAACTGGTATCGTACCGGTCCGGCAGAATGAAGGGGAGTGGCAATGCGCAAGTCGTTTCTAATCGGGTCGGCAAGCCTGCTGGCGATCGCGACCCCCGCCTGGGCACAGACCACGCCTTCGCCCGCCGCGCCGACACCGCCGGCCGCCGCCGGCAATGACGATCAGAACGTCATTGTCGTGACCGGCGTTCGCGCCTCGCTGGAGCGGGCGATCCAGATCAAGCGCTCAGCCGAAAATCATGTCGAGGCGATCTCCGCCGAGGATATCGGCAAGCTGCCCGACAAGAATGTCGCCGACGCCGTCCAGCGCCTGCCGGGCATCAACACCTCGTCCGCCGCGAGCGGCGAGGGCGGCTTCGACGAGAATGACCGGGTCAGCATCCGCGGCACCTCGCCGAGCCTGACGCAGGTGACGATCGACGGCCATGCGGTCTCCACCGGCGACTGGTTCATCCTCGACCAGTTCCAGACCGTCGGCCGCAGCGCCAGCTTCGCCTTGATGCCGTCCGAGATCGTCGCCACGGTCGTCGTCAACAAGACTCAGGACGCCTCCCTGCTCGAGGGCGGCGTCGCCGGCTCGATCGATCTGAGGCTTCGCAGCGCGCTCGATCTCAGGAACCCGTTCACCTTCGAAGGGTCGGTCCAGGGCGCCTATAACAGCCTGAGCAAGGAGACGAAGCCGCAGATCAACGCCCTGCTCGGCTGGCACAATCCGGACCGCACGTTCGGAATCATCATCCAGGGTTTCTATGAGCAGCGCAGCCTTCGCCGCTACGGCCAGGAGACGCTCGGCTATGCGCCGATCACCGCCGCCAACACGACCGGAGCGGCCATCCCCGCTCTGATCGGCGTGCAGGCGCCGACCCTGATCGGCTCGGCTTACTTCCAGCAGAAGCGCACGCGCGAGGGCGGCGTCAGCACGATCGACTGGAAGCCGAGCGACAATTTCGAGCTGAAGGCGAGCGGCTTCTACTCCCACCTCAATGCGAGCAACGTCAACGACAACTTCCTGATGTGGGGGTCGCGCGAGATCGACCGCAACGTCCCCACGAGCTTCACGGTCCGCAACAATACGTTGGTCTCGGCGACCTTCCCGTTGATCTCGCCCGGCCCGGGGCAGTTCGCGGGAACGCCGATCGAGGGCATCGTCGCCGACGACATCGTCCGTCCGGACGCGACCGCCGTGAGCTGGTTCGCCAATCTCGACGCGATCTGGCATGCGAGCAGCCGGCTGACCTTCCGCGCACAGTTCGGCTATACCCACGGCCTCGGCAAGACGCCGTCCTCGCCTTTCTTCGAGGTGGATGCGCCGACCGGCGTTTCCTACCAGCCTTCGGGCAACGGCTATGCGGTGACGACCGCCAACATCAACCCGGCGAACCCGGCCGGCATCTCCAACGATTTCGCGATCAACGAGACGTTCAGCTCGATCGATCACGAGATTTACGGCAAGGTCGACGGCAGCCTCGAGGTCGGCGACAGCGGCATCCGGAAGATCGACTTCGGCGCGCGCATCGCCGACCATGAGCGCAAGGTGATCGGATGGGACCGCGGCTGCACGCTCGGCGCCAACGCCCAGTGCGGCACTGCCGGCCTCGATCCCTTCTCGAGCGTCAATCCGACCCTCTATCCGGCCGGCTTCAACGCCAATGCGCTCGGCATTCCGGGCTTGCTGATCCCGCTCGCCGGCGATCCGCAGACGATCACCAACGTGATCAACGCGATCCAGGGCGGCGTGCGCGGCCCGATCTCGGCGATCGTCCAGCCGCTGAACGAATATTGGCCCGGCGAATTTGACGTGAAGGAGCGCGACATCGAAGGCTATGCGCTCGCCCATGTCGGCGGCGACCACTGGCGCGGCAATATCGGCGTCCGCGTGGTGAACACCAGGGAGGACGCTTTCGTCAACGTGCCGGTGAACTGCGAGCCCCACCCGAATCCGCCCGATCCGGCCAAACAATGCGCTCCGAACGTCACCACGACCTCCGCTTTCGGGCCGTTCCTGGTCACCGAGGTCAGGCATAGCTATACGGACGTGCTGCCGAGCGCGAACCTGACCTTCGACCTCTCGCCCAAGGTGCTGCTGCGCCTGGCGGCGGCCGAGACCATGTCGCGTCCGGATTTCAGCGCGCTCGGCGGCACGGTGTCGCTCACAGACACCAATTTCAGCGGCAGCGGCGGCAATCCGAACCTCAAGCCGATCAAGGCCACGGTCCTCGATGCGTCGCTGGAATATTATTACGGCCATGCCGGGCTGGTCGCGCTCAGCGCGTTCCACGACGGCCTGCAATCCTATGTGACCTTCGGCACGTCGACCGGCACCTATTTCACCCAATCCGACAATTCATTCCATCAATACAACATCTCGTCGCCGGCCAACACGACCGGCGAGCTCAGCGGCGTCGAGCTCCAGATCCAGCAGCCGATCGCCTACGGCTTCGGCTTCCAGGCCAACGGCACCTATATCAGCGGCCGCGAGACCAGCGGGCAGCCGTTGGTCGGCACCTCCAAGTTCACCTACAACCTCGTCGGCTATTACGAGAATAAATGGTTCAGCGCGCGCCTGGCCTATACCTATCGCTCGCATTATTTCGTCGGCCTCGACCGCAGCTCGGCGGAGAATCAGGACAATTTCGGCCAGCTCGACGGCTCGCTCAGCTTCAACGTGACCAGGAACATCGCGCTGACCCTGGACGCGCTCAACATCACCAATTCGAAGCTGAAATATTACGCCCTCACCAAGGACCAGCCACGGGCCGTCTATGTCAACGGAACGCAGGTCTTCTTCGGTGCCAGGGTGAAATTCTAGAAAGGTTGCAGCCCCGGGCGAAACGTCAGCTCCTTCCCTCCGAGGGAGGAACTGCGTGGCGTTTGAGGATGCCGCAATGGCGAGCATTTGCCATCCTGACCACAATACGCACTAGGCAATCTCCTAATCGCCGCCACTCAACCGCCTCGGGTTTTGGAGGCTCCGACTTATGAGAGGGAGGATCTGTTACCCTTGAACCAGCCGGTGCGCGCCAACTGGTCAACCCCTTCCGCATCGTGCAGATCGCTCTTGTTGAAGCGACTGCCAAAGCCGACTTCGTATCGGCAGGAGGATGGGCCTAACCCAATTACGCGATATCCCCGGAATTATGCACGAAACCAAGATTGGCCTCAGAACAACCGTCACGTGCTATCCATCCGATTATGACAGGCAAAAAGCTGATTAGCCCACTTGGGTATAGCGCCAAGGGCCCCAACTCCCACCTCGGGCCAAAATGAAATATGAAAATCATAGGGATGAGCCATAGAGCCGAAATAGAGGCATTTCGAAAACGGACATAGCTAAGAAAAACTAGCGATAAATAAAATGGCAAACCGATTACAAAGGCTAACCATCGCCATCCAAGTATACCTGAAAGCAATGCGGGCAGGAGCACGCTCCCTACCAGTAGGATAAAGCTGGCTATACGATATCCTCTACGTCTAGAATATCTCATGGAGACTCTCAACATCCTGTTTTCTTAGTACGCTGGACATCGTGATAACCTATATCGACCGCACTGGCAGGGAGGGACAATTCACCGCTTACGGAGACGCTGCCCACGGAGCGGCCGGAACTGCCTCTGGTCCGAATCGTTGCTCCTCCCAACGAGACAGGGCCGTAGCCAGCTGTCCAAAAGCCAAGAGAAAATCCGTGATCGAGTACGTCGAATCCTGCTATTGTTCCGCTAACTTGATATGACCCAACTGCGAATCCACCGCCAGGGCCGTAGGCACTAATGCTGTAGGATTCGCCCGTAGAGACGTCCGTGAGGGTACCGTCGAATCTTGCGTAAGCAGCCGAGGCACCATACACTATAATTCTACCGCTGATATTCACATTCGATGGCGCAGGACATTGCTTTCTATTGTTCTGTGGTGAACTCGTGGGGGCGCCACCTGCGAAACCGAATCTGTTTGGGGGCGTGTAGTAATACGCCGGTTGCTGATCTGGAAGTCTGTATCGTATTCCCGTCACAGTGATGGTCGGATCATCATCCAGGGTCGGAGGTGGGCCCGCGTCGTCGCTGTTATCGTCTGCGTTGAGAAGGCCGAGAGTGCCACTTGGGTCAACGAAATTTATCGGATCTCCTTTTACATATGAGTAAACATTCAGGCCGTCGGCATAGCCGATCGGGTCGGTTTGCATGAAAAGGCCAAGTCCAGAAGCATACATACGCGCTTTATAGTAATATAGACCGACCTCCGGTATGTAGGTTTGACCAGTATATTGGAATCTTCCGATATTCGATAGTGATGGCTTTCCGAATTCGTCGTAGGTGTTGATGTTTATCATAGTACCTGAGCTGTTTGTGACTGCAACAACTGTTCCCCGCTCGTCAGTATGGAGGAACCTTCGATCCGCGGTTCCCGAGCCCTCATACCACACGATCGGTTCGTCCACGGCCGGTCCAAATACGAAACGACGTAGAAGCGAGTTGGAGCCATTGTACTCCGCGACCAAGTTCACTCCGTCATATGCAAAGCGTTGAGTGCCTGCCGCGCCGCCGGAAACTTGGTAGAGGCGCTTCAGCGGGTCATAGACCAATGAAGCGCCGCCGCTTGAGCTGGTGAGCAAGTTCTCCGAGCTGTAGACGTAGGTCGTTCCTCCTGCGTACGTAAGATTTCCTTTGAGATCATACGTGGGCGCAATGGTCCCAATGGCAAAGAGTTGGTTTAGGCCGTTGTCCGTGTAACTCGTGCTCCCGGCAACGTAGCCAGACCAAGAATAACTGTCACTAGAGTTGGTTCTCTGGATGATCTGATCCGCCGGATTATAGCTGAAGGCGAGGCTCTGCGCATAGCTGGTGCCAGATAGATCCGTCAGCGATGATAGACGCGATACCGGATCATAGCCAAAGCTCTCGATCGTGCCATTGCCACGGGTGACTGACGTGCGCTCGCCCAGATTGTTGTAGGCATAGCTCGCAAGCACACCGGCACCTGAGACAGCTCCGTTCTCGCGAATCGCCGAAATCTCGCCTGTAACGAGATAGTCGTAGTTGATGTAGAAGCTGTCCGGCCATGTGGTCTGCGTCCGCCGGCCGGCAAGATCATAGCTCGACCTGAACGTGCCCTGCGGCCCCGTTTCCGTCAGCTGCCTCCCAAGAGCGTCATAGGTGTAGGACAGGCTGTTCCCGATCTGCGAAGCGCCGGTCAGCCGACCAAGATTGTCATACGTGTAGCTGACCGCCGGCTCTGAATTGGGAAGTGTCTTAGTTGTCACTCGGTTCAGCGCATCATATCCGTACGTGATCGAGCTGCCGTCCCGCAGATGGCGGGCGGTGACATTGCCGTTCGCGTCCAGGATCAGCTGCTCAAAGTCAGTGGTGTCGTACGTGCCAGCGCCCTTCGTTCGGCTCGGAAAGAATGTGGTCGTGCGCCGATCGTCCCCGTCATAACCGTAGCCGGTCTCATTGCCGTTCGCGTCGGTGACGGTCGAGAGATATCCGTTGTCGGTCCACGTCGCTGTCAGTTCATTTACTTGATTGCTCGTCTGGTACCCACTGGTTATTTGAATGACCTGCCCGTCGGGATCGTAGCCGGTAAAGGTGATCCGGTCCGGTCCATAGCTGCCCGTCCCAGCGATGCAGGCGGCGGGAAGCGAGCCGAAGGCGCTCGGGTTCATCCTCTGCGCGACGCATTGCACCCGTCCTGCCGCATCGTAGCCAGTCTGCGTGAGCGAATAGCTGACTCCGCCAGAAGCGGCCGCTCTCGTTACGGGCCGAAAAAAGGCGTCATACCCGATGTCGATCTCCTGCAGCGACGAGAATGCCGCCCAATCGGCGTCAGACTGGCCGTTCACCGTCCCATGTTCGATCTTCGTTGGAAGCCCGGCGGTGTTATAGGTGGTTCGTGTGGCGCGCTCTTTTAGAATGCCCGCTCCATCAGGATCTGGCGACACCACTCCGACAAGGCGCCGAGCTGCGTCGTAGCGATAGCGGGTCGTGTCGGCCGAGCCGGGCAACGGGCCATCTACCGTCAGCAGATTGCCCATCCCGTCATATGTCATCGCAGTCGCTGCGGTAAGGGATCCATCTCCAGCGCCTGAGCTGGCACTGACGACATTCCCATTGCTGTCGTAGCTAAAGGACTTTTTCACTTCGTCCGAAGTCCCGGTACAGCTACTGGTGGTCTGACATTCGGACGTGCCGGTGAGCAGATAGACGCCATTGGAGACGCTATAGCTGTAGCGGGTCTGAGGTTGGACGGCGCCGACGGTTGGCAAGGTAACCGAGAGCAGACCGCCGTGCGTATTGCTCCAGCTGTAGGTCGTCACGTGATTAAGCGCGTCCGTAGTGCTGGTGGGTTTGTTGCAGCTCACGGCATAGACGCAAGTCGCAGGGTAGCTGGCCGTCGTTACGATGTCCGGCACCATCGAGCCGCTTTTTGCGTGCCGCAGGGTCTGCGTGACATTTCCACGTCCGTCATAGGTGTAGTTCACGTAGTTGCCTTCCGGATACGTGACCCTCGTCAGCCGGCTACTGCTGTCATATGTATAAGTGGTGTATTTGCCCTTCGGATCCTCTGCAACTGTCACCACTCCCTGACTGGCAGCAGTATGTGTCGTGTTTCCCAACGGATCGTTGGCTTGGGTACCGACGAGTCCGAACCCGGTGGCAACGGTGTAGCTTGTCGCAACGCCGTTGCGCGTAACCGAAGTGACGAAGCCGGTGGAGCTTGAAATGGTGGCGCTGACGCCAGGGCTTGATTCCCCTGGCCTCTTGATGCTGGATGAGGTGAATTCCCAGGTATTTCCAGCCATATCGGCGACGTCGGCGACGCCGGAACTCGGGTAGGAGTAGCTGACCGAGGCCTGCGGCGCGGTAGTGCTGATCGCCAGATTATAGAAGCTCGCGCCGTTGCGCTGTAGCCAACTGGATGTCGGCGGCCCTGAATTTCCAGCGCTGTTGCCCACCGTCGAATAGCGAAACGTGATTTGGTAATTGTAGCTGTTGCTAACCGTCTTGAGGCGCCATGCAACGGTCGCTGGGTAGCTATAATATTCCCATGCAAAGGTGATAGCCGCTCCATTGGGTTTTACCATGCGAGTCGGCACCAAGATACATTGAGATGCCGTGCCGGATGACCCGCACATGTTCGTGGTTCCGAAAATACCTCCCGACGGATCGGAGAAGGTGATCATTGTTCCATCGTGCATCGTGACAGTCGCCGTTCCACCACTCACCACAACCGTTGAGCCATCCGCTCGGGAGGGCGTTCCGTTCACGAATTCATTGGTGACCTTTCCTGGCAGTCCAACGTCGATCGTGGTGGTTGAACCGCTGACGGTCTTCTGGAACGTGATCTCGTCCCACTGAGACGAACCATAGTTGATATTCAGGTTGGCGTTGGATCGGATCAGCGGAAGCTCGGCTGCGCCGGAGCCTATGGAGCCCTCCTTGAAGGACATGACCCACGTGCCGCTAGTGTGATCCACGCCATTTTCATCGAGGGTTCTGTTCTGCGGTGGCGAAGTCTGAGCATCAGCGCGCTGAGCGGGGACTGCGAGCGACAGGGCTACAGCGATCGCAGAAGTTGCTCCGAACAAGAATTGCCTCTGCCTTGACCGCAGAATTTGAATACGGGTCTGAAGCTGATTTAGCCGTGGCGCGTCTTGTGCTGATAAAATCATCTGCGCGTTTCCTTGAGCGTTGAAGAACTAAGTCCCGAAGAAATGCTCACTTTATCCTTCAACTCAGAATGAACATCGTCGACAGTTTAAGCGTTGATTCGCTCGCGATCGTCACGCTTTCGCCGCCTGAGGGCATCAACACCCGCCCGGCCCCCCATGATTGACGGTGACGTTGATCTGGCCGGTTGTGCTGTTGCCGTGATTGTCGCTGACGACATAGGTTCCGGTGAAGCTGCCGGCTGTCGAGCCTCCGCCGAAGCTTGCGATGCCGGTCGGGCTGCCGATCGAGATCGTGAAGCCTCCGTTCGAATGGACCGCTGTCAGCGTCATTGGGTCGCCGTCCGGATCGACGTCGTTGCTGAGCAGGTTGAAGCCGCCACCGGAATTGCAGGTGACGATGATATTGTCCGTATTGGCGATGGGCGGCTGGTTGCCCGGCGGGGGTGGAGGCGGTGGCGCCGGGGGCGGTGGCGCCGGCGGCGGGGGTGGCACCCCTCCTACACCAGTCACGGTGTAAGTCGAACGGTTTCCGGCCGGATCGTAAACGATCGTCGTCGACAGGCCGTTATTGACCGTGCCGCTGGTCGTCGTTGAGACCAAGTGGCCAAGCGCATCATATTGATAAGTCACGGTCCCACTCGCCGTTACGCTTGTCGCAATGGCGAATGCCGACGTCGCCAGGAGCAACCTGGCCGCCGCTTTTCTTGCCTGCATCTTGAGCGCCCCTTTCCGATTCGAAGATAATTTACTCGGCCACCTTATCTTAATCAATGGGGTCTCCGGAGGGACAAGAATAAAGTTCGACCCCTGATTCGAGCGATTTAAGGCAGTTGATCTATGCCTGGTCCGGAGTCCGAGAGATCACACCTTTTTATGACTGATGACTAAGTTTCCTGCTTCCGCTGGATGGTGGAGATGATATGTCGATCGCATGGACAGCCTCTCCGACCCGACGGGATCGGCCCCGATTGTCGCCGCCGTCCTGTGGCTCCAGGGAACCCTGCTCGGAACCATTGCGACGATAGTCGCAGTGATCGCCGTCGCCGCCGTCGGTTTCGGAATGCTGAGCGGACGGACGAACTGGCGTTACGGGGCCAGCGTCATCATCGGATCCTTCATTCTGGTCGGTGCTTCCTCGATCGTTGCCGGCATGAGATCGGCGATCGGCCCGAACGAGCCGACGGGCCTTTCGACCATCGAATTACGCCTTCACCGCAACCTATCACATTGGACACGCTACCGAATCTTCCGCCGTCACCTTCTCCATCAGAATCGGATCCTTATGCCGGTGTGGGTGTTCCTCATCGATGATCCGTTGAGAAACGTATTGGCATTCGCCATGGCGCGTCGGGGCGGACTCTAACCGGCATAACCGAAGCGCTCCACCCAGGGCGCAAGGATCGGCAGCACGGGTGCAAGCTCTTCGCGATATTGCCGCCAGCGGCCGAGGCCGCGCCGGTTGAGCCCGGCGCGGACCTGAGGGGCGCTGGGGGTTCGGATCGTGCGGGCGCCGGCGCCCTGCGCGAAGTCGGCCATGGCGGGGCAGGGGTCCAGTCCGAGGAAATCGAGGATGCGGGCGATCCCGGCGTCGAAATCCTCGACCAGGGCTTCGTGGCGGATATCCGCCCAAGGTAGCTGCAGGCGCCCGCGCGCTACCTCCGCCAGGCGCATGCAGGCATCGTAGCAGGCGGCGGTCTCGGCGAGGTCGGTGAAGGCGTAGGTCATCGCGTTCATCTGGAAGGCCTGGCGGAAGCAGCTCAGCACCACGTCGCGCGGATCGCGGAGCGCGAACAGGATCTTCGCGCGCGGAAACAGGCGGGCGATGACCGGCAGGGTCAGGGTGCCGGCCGGCTGCTTGTCGACGAAGGTCCGGCCGGCGATGTCGATGCCGCGCTCGCGCACGCCGTGCCAATAATGATCGGCCCAGGCCTCGGCCTCTTCGGGGTCGAGCGCCGCCAGCGCCGCGCAGGCCTTGGGGCCGGACAGGAAGGCCTGGTAGGCGGCCGCGAGGGTCGGCGCTTCCTCCAGCGTCGCCACGCGCGGATGCGCCGCGAGGACCTGCTCGAGCAGGGTGGTTCCCGAGCGTGGGAAGCCGAGCAGGAAGACATGGGTCTCGGCGGCGCCGGAAAGCGCTTTTTGCGGTGAGGCCCAATCGGCCGATGACGTTTCGAGCCAGGTTCCGAGGCGCCTGAGCTTCGCGACCTCGCCTTCGCGATCGGCCGCCTGGGCGGCGTATAATCGGCGCTGGATGCGCTTGCCCCGCCTGGCCATGGCGAACGCTTCCTCGCCGTCGCCGAGCGCGAGACCGAGCAGCAGCCACGCCTCCGCCTGGCGGGCGGGGTTCAGGCCCGGATATCGAAGCAGCCGTTCGAGGGCATTGCGTGCCCCGCCGGCGTCGCCGCGCGCATGGGCCAGACGGGCCTGGAGCCAGAGCACGTCGGGACGGTCGGCGGCCTCTGCCGCCATCCGCGCCGCCGCCGCCGCCGCGTCTTCGAGAGCGCCCTTGTCCAGCAGCAGCGAAGCGAGCCCGAAGCGCGCCGGGAAGGAGGCGGGATCGAGCGCCAGCGCGCGCCGGAAGCCCGTCTCGGCCCGATCCATGCGGCCGTCCCGATGCTGGGCCCAGGCCCAGGCGCACCAATCGTCCGCATTCTGGGGAGAGAGCCCCATTCGCTATCCCTGCCCTGCCGGCGAGCTCCGCTCAGCCGCCGGCATAGCGGCGCGCCCGCGGCGCGCGGCGGCGGTGGCGCAGGTCGCGAACCTCCGACGAAGGCCTGGGCGCCGCGATCTGCTCCTCGGCGAGCGGGCCGTGCAGGCTCATCAGCGAATCCATCAGGCTCTCGTCGGCGCTCGAGCAAATGCCGAGCACCAGAGCCTCCTCGCAGCCCTCGGCGACGATATAGGCGTGGCCCATCTGCGAATCGAGATAAATGGACTCGCCCTCGTCCAGCACCTCGGGCTCGTAGAAATCGGTGTGGACCTCGATCCGGCCCTTCAGGACATAGATGAACTCCTCGCCCGAATGGCGGACGAGGTCGCCGAACTCCTCCACCGTCTTGGCGCGGATGTTGGTGAGGATCGGGATCATCCGTTTCCGGCGCAGCTCCGGGCAGAGATAATGATAATCGTAATTGGGCGTCGTCACCTGGATGGCGCGCTCGTTGGTGCCGATGCTGCGGCGCGCCGTCACCGGCGCCTCGGGCGCGTCGGCCGAGTCGGCGAACAGGTCCGACATGCGGATGCCGAGCTTCTGCGTCGCCGCCTGCAACTTGTCGTAGGTGAGGGTCAGCCGGTCATGCTCGACCTTGGACAGGGTCGAGACCGGGATGCCGCTGCGGTCGCTCATCTCCTTGAGCGTCCAGCCGTTGCGGGTGCGCAGGCTGCGCAGCAGCCTGCCGAGGGTCGGATGGGCCGGTCCTGAATCCGAACGTGCCATTTCACTCCTGGTTTGACATTTTTCTGATTAGGCCATTATGTCCTGATCAGGCCGAGATTGATCATTCGGCTTCGACATTAGCGACAGAGACGGCCGGAGGCAAACGGCGGCCGCCCAAGGGGAGAGGGACGATGCGCGCATTCAGCTATGTCCTGGCCGGGATCCTGGCCTTGTTTGGAGTCGCGCTCGCGGCGCAGAAGGTGGTGCCGCTCCAGCCCATCCCCCCGAGCCAGAAGGTGAGCGCCGGCAATGCGGTGGCGCCGGCGCCCACGGCCGGCGGCGTCCCGCTGACCGCGGAGGACGTCAATGTCTGGCTCGACGGCTATATGCCGGGCGCCCTGCGCACCGCCGACATTCCGGGCGCGGTCGTCGTCGTCGTCAAGGACGGCAAGATCCTGACCGCGCGCGGCTTCGGCTACGCCAATGTCGACAAGAAGATCCCGGTCGATCCCGACAAGACCCTGTTCCGCCCCGGCTCCGTCTCCAAGCTGGTGACCTGGACCGCGGTCATGCAGCTCGTCGAGCAGCACAAGCTAGACCTCGATACCGACGTCAACACCTATCTCGACTTCAAGATTCCGCCCTATCAGGGCCAGCCGATCACGCTTCGGCAGATCATGACCCACACCGCCGGCTTCGAGGAAGCGGTGAAGGGCCTGCTCCTCTATGATGCGAAGCAGCACGTTTCGCTCGAAACCTACGTCAAGCGCTGGACGCCGGCGCGCATCTTCGCGCCCGGGACGACCCAGGCCTATTCCAACTGGGCGACGACGCTCGCCGGCTACATCGTGCAGCGCGTCTCGGGCGAGGATTTCGATTCCTATCTCGACCATCATATCTTCGGCCCGCTGGGGATGAAGAACTCGACCTTCCGCCAGCCGCTGCCGGCCAATCTCGCCGGGCAGATGTCGGGCGGCTATGTCGGCGGCAAGGACAAGGGCTATGAGTTCGTCGAGCCGGCGCCCGCCGGCTCGCTCGCCTCGACCGGGACCGACATGGCGCGCTTCATGATCGCGCACATGCAGGACGGGCAGCTCGACGGCCAGCGCATCCTCCAGCCGGCGACGGCGCAGATGATGCACGACAGCCCGCTGGGGCCGGTCAATCCGATGTCGCTGATGCCGCCGCTCAACCGCATGGAGCTCGGCTTCTTCGAGACCAACATCAACGGCCGCGAAGTGATCGGCCACCTCGGCGACACCAACGCCTTCCACACCTCCTTCCACATGTACATGAAGGAGAATGCGGGCCTCTATTTGTCGTTCAACAGCCCCGGAAAGGCGGGCGCGGTGCAGGGGTTGCGCACCGGCATCTTCGAGGATTTCTCGGACCGCTATTTCCCGAACATCGCGCCGCCCGACGGCCGCGTCGATCCCAAGGTCGCCGCCCGGCATGCGCGGATGATGGCCGGCCACTGGATCGTCAGCCGCCGCATCGACAAAGGCTTCCTCGCCGCTTTTTCCTGGATCGAAGAGCAGGAGGTGGTCGGGGTCGGCCCCAAGGGCGAATTGATCATCCCCGCCCTCGTCAATGCCGGCGGCCGGCCGCGCCAATGGACCGAGATCGCGCCCTTCGTCTGGCGCGACACCGAAGGCCATGGCCGCGTCGCCGCCAAGGTGGTGAACGGCCAGGTCGTGCGCTGGTCCTTCGATCTGGTCGCCCCGTTCGAGGTTTATGACCGGGTTCCGTTCGGCCTCGACAAGGGCTGGGTCCTGCCGGCGCTCTACCTCGCCATCGCGGTGCTGCTGCTGACCTTCCTGTCCTGGCCGGTCGGCCGGTTCGTGCGGTGGCGCTACAAGGCGCAGTCGGACTTCGAGGGACGGGCGCTGCTCGTCCAGCGGGTAAGCCGGGCGACGGCCGGCCTCGTCATCCTGCTGCTGCTCGGCTGGGCGATCGCAATCCTCATGCTGCTCTCCGACCTGACCGGCGGCGGCGGCATGGACGGCCTGTTCTGGCTGCTCCAGATCCTCGGCCTGGTCGTCTTCGTCCTGGCGGTTCCGGTCGCGGCCTGGAGCGTCTGGCAGACGTGGCGCGACAAGAGGCGCTGGACCCGCAAGGTCTGGAGCATCCTCGTCTTCCTCGCCGCCCTGATGGTCCTCTATTTCGCGGCGCGCTTCGGCCTGCTGTCGATGACGGTCCATTATTGATGGGGCGATACCGGCTGGAGGTGCGGGCGGAGAGGCTTAAGCTCGCCGCCCCCTTCCGCATCTCCGGCTACGTGTTCGAGGCGACCGACGCCGTCGTCGCCACCGTCTCGGACGGCCGTCACCGCGGGCGCGGGGAAGCGGCGGGGGCCTATTATCTCGGCGACGATCTCGACCGCATGCGCTCGGACATCGAGGCGGCGCGGCCCGGGATCGAGGCGGGGATCGACCGCGCCGGCCTGCAGGCGCTGATGCCGCCCGGCGGCGGCCGCAACGCGATCGATTGCGCGCTTTGGGAGCTGGAGGCGGCGCGGACCGGCCGGCCGGCCTGGCAATTGGCCGCGCTCGACCTGCCGAGACCGCTCCGCACCACCTTCACCCTCGGCGCCGACGATCCCGAGCGCATGGCGGAAGGCGCGCGCCGCTATCGCGACGCGCTCGCGATCAAGGTCAAGCTGACCGGCGAGGCCGATCTCGACGAAGCCCGGTTGCGCGCGATCCGCGCGGCGCGGCCCGACGTATGGCTCGGCGTCGACGCCAACCAGGGCTATAAGCGCGAAGGCCTGAGGGCGCTGGTGAACCTGCTCGTCGAGCAGGACGTGCGCCTGCTCGAGCAGCCGCTCGCGCGCGGGCGGGAGGCGGATCTCGACGGCTTCGTCTCGCCGGTGCCGATCGCCGCCGACGAGAGCGTGCTGACCCTCGCCGACGTGCCCGACCTGGTCGGCCGCTTCGACATGGTCAACATCAAGCTCGACAAATGCGGCGGCCTCACCGAGGGGCTCGCCATGGCCGCCGAGGCGCGGCGGCTCGGCCTCGGCGTGATGGTCGGCAACATGGTCGGGACCAGCCTTGCAATGGCGCCCGCTTTCCTCCTCGGCCAGCTTTGCGACGTGGTCGATCTCGACGGCCCGACCTTCCTCGCCGCGGACCGCACGCCGGGCGTCGTCTATCGGGGCGGGCTGATCGATTGTCCCCCGGACGTGTGGGGCGGCGGCCGCGCCTGATCCCGGTCACTGCCGAAGATAGCAGCCCGCCTCCACATTGTTGCCGTCGAGGTCGATCAGGAACGCGCAATGGAAAGGCTGGCGCCGGATTCCCGGAGCGCCATTGTCCGTCGCGCCATGCGCCAGGCCGGCGCGATGGAAAAGATCGACCGCCTCCCGGGACGGGGCCTTGAAGCACAAATGAACGGGGCTCGTGCCGGGCGCCGAATCCGTCCCCCAGAAGCTCGGCCGGCCGGCGGCGAGCACGAAGAAGGGCGAGGACGGCGCGCCGCTCGCGATGACGACCCAGCCTTCGCCGGGGCCGGTCCGGTGCTTCTCGACGATCTTCAGCCCGAGCGGCGCCAGCATGGCGGCGTAGAGGCGGGCGCTGGCCCGGAGATCCTTCACGACGATGCCGATATGATCGAACACGGCCTCCCGCCTGCGCAGCTGGAAGCGATCCGGTCAACCGCGAAGGCATTCTCAATGCGGTGTGAATGCAGCGATCCATTCGTTTGACATTTTTCTGATTGGGACGTTAATGTCCTGAATCGGACGTATCGCATCGGGTGGGGACATGTTGACCTTTATAAGCCCCAAGGACGCACCCGCGGCAGGTGTCGCCGCGCCGATGCTCGTTTTCGGAGAATATTTCAGGCGCCGACTCGGCGCCGCCCGGGCCTGACCCGAAGAGGGCGGTCCGCAAGGGAAGAAGGGGAGGAACGATGAGCGACCAGTCCATGATGTTGCGGCGGCTGCTGGCGGTGTCGACCGCCTTGGGCGCCTTGTGCGCCGGGTCCGCGGCCTTGGCCGAGCCCGGAGCCGCGGCAGCGGCGCCCACGCCCGCGCGCGCGGACGCAGCGCAGCAGGGCCAGGCGGGGAACGGCACCTCGAATGAGGGGCAAGGCAGCGCCGGTGCGTCCGACGAGCAGGAAATCATCGTCACGGCGGAGAAACGCCCGCAATTGCTGATCAACGTCCCGCAATCCATTTCCGCTGTTTCCGGCGGAACGCTCGAAGCGCAGCATGCAACGAACTTTCAGGACTATCTGAAACTCGTTCCGGGGTTGCAGCTCAACCAGGATACACCGGGCGAGGGCCGGCTGATCGTTCGCGGCGTGAATACGGGCGGCGTCGCCTCGACCGTCAGCGTCTACGTCGACGACACACCGTTCGGATCGAGCAGCGGCCTGGTCAACGGTGCCGTTCTGGCGGGGGATTTCGACACGTTCGACCTGGACCGCATCGAGGTTTTGCGAGGTCCGCAAGGGACGCTTTATGGTGCCAGCTCACTAAGCGGCGTGCTGCGCTTCATCACGAACGATCCCTCGACCGGTCGTTTCGAATTTCGCGGACGCGCCGGTCTGGAGTCGGTCGACGACGGCGGCGTCGGTTACAATGCCAACGCTCTCGTCAACGTGCCGCTCGGCCCCACGCTGGCGTTCCGGGCATCCGGCAGCTACCGCAAGGATGCCGGTTTCATCGATTCCATCGGCACCGGCGGCTCGGACGTCGCCCGGAACATCAACGGCGACCGCGTATATGGCGGGCGGGCGTCGCTCCTGTTCAAGCCCAGCGCCGCGGTCTCCATCCGGCTCACCGCGATCGCGCAGAATATCGATGCCGATGAACCAACCTTGATCGAAGCGGACTCGGTGACGTTGCAGCCGTTGCACGGCCTGTCGGAGTCGCAGTTCGTTCCCCAATTCTCGAATCTTCACTACCGGGTCTACAATGGTACAGGCACGTTCGACCTCGGTTTTGGGAAGCTCACGACGTCGACGAGCTTCAGCAAGCAGGATCAAAACACAAGGAGCGATTTGACCGTCGCTTTCAGCGGCCTGATTGCACCGCTGGTGGGACCCAACGAATTTATCGAGCCGCAGCAAACCAACCTGACCAAGTTCACCCAGGAAGCCAGGCTGTCGGGCGAGGGTAGATTTGCAGACTGGCTGGTGGGCGGTTTTTACACGCACGAAAAGGGGCTGATCGGACAGGATTTGATTGCGCTTCAGCCAGGCACGCTGACGCCCCTTACCCTGCCGTCTTTCCTCGCCCCGACGCTGGGCCATCTCACCCTGATTTCGACATATAGGGAGATCGCGGGCTTCGCCAACGCGACGGTCCACATCACGCAGGCCTTCGATCTGCAGTTCGGCGGCCGTTACAGCCAGAACCATCAGTCGGCGGATCAGGCAACCATGGGCGCTCTCGCGGGCGGGACGACCGACACCAAAAACACCTCTTCGGAGCATGTTTTCACTTATTCGGTGGCACCCAAGTTCAAGCTGAATTCCAATACGACCCTCTACGCACGGGTCGCGAAGGGCTTCCGGCCGGGCGGCCCCAATGTGATCGCACCCAACGCACCGCCGCAAGTGCCGCGTACCTACGGCTCCGATTCCGTGATCAGCTGGGAAGCGGGGCTAAAGATGCAGTCCGCCGACCATCGCTTCACCCTCGACGCCGCTGCCTTCCACATCGATTGGAAGGACATCCAGCTTTTCACCACCGTCGTCGCCAACGGCGTTCCGTTCGGCGTGAACATCAATGGGTCGGGTGCGAAAAGCGACGGCGCCGAGCTGACCGCCACGGCGCGCCCGCTCGCCGGTCTCGAACTCTCGCTGAACGGCGCTTATACGGATGCACGCCTTACCGACGACACACCTGCCACGGTGGGCGGCAGAAAGGGCGACCCGCTGCCGTTCACGCCGAAGTTCAGCGCGGCTGCAAATGCCGATTATCATTGGCAACTGAGCTCCGCTGTCCGGGCGCATGTGGGCGCGTCGCTGAGACACCTTTCGGGACAGACCGGCCCTTACGACGCGGCTTTCGTCGCAGCGCAAGGACGCCAGCGCCATATCCCTGCCTACAATGTCCTTGACCTTGGTGCGGGAGTGAATTTCGGGCACTTCGATCTGGAGGCCTTCGTCAAGAATCTCGGCAATAGTCGCGGAATCACGTCCGTGGCCGGAACGGCCACGCCGATCTTCCCGAACGGCGCCATCGGCACTGGCATCATCCGTCCGAGGACGATCGGATTGAGCCTGGGCTTCAATTATTGAGGGAGCTGCATGATGCGGATTTTGCGTTGGATCGTTGCGCGTGCCGCAGCGCTGATGGCGTGGCCGTGCATCGACCCTGGATTGCTGACGACATCGCTCAATTTCTGACGCCGGAGAGGGGCGTCCGCGCCCCTCTCGATCCGCTCGCTCCAGCTTCGGGAAATCTTGTGCTGCACGATCCTGTCACCCACAGGCCCGCCGGGGCGCCGCAACAGCATCCCCACGCCGCGCGCGATATGCTGAAGCTGCCGACGCCCTATCTCCTGTTCCTCGGCGACGTCACCGAGGCAGGCTATGCGAAGACCGCCTTCGGCCTGCGCGACTGGGCACCCGACAAATGCGTCGGCGAGGTCGCGCTGCCGCGGGCGACGGTGACAACCGGCCTTCCGGCCATGACTCCGCGCGAAGCGGCGGAGCGCGGCGCCCGCTCCCTCGTCATCGGCATCGCCAATGCCGGCGGCGTGATCAGCCCCGCCTGGCGCCCGGCCCTGCTCGACGCGCTCGAGGCCGGGCTCGACATCGTCGCGGGGATGCACACCCGCCTCGCCGACGATCCGGCGCTGAGCGAGAAAGCGGCGCTGCTCGGACGGCGCCTGATCGACGTGCGGACGCCGCCGCCGGGAATCCCGGTTGCCAACGGCCGCAGGCGGAGCGGCAAGCGCCTGCTCACCGTCGGCACCGATTGCGCGCTCGGCAAGAAATATAGCGCTTTGGCGATCGCCCGCGGCTTCGCGGCGCGCGGCGTCGATACCGACTTCCGCGCGACCGGCCAGACCGGAATCATGATCGCGGGAAGCGGCATTCCGCTCGACGCCATGGTCGCCGATTTCGCCGCCGGCGCCGCCGAGATGCTGAGCCCGGACGCGGCGGAGGACCATTGGGATGTGATCGAAGGGCAGGGATCGCTCTTCCACCCGGCTTATGCCGGCGTCTCTTTGGCCCTGCTCCACGGCAGCCAGCCGGACCTGATCGTCGTCTGCCACGATCCAGCGCGGACCGTCATTCTCGGCCATCCGTCCTACACGCTGCCGCCGGTCGAGGAGGCGATCGCGCTCAACCTGCGGCTCGGCGCGCGCACCAATCCCGGCATTGATTGTGGCGGCGTCACGCTGAACACGTCCAGCCTGTCCGAAGCGGAGGCGGCGGACCTGCTCGACCGCGAGGCCGACCGGCTCGGCCTTCCCGTCGCCGATCCGATCCGCGGCGGCGCGCGGTTCGAGCGCCTGCTCGACCGCTGCCTCGGCTGATGGAGGGAGAGAAGATGCCGACGCGGGTGCAGCGTTTCCTGCTGCCCGGGCTCGGCTTCAAGGCGGTGGTGATCGGCGGCGGCTATGCGACCGGGCGCGAGCTCGCCGAATTCTTCCTGCCGAGCGGGCCGTGGGGCGGGCTCGCCGCCATCGCCGTGGCGATGATCGCCTTCAGCCTGGTCTGCATCGCGACCTTCCTCTTCGCCCGCGCGACCGGCGCGCGCGACTATCGAAGCTTCTTCCAGGCTTTGCTTGGGCCCGGATGGGTGCTGTTCGAGGGCGTCTATCTGCTGTTCGTGATCCTCATCCTCGCCGTCTACGGCGCGGCGGCCGGGGCGATGGGGCAGGCTGTGTTCGGCCTTCCGGTCTTTGCCGGGACGTTCGTCCTGATGCTCGCCATCCTGGCCTTCGTGACCTTCGGCAACCGCTCGGTCGAACGGCTGTTCGAGTATGTCTCGTGGCTGCTCTACGGCGTCTACGCGCTCTTCATACTCATCGCCTTCGCGACGTTCGGCGACCGGATCTCGGCCGGATTCGCGGCGCCGGCGCCGGCACAGGGATGGGCGCTCGGCGGAATCACTTATGCAAGCTACAATCTGATCGGCGCGATCGTCATCCTGCCGACCATGCGCCATCTGACCAGCGGCCGCGACGCGGTGATCGCCGGCGCCGTCGCGGGTCCGCTGGCGATGATGCCGGGCCTGCTCTTCTTCGCCGCGATGGTCGCTTTCTATCCCGCCATCGGCGACGCCGCCTTGCCGTCCGATTATCTGCTGCGGCGCATGGGCATTCCCGCCTTCCATCTGCTGTTCCAGCTCATGATCTTCTCGGCCCTGCTCGAAAGCGGCGCGAGCTCGGTCCATGCGATCAACGAGCGGATCGACACGGCCTGGCGGGCCCGGCGCGGCGCGGCTTTGTCGCACCGTGCCCGGCTCGCCATCGCGCTGGTGCTGCTCGCCGGATGCATGTTCCTTGCCGGCCGTTTCGGCCTCGTTGCCCTGATCGCCGGCGGCTATCGGGCGCTCGCCTGGCTGATGCTCGCTTTCTTCATCCTGCCCTTGCTGACGCTTGGCGCGCGCCGCATCGTCGCGGGCCTGCGCCCGACCCCTCGTCCAGATCCCATTCCAGCCGGGAGCTAAGATCATGAAATTGAAGCCGTCGCGCCTGCTGCTGTGCCTCGCTCTGCTGGCCTCCTCCGCCCCGGCGCTCGCCGATCCGCCCAAGGGCTTCGCCGAGCGGGTCGAGAGCCTTCGCAAGGCGTTCGGCGCGGCCGGCGCGACGGTGACCGTCGTCGAGGACGGCCGCACCACCTTCGCCCGCGGCTTCGGAGTCACCGACATCAGCGCGCCGAGGCCGGTCGATGCCGACACCATCTTCTCGACCGGATCGACCGGCAAGGCCTTCACCGTCGCGGCGCTCGCCATCCTCGTCGATCAGGGCAAGATCAAATGGGACGACAAGGTGATCGACCATATGCCCGATTTCCGCATGTGGGATCCTTGGGTGACCCGCGAGATGACGATCCGCGACCTGCTCGTCCACAGGAGCGGGCTCGGCCTCGGCGAGGGCGATCTCTTGTTCGTGCCGCGCAGCGACTTGAGCCGCAAGGAAACGGTGCGGCGGCTTCGTTTCCTGAAGCCCGCGACCAGCTTCCGAAGCGCTTATGCCTATGACAATGTCCTCTACATGGCCGCCGGCCAGTTGATCGAGGAGGTGAGCGGGCAGAGCTGGGAGCAGTTCATCCGCGAGAATATCTTCCATCGGCTCGGCATGGACCATTCGACCGACACCGACGCCGACCGGCTCGCCAATCCCGACCATGCCCGTCCCCACGCCCGGCTGAACGGCCCGATCCGCGGCACCGGCGATCTCGTGCCGCTCGACGTGACGGCCGACATCTCCGCCAATGCGGCGCCGGCGGGCGGGCTTGCGATCAGCGCCAACGACATGGCGAAATGGCTCAACGTCCAGCTCGCCCACGGGCTGCTTCCCGACGGCACCCGCCTGTTCACCGAGGCGGATTCGCACGAAATGTGGAACCCGCTCGTCTTCCAGCCGATCGGGCCGCGGCCGGAGGCGCTGAAGGCACTGACGCCGATGTTCGACGGCTATGCGCTCGGCTGGGATATCGAGGATTATCGCGGCGCCAAGCTGATCTGGCACGGCGGCGCCGTCTTCGGATCGCTCGCCGCGGTCGCCTTGCTGCCGGACCGGAAGGTCGGCATCTATATCGCGGTCAACAGCGAGGAGGGGGCCCTGGTGCGCGGCCTCATGTACGAATTGCTCGACCATTATCTCGGCCTTCCGCCCGGCCAGTGGCCCGAGAAGCTCGAAGCGTATCGCAAGCAGCAGATCGCCCAGGCGATCGCCGCGGTGCAGACGGCGGCGGCCCAGCCTGCCAAGGTCGGCCCGTCGCTGCCGCTCGCCCGCTACACAGGCGCCTTCAGCGACCCATGGTACGGGACGATCCACATCAGGGAGGAGAATGGCGGCCTAGTCGCCGATTTCCCGCATACGCCCGGCCTGCTGGCGAAGCTTGAACATTATCAATATGATACTTTCAAGACCAGGTTCAACGATCCGTCGATGGAGCCGGCCTATGTCACCTTCGGAATCGGACCGGACGGCGAGATCGAGCGGATCACGATGAAGGCGGTGTCGCCGCTCGTCGACTTCAGCTTCGACTATCAGGACCTTTTGTTCACGCCCGCCGCTGCGCCGGCGCATTGAGGAGGGGAGAATGAAGCGCCGTTTGCTGCCGCTGCTGGGTCTGCTGCTGGCCGCGGCACCGCCGCCTGCGCCCGGCGACGTCGACGCGCGCGTCGAGCGCGTGCTGAGCGCCACGCCGGTGATTGACGGCCATAACGACCTGCCCTGGGAGATCAGGGAGGGTTACGACAATTGGCGGAAGCCGCTCGATCTCGACGCCGACACGTCGAAGCTTGCGCATCCCCTGCAGACCGATCTGCCGCGCATGAAGAAGGGCCATGTCGGCGCCCAATTCTGGTCGGTCTGGATACCGACGTCGCTGAAGGGCCCCTCCGCGATCCAGACGACGCTCGAGCAGATCGACATCGTCCACCGCATGGTCGCGCGCTATCCGGACCAGCTCGAGCTCGCCTCGACCTCCGCCGACATCCGCAGGATCGAGAAAGAAGGGAAGATCGCGTCCCTGATCGGAGTCGAGGGTGGGCACCAGATCGGCAACTCGCCGGCGGCCTTGCGCATGTTCTACGCGCTCGGCGCCCGCTACATGACGCTCTCCCACGGCGAGAATAACGATTTCGCCGATTCCGCGACCGACGATCCGGTCCATCACGGCCTCACCCCGTTCGGCAAGGCGATCGTCCACGAGATGAACCGGCTCGGCATGATGGTGGATTTGAGCCACGTCTCGCCCGAGGTGATGCGCCAGGCGCTGGCGGAGACGAAGGCGCCGGTCATCTTCTCCCATTCGAGCGCGCGGGCGCTACGCGACCATCCCCGGGACGTGCCGGACGACGTGCTGCGGCTGGTTACGGCCAATGGCGGCGTCGTGATGGCCAATTTCTATCCGGGCTTCATCTCCGAAGCCTATGGCCATCGCGCCGCCGACCGGGCGGCGGAGGAGACGCGGCTGAAGACGCTCTATCCGGGCCAGCCGGAGCGGCGGAAGACGGCGCTCGATGCCTGGGACGCGGCGCATCCCGAGCCGGCGGTTACCATCGCCGAGGTCGCCGACCATATCGACCATATCCGGCAGATCGCCGGCGTCGACCATGTCGGCATCGGCTCCGATTTCGACGGGATCGACGGCACCCATCCGGAGGGGCTGGACGGCGTCGACAAATATCCGGCCCTGTTCCGCGAGCTCGCCCGCCGCGGCTGGAGCGACGCGGATCTCGCCAAGCTCGCCGGCGGCAATTTGCTGCGGGCGATGGAGCGGGCCGAGCAGGTCGCCGCCTCGATGCGCGGCGAGAGGCCGCTGATCGCGACGATCGACGCCGTCGATACGGCCAGATGAAAGGCTCCGCCTGAGCCCGCTTGCCATTCGGCGGCGCCGCGTTCATCCGCGCGACATGGCGGCAATCCCGGCTTGAGCCCGATGCGTCCCGAGCTGCTTCGCGTGGGCGCAGGCGCCCATCCACTGGTCGTTGTCGACGATTTCGGCGGCGATCCGGCAGGCGTGGTGGAGATCGCCGCCGCCCTGGCGCCGTTCCCGCGCTCCGATACTTATTATCCGGGGCTGCGCCGGCTGATCGGGCCCGAGGATGAGGCGGCCGACGCCTATGTCGTTGCCACGCTGGAGCGGGCCGGGCCGTTCATCGCCGGCGCGTTCGACGCCGACCGGTTCGAGCTGATCGAGGCGAGCTTCTCGATGGTGACCGACCTGCCCGACCGGCTGGCGCCGGCGCAGCGCGCGCCGCATTTCGATTCGACCGATCCCGAACAGCTCGCCATCCTCCATTATCTCGGCGGCACGGAGCGGACGGGGACGGCCTTCTACCGCCAGCGTTCGACGGGTATCGAGACGGTCGACGAGGCCAATCTCGACCGGTTCGTCGCGGCCGCCAAAGCCGAATCGGCGCAGCTCAGCGGCTATACGTCCGGCTCCAACGCCTTTTTCGACCAGATCGCCGCCATCGACGGCGTGAGGGACCGGCTCATCATCTATCGCGGGTCGATGCTCCACTCGGGGATCATCCCGCCCGACCTGCCGTTCGATCCCGATCCCCGATGCGGGCGGCTGACCGCCAATATCTTCGTGCGGCTGAAGCGGGGCTGAGCCGCGGCCCGGGCTTGACTGGGGCGCGCGCGGCGCGATGCTTGGCGGGAACGCAGATATTGGAGGCAGGAGGAAGAATGGCGCCGGCCGGTCAGCCGATCACCAGGGTGACGATCGTCGGCGGCGGCACCGCAGGGTGGATGACGGCGGCCGTCCTCTCGAAATGGCTGAGCAAGGTCGAGGTCCGGCTCATCGAATCGGACGAGATCGGAACGATCGGAGTCGGCGAGGCGACAATCCCGCACATCCGCAACTATCTGCCGCTGGCCGGGATCGATCCGCTGCGGATGATCGCGGAGACCAGGGCGACCTTCAAGCTCGGCATCCAGTTCGTCGACTGGGGCGCGCCCGGCGAATCCTACGTCCACGGCTTCGGCAAGATCGGCCGCGACATGCTCTGGCTCCATCCGCACCAGATCTGGCTTGCGCTTCGCGAGCAGCGGCCCGGCGCGGAGGGGCATTTCGACCTTTATGCGCTGAACTGCGTTGCCGCTTTGCGCGACAAATTCGCCTTTCCCGACCCGCGCAATCCAAACTCGCCGCTCGCCGACATCGACTATGCCTATCATTTCGACGCGTCCGCCTTCGCGCGTTTCCTGCGCAGCGAGAGCGAGCCGCGCGGGGTGAAGCGGATCGAGGGACGGATCGTCGAAATCGTCCAGGATCCCGAAAGCGGCTTCGTCGAGCGCGTCCGGCTGGCCGACGGGCGCGAGGTGGACGGCGACCTGTTCGTCGACTGCTCGGGCATGCGCGGGCTGCTGATCGGCGGCGCGCTCGGCATCGGCTATGAGGATTGGAGCCATTGGCTGCTCTGCAACCGCGCGATGGCGGTGCCCTGCGCGAGCGTCTCGCCGATCACGCCCTACACGCGCTCGACCGCGCGGCGCGCCGGCTGGCAGTGGCGCATCCCGCTCCAGCACCGGATCGGCAACGGCTATGTCTATGCGAGCGAGCTGATCGGCGACGACGAGGTTGCCGCGGCCCTGCTCGCCAGCCTCGACGGCGAGGCGACGGCGGACCCGCGCCCGGTCCGCTTCGCGCCGGGGCGGCGGCTCAAGGCGTGGGAGAAGAATGTCGTCGCGCTCGGCCTGTCGTCGGGCTTCCTCGAGCCGCTCGAATCGACCAGCATCCACCTGATCCAGACCGGCATCCAGAAATTGCTCGCTTTGTTCCCGTCGACCGGCTTCTCGCAGCCCGACATCGACGAATATAACCGCCAGTCGCGCACCGAATATGAGGATGTGCGCGATTTCATCATCGCCCATTACAAGGTGACGCGACGCGGCGGCGATCCCTTCTGGGACCATGTGCGGACGATGGACGTCCCCGACAGCCTCGCCGAGCGGTTCGAATTGTTCCGCTCGTCGGCGCGCTTCTTCAAGCATGGCGCCGCCGAATTGTTCGCCGAGGAAAGCTGGGTGCAGGTGCTGCTCGGCCAGGGATTCGAGGCCAAGGCCGATCCGGTGACCCGCTTCGTGGCGGTCGACGAGCTTGCCGGATTCCTCGGCGACCTTGCCGAGGTGATCGGCGACGTCGCCGCGAAGATGCCCGACCATGGCGCGTTCTTAGCGCAATTGCCGAGCGCGAGCGGCGCGCAAGGCGGGGGAGGCCCCTCGGTCAGCTTCCAGCTCAACCAGCCCGCCCATCGTTGAACGGCCGGAACGGAGCGGCTCGGTAGCGGATCGTTGCCCGAAAGCAACAGCCGGCGAGGAGCTTCGGGTGGCCGGTTGACACCTCCCGCCGAAAGGGATTTCACTGCAAAAACAGAATCAAAGCGGTCGTTCGCCGATGTAACCGGTTACACGACCTCAGGGGAGATGCGAATTGACCGATATCCGTAACAAAAGCCGCCTGATCGCCGGCATTTCCGCCTTCGCCATTGCGAGCGCGCTGACGATCGCAACGCCCGCTGCCGCGCAGACCACGTCGACCATCCAGGGCCATGTCGACGGCGCCGCCGCGGGGACGGCCGTGACCGTCACGGACACCAACACCGGTCATCAGGATACGGCCAAGGTCGACGCCAACGGCAATTACATCATCCCCGGATTGCCGCCGAGCACCTACCGGGTCTCGTCCGGCGACAAGTCGGTCCAGGTCGTCGTGCCGCTGGGTCAGGCGGTCACCGCCGATCTGCTCGCGCCGCCGCCGCCCGGCCAGGTCATCGTCGTGACGGCATCGCGCGCCCGCGACGTCAAGACCGCGACGGTCACCACCAACGTCTCGCGGTTCCAGCTCGAAAATCTTCCGAACGGCGACCGCAACTTCCTCAACTTCGCCGCGCTTGCGCCCGGCGTCACCGTCTCGCCGCCGACGCTCGGCGGCCGGGCGCGCCAGGTCCAGGCCGGCGCCATCAATTCGGACAACACCAACACCTTCATCGACGGCATCAGCATCAAGAATCTGGTGAACCACGGCGGCACCGTCGGACAGAATCTTTCGTCCGGTAACCCGTTCCCGGCGTCGGCGGTCGACCAGTTCGACATCCAGACTCAGAACTTCAAGGCCGAGTTCGAGCAGGCGGGCTCAGCCGTGATTTCCGCGGTCACCAAGACCGGCGGCAACAGCTTCCACGGCGAGGTCTTCGGCGAATGGCAGCCTTCGTCGTTCATCTCGCAGAATTACGACGATCGCCCGGGCCACCTCAACAATCCCACCGCGCCGTACCGTCCCAAGCCGCATTTCGACACGAAATATTATGGCGGCGACCTGAGCGGCCCGATCATCAAGGACAGGCTGACCTTCTTCGTCGATTTCGAGGGAACGAAGAAGACGTTCGGTGCAAACGACATCAATGTCTATCCTGGCAATCTGACCGGGCTTCCGGCGGCCGAGCAGGCCTTCGCGCAAAGCGCCCGGTCGCAATATAATGGCAGCTTCCCGGCAACCTTCGACGAGAAGCTCTATTTCGGAAAGCTGACCTTCTTCGCGACGCCGCAGGACACGATCAACGTCAGCGCCTTCATCCGCAACGAGGCCAACCTCCAGATCAACGGCGGCGTGACCACGATCGATGCCTCGACGAACAATCGCAACAACGAGGACCGGTATCAGCTCTACTGGCGTCATAAAGGCGACAATTGGCTGAACGAATTCATCGTCGCGCGCGACGCCGCGGCCAACGGCGCGATCCCCGTCGTCGGCGGTCCGTCCAGCGTCGTCACCTTCGGGGGGTGCGTGGTCGCCGGGCCGACTTGCCCGACGCCGAATGTGCCCAATATCGGCAATGCAAGGGTGTTGGTCCTGGGCGGAACCAATTTCGCGCAGGACGACCATCAATACCAGACTTTGATCAAGGACAATGTGACCTTCTTTGGCGGCGCTCACACGATCAAGGCCGGCGTCAAGGTCAATTTCACCAAGCTACAGCGCCTCGAGGACAATAACGGCAACGGAACCTATTTCTACGACGCCAATAGTTTTCTGGGCCTCGGCAATGCCGGCACCGCCGCGCCCTATGCGGCGACGATCAACACCGCGGCGGTGCAGCCGGTCTCGGCGAAGAATACCGAGCTCGGCTGGTTCGTGCAGGACGACTGGAGGCCGGACGATCATTGGCAGGTCAGCGCGGGCCTGCGCTGGGACTATGAATCCAACGCAGTGAACAATCATTTCGTGACGCCGGCGGCCATCGCCGCGGCCATCAGGGCCTATCCGGGCTGGAAGGCGGCCGGCATCAACCCCGACGATTACATTTCGAACGGCCACAACCGCAAGGCGTTCCTGGGCGAGTTCCAGCCTCGCCTCGGTATTTCCTACGACGTGAAGGGCGACCGCGATCTCGTGTTCAGCCTCGGCGCCGGGCGCTATTATGATCGCTCGCTGTTCATCGATTCCGCGCTCGAGACGATCAAGGACAAATATGAGTCGGTTGCGACCCTTCTTGCAGCCAATGTCGGTCCGCTTCCGATGAACGTCGACCAGCTGCGCGCGCTGGGTGCGATGCAGGGCGGCGAAGTCCACCTCCTCAACAACCGGACCAAGATCCCCTATTCGGATGAGCTCAATTTCGGGGTCAAGAAGCGGCTTGGGGGAATCAACACCTCCATCACCTTCTCCTACATAAGGTCGCACAATATCTATCAGGAGGTGGTCGGAAACCGGTTGCCGGATGGGACGTACAGTCCGGGCGGCAATCCGATCTTCGTGTATAACGGGATTCCCTATTCGGACGGCATCTTCTACGGCGGATCGGCCATCTTCAACGCGCCGCTTCCCGGATTTGGAAGCATCTTCATCGGCAACAGTGACGGCAAGGCGTCCTATGCCGCTTTGTACCTGCAGGCCGACAAGCCTTATACCGAGCATTCCGGCTGGGGCTTCAGCGCGGTGCTGACCATCTCCAGCGCGCGGTCGAACGACACGCGGGATACCGCCGAGATCGGCGACCCGTTCAACTTCGACGCGCCGACGATCGGCGAGCAGGGTTGGGGGCCCGTCACCGGCATGGAGCGGTGGCGGTTCGTCGGAAGCGGCACCGTCAAGCTGCCGTTCGACGTCAAGCTCACGACATTGGTGACCTTGTCCTCGGGCCCGTCCTATGGCGGCGTGCTGTGCAACGTGCCCGCCAGCGCGCCGGGCGGCGGTGGATGCTACACCACCAACTTCGGCATCTATCGGCCCCATGGGATCGGGTACAAGAACGTCGACCTCAACATCTCCAAGACGTTCAAGATGCCCTGGGACCATGGCCACGCGCTGACGGTCTATTTCGAAGCGCTCAACGTCTTCGACTTCGTGAACCGCAATTACTCCATGTGGGGCGGCGGCTTCCAGAATGTCGGCGGCCCCGGGCCGACCTTCGCGCCCGACCCCGGCTCGGTGGCGAGCCAGGGACGCAACTTCAAGGTCGGCGCGCGGTATACGTTCTAGGGCACAAGGAGGGCGGGCTGCGCAGGCCGGCCCGTCCTCCGATCCAGCCGTCCCGGTGCGCGAAGCGAAGGGGGAGGATCATGTCAGCCATCCCCCGGTGAATCCGGCGCGGAGCAGGCCGCGGCGGATGGCGGGGACTCCGCGCATGCGGCGCCAGACGAAATCGTCGCGATAATTGGCCGCCTGCAGCAGGATCGGGCCCTGGTCGATGCCGAGATGGTCGCGGGCGACCCAGCCGGTCTTCGGGTCGACCGAGCCGGTCTCCGGCCGCACATTCACATAGGTGAAGCTTGGGTTGAAGCTGTCGAGGAAGCCGTAACGGCCGTAGAGGCGCGCGCCGTAGCGTTCGATCATCGCCTTGGCGCAGGGGATGACGATCTCCGGCGCGAAAGGGAGCGAGCCGAGCGAAGCGGTGGGGGCAAGCGTGCCGTCGTCGCGCCCGTCGGGCTCGTCGACCGGGCCGCGCGCGGCATAGCCGTAGAAGGCCCGGATCTCGCCACGGTAGGGCAGCGCGAAATTGCCGGGCCCGTCGCAGGCGGTAAGGCCCCAGATCTCGTTGGAATAGCCGGCCCAGCCCATTGGATTGGCGATGCAATAGAAACGGTCCGCATAGGTGGCGCGGCGGCTGTTCTCGAAATAATCGAGCCCTGCCGCGCGCATCGGCGCGTCCCTGATGCCGCGGAAATCGATCCAGATATGGCTGTATTGATGGCCGAAGAGCGGTGCGAAGGCGATGTGGCGAGTCGGCCCGGATCCGCGCCAGAAATCGGGATAGGGCCTGGTCCAGGAATCCCATATCGCGGCCGGAACCGGATGCACCGGCGCCCCGAGGGCGAGGATGTTGACGAACATCCCCTCATTGTAACCGTCCCAGCTGCGCTCGATCAGGCCGCTTTCCGGATGCCAGCCCATCGAGATGGCCGGCCGCCCGTCGGAGCGGAAATGGTTCCAGTCGGCGCGCGCGTAGAGCGCATCGGCAAGGCGCCTGATCTCCCGCTCCCGGGCATCGTCGCGATCATAATAACGTCCGGCGAACAAGGCGCCCATCAGCAGGATCGTCGTGTCCGCGCTCGACAGCTCGACGTCGCGGAAGCGCAGCCCCGTCTCCATGTCGAGGAAATGATAGAAGAAGCCCTTGTAGCCGGTCGTGCCGGCCCGCTCCGGGCCCTGCGGCGCGTTCCAGAAGAAGCGCAGGGTCGTGAGGGTCAGGTCCGCCGCCTCCGAACGCCTGCACCAGCCGCGCTCGACCCCCACCGGATAGGCGGTGAGCGCAAAGCCGACCGAGGCGATGCTCGAGAAGGAGTGGGTCGGCCAGCGGTCCGGCGCCAGGCCGTTCTTCCGGTTCGCGGTCTCCCAGAAATAGCGGAAGGTCCTTTCCTCCACCTCCTCGTAGAAAGCGGGGAGGATGCGAGGCGCCGGCCGCGCTCGGACAAGATTGGGCGCCGCCGCGGCCCCGGCGAGCCACGCCGAGCCGCGCAGCAGGGTCCGGCGATCGATCGGGGTCACCCTTCGGCGCCGGCGGGATCGCTCGTCGCGCGGACGACCAGCTCGGGCGCATGGTCGATCCGTCCGGGCGGCGCGTCCCCGCCTTCGAGCAGGTCGAGCAGCAGCGACACCGCCCGCTGGCCGAGCTCGGCGATGCGGACGCGGACGGTCGTCAGCCCGAGATGGCGCGCCAGCGGAATGTCGTCGAACCCCGCCAGCGCGACCGTATCGGGAACGGCGATCCCGGCCCGGCGCAGCGCCCCGAGCGCGCCGATCGCCATATTGTCGTTGGCGGCGAAGATCGCATCGAACCGCGCGCCCTCGGCGAGAAGACGCTCGACCGCGGCGACGCCCGAGCTCTCCGAAAAGTCGCCGGGCAGCAGCCTCGTCTCGACCCCGTGGACGGCAAGCGCCCGGGCGAAGGCGGCGGCGCGTTCCTGCGCGTCGATATTGCCGTCGGGGCCGGCGATATGGACGACATGCCGTCGCCCGAGCGCCAGAAAATGGTCGGCGACGGCCCTGGCGCCCGCCTCATTGTCGAGATGGATGCTCGCATTGCCCATGTCCGCGCGCGTGTTCATCAGCACCGACGGCAGGCCGGAGGGCAGAGCGAGCGCCAGCGCATCCGCTTCGATCTGCGGCGCCATCAGAAGCAGCCCGTCGACGCGGCCGCGCATGGCCCTCAGCGCGACGGCGGGCCGCTCGCTCTCGCCGTGGAGCGGCGAGAGGAGCAGAAGGTAGCCGCGCGCGCTCGCCTCGCGGTCCATGCCGCGCACGATCTCGGAGAAGAATTCGCCGTGCAGGTCCGGGAGCACGACGCCGAGCGCGTTGGTCCTCGCCATGCTGAGGCTTCGCGCCCCGGCATGGGGGACATAACCGAGCTCGCGCACCGCGTCCTCGATCCGGCAGCGCGTCGGCTCGCTCACATTGCTTGCGCCGTTCAGCACGCGCGAGACCGAGGCGATCGAGACCTGCGCGCGGCGGGCGACGTCGCGGATGGTGGCTTCGGCCATGATCCTCCATTGCGCCGAAAGACGGCGGAACGCGAATGAGGCGATTGCATTCGCCTTTGGTCTCAGTCATGTAACCGGTTTCAACGACCGTCAAGCGGGCACCGTGTGGCCGCGATGCCATCCGATGCTTCGGGAGGGGACATGCTCGACAAGCCTATTTCGCGCCGAGCGGCACTGATCGGAGCCGGCGCGGCGGCGGCATGGCTGGCGAGCCCGGCCCGCGCCTTGCTGATGGCGGCGGGGCGAGTCGCCGTCCCGGCCTTCGTCGATCCCTTGATCGCGCGAATGACGCTCGAGGAGAAAGCGGGCCAGCTCAGCCTCATGGCCTCGGCCTGGGGCGGCGGCGCGGCGCTGTCGCTCAATCCGCCGGCCGAGAATAAGGACTTTCCAAAGCAGGTCGAGGAGGCGCGGCGCGGCCTGCTCACCGGCGTGTTCAACGGCAATGGCGCGCGCATGGCGCGCATCCTCCAGAATGCGGCGGCGCGGGAATCGCGGCTGAAAATCCCTTTGATCTTCGGCGCCGACATCATCCATGGCCACCGCACGATCTTTCCGGTCCCGCTCGCCGAGGTGGCGAGCTTCGAGCCCGACCTTGCCCGGCGCACGGCCGAGGCGGCGGCGTTCGAGGCGTCCGGTGCCGGGATCGACTGGACCTTCGCGCCGATGGTCGACGTCGCCCGCGACCAGCGTTGGGGCCGGGGCGTCGAGGGGGGCGGCGAGGACGTCCTGCTCGGCTGCCTCTTCGCGGCGGCGCGGGTGCAGGGATTCCAGGGCGCCGACCTTGCATCGCCCGACCGCCTGCTCGCCTGCACCAAGCATTTCGCGGCCTATGGCGCCGCCGAGGCAGGCCTCGACTATAACAGCGTCGACATGTCCGAGCGGACGCTGCGCGATATCTATCTCAGGACCTACAAGGCGGCGCTGGACGCCGGCGCGCTGACCGTCATGGCCTCGTTCAACGAGATTTCGGGCATTCCCTCGACCGGCAACCATTGGCTGATGACCGACCTGCTGCGCGGCGAATGGAGGTTCGAGGGCTTCGTCGTCTCCGATTATACCGGCGACGAGGAGATGATCGCCCACGGTTTCGCCAAGGACGGGCGCGACGCGGCGCGGCTCGCCTTCCTCGCCGGGGTCGACATGAGCATGGAGAGCGGGCTCTACCGCGAATATCTGCCCGGCCTCGTGCGCGACGGCGCGGTGCCCGAGGCGCGGCTCGATGAGTCGGTCCGCCGGGTGCTTGCATTGAAGGCGATGCTCGGCCTGTTCGAGGATCCGTTCCGCCGCATCGACGAGGCGCGCGAGACGTCGCGCTCGATGCTTCCGCGCACCCGCGCCCTCGCCCGCGAATCGGCGCGCAAGTCGATCGTCCTGCTGAAGAACGAGGGCGACCTGCTGCCTTTGCCCAAGACCGGCAGGAAGATCGCTCTGATCGGCCCGTTCGCGCGGGGTCCGCACGATCTGATCGGCCCCTGGTGCGTCTATGGCGACGATGAGAAGGCGGTCGATCTCGAAACCGGCATCAGGGCGGTCGCGCCGCAGGCGCCGCTCGTCGTGGCCCCCGGCTCGGGCATCGAGGAGTCTCTGCCCGGCGGAATCGCGGCGGCGGTCGCGGCGGCACGGGAGGCGGACATCGTCCTCCTCGCCATCGGCGAAGGCCAGGACATGTCGGGCGAGGCGCAGTCGCGCACGGAGATCGTCGTTCCCGCGCCCCAGCAGGCGCTCGCCGAGGCGGTGGCGGCGACCGGCAAGCCGATCGTAATCATCCTGAAGAACGGACGCGCGCTCGCGCTCGATGGCGCGGTCGCGGCGGCACCGGCCATCCTCGTCACCTGGTTCCTCGGCACCGAGACCGGCCACGGCATCGCCGACATAGTGTTCGGCGATTTCGGCCCCTCGGGGCGCCTGCCGGCGAGCTTCCCGCGCGCTTCGGGCCAGGAGCCTTATTATTATGCCCATAAGAGCACCGGCCGGCCGAACCCGCCGGGCCCGCTCGAACCCTATAAGGCCCATTTCCGCGGCATTCCGAACAGCGCGCTTTATCCGTTCGGCCACGGTCTCACCTACGGCCGGATCACCTATTCCGACCTTTCGCTGAGCGCCCATTCGCTGCCGATGAACGGCGAGCTGAAGGTCAGCGTGCGTGTCGCCAATCACGGCGCGCATCCCGCCGAGGAGGTGGTGCAGCTCTACACGCACGACCGCGTCGCCAGCCTGACCCGTCCGGTCCGCGAGCTGAAGGCCTTCCGCAAGGTCGCGCTCGCGCCGGGCGAATCGCGAAATGTGCAATTCGTTCTGAGCGCCGCCGACCTCGCCTTCATCGGCCTCGCCGATCGGCCGGTGGTCGAGCCCGGCCTGTTCGACCTCTGGGTCGCGCCGTCGGCGGAGGCGGAGGGCCTCAAGGCCGGCTTCGAGCTGATCGCATAAGGGGGATCGGACGGCGGCCGTGGCGGATATCGAACCCCGTTCCCTTACCCGGCGCAAGGTGACGATCCTCGACGTCGCCCGAAGCGCCGGAGTCTCGCCGATGACGGTGTCGCGGGTCATCAACCGCAAGGGCCGGGTGACCGACGCGACCCGCGCGCTCGTCGAGGAAAGGGTCGAGGCGATGGGCTACAAGCCCAACCTCGCCGCGCGCAGCCTGGCTGGCGCGGGCCTGCTCCATATCGGAGTCCTCTACAGCAATCCGTCCGAAGCCTATCTCAGCCGTTTCCTGCTCGGCGTGCTCGATTATGCCAAGGGATCGGTGATGCAGGCGGTGATCGAGCGCTGCGACAGCGACACCGACGTTCCGGCGCTGATCGACGATTTGTCGCGGCAGGTCGAGGGCCTGCTGATCCCGCCGCCTTTCTCCGATTCGGAATCCCTGCTCTCGCTCGTCCGCGACGCCGGCATTCCGGCGGTCGCGATCGGCGGCCATACGATGGTCGAGGAGGTCGCGACCGTCTGCATCGACGACGAGCAGGCGGCCTATGAGATGACCCGGCACGTCGTCGCATTGGGCCATCGCCGGATCGGTTTCGTGCTCGGCCAGGCCAGCCAGAGCGCCACCTCGCTCCGCCTCGCCGGCTATCGCCGCGCGCTTCGCGAGGCGGGGCTGCACGGCAGCGAGGATCTGATCGTCCAGGGCGATTTCAGCTATCGCTCGGGCATCGGCGCGGCCGAAATGCTGCTCGGGAAGGTGAACCGGCCGACCGCCTTGTTCGCGAGCAATGACGACATGGCCGCGGCCGCGGTCGCCGTTGCGCATCGGCTCGGCCTCTCGGTGCCGCGCGATCTCACCGTCTGCGGATTCGACGACACCGAGATGGCGCGAAGCATCTGGCCCGAGCTGACCACCGTCCACCAGCCGGTCGAGGAGATGGCGCGGGCCGCCGCCGCCCTGCTCGAAAAGATGGTGAAGGCGCGCCACCGCGACCGCCGGCCGGGCGTGATGCACCGCAGGCTCGACCACGAGATCGTCCGGCGCGGCTCGGAGGCGCCGCCGCCCTCGGCGCGGCGGCGGGCGGCGGAAGCGGCCCGAAAAGAGATGTTCGGGTAAGGCCGAATGCGCCTTGCTTCGCATCCGGATGTTTGCGCAGCATCGATCCATGCCTAGATCATGGTCCCTCGCCGCCTTCCTGATCGCGGCGGCATTCCTCTTGAGCGGCTCTCAGGTTACGGCCGCGCCCATGCGCGCGTCACGCCCGGACGGGATCGAGGTCGGCAACGGATCGGCCACTTTGCGCGTGACCGCGCTGACCGATTCGATCCTGCGCGTCCGCATCGCCCGCGGCCGCCGTTTCGCGGAGGATGCGAGCTGGGCGGTGCCGGCGGACGTCCGCGCGCGCCATGTCGCGGTTCATCCGACGAGCGACGGCTTCAGCACGGCTGCCTTGATCGTCCATGTCGCGCCGAAGACATTGCGGCTGACGGTCACGGACAGAGAGGGGCGCCCGATCAGCAGCGACGTGGACGAGGCGGTCCGCTTCGACGCAAGCGGCTTCACGCTCCGCAAGGCGATGCCGGTTTCGGAACATGTTTTCGGGCTCGGCGACAAGACCGGCCTGCTCGACCGGCGCGGAGGCACATTCGTCGACTGGAATACGGATGCTTTCGGCTACGCGCCCTCGACCGACCCCATCTACAAGTCGATTCCCTTCTTCGTCGCCGCGGGCGGCCCCGGCGGAAGCCACGGCCTGTTCCTCGACAATAGCTGGCGGAGCAGCTTCGATTTCGGCCATCGCCTGGACGGCGTGATCGAGATCGGCGCCGCCGGCGGGCCGGTCGATTATTATCTGATCGCCGGACCGAGCATTGCCGAGGTCGTGCGGCGCTATACCGACCTCACCGGCAGGGCGCCGCTCGCGCCGCTCTGGGCGCTCGGCTACCAGCAGTCGCGCTGGTCCTATATGAGCGACATCGAGGTGCGGCAACTCGCCGACCGCTTCCGTTCGGACCATTTCCCGCTCGACGTCATCTGGCTCGACATCGACTATCAGGACCGCAACCGTCCGTTCACGGTCGACAAGGCGACCTTCCCCGACATGCGGCGGCTCAACGCCGATATGAACGCCCGGGGGATTCGCCTGGTCGCGATCACCGACCTCCATGTCGCCTGGCTCCCGGACCAGGGCTATGCGCCCTATGACAGCGGCGCGGCGGGCGATGACTTCGTTCATGCCGCCGACGGCAAGATCTATGTCGCGCCGGTCTGGCCCGGCCCCTCGGTCTTCCCCGATTTCACCCGTGCGAAGACCCGCGCCTGGTGGGGCGGCCTCTACAGGGACTTCATCGCCGACGGCTTCTCGGGCTTCTGGAACGACATGAACGAGCCGGCGGTGTTCGACACGCCGACCAAGACGATGCCGCTCGACACTCTCCACCGGATCGAGAGCGACGATTTCGCGCCCCGCACCGCGACCCATGCCGAGATCCACAATGTCTACGGCATGGAGAATAGCCGCGCGACCTTCGAGGGCATGGCGCGGCTTCGTCCGAACGTTCGCCCCTTCGTGATGACCCGCGCTTCCTATGCCGGCGGACAGCGTTACGCGGCGACCTGGACCGGGGACAACAGCTCGACCTGGGACCATCTCCGTCTCGCGGTGCAGCAGCAGATCAGTCTCGGCCTCTCGGGCTTCGCCTATAGCGGCGCCGACGTCGGCGGCTTCACCGGCGGCGCGAGCCCGGAGCTGATGACCCGCTGGTTCGAGGTCGCCGCCTTCATGCCGATCTTCCGCGACCATAGCATGAAAGGCGCGCCGCGCGCCGAGCCCTGGGTCGACGGGCCGGAGCAGCTCGCAATCCGCCGCCGCTATGTCGAGGAGCGCTACCGGCTGATGCCCTATCTCTATGCTTTGGCCGAGCACAATGCGCGCACCGGCGATCCGATCATGCGGCCGGTCTTCTACGATTATCCCGATGCTCTGGAATCGAGCTGCGACCAGGCGATGACCTTCACCCTCGGCCGCGACCTGCTCATCGCCGGCCCGCCCAAGCCCGAATCGCCGGAGCCGTTCGACATCTGCCTGCCAAAGGGGGGCTGGTACGATTACTGGACCGGCCTTCCCGTCCCCGCCGGAGAGAAAATGACGCGCAGGCCCGAACTGGCGGAGCTTCCCGTCTTCGTCCGCGCCGGCACGATCCTGCCGCGCCAGCCTTTGGTCCGGAGCAATGCCGAGACGCCCAAAGGCCCACTCAGCCTCGACATCTATCCGGGCGAGGATTGCGGCGGCACGCTCTATCTCGACGACGGGGTGACGGTGAACGGCCCGAGCCTGCGCCAGGCGATAAGCTGCGAGGCGACGCCGCAGGGCCTACGGCTCCATTTCGACCGTCGGATCGGCACCTATGCGCCCTGGTGGACCCGGATCGAGACGATCGTCCATGGCTGGGAAAGCGGGGCGGACGTCGCCGGCGGCACGAACGTGCGGCGCGACGCCGCCGCGCGCACGATCGCCTTCACCATCGCCGATCAGCCCGGGCCCGCCGATATCCTGATCGCCCGCCGCTGAGATGGCGGCGGACCGGCCCTCGGCACGACCCGGCAAGGCACGGCTCCTGCTCTTCGCGTTCGGAGACTTCGCCTTCAACCTCCACTGGCAGAGCGTCATGCTCTTCCTGCTTTTCTATTATAGCGACGCACTGTCGCTGCCGATGGGCGTCGCGGCGACCACCTATCTGGTGGCCTCGGTCTGGGACGGGATCGCGAATTTCGGGGCCGGGTTGCTGATCGACCGCCACCAGCATCGCCTCGATTATGGGCGGCTGCTTGCGCTCGGCGCGATTCCGCTCGGTGCCAGCTTCGTGCTTGCCTATCTGCCGCCTCCGGTCGGCGGCGCCCTCGGCGTGGCGTTCGTGCTCGCCTGCCATCTGCTGTTCCGGACGGCCTATGCGATCGTCAATGTCGGCTATCTCGCCATGTCGGCGCGGATCAGCCCGGATCCCGAGGACCGCGCGCTCGTCGCCGGCGCCCGCATGCTGTCCGGCTCCGCAGCCGCGGTCGTCGTTGCGCTTGGGACGCTTCCGATCGGCCGTCGCCTGTGGGGCGGCGGGGACGATGCCCATGCCTTCTTCGCCGCGGCCATGGTCTTCGCGGCCGCGAGCATCGCCATCCTCCTCCTCGTCGGTATGACCTATCGGGAGACGGTCGAGTCGCCGGCGCGGCCGGTCCCGAGCCTCGCCGCCTTGTTCAGCCTGTGGCGCAACCGCGCCTTCGTGACCCTGATCGCAGCGATGGTCGCGATGATCGTCGCCGTCACCATGATCAACAAATCGGTGCTCTACCTCTTCAAATATCTCGCGAACGATGCCGATGCCGGCCAGCTCACCCTCGCCGCCATGGCCCTGGTCAGCGCGATCTCCATTCCCATGTTCATGCTCGTCTCGCGAGTCACGGGGCTGCGGCGGCTCTGGCTCGCCACCGCCGGGGTTGGGATCGTCCTGCTTTTTCTCTTCGCCGCCCTGAACCTGCACAGGGCGGGTCCGCTCCAGCTTTTCCTCATCGCGATGCAGGTGATGATCGTCGGCCTGAACTTCGTCTTCTGGGCGATGCTTCCCAACACGATCGAATATGGCGAGCGCGAGACCGGAACCCATGTCGAGGCGGCCGTCTTCGGCATGGCCGCACTGGTTCAGCGCGTCGGCATCGGCATCGCGACCGCAATCTTCGGCTGGAGCTTCACGGCCGCCGGCTATGTCGCGAACGTCCGCCAGGAGGCCGCGACCATGGCCGGCATGCGGGCGGCGGTCATCATCGTCCCGCTCGCCTTCCTCGCTTTGTCGTGCGTCGCGATGGCGCTCAACCCGCTCGGCGGAAGGCTTCGGACGGCCCCCGGCAAGCCTCCGCGGCTCGCCGGCGGGGAAAACGGCTGACGGGAGCCCCAGGCCTCAGCAGTCGACCGCTTCCTCGGACGAATCGAAGGCTGCGGCCGCCTCGCTCCGGCGCTCCCTGGCCTCGGCGCCGCGGACGACCAGCCAGACGATGGCGAAGACGAGGGGGCCGAACAGGATCGCGGCGAGGGTGGTGGCCGAGCTGTCGGGCCAGCGGAACGCGACGTCCGCCGACGCCGCGGTGAAGGCGCTCAGCGCAAGCATGGCTTTCATCGACGAGGTCTCCTTCGCGTCGGTGCCCCTCGCGACGATCCTGCCGGCCGCTCTTGGCCCCGATTTGTCTTCTTTGTGACAATCGACGCCGACCCGCAGCCGGACGCATCCGAACTCGGCTCGTCTCCAAGCCATTGACCGGGAAGGCGGCTCTGTTAAGCATCGCCCTGTCGAACGGCGCAGGGATGGGGCCGAACGCGACGGCACTGAAACATCCGGCAATGTGCTGAAACAAAGAGGCACACGCCGGAAAACCGGTGCCCTTACCGCTCAACCTCAATCTCCAAGGGGTCCTTTCATGCGTTCTCTGTTCGCCGCAACCTGCCTCACGCCCGTCGCCCTGCTCGCCGCTCCGGCGGCCGCGACGACCGTCGTTTCCGGGTCGTCGACCACCCCGATCAAGACCTCCACCGCCAATAACGGCGCTCCCGACAACGTCCAGGTCGCCACCGGGGCAACGCTCAAGCCGACGACCAGCCCGGCCGTCACCGTCGACAGCAACAACGACGTCGACAATGAGGGCACGATCCAGATCACCGACGTCAACAATGCGGTCGGAATCCTGATCCAGCCCGGCCGTACGACCAACATCACCAACGGCGGCAACATCCAGATCGACGAGACCTTCACGGCCGCCGACACGAACAATGACGGGATCGTCGACCCGCCTTATGCCAGCGGCACCGGCCGCTTCGGCATCCACGCCCTCGGCGCGATGACCGGCAACATCGTCAACAGCGGCACGATCGTCATCAAGGGCAACAATTCGGCCGGGATCGCGATCGACGGGACGCTCACCGGATCGCTCACCAGCAGCGGCTCGATCACCGTCACCGGCAATAACGGCTTCGGAATCCACGCCAACGACGTCAGCGGCACGGTCTCGACCGGAGTCGGCGCGATCAGCGTCACCGGCCAGAATTCGATCGGAGTCGCACTCGACGGCAATATCGGCGGCCAGGCGATCTTTGAGGGCGGAGTCACCGCGACCGGATTCGCGACCACCACCGCCACCACCAACACGGCCGACCTCCTGCTCGGCGGCCCCGCCGTCCGAATCCAGGGCAATGTCGGCGGCGGCATCCTGTTCACCGCCCTCCCGGTGACCAGCACCACCAACACCGACGTCAACAATGACGGGATCGCCGACAGCGTCGAAGGCACCGCCTCGATCACCAGCTTCGGCAGCGCACCGGCGGTTCAGATCGGCTCGGCAAGCCACGCGATCACGATCGGCGCGGTCGCTGCGAGCGGCGCCGGCGGCGCCGGCATCTTCAACGAGGGCACGATCACCGGCAACGGCGTCGACGCCGGCTTCGCCGGGACCGGCATGCAGATCGGCGGCCTCGGCGGCGCGGTGACCGTGACCGGCGGCCTCAACAATACCGGCTCGATCGCCGCGGCCGCGCTCGACAGCAATGCGACCGCGCTCCGCATCGGCTCCGGAGCGACCGTCGGAACGATCGTCAACAGCGGCAATATCAGCTCGACCAGCAGCCCGAGCACCGCTTCGGTCGCCGTCCAGGGCGTCTCGATCGACGCCGGCGGCAAGGTGACGTCGATCACCAATACGGGCTCGATCGGCGCGCAGATCACCGGCAGCGCCGGAACCGCGACCGCCATCGCCGACCGCTCCGGCACCTTGAACCTCATCCAGAATCAGGGATCGATCATCACCTCGGTGACGAGCGGCGCCACCGGGATCGCGATCGACCTCAGGGCGAACACGACCGGCGCGACCGTGCGCCAGCTCGTGCCGTCCTCGGGCACCGTCATTCCCCTGATCAGCGGCGACATATTGTTCGGCGGCGGCAGCAACGTCCTCGACATCGAGGCCGGCTCCTTCACCGGCAATACGATCTTCGGCGGCAGCAACAACCAATTGACGCTCGGCGGAAGCGCGCAGCAGATGGGCAATGTGGATTTCGGCGGCACCGCCGGCACCCTGACGCTGAACGGCACCGCCCTGTTCCAGGGAGCGCTCGCCAATTCCGCAGCGGTCGCGGTCGCGGTCAATGGCGGCACGCTCAACGTCACCAACAGCGGCACCGTCTCGCTCGCCTCGCTCAACGTCGGCGGGCAGGGCTCGTTCACCGTCAACATCAACGGCGCGACCGGCGCCCACACGCTCTACCAGGTCGGCGGCGCGGCGACCTTCGCCGCGGGCGCCAAGGTCAACGTCAAGCTCACCAGCGTCGGCGGCAGCGACGGCGACTTCCTGATCCTCCACGCCGGCAGCCTGACCGGCGCCAATCAGCTCACCAGCACCGGCGCGGTCGTGCCCTTCCTGTTCTCGACCTCGCTCGCGGTCGACCAGGCGGCCGGCGACATATCGCTCGAGGTCCACCGCAAGACCGCCGCCGAGCTCGGCCTCAACCGCTCGGAATCGGCGATCTTCAACGCGGCCGTGCAGGCGATCGACAGCGACAGCGGAATCGCCGGGGTGTTCCTCGACGCACAGGATGCGGCGACCCTGCAGAGCGCCTTCCGGCAATTGCTCCCCGACCATGCCGGCGCCGTCTTCCAGTCCGTCGCGCAAAGCTCGCGCGCCGAGATCCGCGCTTTGTCGGATCCGGTGACGCCGCTCATCGACATGGGCAGCTGGGGCCTCCTGCTCCAGCAGGTCGCCTGGGGCGAGAATAAGGGGCAGGGCGACACCGATTCCTACCGGATCGTCGGCTGGGGCGTCGGCGTCGGCCCCGAATTCAAGATCGGGCCGCTCGGCAGCGTCGGCCTGACCTTCTCCTACCTTTCCGGGTCGGAGAAGAGCGGCGCGGTCGACGACCAGGTCTCGAACAACGAATATGAGCTCGCCGCTTACTGGCGCGGCCATTGGGGCGGGCTGCGCGCCTTCGGCCGGGTCTCGGGCGGCTATGTGACCTTCGACAGCAACCGCTTCTTCCTCGCCAATGACGGCACCATCTCGGTGTCGCGCACCGCCAAGGGAAGCTGGCGGGGCTGGGCTGCGACCGCCGCGGCCGGCCTCTCATACGAAGTCCATAGCGGCCGCTTCAGCATCCGGCCGGCCGTCAGCCTCGATTATATCAAGCTCAAGGAGAACAATTTCACCGAGACCGGCGGCGGCAGCGCATTCGATCTCGCCGTCAACACGCGCAACAGCCATGAGGAAGGAGTCAACGCGACCCTCGCCCTGGGCTACGATCTCGTCCGCGCGGCAACGCCCGAGGCGAGCCGGGTTCGGATCGAGCTGGAAGGCGGACGGCGCGAGCTGATCGACCGCGCCGCCGGCACGACCACCGCCCATTTCGCCGGCGGCTCCGACTTCACCCTGCTTGGCGACGCGCGCGACAGCGGCTGGCTCGGGAGGCTTCGTTTGCTCGCCGGGAGCGCCGACTTCCAGGCCGGCGCCGAGGTCGGCACCGAGGAGCAGCAAGGCCGCCAGGCGGTGTCGCTCCGCGCCGGCATCCAGGTGCATTTCTGACCGGGCTGGAGTCCGATCCGGCGCAGCCGCGAGGCCATGCTTCGCGTCTTCTTCCTGACGGATTGGAAAAATCCGCTATAGAAGGCGCAAGGTCTTTTCCAATATTGATGGAAACCGTCCCCGTGGACGAGAAGAACCGAATCCTGATCGTCGACGACGACGAGGCGCTGCGCCGCCTCGTCGGCGACTTCCTCACCGGCCACGGCTATGCCGTGTTCGAGGCCGACGGCGGCCAGGCGATGCGAAGGATATTGGAGCAGGAGGCGGTCGACGTCGTCGTGCTCGACGTGATGATGCCGGGCGAGGACGGGCTGTCGCTGGCGCGGATGCTCTCGGCGCGGCGCGATCTCGGAATCATCATGGTCTCGGCGCTCGGCGGCGAGACCGACCGGATCATCGGCCTCGAGGTCGGCGCCGACGATTATCTGCCCAAGCCGGTGTCGCCGCGCGAGCTGCTCGCCCGCATCCGCGCGGTCCTGCGGCGTCAATATCAGCACGAGCCGGAGAGCGACGCGGGCGCCGCCTACGTCTTCGAAGGCTGGACGTTCGACGTGCTCCGCCGGGTGCTTCGCGACCCGCTCAACGTCATCATCAGCCTTTCGGACGGCGAATTCTCGCTGCTGAGGGTGTTCGTCGAGCGGCCGCAGCGCGTGCTGAGCCGCGACCAGTTGCTCGAATATTCGCGCGGGCCCGACAGCGACGCCTTCGACCGTGCCATCGACACCCAGGTCAGCCGGCTGCGCCGCAAGCTCGGCACCCGGACCGACACCGAATTGATCCGTACCGTCCGCAGCGAAGGCTATATGTTCCTGCCAAAGGTGATGCGGCGGTGACGGCCCGGCGGCTCCGCCTGCCGCAATCGATCCTCGGCCACACCCTGCTGCTGGTGATCGGAATCGTCGTTCTGCTCACCGCGCTCAATCTGGGGATCATCCTGTTCCGGCCGCCGCCGCGCGACGTGCCGGTCTCGGCCTATGAGGTGTCGCGGCTGCTTCGGGGCGAGCCGATCGCCAAGGACAATACGGCAATCGAGCGCAGCGTCGTCGACGCGCCGCCCGTGCCGGCCCATGGCTCCGAGCAGGACGAATTGCTGAAGCTCTCGCTCGCCCACCAGCTCGGCCTCGCCCCCGCCGACGTCCGGGTGCACCAGACCGATACCCGCCGCAGCCGCCTCCCGAACCGGATCAACCAGGAAAAGCGCGCGCTCGCCGATTACGGGATCGAACGGTTCAATCCGGTGATCTTCGGCGCTTTCGCAGTCGCGGTGCGGATGCCGGACGGACGCTGGCTGGTCGTGTCGCGCCAAGGCAGCCAGACGATCGATTCCTGGCAGGTCGGGACGGCGCTTCGAATCGTGCTCGGCCTGATCCTCGCCCTGGTCGTCGCCTGGCTGTTCGCGGCCCGCCTCGCCCGCCCGATCCGCGCCTTCGTCGGTGCCGTCGAGCGGATCGGAGGCCAGGCGCAGGCCGAGCCGCTGGAGGTCAGCGGTCCGTCCGAGATCCGGCTGGCAGCGGAGGCGCTCAACGACATGCAGAGCCGGATCCGCCGCTATGTCGCCGAACGGACATCGGTGGTCGGAGCGCTCGCCCACGATCTGAGGACGCCCTTGTCGCGCCTCCATTTCCATCTCGCCGCGGCGCCCGAGGAGATCAGGTGCAAGGCGGAGGCGGAGATACGCGAGATGGAGCAGATGATCGCCGCGACGCTCGAATTCGTCGAGAACGAGACCCGCTCGCAGCCGCGCGAGGCGCTCGACCTTGCTCTGCTCGTCGAAGGCGTGGTCGACGATCTCGCCGATCTCGGCCGCGACGTCCGGCTCGCGCGGGTCGAGCCGGCGACGGTGATGGGCGACGCGTTGCTGCTCAAGCGGCTGTTCGCGAACCTCGTCAACAATGCCGTGACCTATGGCCGCCGGGCGACGGTGACGCTCGACACGCCCAATGGCGAGGCGATCGTCGAAGTGACCGATGAAGGGCCGGGTCTCTCGCCGACCGATCTCGAGCGGGCATTCGAGCCTTTCTACCGTGCCGAATCCTCGCGTAACCGGACGACCGGCGGCATGGGCCTCGGCCTCGCCATCGTCCGCGCCGCCGCCCAGCGCCATGGCGGCGACGTCATGCTCGCCAACCGGCCGGAGGGCGGCCTCTCCGCGAAGGTGACGCTGCCGACGGTCTGACGTTCAACCGGGCCGCAGGGCGCGCGCCGGCGGCGCCAGCAGCTCTCCGTCCGGCGAAGCGGGCCCGGCAGGCGGGCGATGACGAAGACGAGGGGGCCGAGCAGCAAAGCGGGCCCCTGAAAAGGGGTGGACCGGCGTCCCCCTTGGAACCGGTCCACCAGTGGCAGGGGAGAGAGGTTCGGCCTGCCGGCGGGCTTCTGGGCGGGGAAATTGGCGCGGCGATGGCGCGATCGTGGCGGCACCGGTCGCCGGCGCCACGCTGCGGCAAAATCTAATGAATGTCCGAGAGCAGCCAGGCGGCGGCCTCGGCGGGGGTCTTCTTGCCGCTGTCGCGGTCGACCATGAAATTCGCCTCGCGCATGCGGACGATGGGGATATGGCCGATCAGCGGCCGGAGCGCGGCGGCGAGGCGCCTGTCCTTCGCGGCGCGCGGCGAGAGCAGGATCACCGCGTCGTAATTGGGAAGGGCGTGCTTCGGATCGGCAAGGGTGACGAGGTCGAGCGCCGCGACTCGTCCGTCCGAGGAGAAAGCGGAGACGACGTCGGCGCTGCCGTCGGTCAGCGCGCGGTACATGAAGGTCGGATTGTAGGAGCGCGCCGCAGCGAAACGAAGGCCGTAGGCGGCGGCGACCGCCCGCCATTCCGGCCGGCTGAGGAACTCGATGTCGCTGGCGAGGGTCAGGCGCGGCGCCGCCCGGGCGAGGTCGGCGATCGAGGCGATGCCGAGCGCCTTCGCCCGGTCGCGCCGCATCGCCAGCGCATAGGCATTCTCGAACCCAAGCGCTCCGAGCAGGCGGACCCCGTCCCGATCGGCGAGCCGCCGCGTCAGCTCGGCCCGCATTTCGTCCGCCGGCGGCGTATCGCGGCGGCCGAGCACGTTGGTCCACAAGGTGCCGGTATAGTCGACATAGACGTCGATATCCCCCGCCGCGAGCGCGCGATAGGCGACCGCCGAGCCGAGATCGTCGCGCCGCTCGGTCCGATAGCCGGCGGCGCGCAGCCGGTCCGACATCGCGCTCGCGAGGATATATTGCTCGGAGAAATTCTTGGCGCCGACGACGATCGGCCGGCTTTGTCCCGAAGCCCCCGCCGCCGGAAGCAGGGCGGCGGCGAGGCCGAGGGCGAGCAGGCCGGCGCCGATCCAGATGCGGGGTTTCGACCGGAGGGCGACGCCGGTCTCGACCAAGGCGAGCAGCCCGTCCGCGATCAAAGCAAGTGCGACCGAAGCCGCGCAGCCGGTCAGCACCCGCACCCAATCCTCGGTCTGGAGGCCGGAGAAGATGAGGTTGCCGAGGCTCGGCTGACCGACCGTGGTGGCGAGCGTCGCGGCGCCGATCGTCCACACGGCCGCGGTGCGGATTCCGGCGAGGATGACCGGCGCGCCGAGCGGCAGCTCGACGAGGAGGAGGCGCTGGCGGCGGGTCATGCCGACCCCGTCCGCCGCCTCGATCACCGAAGGATCGAGCCCCTGGAGGGCGGCGATGCCGTTGCGCAGGATCGGCAGCAGCGCATAGAGGCTGAGCGCGATCAAGGCCGGAAGGAAGCCGAGCGCCGGCAGGCGCGCGCCGGTCGCGCGGTCGAGCATCAGCAAGGCGGGATAGAAAAGGGCGAGCAAGGCGAGGGCCGGGATCGTCTGGACGAGGCCCGCAAGCCCGACCAGCGGCATTCGCACCCGCGCCCGCCCCGCCGCCCAGAAAGCGAGCGGCAGGCCGATTGCGATTGCGATCAGGATCGCCGCCCCGCTCAGCAGAACATGGCCGCGAAGCAGTGGCGGCAGGTCGGCCACGGCCGAAGCGAGCGAGGGATTCATGGCCGCGCCCCAAGAGCGGCGATCCGCTCCGCCTGGAGGCGCGGCACCGCGACCAAATGCCGCACCGCCTCATCCTCATGGCCGGCGAGGAGGGCCGCCGGCGCGGCATCGGCGCGGATCCGCCCGTCGACCAGCACGACGATCCGGTCGGCGAGCAGAAGCGCCTCGGTCATGTCGTGGGTGACCATGATCGTGGTGAGGCCGAGCCGGTCGTGCAGCGCGCGATAGGCGCGGCCAAGCTCGTCGCGGGTCAGCGGATCGAGCGCTCCGAACGGCTCGTCCATCAGCATCAAAGAGGGCCGCGCGGCCAGCGCCCGGGCGAGGCCGACGCGCTGCGCCTGCCCGCCCGAAAGGGTGCGCGGCGCCCGCGCGGCGAAATCGGGCCCGAGCGCGACGAGGTCGAGCAATTCCGCCACCCGCGCCGCGCGCCCGGCGGCCGGGGCGCCGCTCAGGAACGGCACGATGCCGATATTCTCGGCGACGTCCATGTGCGGAAACAGGCCGATCCCCTGGAAGGCATAGCCGATCCGCCGCCGCAGCGCCGGCGCCGGAGTCGCGCGCACGTCGGCGCCGTCGAGCCGGACAATGCCCGAATCCGGCTCGACCAGCCGGTTGATCGTCTTGAGCAGGGTCGTCTTGCCCGAGCCCGACGGGCCGACCAGGGCCACGAAGGCGCCCGCCGGCACCGACAGGCGCACATCGTCGAGGACTCGCCGCCCACCGCGGGACTTGGCGACGCCTTCCAGCGCGAGGAAATCGGTACCGGCCACGAAGGCGACTGTCCCGCCCTTCGCCGCCGCTGGCAAGAGCGCGGATTCGGGCTGGCGGAGAAGGGTGCCGTCCGTCTAGCGTTTCGGCATGATCGACCCGACGGATCGCCAGCACCTCCAATCCTGCCTTTTCCCGCTAAGGCTTGTGGCAGCCGCCGCTGTGGCGCCTGCGTTTCGACCGGATCGAGCGGCCGCGCGAGGTCTACGAGCTGATTCGGCGGGAGACGGATCGCAGGCGTCGGGATCGCGAAGGCGAATCGAAGTTTCGCGACGTCATCGGCTGAGGAACGAATCGGGAGGGCGTGCGCCTAGGCGTCCTGCTCCAGCAGGAGCGTGACCAGCATTCCAACACTGAGCAAGGCAACAAACAAAGCGAGCGTCACATCCGCCTCCCTTGGTGCGTGCCCGTACGACTGACGTCATTTCATGTCAAATGAAGGACAAAATGGAGGGGTTTCATCGCAAACCGGCTCGGCCGAGCCACGGCCCGGCTGATTGTCCTGCCCGCCGGCGGACTCCCGGCGGGAGCAAGCGCGCGACTCGTCCGTTGTACAGCCACAGACGCGGCCGGAACGGCTCGCCCTCCCGGTCGCCTGCATGTCTCAGCAAAGGGAGAATATGTCATGAGAACAGTTGCATTGGCGATCGCGCTCCTGATGGGCGGCACGGCGCTTGCCCAGACCGCGCCCGCGAGCGGCACCGGCACCGCCGGCTATACCAGCCAATCGTCCACCACCGACATGAACGGCCAGCCCCAGGTCGCGACCGATTCGTCCACCGACCAGGCGACGCCGGCCCCGGCGACGAGCGACCAGACCATGGCGATGAACACCACCGCCTCGACCGGCACGATCGTCCAGCCGAGCAACGCCAATCCGCGGCGCGACGCGCGGGGGATCCCGGTGATCTCGTTGGCGGCCGTGGTGCCCGCGGGCTATAACGGCACGCCGAGCACCAACACCGGCATGGGCGGCCCGATGCTCGACCCCAATACCGGCCAACCGGTCAGCGACACGGCCAATTACCCGCCCTGCTCGCGCAGCGTGACCGACAAGTGCCTCCAGACCTATGAGCGCCATCGGGCGCGCTGAGGCCGGGAAGACACGAAGCGAGGCGCGGTCCGGCAGCAGCCGGGCCGCGCTTCGTTTTGACCCGCGCCTTCCGGCTCCCGGCGGGTTCCGCTAACGAGCGATCATGGATCTCGACGACCAGTTCCGGCTCTATTTCGGCACCGCCGACCTCGCGGCCGTCTCGCCGAACGCGCTCGCCGCCGGGCTCGAGCGGATGCGGGTCGATCTCGGGCTGGAAAAGGAGCGCAGCCGGCGCTTCGCGCTCTGGGCGGTAATGCACATGCTCGGCGCGGCGCCGGATCTCGATATCGTCTTTGCCGACGCGCGGGACCGCGACGCGGCGCGCAATTTCATGGATCTGGCCGACCGCGCGGGTGAGCAATAAGCCTAGGTCCGGACCCTAGACGATCGTGCAGCCCGTGAGGATGCCCTGCGTGATCAGCCATACGCACGACCCGCTCGAGGAATCGGGATGGTGGGGACGCGTCTTGGGGCAGGGGACGACATGGCCCTTCGAGTCATGGCATTGCGGCGTCTTCGCCTCCGCGCCCGTGGCGACGAAAGCGAAAGCGGCGACGCCGATCAGGAATGGCCTCAACATAACTCCCCCTGTCCAGCGGCTCCCCGCTGCGCCAAATGTAACATCGTCGATCCGTCCCATGCAAGCCGTTGCTTTCCATTGACTTAACGTGGCGGATTTCACCGATGCCGCAGCACTCTGTCGCCCGTCCCGCCGGTCTGGATCGCCGTTGCCGGTCAGGCTACACAGACCCGCCGGCCTTGGCGATCACGCCAACTCGGGGGGAGGGCTGCATCATGAAGACTCTTTTGGCCACGGTCGCTGCAATGGCATTGCTCATGCCGTCGGCGGCGTCCGCGGCGCCGTTCAAGGCGGGCAACCGGGTCCTGATCGGCAATACGCACGAATATGGGACCGTCATCGAGGTCGGCCAGCAGCTCGTCGACGGCGGGACCTTCATCAAGGTCCATCTCGACCGCCTCGGCCCGGGCTTCCCGACGATCGGGAGCTGGTACGACACCAAGGTCGCCGGCGTGACGGTCGCCGGCGCGGGCGCGCCGAGGTCGCCGGCGCCGGCGCCCGTCCGAGCCCCCGCTCCGCCGGTTAGAACGCCCGCGATCCGCGTTGCCGCGCCGCCGCCGCACGTCGCGCCCCGCGCCGTTCCTCAGCCGCCTGCCGGCGGCACGCCTTCGGCGGCATTCTGCCAGCAGCTCATCCGCGCCAATTATCCGCCGGGCGGCAGCGACCAGACGATCGCCGTCAGCTTCCTCGCCTTCCAGATGGGCGGGGCGCAGTCGCACGAGGCGGTCTATGCGAACGACAACAACGGCCGCGGCCACCGCGTGACCGCCTGGCCGATCCACGCCCGCTACACCGTGCTCACCCATTTCGCCGATCCGCTCGCCGACGACCAGCTTCGCACCTATGACGCGAACTATCTCTGTTATGCCCTGCCCGTGGGCGGCTGGGTGGTGGAGATGGTTTCCCGCGCGCCCGGCGGCGAAACGGCGCAATATATCCACAAGACGCATTGACTTAGGGACATTTGCCGCGCCCGAACCGCCTGTTATGCAGGCGGAAACGGGAGGCATTGGGATGAGGGCATCGATCGGGAATTGGGGCGCCGCGGCGCTGGCTCTGGCCTTGTGCCTGCCGCTTGGAGGAGGGGCATCGGCGCAGGCGCCGTCCGCGCAGGCGGCGCGGACGGTGCGGCCCGAAGCGGTGAAGGCGGACGAGGATTTCCTCGCCGGCGACGCGCTCCAGGGCCGCGGCAGCGCGACTCCCGACGAAGCCAAGGCCGCGGTCTGGGTCGCCGCCCGGTTCAAGGAATTCGGCCTCGTCCCGGCGCCGGGCATGGATTCCTATCTGCAGACCGCGACGATCGTCGAGCCGAAGGTCGGCGGCGCGCCCGAGCTGACGCTTGCCGGCCATGCCCTGCCGGGACTGACCTTGCTGTCGGCACCGGCCGCGGAGGTAAGCGGGAAGCTGGCGGTCGCGACCTCAAGCGATCCCGCCGGCTTTCCCGATGCCGACGTGGTCGCGCTCGCCTCCGGCAACGGCTCGCTCCGCGCCATGGCGCGCGCGATGGGCGCGCATCACGTCAAGCTGCTGATCGTGCGGCAGAGCGCCGAGACGGACCGCATCTGGCAGCAGATGGGCGGCGAGACGCGCATGCCTTCTTATCTGGAAGGCGACGCGCCCCGTTCGGCGGCGATCGCCATCCTCCCCGCCGTCGCTTTCGACAGTCTCGCGGGCCAAGGGGGGCAGGAGGTGGCGCTCACCCTGCCCGGGCTGATGCTGACGCGGCGCACCACCACCAATGCGATCGGCTTCCTGCCCGGCACCGACCCGAATGCCGGCGTGCTGCTGCTCAGCGCCCATCTCGATCATCTCGGCCGCCGCCCCGACGGCACGATCATGCACGGCGCCGACGACGACGCCTCGGGCACGACGGCGGTGGTGGAGCTGGCCCGCGCCCTCGCCGCCGGCCCGCGCAGCCGCCGGGGCATCCTCTTCGTCTGCTACGGCAGCGAGGAGCTGGGCGGCTTCGGCTCGCGCTGGTTCGGTGCCCATCCGCCGGTGCCGCTGACGAAGATCGCGGCCAATATCGAGTTCGAGATGATCGGCGCGCCGGATCCGAAGCTGCCCAAGGGCAGCCTGATGATGACCGGCTATGAGCGCTCCAACCTCGGCGAGACGCTGGCCGCGCACGGCGCGCTCGTCAGCGCCGATCCCTATCCGGACGAGCATTTCTTCGAGCGCTCGGACAATTATTCGCTCGCGCTGAAGGGGGTCGTCGCCCACACCCTCTCCGGCTGGGCGGTGACGCCCGTCTACCACCAGCCGACCGACACGATCGCCAATCTCGACATCCCCTTCATGACCCGCGCCATCCAGTCGCTGATCGAGCCGGTCCGCTGGCTCGCCGCGAGCGACTTCCAGCCGCAGTGGAAGCCGGGGGGACGGCCGGGGCAGTAGGGAGGGGTGCGGGTGCCGTAGCGCGGGGAGTGATCTTCGCTTTTATGGATGCGAAGCGGGCTTGGCGGCTGACGCAACTCCCGCTTCGCGTCCAAGCGCTTCGAGCTTGCTCACGTCCATCCCTGCGGCGAGCGCCTGTATTTCCCGCGCGACGTCCGGATCGGACATGAGATGCACCATCGCGGCCTGGCCAAGGATCGAAAAGCCGGATTCGAGCGCGCTCTGGCCTTCATATTTCAGCCCGCCGACGGTGCACGATGGTCATTCGTTGGAGCCTCCGTCGCGGCCGCGACCGGCGCATGAGGCGGCCGATACGCGCGTCGGGCGGCGGATCGGATGCACTCGTCCCCTTGTTGTAGAGGCGGACGGCGGCCCCGCCGCCGCGCTTCCTCGCGCGGAGATTCAAGGAGAATGAGCATGGCTGACGGTCGGATATGGTTCGTGACGGGTGCCTCCTCCGGATTCGGGCAGGCGCTGGCGGAATGCGTCATCGCGCGCGGCGAGCATGCGATCCTCGCCGCGCGGCGGCTCGACCGGCTCGACGCGCTCGCCGCGCGCGCCGAGGGGCGCGTGCTGGCCCTGCCGCTCGACGTCACCGATGCGGACGCCCGCGCCGCGGCGGTCGAGAAGGCGCTGCGGTGGCGCGGCCGGATCGACGTGCTCGCCAACATCGCCGGCCGCGGATCGCTGGGCGCGGTGGAGGAATTCGGCCCGGAGCAGCTGCGCGCCCAGATGGAGCTCAACTTCCTCGCCCCGGCCGAGCTGACGCGCCTCGTCCTGCCGCATATGCGGGCGCGGGGCGCGGGCCATGTCCTCAACCTCACCAGCATCGGCGGGCTGATCTCGATCGGCGGCTTCGGCGCCTATTGCGCCTCCAAGTTCGCGCTCGAAGCGTGGAGCGAGGCGCTGCGCGACGAGGTGGCGGGGTTGGGAATCCGGGTCACGCTCGTCGAGCCCGGCAATTTCCGCACCGAGTTCGCCGGCGACGCCAACATGCGGCCGGAGCGGCGGATCGACGCCTATCGTCCCGTCATCGCGCCGATCGAGCAATTCCTCTACGGCCAGAACGGCCGCCAGCCCGGGGACCCGGCCAGGGCCGCCGAGGCGATGGTGGCGGTCGTCGAGGCTGCCGATCCTCCCCTCCATTTGCTCCTGGGGAGCGACGCCTACGACGTCTGGGAACGGACGATGGCGGCACGCAAGGCCGATATCGAAGGCTGGCGCGCAATCGGCGAGGCGACGGACTATCCGGACGCGAAGGTGATCCCGATCCGCGCCGGCGCCCAGGGCTGAGCGTTCCGGGCGCGATCGGGCGCGGTTACCTGTCTCCGGGCCCGATGATCCGGAATTCGCCGGCGCAGTGCATCATGCTCATCAGATAGAGCATTCCGTCATAATAACGCTGCTCCCCCGACGGGATCGGCATGTCCCACAATTCCTGGAGGAAGGCCTTGCTCTCCGCCCCCGGCGCCGCGGCGAGGCCGCCCACCGCCGCCGTCGCGACCATGCCCGGCGAATGGCGCGTCGAAAGCGGCTTGCCGTCGAGCGTGTAGCGGTCGGGGAAATCGTGTATGCCCTGGCCGATCAGGAAATGCTGGACCTTGGCGCTGAGCGAAGGCTCGCGCGAATCCTTGCGCCACCAGGCGTAATCCACCGACCAGTTGGAGACGGTCCGCCAGGAATCATAGCCGAATTGCGCGGGCTTGCCGTCCCAGCCCAGAGCGGGCGTGCCGTCGAAATTGCTGCGGTCGGGGGCGAGGCCGGTCTCGGGCCCGGTCGCCTTCGCGAAGAAGCCGCGGCTCGCCGCCGCCGCCCTGGCCCAGAAGGCCCTGTCCTCCGCCGGGCCCCAGCGCGCCCACAATTCGTAGAAAGCGGGCAGATGATAGGAGGCGTCGGTGCCGGTTATGCCGGTCTCCGGCACGAATCGGATCATGGCCGAGGCTTCATCGACCATCGGCCCGACCGTCACCGGGCGCGGCGTCCGGTCGAAGCGGAAGACGGGCGGCCATGGCTTGCCCTGGGCGGCGGCCTCGGCCGCGGCGCGGCGGTTGTTGGGGCTCGGCCAGGGCTTGTCCGGCGGGACGAAAAGCGGGCCGCCGGGATGGATTCGGAAGGGCGGCGTGCCGGTGCGCAGGGGATGGTGCCGCATGGACCGCAGGATCTTCTCGGCCTCCGCCTGGTAATCGTAGATGCCCCGGCCGTTGCCCCAGCGACGCGCGGCGAAGAGCAGGGACATCGCATAATATTCCTCGCCGTCGGGCGCGGCGCCGGTGGCGCGCGGCGTTCCGTCGGTGTTGAACGACCAGGCGAAATAGCCGACCGAGGGATTCTTGGGATCCGTCACCTGCATGTTGGTCCTGGACCAGTTCCACAAGGCGTCGAACTCGCGTTTGTGGCCGAGCTGGACGGCGATCATCATGCCGTAGCTCATGCCTTCCGTGCGGACGTCGTTGTTCGCCCAGTCGGTGATGTAGGCGAGGGGTCCGTTCGCATTGGCGCCGGTCTCGAAATAGAGGCGCTGCTCCTGCCCGTCGCCGTGGAAGAGCTGCCGGAAGGCCCCCTCGATCTTCGCATGCGCCTCGGCCGGGCTGACGCCGAGCTGCTCCGCGAAGAGGTTGCGGTAGTGGTGGGTGGCATAGGCGCCGGAGCCGTCCCGCGGCGCGGCGGCGGTCGCCGGAACGCCAAGCATCAGGGCCGCCGTGCCCAATCCGACCCAGATCGCCCGCATCGCACACCTTCCCTGAATTGCGAGACTGGGTAGTGTCTCAGTTTGAATTTAGCGCCGCTCGCGGAGGAGGTTCACCAGTTCATCGACCTTCCGGCTGATATTCCAGAGAAGGCCGCTGATGCCGCCGAGCATAACAACGATTAGCCATCCATTGACGTTCACGCCGCCTTCTCCCGCTTCTTGTAAGGTCCGCGCGGCTTCGGCGCCGGTGCCATCGCATCGATCTTAGTGACGATATCCTCCATCGACCACAGGCGGTCGGTGATCCCGGCGGCCATGGCGGGGGACATGCGCAGCGTCTTGTGGATGCGGCAGAAGTTGTAGAACGCGAAATAGAGCGCCAGCGCGTGGATATGGTTGTCCAGCTTCTTTGAGAAGGCGTTCGTCAACCGGGTGAAGCGGCGGTTCTGCATCCGGATCGAGAGGTTCATGCGCTCGACGTGCGACGTGCTGACATAGCGCTCGTCCGGATTGCCTTCGACCCGGCGCTTGCGAATGCCGGTGCACTCGGCGGGGCTATAGCGCTTCTCCGGCCCGCTGCCGTCCGTGCCGCCGTACAGCTTCACGAGCTGAGCGAAATCCACGTCGGCACCGAACGCGCCTTCAACGGCTTCCAGATAGGCGCGGTGGCCGTCCGTGGTGAGCTGGACCCGATTGGCGAGGCGAGCGCGGAGATCGTCCATCAGGATCATCGCGCTTTCGGCCGAACGGTCGCCGACGAAGTAGGAGACCATCAGCTTCGTGTCGCTATCGAGCGCGGTCCATGTCCACACATCGCCAGCGCCGCCGGGAGCAGCCTTCGCGGTCGCGACGTTCTTTTCCTTCGCGTAGCAGAACGACCAGATTTCATCACACTGGACGCGGCTCGCCTTCACGTTGCGGACGGTCTCGTCATGGATGGCGAGGCAGGCTTCCCCCGCCTCGACGAGCAACTTGGCGACCGTGTTGATCGACACGTCCGCAATGCGGCTGACGGACCGCATGGACGAGCCCTCTACCAGCATGGAGAGGATTTGGACGCGCTTGGCGAGCGGGAGCTTGTTCATAGCGCTTGTATGAGGGAAATTCCGTCTCCTTGCAAGCATAAAGTTCAGTTTGGCGGTAGTGATCCGGGGTTGCGACCGGCTGTGCTTGCCTTTTATCGCTATTTTGGGTAACTAGCGAGCCTCAAGCGCGGCTCTCCGCGCGCCACGCGCCGGGATTGCCCGGCAACCGGGAGGCCAGCCGCCGATGAGCACCAGTCGAGAGATGCGCCGTCTGAAGGCGAAATGGGATCAAGGTACTGGTTGGCCGCAGTTCCTGGAGTCGATCGACATAAAGGGGCTGCGAGGCTGGAGCGGCCAGAAAATTCCTCTGAATTTCCCTATCGTCGCCTTGGTAGGGGAGAACGGTTCCGGCAAGAGCACGGTGCTTCAATGCGCCGCTTCCGTTTATCGGCCTAATCCAGATAACGCACTGGCCGAAAGCTGGTTCGCCTCCGAATTTTTCCCAAAGACGGTCTGGGAGGACATTCAACAGGCGACCATTGGCTTTATCTACCGCCAAGGCGGAAAGACCTTCGGCGGCGATGTGCGCAAACCTGGTGAACGGTGGCGGGGCAATCCGGAACGGCCAATCCGCAGCGTAAACTATATCGATCTAAGGCGGATACAACCGATAGCGGTGCGCGTCGGTTACACAAAGCTCGCCAAGGAAATGGCGCGTGAAACGCAGGCGGCACATTTCGACCAGCAGAGACTAGGCAGATTCAGCCAGATTATGGGTTGGCAGTTCGACAGTGCGAAGTTCGCCTGTACCGACGCTTCCGATGATAAGATCGTTCCAGTATTTGGGCAGCATGGTTCCGTGTACTCCGGCTATCATGCCGGAAGTGGGCAAACGACAATAGCTGAGTTCCTTCGTGTTGACCCAAACCAGTACGGGTTAGTGCTCATCGACGAAATAGAGACTTCATTGCATCCGAGGGCTCAGCGTCGTCTCATTCGCGATCTAGCGGAGCTATGCCGTGAGCGCGATCTCCAGATCATTCTTTCAACGCATTCTCCTTACGTGCTAGCCGAATTGCCCCTCGAAGCCCGCTTGTATATTATGCAAGGTCAAAGCGGAAAACACATAATGACCGGGATTAGTCCTGAGTTTGCAATGACAAGGATGGATGAGTACCCGGCGCCTGAATGTGAGGCTTATGTGGAGGATGATCGTTCACGTGAAATGCTCCGGGAAATAGTCGTAGCTCACAAACCCGGATTAGCGGAACGCCTAGTGATTACGCCATATGGCGCTGCAAGCGTTGGCCGGGCGCTGGGCATCATGGCATTTCAAAAACGATTTCCACGGCCCACAACCGTATTCTTAGACGGCGACCAGAGCGAGGCGCCCGGGTGCCACCTTCTCCCGGGCGGGGATGCTCCGGAACGTGTAGTATTCGACGGCCTTCGCGATAAGAATTGGGGGCGGCTGCACGAACGGACCGGACGAGTTTTTTCCGACGTCGCGGATGCCTGCCGTCAGAGCATGGCCCTGTCCGCGCACCACGACTGGGTTCCGACCGCAGCGAGCAAGCTTGTGCTTTCAGGGGAGTCGCTCTGGCAAGCGATGTGCGCGGAGTGGGCCACCACTTGCCTCACTCCGCCGGAGGCGAAAGCCACAGTGGAGGCAATCACAGATTTGCTCTTGGCCGATCCTACTGGGATTTCTTCCCCCAGCGTTTCGCTGCCGCTTTTTGAGCAATCTCGCGGCGCCTTTGAGGATCAAGTGAAGATGCTCTAGCCTTCCCGCCCAAGCTGCCGAGTTGGGCAGCCGCAGCGGATGCACCTTCCCGCTCGTCCTCGATCTCGCCCGTCGCGATCTTACCGACCATGACGGCGAGGCCGATTGCGTCGGCCGGTCGCTTCTCTCCACGCGGTCCCTTAGGCATCGAGCATCTTCTTCAATTCGAGGATATCCCCGTCTTTGTAGATGTTGCCCGTCTGGTGATCTTCTATCCGGACAGAGCCGGGAGTCCTCATCAGCGGCAATGCCGTATCGAGGGCGTCTTCGATCGTCGCCCGGTGAATGCCTGCCGCCGCCAAGCGGCTGCTCTTGTAAACGGTGAACCGCATATCGCCTCCTGCTTTCCGCTAAGCATATAGGAGGCGAGACCGGGATGCGATAGCGCTAGCGCCGAAATTCAAACTGAGACACTACCCGAGACTGCTATCAAGTCCGCAGCAGGCCGTCACCGCGTTTCCTCAGCTGTCGCGGTCGGCGATCAGCCCGGCCGAGCCCTCCGCAAGCTTGCCACCAACGGCTCTTTCGCCCGCCGCTTCGAATCCGCCGGCGCCTGGGCCGCGCCCTTCGCCAGCGATCGCGGTCGCCAACTCCACGCCGACGAACCCCGCAGGCGGTCAGCCGTGCCCGCCACACCTTGCGGAGCGGCGGCTAGCTGGCGGCGATGACGCCGCGGATCCACGGCACGAATGCGGAGACCCTTGTATAGGTCTCGATCGCGCCGTAGCGGCCCTCGGTGTCGTCCGCTTGCGGCTTGCTCGGATCGATCTCGCGCGACTGGAAGCTCGAAATGCCGGCAAGGCACGAGGCCTCGCCGATGAAGGCCGGTCCGCCGCTGTCGCCGGGACCGCTGATTCCCTCGAGCGGCGTGACGTCGGGATCGCCCGGCGCGTGGAACGTCCAGCTGAGCTGGGTGGTCTCGGCCTTTCCCACCCTGATCGTCGCGCCGAGCAGGGCGCCGTCGGGCACGCCTGGGCCCTTGAGGCCGTCGCCGGGAATGCCGGCGCCGGCCAGCGTCACGATCCGGCCGGCCTCTTCATGGCCTTCGTAAAGGCAGGCCGGCTTTGCCTCGCGGACGGGCGAGGCGAGCTTGATCAAGGCGATGTCGTTCGCATTGGTGTCGGCATTCCATTGCGGGTGGGTGACGATCTTCGCGACGCGGTATCCGCGCCCCTTCACGAACACGAAATGGTCCTGGACCGGGCCTTTCGCCTGCTGCCGCAGATAATCGGTGGCGTGCGCCGCGGTGACGATCCAGTCGGGCGCGATCAGGGTTCCCATGCCCGAATAGAGCATCGGCGACCGGTCGTTCTGCGACAGGAGCCCGAGCATCGCCACCACTTCGCGATGGCGGTCGCCGAGCAGGAGGTAGTTCGTGCGGGCGACGTCGTGCCGCATGATGATCGCATCCGCCGGGGCCCCCGCGAGCAGCAGCAATACCAGTCCCGACACCGTTCTCGTCCGTCTGACCATGGCTTCCTCTCATCCGGCTCGCCGAAATCGAATATCGAGCACGGGACGAGCGGAAAGTTTAGCGCCGTTCGACGAAGCGTCAGGACGCACCTTCGGATCGCCGCGGTCGGCACCTATTGCCTGATCGACCAGGTGCCGATCATCGCGGCCAGGGTGACGAGGAACAGGAAGGCGCTGATGAAGATCAGGAGCGCGGTCGGCAGGCGGCGCGCGTTCGGCGCGGGCGGGGGCGCGCCGGGCCAGATCTCGCGCCACACCGCCGCCATGAAGCAGAAGCCGCTGAACAGGATGAGGATGGTGGCGGTGCTTCGCGCGACCCAGTGGGCGACGACGTCTTCGAGGAGGGCGCGCGCGCCGACCCCGGACGCGAGAGCGGCGAGGCCGGTCCGCATCCAGGCGGCATAGGTGCGCTCGGCCGCGAACACCGTCCGATCGGCGGCGAGCACCGTCCGGCGGTCGGCGCTTTCGACCTGCTCGACCGCGCTGTCCTTCAGCGTCTCGGCGCTGTCGGCGATCTTCTCCTGGGTTTCGGAGGCAAGCGGGCGGTCGCTGTCCATGACCGCGAAACGCGCCAGCGCGCTTTTGGTGGCTGCCGCGCCGTCCCGCGGTGCCGGAATGGTCCCTACAGCACTTGCCCGAGCAGCTCGTCCACCCGCCTTTGCGCGTCCGCAAGCGCCTGGTCGACGCTCTTCGTGCCGGCGATGGCGGAGGCCAGCTCCTCGCCGATCAGGCCCTGGATGGCGGACTGGCGCCGGACGTAGTCGGGAAGCTGCTCGCCGTCCCGGGCGAGGGGGGCGATGTCCTTGCGGTGGGGGAGGGACTGGAAGCGGGCGCTGTCGACCACCGCCTGTACCGCGGGGATGTGGCCGGTGCGCGCCCAGTCGAAATTGTGGTCCGCCATGAATTTGAGGAAGCGCGCGATGGCGGCGCGCTGCCCGGGCGTGCGCCGGCGTTTCGGCATCACCCAGCTATGGCCGTCGACGAAGCTCGCATCATGGCCCCACAGGCGCGGATAGGGCCAGACCTGATAGGCATGGTAGAGCGGCCGGCCGGGCATGTTCGCCTCCGCCTCGAACGCGCCGATGTCCCAGGTGCCGACCGGGAAGATCCCGCCCTCGCCGTTCATGAAGCTGGCAAGCGCCGCCGGATAATCCTGGTGGTGGGTTGAGAGATTCTCGACCTCGATCGCGCGGAACAGTTCGACCACGCGCTTCGCCTCGGGCGTGCGCAGGTTGACGTGGCGGGCATCGGGGAAGATCGATGCATTCTGGGCGAGGAGATAGGTGTAGAGGTTGCGGACGTCGCTCGCCGGATCGTTGACCTCCGACTGGACGAAATAGGGCTTGCCGGTGCGCGCCCGGAACTGCCGGGCCTGGGCCAGCAATTCCTCGGGCGAATGGGGGAAGATGGGCTTCCCGTCCTTCATCAGCCCGGCCTCGGCCATCAGCCGCGTATTGACGTGGAACAGGCCGCCGATCGTGTCCCAGGGCATGGCGTAGAAATGACCGGCCTTGGTGACTCCGCGGCGGCCGGCCGCGGTGAAGCTGTCCTCCGCGAGCCCGGCCTGGCGAAGCGTTTCGTCGACCGGCTCGAGCAGGCCGCGGCCCTGATAATCGGAGATGACCGACTGGTGCATCGTCACCAGGTCGGGCGGGTCGCCGGCGGCGATCTGCGCGGTGAGCTGCGGATAGCCGGGCCAGGCGACGATGTTGACGTCGAGGTCGATGTCCGGATTCTCGGCCTGGAAGCGGTTGAGCAGGGTCGTCATGATCCCGCATTCGCCCTCGGCCTTCGAGAGGTCGATATTGCGGCCGTAGGCGGCGTCGCATTCGCCGAAGAAGCGCTGGACGCTGATCCTGGTGCGATGGCTCCCGGCATGGCAGCTTCCGAGCGCGGCGAAGGCAACCAGGGCGACGAGGATTGCGCCGGAACGCTTCACCGGATCGCCGTCCCGGCCATGGCGCGGACGATCTGCTTCTGGAAAAGGATATAGACGATGAAGATCGGGATCGAGGCGAAGACCGCCTGCGCCATCAGGAAGCCGAGCCCGCTCGTCTGCGCATAGTTCATCTGCGAGGAAGCGAGGCCGACGGTGAGGGTGAAGCGCTCGCTCCGCGTCGCCGAGATGAGCGGCCACCAATAATCGTTCCACGCGCCGAGGAAGGTGAAGACTCCGAGCGTCGCCTGGGCCGGGATGGTGAGCGGCAGCAGCACTTTCCAGAACAGGGTGAAGCGCGATGCGCCGTCGAGCATCGCCGCCTCGTCGAGGTCGCGCGGGATGGCCCGGAAATATTGGGTCATGAAGAAGACGCCGAAGGACGAGCAGAGGCCGGGCAGGATCAGGCCGGGATAGGAATTGTGAAGATGAAGCTGGGCGAAGAGCTGGTGGCGCGGCAGGATCACCGCCTGCTCGGGGATTGCGAGGCCGAGCAGGACGAAGATGAAGAGCGGCCGCTTGAACGGGAAGTCGAGCCGCGCGAAGCCGTAGCCGGCGAGCGAGCAGAGGATGAGCACGCCGGCGGTCGTGCCGAGCGAGACGATCAGGCTGTTCAAGAGCCAGTGGAAGGTCGAGGAGCCGCGCAGGATCGCCGCATAATTGGCGAGCGTCCAGGGCGGCGAGAATGCGGCGGCGCTGTCGCGCATCAGGGCGTCGTTGGCCTTGATCGAGAGCAAAAGCGTCCAGAGCAGGGGCGCGACCATGATCGCCGCTCCGATGACGATTCCGACCAGGGCCGGCAGCGGCAGGCGCTCGCGCGGCGCGCTCATGCCGCTTCCTCGCGCCGGGTCACCGCCCAATATTGGACGAGGGTGATTGCGAGGACGAGCAGGAACAGCAATTCCGCCGCGGCGGCCCCATAGCCCAGCTCCCAGCGGCCGAAGGCGATCTCGTAGATCAGGAGGACGATCGGGCGCGAGGCGCCGCTCGGGCCGCCGGCGGTGAGCAATTGCGCCTGGCCGAAAATCTGGAGCTGCGCCGCCGTCTGCAGCATGACGACGAGGATGATCGTGCGACGGAGCGAGGGGAGGGTGATCCGCCGGAGGATCGTCCGGCGGCTCGCGCCGTCGAGCGCGGCGGCTTCGTGGATGTCGCCCGGAATCTGCTGCAGGCCGGCGAGGAAGATCATCATCGGCAGGCCGAGGCACCACCAGATGGTGGTGATGGCGAGCGCCGGGATGGTGAGGTTCGGGTCGCTGAGGAAGGGGATCGGGTGGTGGAACATCTTCGCGACGAGGCCGGCATCCGGCGTCAGGATGAACCGCCAGATCAGGGTCACGATCGTCACCGACAGGACCGAGGATGAGAAGAAGATGCCCCGGAAGATCGCCGCCGCGCGCGTGGCGCGGTTGAGCGCGAGCGCCAAAGCAAGGGCAAGGATGGTGAGCGGCGGAACGATCAGCAGGGTCAGCTTGAACGTGTTGGCCATTGCCTGCCAGAAGACCGGGTCCGCAAGCAGCCGGGCATAATTGTCCACCCCCACCCAGCGCCGCCCGCCGAACGGATCGGCATTGTTGAAGCTGATCCCGATGCCGAGGAACAGCGGGTAGATGAGGATGAAGGCGTAGAGGAGGAGGAAGGGCCCGATATAGGCATAGCCTTCGAAGCGGCGTGCGGCCTTCACCGTTCGAGCCCAGCATAACGTCCTTCTCCCCTTGTGGGAGAAGGTGGCCTGCAAGGCCGGATGAGGGGTGCGCGGCGAAGCCGCGCGCCGGCCTCCGGCCGGCACCCCCACCCCAAACCCCTCCCCACAAGGGGGAGGGGCCTCAGGTGCAAAATGCTCAGCGCCGACACGTCCCGCATCACTCCGCCAGCGCGACTCCCTCTCCCCAGGGGGGAGAGGGAGTCGAAAGGTGCGTACCCGAGCACACGGCCATCACTCCGCCGCCGCGTGGTGGCCGGTGCCGTCGGGCCCGAACAGGTGGGCGGCGGCGCCGTCGATCCTCAGGCCCACCTTGTCGCCGATACGGACTCGGCTATTGCCTTCGTCCTCGGCGGTGATCGGCTCGCCGTCGGCGAGGCGGGCGTAGACCAGGGTACGTTCGCCGAGCCGCTCGACCAGGTCTACGGTCGCCTGCGTCGTCGCCTCGCCATTGGCGACGGCGACATGCTCCGGCCGGAGGCCGAGCTGGAGCGCGCCCTCGGGCAGCATCGCGCGCGGCACGTGCGTCCGCACTTCGGAGCCGTCGCCGAGCCGCACATGCGCGAAGGCACCTTCGCCCGGCACCAGGGCGGCCGCCGCGAGCGTCATCGCCGGCGAGCCGACGAAGCGGGCGACGAAGGCGTTGGCCGGCTGTCCATAGACCTCCATCGGCGCTCCGATCTGCTGGATTCGGCAATCGTTCATCACCACGATCCGGTCCGCGAGCGTCATCGCCTCCGCCTGGTCGTGGGTGACGATGATGAAGGCGGCCTCGGCGCGCCGGCGGAGCTGGGCGATCTCGACCCGGGTGCGCATCCTCAGCGCCGCGTCGAGGTTCGACAAGGGCTCGTCGAGGAGGAAGAGCCTCGGCTGCTTGACGATGGCGCGGCCGATGGCGACTCGCTGGCGCTGGCCGCCCGAAAGCTGGCCGGGCTTGCGGTCGAGCAGGGGCTCGAGCTCCAGGCTCTTCGCCGCCTGCGCGATCCGCGACTCGATCTCCGCCGTCGGCATGCGCGCATTGCGAAGGCCGAACGCCATATTCTCGCGCACGTTCATGTGCGGGTAGAGCGCATAATGCTGGAAGACCATGGCGACACCGCGCTCGCCCGGCGGGAGGGTGTCGATCCGCCGGCCCTCCAGCTTCACCTCGCCGGCGTCGAGCGTCTCCAGTCCCGCGATGATCCTGAGCAGGGTCGATTTGCCGCTTCCCGACGGGCCGAGGAACGCAACGAACTCTTTCGACTCCATGGTCAGGGAGACGCCGTCGAGAACGCGCACCGGCCCGTAGGATTTGCGAACGTCGCTGAGTTGCAGGCTGTCCAAGCGCCTCTCCCGGCGGCGGAAATTGCATGTTTGGAACCGGCCCGCAACGGTCGAACGAGGAATATAGCAGATAAATGCGATTTTTTGGCCTTTACCCGCCCAAATCCGCCGCTAGGCTTTGTCCGCCCGTGCCGTGACCGAACTTCGCTCCCACCCATTCCATATCGACGCCGCCGCCGAAGGTGAGGGCGCGCGGCTGGCCGTCGCCGGTCCCGGCGGCTCTCGAACCTACAGGCTGAACGGGGGCGAGCATCGGGATTATCTTTCCTTCTTCGGCGCGCTCGCTGCGGATTTCGGAACGCGCCTGCCGCACGTCCATGCCGGGCCGTCACCGGCGCCGCCGGCGGAGGGGGAGCCGCACTGGCAGCCCCTTATCACCGAGAATCTCGATCCCAGGATCCTCGCCGGCTATGGCGACCCGGCGGTGCTGAAGACCGATGAGGGCTGGTTTCTCGTCGCGACCTCGAACGACGCGCCCGACGCCTTCCCGATCCTCCATTCGCCCGATCTCGAGCGCTGGACCCACAAGGGCTTCGTCTTTCCAGAGGGACAGGCGCCGGACTGGACGGCGAAGGGGCGCCGCGTCGCCGATTTCTGGGCGCCGGAAATGGCGAAGGTCGGCGACGAATATTGGCTCTGCTACACCGCCCGCCAGCGTTCCAACGCACTCGCCATCGGCCTCGCCAAGAGCAGGAGCCCGACCGGTCCCTGGCGCGATCTCGGCCGGCCGTTGCTCGGCGGCGGCGACGTCAACACGACCGGCCTCGCCGACGATCCCGACCGGCCGCTGATGAGTGGCGGCGTGATCGACGCCCATATCTTCATCGATCGCAACGAAGGCCGCGAGGATCGCTATCTCTTCTGGAAGCTCGACACGAACGGCGTCTGGCCGCGACCGCTCGCCGGCCTGCTGCGCCGGCAGCCGGCGCTGATCGACGCTCTGTTCGAGAGCGAGGCGGACCGCCGCACCGCCGCCTTCGCCGCCGCGATCGTGCCCTGGGCGAACGGCCGCCGGCCGATGGAGCGCTTCTTCCTGATGCAGCCGTTGATCGAGGCGGTGCTCGACAATTGGCGGCGGGTGCTGCGCGTGCTGGAGGGCTGCGGCGAGGCCGAACCGATCCTCGCGGCGATGCGGACTCCGATCCATGCCCAATTGCTCGCATCGGACGGCACCTCCTTCCTCGGCGCGCCGAAGATCGTGCTGACCAACGATCTCGACTGGGAAGGCCATCTGATCGAGGGGCCGTGGGTGACCCGGCAGGAAGGGCGCTACTGGCTCTTCTATGCCGGCAACGATTTCGGGACGCCGGCCTATGGCATCGGCGTTGCGGTGGCCGACCATCCGCTCGGGCCCTATGTCAAGCAGCCCGAGCCATTGCTGCGCTCGACGCCGGACTGGTGGGCGCCGGGCCACGCCTCGGTCGCGCAAGGCCCGGACGGCGCGCCGCGGCTCTTCTTCCATGCCTATTTCCCGGGGAGCGGCGGCTATAACGCCTTCCGCGCCCTGCTGACGGCGCGGCTGCGTTTCGGGACGGATCGGGTGGAGGTTCTCTGACCCAAGTCCGTCATGCCGGACTTGATCCGGCATCCATGAACATCGTCCGTGAGAGCTTGTCGGTGTCCGTGCAGATCGCGGATCAAGTCCGGGATGACGGTTGAGGAGGGAGTCCGCGGAGGAAATCCGTGTAAGCCGGCGCCCCGCCTGTCTCCGCTTGCACCCGCTGCTCGAATTTCTGCAGCGCGTTGAGCGCCTCCTTCGACCCTGCCGCCGCCGCCGCCGGATCGAGATGCTCCGGCGCCAGGCCAAGCCCGAACAAAATCGCCAGCCGGGAATCGCGGGTGAACAATTCCTCCTCGTGGAAGGGAAGGCGTCCGCGCTTCAGGAAATGGTGGAGCATGTCGTCGAGGCTGTCGGGAAGCGGCCGGTCCGCGAGGCCGCGCCAGAAATCGCCCTCGGCGCGGCCGGAGCGGAGATAATGGAGGGCGAGGACGTCGCGGACCCGCCGGGCCTCCTGCTCCGCGCGGCGATTATATTCGGCGAGCTCGACCGGATGGCAGTCGCGCCCGGGCAGCAATTCGAGCGCGCGGCTTATGGCGCTGTGGGCGAGGGCGAGGTTGGTCCATTGGAGCGGATCGACCGCGACCGCGGAATCGCCGAGCGCGAGCACGTTGCGCACCCAGGGGCGCGGCCGGCGGCCGGGGCGAAGGACGATCAGCTCGGCGTCCTCAACCTCCGCTTCGGCGGCGAACGCCCGCCGCGCCCACGCCTCGGCGGCGATGGCGGAGGCGTAGGCGAAGCCGGCGAACCCCTCCTCCCGGCCGGGCGCCGACCAGCACCAGCCGATAGAATTGGCGGAGACCAGGTCGGACGGCGACGGCGCTGCGGGAGCGGTGCCGATCAGCAGCCGGTCGGCCGGAAGGAAGGGGCTCCAATCCTCCCAGCCGGAATCGAGCCGGCCGAGCAAAGGCGCGGCGGGGCCGGCGCAATCGAGGAACAGATCGGCCTCGAAGCGGCGGCCATCCTTCAGCAGGATCGAAGCGACGCCGCCATCCTCGCGCATCTGCACGCCGCCAAATTCGCCGCGCGCGCGCAGCAGCCGCTTTCCTGCCGCCGCCGCGAGCCGGGCGGCATAGGTATCGGGCTCGAGCCTGAGCGCATAGTCGAAGGTCGAGAGCAGGGATTGCGGATCGTGGTTCGGCGGCGCGAAACGATTGCCCGCCGCGAGCGCGCCGGCCGCGGCGTAGAAGTGGAACGGCGCGGCCCGCCCCGCCCGCCGAGCGGCGGCCCAGACCTGGTGGAAGGGAATCGCGCCGAGCGGCAGGCCGTGATCGCCATAGACGTGCAGCCAGCTCGCTCCGCTCGCCGACCAATGCTCGAAACGCAGCGCGAGCCTCGGCGCCGCCGCGCCGGAGCGCAGCAGGGCCGCTTCGTCGAGGCCGATCGCGGCGTGAAAATGGTGGATGGCGGGAAGGCTGCCCGGCATCCGGTCGGCGAGCGCGGCCGGGTCGGGGGGGAGCGCGACCAGGGTGATCCGCGCCCGCGGCAGCGCCTTGGCGAAGGCGGCGGCCGCGGAGAGGCCGGTCAGCCCGCCGCCGAGGACCAGGATGGAACGGATGGCGCGCGGCCGTTCCATCAGGCGACGCTCCCGATACCTGCATTGCGCGCGGCGAGGAATTGGGCGTGGTCGGGCATTGCCGCCACCTGCTCCTTTATCTGCGCCCGCAGCCGGTCCATGCCCTGCGCAAGGCTCAAGGCGTCGATGGCATCGGCGCGCTGGTCCCAGGCCTCGGGAAGGATGCCCTGGCCGACATAGACGGCGATCCAGCTCGGCTCGAAGAACAGGCCCTGGCTATATTTCGCCACCCGGCCTGCGCGGCGGAACAATTGGATCTTTTCGAGCAGGCTGTCCGGCACGTCCATTGTCCGGACATGGTTCCAGAAGTCGGAATCGTCGCGCTCGGTGGCGTGATAATGAAGGATCAGGAAGTCGCGGATCCTGTCATATTCGACGTCGATCAGGCGGTTGAACGTGTCGCGGTCCTTGCCGTCGATCGGGCCGATCGGGAACAGGCCGATGAGCTCCCTGATCGCCGCCTGGACGAGATAGATGCTGGTCGATTCGAGCGGCTCGAGGAATCCCGAGGCGAGGCCGATGCCGACGACGTTCCCGACCCAGCTCCGCCGCCGCCGGCCGGCGCGGAAACGGAGCAGGCGCGGCTCGGCGAGCGGCTCGGCTTCGACCGCGGCGAGGATCGCTTCGGCCGCCTCATCGTCGCCGATATGGGCGCTCGAATAGACATAGCCGTTGCCGACCCGGTGCCGGAGCGGAATCCGCCAGCGCCAGCCGGCCTTCATCGCGATCGCCCGGGTCAGCGGCTCGATCGGCCCGGGGGGCGACGCGCAGGGGAGGGCGACCGCCCGGTCGCAGGGGAGCCAAAGCGACCAATCCTCCCACGCCTCGCCGAGCGTGTCGCCGAGCAAAAGGCTCCGGAAGCCCGAGCAGTCGACGAACAGATCGCCCTCGATCCGGCGCCCGTCGGCGAGAGTCAGCGCCGCGACGTCGCCGCTCTCGTCGTGCCGCTCGACCGCGACGACGCGGCCCTCGGTGCGCCGCGCGCCGCGCGCAATGGCCCAGCTCCGCAGATAGGGGCCGAACCGGGTCGAATCGAACTGATAGGCATAGTTGATCCGCGACAGCAAAGAGGCCGGATCGGGCGACGGCGGCACGAATCGATTGGCCGCCGCCATCGCGTTGGCGGGTGAGTAATCGAACAATTCGTCGCGCCGCCCCGCAGCCCGCATCCGCAGCCAGTGATGGTGGAATGGGACGCCGTTCACCGGCCGCGCGAAATCGCCGAACGGGTGGAGATAGGATGTGCCGATCCGCCCGAAATCGCGGAAGGCGATGCCGAGCTTGAAGGTCGCGTGCGTCGCCTTCATGAAATCGGCCTCGTCGATTCCGAGGCTTTCGACGAAGAAGCGCAGATGCGGGAGCGTCGCCTCGCCGACCCCGACGATTCCGATCTCCTCCGATTCGATCAGGTCGATCGTGCAGGCATCGGGAAGCTGGTTCGCCAATGCCGCCGCGACCATCCAGCCGGCGGTTCCGCCGCCGAGGATCACGATTTTCTGGACCCGCTCCGGCACCCTTTTTCCCCGCTTTTTCCCCTTGGCGCGCCGGCATTTCCCTCACATGCATGGGTCTCCCGCGCAACACTTATGATAAATCTTATAAATGTATTGTCTCGTCCCTCCGGCTTGGATTATGTCGCTTGCGTTACCGGCCCCGCCAGAGGGCCGCTCGAGATGAGCCGGGGAGGCCTTTGATATGCGCGTGAAGACTCTCATTCTCGGTTCCGCGTCGCTCGCCATCGTCGCCCTCGCGGCCGGGCCTGCTTTTGCTCAGTCGACACCGCCGGCCCAGCCGGCGGGCGATGCCAATGCTGCGCCCCAGACGGGAACGGCGGCCGACAATGCCTCGACGACGGGAACGCCAGAAGCCTCCGGCCAGGAGATCGTCGTCACGGGCCTGCGCCGCAGCCTCCAGTCGTCGGAGCAGATCAAGCGCCGCTCCGACCAGATCGTCGACGCGATCGTCGCCGAGGATATCGGCAAGCTGCCCGACGTCGCCGTGTCCGACACGGCGGCGCGAATCCCCGGCGTCCAGGTCGCCCGCGGCGGCGGTGAGGCGGGACAGGTCCTCGTCCGCGGCCTTCCCAATTTCGAGACCACCTATAATGGCCGCGAGATCTTCACCGCCGAGACTCGTGTGGTCGCCCTGCAGGATTTCCCCTCGGGCGCGATCGGCGCGCTGGAGGTGTACAAGACCTCGACCGCAAACCTCGTCGAGCCCGGCCTCGCCGGCCTGATCAACGTCCGTTCGCGCCGGCCGTTCGACTTCAGCGGGCTCGAGGTGGCCGGCAATTTCTGGATGCAATATGCCAACCAGTCGCGGATCTGGCACCCGAACGGCAACATCCTGATCAGCGACCGCTGGCACACCGGGATCGGCGAGATCGGCGCGCTGATCAATTTCTCCTACACCGAATTGACCTATCTCGACTCGACCCGCTCCAACACCGACTTCATCGCCAATGACGGGATCGGCAACGGCAAGTCCGCCCGCTTTCCCGACATCGACCGGGTCGATTACGGCTCGGGCGACCGCTCGCGCCCCTCGATCAACGCCGCCTTGCAATGGCGGCCGGCGCCCGGCCTCGAATTCTATGCCGAGGGCCTGTGGCAGGGCTTCCGCAACAAGATTTCCGACCGCGAGCTGGAAGTGCCGCTCTGGGGCGGCCAGGCCTATAACAATGTCGTGCTGAAGCCCGGCACCGACCTTCTCCAGAGCGCGGAGATCGTCAATCCGTTCCGGCCGGACGGCTTCCAGGGCGGCACGTTCAACAAGACCGACACCTATCAGCTCGCGGTCGGCGGCTCCTACGACAAGGGGCCGCTGCGAATCTCCGCCGACGTCGCCCGGACGACGAGCCAGTTCACCGGCCATACCGAGAGCGTCGATTATGCCTTCTCGCATCCGGTGACGGTCGACGCGATCATCGACGCCAACGGCAACGGCCCGCAATTCTCGCTGCCCGGCTTCAACGCCGCCGATCCGGCCAATTACCAATATCGCGGCTTCTTCGAGGAAAGGCAGATCGCCAAGGGCAAGGACTGGCAGGCGCGGACCGACCTCGAATATGAGACCGGCCTCTCCTTCCTTCCCAAGATCGAAGTCGGCTTTCGCTATGTCGACCGCTTCGCCCATCGCCAATATGGCAACCATTATTGGGGCGGAGACGTGGTCCTCAACCAGCACGTGCCGATCACGGCGGTGCCGCTCGACTATCAATTGTTCCAGACCGGCTTCCGCGGCGACAACATTCCCGTCTTCGACCAATGGCTGGCGCCGACCTATGCCAGCATCCAGCTCAACGAAGCGGCGATGCGCCTGTTCTCGCGCACGCTGGGCGACCCCGACAATCTCTTTCCGCCGGCGCCCTTCCCGGACCAGACCTACAGCGCCTGGGAGAAATCCTATGCCGGCTATGCCCAGGTCCGCTACGCCTTCGGCGACGAGGGCGGAGTCCATGTCGACGGCCTGATCGGCGTCCGCCCGGTGCGGACGGACGACCGGGTCAATGCGAGCACGATCACCAACGGCGCCTATTCCCCGATCTCGATTCGCCAGCGCTACACCGACTGGCTGCCCAACATCAGCGCGGACATCCACTTCAACCGCGAGATCCAGCTTCGCCTGTCCGCGACCAGGACCCGGACGCGCCCGGACTTCTCCCAGATCGATCCGGGCGGGTCGGTGGCGCCGCCGCCGAGCTGCACCGATCCTTCGACCGGCCAGCCGATTCCCCAGGGGCCGCAATGCGTCCGCACGTTGAACAGCGGCAATCCCGACCTCAAGCCGATGCGGTCGAACAATTACGATGCAAGCCTCGAATATTATTTCTCGCGGACCGGATTCGCCTCGGTCGCGGTCTTCCGCCGCGACATCCGGGATTATATCGAGAATTTCCAGGAGTTCGTGAACAATCCCGATTTCGGGATCGTGCTCGCCAATTCGCCGTTCAACGCGTCCAAGGCGCGGATCGACGGTGTCGAGGCCCAGTTCCAGACCTTCCTCGACATCGGGTCGCTGCCCGCCTGGGTGCGCGGCTTCGGAATCCAGGCGAACGTCACCTATCTCGACACCAGTCTGACGCTGCCGCAGGAATTGGGCGGCTTCAGGATGCCGATCATCGGCGTCTCGAAATGGACGGCCAATGTCAGCGGCATGTACGAGCATGGCGGGCTGTCGCTGCGCCTCTCCTACAATTACCGGAACAGGTTCCAGTCGCTGTTCCGCCCGGATCTGCCGGCTTATCCCCAGGGCGTGCCCGGCAGCAGGCTCTACAGGGAGACGACGCTCGGGATCGGCCGGCTCGATTTCTCGGGCAGCTATGCTCTGACGCGCAACTTCACATTCTTCGTCGACTGGACCAACATCCTCGACAAGCCGTTCCGGACGATCGAGACCACCAATTTCGCCGCCGGCGACACGGTGACGGTGCCGCGGGCGGTGCGCTACGAGGAGAGCGTTCTCTCCTTGGGTCTGCGCTTCCGCTTCTGACGGTCTTCGGAGGGGCTTCGGCTCCTCCGGCCCACCTCAATGGGAGGGACGCAGGCTCTCGCCGACGGCGGGCTTGCCGTCCTTCCAGACCAGAGGCGCGACGTAGAGATAGCGGGTCTGGTCGAGCGGATGGCAGCCGGGAGTCACCGACCAGGCATGGAAGGCGATGAAGCGGCGGCCGCCATGGTCGAAGATCGCCTGGTGGCCCGGCCCGCTGAGGCAGCCGAGCGCGCCAGCGAAGCTGTAGAGGATCGGATCCCTGGCCGCGGTGCACGGGCCGGTCGGCGACGTGCAGGTCGCATAGCCGATCGCATAAGGCGAGAGCCGCGCATCCTGCGGCCAGCCGTAGAATCCGCCCGAGAAGAAGAGGATGTAGCGATCGTCGATCCGGGTCATTGACGGCGCCTCGATCACGTCCTGCTCCCAGCTCTTGCGCGCGCTTCGCAGCAATTCGACGGGCGCACCAGTGACGGCGAGCCCGTCGGGCGCCAGTTTCTGAGCCCAGAGCGAAGCCGGCTTGCCAACCGCATTGCCGTCATTCTTGAAATAGAGTGTGAGGCTGCCGTCCGCGTCGCGGAAGGCGTCGGGATCGATCGAGCCGCCGAGGTCGAGCTGGCAGACGAGTGGCTCGGCACCGTCCGAACGGAACGGTCCGGCGGCATCGGCCGCGACCGCTGCGCCGATGCACTGGCGGCCGCTCTTCCGGTCGGCCGCGGTGAAATAGAGGACGAAGCCTGTCTCGGTTTTCAGCACCTCGGGCGCCCAGGTCCGCCCGCCTTTCGCCCAGGAGGGGAGGATCGGAAGCGCGTCGTGCGGCTTGCCGTCGGGGTCGCGCAATATCTCCCAATGGATGAGGTCGCGCGAGATCGCGGTCTGGACGTTGACATGGCCGCTCATCGGATTGGTCGAATAAGCGAGGAAGCGATTGCCGTCGGGCAGGACGAACGGATCCGGGAAGTCCGAGCTCAAGGCCGGAACGAACGGCTCGGGCGCTGCGGCCGGCGCCGGCGCCGGCGCGGCAAGAGCCGCCAGCGCGGCGAGACAGGCGAAGGAAGCATGTCTAAGGAGCGAATCGAGGCGTTTCGGCACGGCGGGATTCCTTGTTTCGGGCCCCCTATTATCATATCAATCAGATGATCAAAGGGCCGACGGACCGGCCGAAGCGGAAGGGGCGGATCATGGGCAAAGGGAGATTGGCGATGGTCGTGGCGGCGGCGGGCCTTGCGGGCTCGGCACAGGCGGCGAGCGTCTCGCGCGCGCCGTTCGGAACCCTCCCCGACGGGCAGAAGGTGGAGGCGGTCACGCTCGCCAACGGCCACGGCATGAGCGTCCGGATCATCAGCTATGGGGCGTCGATCCAGTCGGTGATCGTGCCCGACCGGCAGGGCCGGTCCGCCGACGTCGCGCTCGGCTATCCGACGCTCGACAAATATCTTTCATGGCCCGCCTTCATCGGCGCGACCGTCGGCCGCGTCGCCAACCGCATCGCCAAGGGCCGCTTCACCCTCGACGGCCATGTCTATCAGGTGCCGGTCAATAACGGCCCCAACGCGCTGCACGGCGGCCCCAAGGGCTTCGACAAGCAGAACTGGCAAATCGTCGACGTGAAGCCGGGGCCGGGCGCAAGCGTGACATTGCGGCTGGTCAGCCCCGACGGCGACATGGGCTTTCCCGGAACCGTGACCGCCACCGCCACCTACACGCTCGACGAGAAGAACGAATTGTCGGTCGATTATGAGGCGACGACCGACAAGCCGACGATCGTCAACCTGTCCAACCATGCCTATTGGAACCTCGCCGGCGAAGGCTCGGCGGACGGCGCGATGGGCGAGCTGCTCACCATTCCCGCCGATTCCTACACGCCGACCGACGCGACCGCGATCCCGACCGGGGAGATCCGCCCGGTCGCGGGGACGGTGTTCGACTTCCGCCATCCGACTCCGATCGGCGCGCGGGTACGCGATGCCTCGGACCAGCAGATCGTCTTCGGCCGCGGCTACGATCACAATTGGGTGGTCGCACGGACATTGGCGGCGGAGCCGCGGCTGCTCGCCCGCGTCGAGGATCCGAAATCGGGGCGGGTGATGGAGATTTTCTCCAACCAGCCGGGCCTCCAATTCTATTCGGGCAACTTCCTCGACGCGACCACCTCCGGCAAGGCCGGCAAGCTCTATCGCGAGGGCGATGCGATCGTGCTCGAGCCGCAAATGTTCCCCGACACGCCGAACCGGCCCGAATTCGGATCGATCCGGCTCGACCCCGGCCAGACCTATCGCAACGTCATCATCTGGCGCTTCTCGACCAGCCCCGCCCGTTGAGCCGGAGGAGAAGATGAAGGCAGCGTTCCGGATCCTCGCGGCCGCATTCCTGCTGGCGCCGCCGCTCCCGGCTCAGGCCGCGCCGCCGGCCGCCGCCGCGGCGCCGGCCGAAGCGCAGCGCTGGACGGCGGCCGAGGCCAATGCCTGGTATGCGAGGCAGCCCTGGCTGACCGGCGCCAACTTCATCCCCGCGGACGCGATCAACGAGCTCGAAATGTGGCAGGCGCCCACCTTCGATCCGGCCGAGATCGATCGCGAGCTCGGCTGGGCGCAAAGCGAGTATGGAATGAACACCATGCGCGTCTTCCTCCACGATCTCGCCTGGCAGGAGGATCCGGAGGGGTTCAAGCGGCGCATCGACCGCTTCCTCGCCATCGCCGCCCGTCACAATATCCGGCCGGTCTTCGTCCTGTTCGACAGCTGCTGGGACCCCGATCCGAAGATCGGTCCGCAGCATCCGCCGATCCCCGGAGTCCACAATTCGGGCTGGCTGCAAAGCCCCGGCCGCATCGCGCTGATGGACCGAAGCCAGGAGAAAAGGCTTCGCGCCTATGTCGAGGATGTGGTCGGAAGCTTCGCAAGCGATCCGCGAATCCTCGCCTGGGACGTCTGGAACGAGCCCGACAATCCGGGCGGCGGCAATTACGAGACGTCGCGGCTCGCGCTCGAGCAGGCCCGGATCGCCGAATTGCTGCCCCGGGTCTTCGCCTGGGCGCGGAGCCGGCACCCCGTCCAGCCGCTGACCAGCGGCGTCTGGACCGGCAGCGACTGGTCGCCGGGCGCCAAGCTCGGCGCCGTCGCGCGAATCCAGCTCGGCGAATCCGACATCATCAGCTTCCACGATTATGGCTGGCCGGAAGAGTTCGAGCGGCGGGTCGCGCAATTGAAGGGCTGGGGCAGGCCCCTGCTCTGCACCGAATGGATGGCGCGCGGCGCCGGCTCGACCGTCGACACCGTGCTTCCGGCCGGACGCCGCGCGAATGTCGGCATGATCAACTGGGGCTTCGTCCAGGGCAAGATCCAGACCTGGCTCCCATGGGACAGCTGGCAGCGCCCTTATGTGCTGGAGAAGCCGACCATCTGGTTCCACGACCTGGTGAAGCCCGACGGCACCCCGTATCGCGAGCGCGAGGCGGAGATTTTCCGAAGCCTGCGGGCAGCCGCGCCGTAATTATCCTCATGCCGGACTCGATCCGGCATCCTTGAACGCGGACGTCGTTGAGCCGGCCGGCGCGGCGCTCTTGGAGTCCGGGTCGAGCCCGGAATGACGACTACGACTCCCGTTCGCGCTCGACCCGTTCGATCACCACCATCACGTCGGCGACGAGGATTCGCATCGCGTCGTGCGCGTCCTGCGCGTCATGGGCGCGGATCGCGTCGAGCACGGCGCGATGGGCGGGGAGGCTTGCGCGGTGGGCGTTGAAGCTTGCGGCAAGGCCGGCGAAGCGGTTGCTGAAGCGGATCGAGGTTCGGAGCGCGGTCGCGACGACGTCGTGGAACTGGCGGTAGAAGGGGTTGCCGGAGGCTTCGAGGATTGCGATGTGGAAGGCGATGTCGGCCTGGAGCGCATCGTCCTCGTCGCGCTCGGCCGCCTCCATCCGTTCATAGCCCGCCTCGATCGCGTCGACCGCCGCATCGTCCGCGGCGCGGGCGGCGAGGGCGGCTGCGGCGGGCTCGATCGCGATCCTGAGCTCGCAGAACTGGCGCAGCAGCTCCAGCGAGAATTTGCGCTCGAGCAGCCAGCGAAGAACGTCCGGATCGAACAGGTTCCAGGAGGAGGACGGCTGGATGCTGGTTCCCTTGCGCGGCCGGGCGGTGAGCAGGCCCTTGGCGGTCAGCATCTTGACCGCCTCGCGGGTGACCGAACGGCTGACCTCATGCTCGGCGGCAAGCTCGGCCTCGGTCGGGAAACGAGTCTTCTCGTAATGGCCGGTGACGATGGCGCGGCCGAGCGCGTCGAGCATTCCGAAGGTCAGGTTGCGGCCGAATCCGTCCGATAGCCGGGGCCCGCCGATCGCCGGGGACGCGCCCCTCTCCCTCTCCACGCTGGACATGTGGATTTAATCTTATAATTCCTGGGCCGAAACGGCAATATCGCCGCGGAGAAGAACCCCGGTATAGAGGGGTCCGACCGGGGGAGGACAGCAGTGCAGCTTGCCACGATCGATATCGTCGTCGTCGTCGCTTATGCGATCGCGATCTTCCTTCTCGCCCAATATGTCAGCCGCGAGAAAGCCGGGCATCAGAAGGACACGTCCGATTATTTCCTCGCGTCGAAGAACCTGCCCTGGTGGGCGATCGGCGCCTCGCTCATCGCCGCCAACATCTCGGCCGAGCAGATCGTCGGAATGTCGGGCTCGGGCTATGCGATCGGCCTCGCCATCGCCTCCTACGAATGGATGGCGGCGGCGACCCTGCTGATCGTCGGCAAATTCTTCCTTCCGATCTTTTTGAAGAACGAAATCTACACGATGCCGCAATTCCTGGCGCGGCGTTACGGGCGGCTGCTGCCGATCCTGATGGCCGTCTTCTGGCTCGGCCTCTACGTCTTCGTGAACCTGACCTCGATCATCTGGCTCGGCTCGATCGCGGTCACCAAGGTGGCGGGGATCAACCAGAATGCGGCGCTGGTCATCCTCGGCGCCTTCGCTCTGCTCTATCAGATACGCGGCGGCCTCAAGGCGGTGGCGCTGACCGACATCGTCCAGGTGACCCTGCTCGTCCTCGGCGGCCTCGTCGTCGCCTTCCTGACATTGAGCAAGATCGGCGGCGGCGCCGGCTTCGTCGCCGGCTTCGGCAAGCTGATGCACCAGGTGCCCGACCATTTTCACATGATCCTGAAGAAGGGCGACCCCCATTATGTCGCCCTGCCCGGCCTCTCGGTGCTGATCGGCGGGATGTGGATCGCCAACATCAGCTATTGGGGGTTCAACCAATATATCATCCAGCGCGCGCTTGCGGCGAAGAATCTCGACGAGGCCCAGCGCGGCGTGCTGTTCGCCGCCTTCCTCAAATTGCTGACGCCTTTGATCATCGTCGTGCCCGGAATCGCCGCCGTGATGCTTGCGCCGGGCCTGCCCAAGCCGGACGAGGCCTATCCGACGATGATGAGGCTGCTTCCGACCGGCCTGCTCGGCCTCGTCTTCGCCGCCCTGATCGCGGCGATCGTCGCATCGACCGCGTCGAAGATCAATTCGATCGCGACCATCTTCACCCTCGACCTCTATGCCAAGATCCGCGGCGACCGGACACGGGCGGAAGATTCGGAAGGCACGACCGGCGAGGAGCGCCACCTGGTGCTGGTCGGACGAATCGCCGCGATCACCGCGATCGTCATCGCCATCCTCGTGGCGCGGCCTTTGGTCGGCGCGTCGGAGCAGGCCTTCCAGTTCATCCAGGAATTCACCGGCTTCTTCACGCCGGGAATCACGGTGATCTTCCTGCTCGGCCTGTTCTGGAAGCGGGCGAACGAGGCCGGCGCCTTCGCCGCCGCCATCGCCTCGGTCGGGATCTCCGCGCTCGCCAAGCCCGATTGGGTCGCGCTGGCCGCGTCGGGCGTGGGCCATTGGTGGGGGAAGGCGATCCAGGCGCTTCTGCCGATCCTCGGGCCGCTCCACGATCTGCCGTTCATGGACCGGATGGGCGTGGTCTTCCTGATCTCGATCGCTCTGGCGGTGATCATCTCGCTGGTGACGAAGCCGCGGCCGGGCGCGGACACGATCGACACGAGCAATGTCCGCTACGCGACCCGCACCGGGTTCAATATCGGCGCGCTCGGCGTGATCCTGATCCTGGTCGCGCTTTACGCGACTTATTGGTGAGCGGCCTCGGGCGCGGCCGAGTCCGCCGTCCTGGGCGGCGCGATGGCGCGGGCGAAGGGCTTTGAAAGGCCGTGATAGAGCCGCTCGCGGCAGACGAGGCCGCTCGCCGCGTCGGCCAGCAGGGCGGTGGCGAAGAGCGGCAGGATCATGCCGCGATTGGCGGTGGTCTCGGAAAGGATGATCACCGCGGTCAGCGGCGCCCGAACCACCCCGACGAAATAGGCGGCCATGCCGAGCAGCACGATCGCGCCGGCCGGGTCGTTGGGGAAGAGCGGCGTCAGCAGATTGCCGAAGCCCGCGCCGACCGACAGCGACGGCGCGAAAATGCCGCCGGGCGCGCCGCTGAGCGTCGTCGCCGCGGCGGCGACGAACTTGGCTGGCCCGAACCAGAGCGGCTGGCCGTGATTCTCGATCAATTGGCGGGTCGCCGCATAGCCCGTCCCCCAGGTCGCGCCGTGGGTGACGATGCCGATGATGGCGATCGCCAGGCCGCAGCAGGCGGCGAAGGCGACCGGCCGTGCGCGCAGCCGCCGTGCGAACGGGCCGGACGGGGCCGCGAGCGCGAGCACCAGCCGCGCGAACAGCCCGCCGGCAATGCCGCCGCCGATGCCGGCGACCGGCGCGACGATCAGCACCGCCCTCAGGCTCAGCGACTCCCTCAGCGCTCCGAAATAGACATAGTCGCCGGCGATGCCGAGGCTCGCCAGGCCCGAGATCATCACCGCGCCCATGACGAGGATCGCCACCCTCTGCTCGTAAGCCGAGGCCAGTTCCTCGATCGCGAAGGCGACTCCGGCGAGCGGCGTGTTGAACGCCGCCGCCACGCCCGCGGCGCCGCCGGCGATGACGACTCCGGCGGTGATCGGCACCCGAAACAGACGATGCACCCAGACCATGACGGCGGCACTGGTCTGCACGGTCGGCCCCTCGCGCCCGGCCGCGCCGCCGACGGCGAGCACCGCCACCGTCATCGCAAGCTTGGCGGCCGCCGTCGGAATCGAGACGAGCCGGCCGGCGCCCGGCGCCGCCGGCACCCGGCTCGCAGCGATGACCTGCGGGATTCCCGACCCCGAGGCGGCCGGGACGAAGCGGCGGGTCAGCCAGACGATCGCCGCGAACACCGCCGGGGTCAGGACCAGAGGCAGATAGGGCGAAGCGGCGGCGAGGCGAAGGAAGAGATGCTGTGCCCTGTCGCCGGCCGCGGCGAAGACGATCGCCGCGAGGCTGAGCAGCACCGCGCCGATCACCGAGGCGGCGCGGCGGCGCAGCACCGCGAGCGGCGCGTGCAGCCGCTTGCGGCCGCTCCGCCGCCAGACGATCGAGATGCGCCGGAGGATTCGCTCCGCGACCTCGGCCAGTTCCATTCTGTTGCGGATCACCCGCGGTCCCTAGGCGCGGGCGGAGCGGGCGGCAATCGCAATGCCGGGCCTGAGGCCGCGATCTCATTTCAGGCGTCGATTTCCGACTCTTCCTCGACGGGCACGCCTTTCGGCACCGGACGGCGCGCCTCGGCCGCTTCGTCCAGCAATTGCTTGCGCAGGCCGGTGCCGGCGAGATGCCGGTCGACATCGTCGCAGCCTTCGCGGACGAGCTGCTTCCTGATCTCGCGCATGTGGCGATAGCGGCCCGTGCGCGCCAGCTCGAACGCCCGTTCCACCGTCGGCCGGCTTGGTGCGTCCCTCAATATATCCGATCCGTCTTTGGTATCCGTCAGCGCCCCAACGAACGGGCGGCCGGCCGGTTCTGAAGCTTGACGGCGGTCAAGACGGCGGCCGCGGACTCGATCCAGATCATTGACGGCGGCCGCAATCTGTCGGCAGGCGCTCTCCTGCGGCGCCCGTCTTACCGGAGCGGGCGCCAGTCGGCGGCGAAGGAGGTGCGGCGTGACGGAAGGCGAGCGGGAAGCGGTCGGCAGATTGCCGCTCTTCCTCGGCCTGCCCGGCGCGCAGGTGGCGCGGCTGCTGGAAGGCGCCGCGGTTCGGCGCTGCGTCCCCGGCGCCATGCTGTTCCAGGAAGGCGAGGCGGCGCGCCACCTCCACGTGCTGGTCGCCGGGATTGCCGAGCTGACCAAGATGGAGGGGCGCAAGGAATATGGCGTGCTGATGCTGTCGGCCGGCGACGTCTTCATGCCGGCCGCCGCTTTGTTCGACGAACCCTATCTGGCCTCCGCGCGAATCCTCACCGCCGCCCGCATCCTGTCGCTCGAAATCCCCGCCGTGCGGCGCGAGCTGGCCGGCTGCGCCGCTTTGACCGCCCGGCTCGCCCGGATCATGGGCGGCCAGTGGCGGATGGCGGTCCGCCACATCCTCGACCTCAAATGCCGGAGCGCGGCGCAGCGCCTCGCGGCCTTCCTGCTGCGGCTGGTCGACGAAAGCCCGCTCGACGACGATGTCGAGCTGCCGATCCCGAAGCGGCACCTCGCCTCCCGCGTCGGCATGACCGCCGAAACCCTCTCGCGCGCCCTTCAGACCATCGCCGACAACGGCCTCCACGTCCGCGGCACCCGAATCCTCGTCCGCGACCGGGCGAAGATCGAATCCTTCTGCGGACCCGATCCCTATCCGGACCCCGCCGAGGAATTGCTCTACGTCCACGCGCTTTAGATCGGCCGCGCTGCCGGCCTCCGGCCTCTGAGAGGGCGGCCGGAGGCCGGGCGCCGGACTCGGCCCCGAAGCCGGCGTTCGGCGCCGCCGATGTCCGTAGGGGGGCGATCGGAGGCCGATGCGGAAAGCAACCCGCGGATCGGGATCCAGTTCCGCGACTTGACCGGGATCAATAAGGCGCGGCGCTCACAGCATGCGCTCGGCGAGAAGCTGGGCGATATGCAGGGTCGGGCGTCCGCCATGGCGCTCGATCTGCTCGCGGCAGCTGAAGCCGTCGGCGAGGATCAGGGCGTCGGGCGGAAGCTGGCGGACGCGCGGCAGCAGCACCCGCTCGCCGATCTTCCGCCCGACTTCGTAGGTCTCGCGCGCCATGCCATAGGCGCCGGCCATGCCGCAGCAGCCTTGGGGCGGCCGCTCGACGTCGAGGCCCAGCCGGTCGAGCAGCGCCTTTTCGGCGTCGAAGCCGATTACCGCATGATGGTGGCAATGGACCTGGAGCAAGGCCTTGCCGCCGCGCCGGGGCGCCGGGAAGCGGTCGGCATTGGCGGCGACGAAATCGGCGAAATAGACGACCTGCTTCGACAGCTTCTTGGCTTCGGGCCGGTTCGGGAAGAGGTTGGGAAGCTCGTCCCTGAACGCTGCGGTGCAGGCCGGCTCCAGGCCGACGATCGGCGTTCCGGCTTCGATGTCGTCGGCGAGGCAGGCGAAGATCGATTCGAACTGCCGTTTCGCCCGGTCGAGGAAGCCCCAATCGTAGAGCGGCCGGCCGCAGCAGAGCGGGCGCGGCGGGATGGCGACGCGGAAGCCGGCGCGTTCGAGCAGCCGAACCGCCGCGATCGCCGTTTCGGGACGGAAATGGTTGTTGAACGTGTCGGGCCAGAGCAGCACCGGCTCGCCGCTTGCCGCCGGCTTGCGGCCGCGGAACCAGCGCCGGAAGGTTTGGCGCGCGAACGGCGGCAGGGATGCGCGCGGATCGATTCCAGCAATGGCCTTGGCGAGCGGGGACAGCAGCTTCGACCGGGTCAGCAGATTGGCGAGCGCTGGGAAAGGCTCGGCCAGCCTCGCCCACATCTGGATGAGGCCCATCGAATAAGCCGCGCGCGGGCGCAGGCGGCCCTGATAATGGTGGGCGCGGAACTCGGCCTTGTAGGTGGCGACGTCGACTCCGACCGGGCAGTCGCTCTTGCAGCCCTTGCAGGCGAGGCAGAGCGACAAGGCCTCCTCCACCTCCTCGCTGCGCCAGCCGTCGGCGATCACCTCGCCGCGCACCATCTCGTGGAGCAGATGGGTGCGGCCGCGCGTGCAATGCCTCTCCTCGCCGGTGGCGAGATAGGAGGGGCACATCATCTCCTCGCCGACCTGCCGCCGCCGGCATTTGCCGACCCCGACGCATCTTATCGTGGCGTGGGCGAAGGAGCCGCCGTCGCCGGGAAAGCCGAAATGCGTGTCGAGCCTGGGCGGCCGGTAGCCGGGGCCGAGCCGCAGGTTGGAATCGATCGGGAAAGGCTCGATCGCCTTGCCCGGATTCATCCGGTTGCCCGGGTCCCAGATCGACTTGAACTGACGAAAGGCCCCGACCAGCTCCGGCCCGTACATGATGCCGAGCAATTCGGCCCGCGACTGCCCATCGCCATGCTCGCCCGACAGCGAGCCGCCATAGCCGTGCACGAGCCGCGCCGCCTCGCGCATGAAATTTCGGTATCTGGCGATGCCGGCTTCGTCGCGGAAATCGAAATCGACCCGGCCATGGATGACGCCGTCGCCGAAATGGCCGTAGAGCGCGGCCGTGTAGCCGTGGCTGGCGAACAGGGCCTCCAGGTCGCGCATATAGGCGCCGAGCCGGTCGGGCGGGACGGCGCTGTCCTCCCAGCCCGGCCAGTGCGCCGGCTGGCCGGCGACGAAGGCGGTGGCGCCGAGCGAGGCCTCGCGGCCCGCCCAGATCCTTTTCTGCGCGGCGGGATCTGAGACGATCCGGCTGCGGCCGCCATGGCCGGAGCGGTCGGCGATGCGGCGGACGTTGCGCTCGGCCTCGTCCTCGCTCTCGCCGCCGGCCTCGACGATCAGCCAACCCTTTCCGTCCGGGAACAGGTCCATTCCCGGGGCGCCGATCCGCTTCAGCGCCTTGTAGCTCTTGTCGTCGAAGCCTTCGAGCGCGGCGGGCTTCTGCGCCAGGATCGAGGGCACCGCATCGGCGGCGGCGAAGACGTCGTCGAAGGCGAGCAAGGCGAGCGCCTTGCAGCGCGGGCTCGGCACCAGGTTCAGCGTCGCGTCGAGGATGAGGATGCAGCTCCCCTCGGTGCCGGTCACCGCGCGGGCGGTGTTGAAATCGCGGCCGGGAAGGAGCGCGTCGAGATTCTCGAAGCCGGAGACGAGGCGCGGGATTTTCGGAAAGCGCGCCTCGATCAGGGGTGCGTAGCGGTCGCGCAGCGCCAGCAGAGCGCGATGGATCTCCGCCGCGCGCCCGCCGCCGGCGAGGATATGGGCGAGCGCCGCATCGTCGGTCCGCCCGAGATCGAGCAGGGCGCCGTCATAGGTGAGCACGGTCAGCCGCTCGACATTGTCGGCGGTCCGCCCGGCGGTCACCGAATGGACGCCGCAGGAATCGTTGCCGATCATCCCGCCCAAAGTGTTGTGGTCGTGGGTGGCGGGATCGGGACCGAAGGTGAGATGATGCTCTTCGGCCGCGTCGCGCAAGGTGTCGAGGATGCAGCCCGGCTCGACCCGTGCCCGCCGCGCCTCCGGGTCGAGGTCGATCAAATGATGGAGGTGGCGCGAGAAATCGATCGTCACCGCGACGTTGCAGCTCTGGCCGGCAAGGCTGGTGCCGCCGCCGCGCGGCAGGATCGGAACGTCGTGCGCGCGGCAGAGGCGGACCGTCTCGACCGCCTCGTCGCGGTTGCGCGGCGTCACCACGCCGATCGGCACCTGGCGGTAGTTGGAGGCGTCGGTCGCGAACAGGGCGCGGCCGGCGGCGCCGAAATCGACCGCATCGCCGAGCGCCTTGCGAAGGTCCGTCTCCAGCGCCCGCGCGGCTTCCGGCGCCACGCTTTCGCGCTCGGCGGCGACCCGGCCCGACGGGGCACGGTTCGCCGCGCGCATCAGACCAGCTCGCGCACCACGTCGGAGGCGATGGTGAGCGCGATCTTGCCGCGGTTGGGCGTGCCCTTGGCGAGCGATTCGGCGAGGTGCAGAGCCTGCTTCGCCGCGATCTTCGGCGGCATCGGCGGCTCGTTGGGGTCGACCGCGCATTCGATCAGGCACGGGCCGGGCGTCGCCAGCGCGTCGCGCAATTGCTCGCCGCAGCGTGCGGGATCCTCGATTCCGATCGCGCGGAGGCCGCAGCCTTCGGCCACCCGGACGAAGTCGATCGGCTCGAGCTCGCAGCCGAACTCGGGATTGCCGAGAAAGACCATCTGCTCCCATTTGATCTGGCCGAGCGTGTTGTTCTTGATGACGACCATCTTCACGTCGAGATCATATTTCCTGAGCGTCACCAGATCGCCCATCAGCATCGCCATCGCACCGTCGCCGATCACCGTGACCACCTGGCGGCCGGGATTGCCGATGGCGGCGCCGATCGAATAGCCGAGCGAGCAGGCCATGGTGGCGAGATTGCCCGAGCAGCTGAACATCATGTCGCCGCGCATGTTGATGTGACGGGCGGTCCAGCAGGTGATCGTGCCGCTGTCGGTGACGACGATCGTATCGTCCTTGAGCAATTTGTCGAGCTCGTGGGTGACGACCTGCGGCTTCATCGGCAAGTCGCGGCGGGTGCCGCGTTCGCGCATCAGCTCGCGCCACTCGCGCATCGTCTCCTGCGCGCCCTTCAGATAGGCATCGCTCGCATTGGGCCGCACCAGCGGCAGCAGCGCCTCGAGGATGCGGGCGCTGTCGCCGACCAGCCCGGCCTCGACCGGAGTGCGAAGGCCGATCCGCTTCGGGTCGAGCTCGATCTGCACGGCCCGCGCGGCGCCGGGCTTCGGATAATATTCGATGTAGGGAAAGGACGAGCCGACGATCAGCAACGTGTCGCATTCCTCCATCGCCTCCTGCGAGGCGCGGGTGCCGAGCAGGCCGACCCCGCCGGTCGCATAGGGGCTCTCGTCGGGGATGGCGCCCTTGCCGAGCAAGGGCATGCCGACCGGCGCCTTCAGCTTCGCGGCCATCGCCTCGAGCTCGGCGCGGGCGCCGAGCGCGCCGCGGCCGGCGAGGATGAACGGCTTCTTCGCCGCGTTGAGGATCGCCGCGGCGCGCTCGAGCTGCGCCGGGTCCGGCAGGGCCCCGCCGCGCGCCATCAGGTTGGAGACATGGTCCTTGATGTTGCGCTCGGAGCGGTCGGCCTTGCCGACCGGCATCGACTGGATGTCGACGGGGATCGAGATATGGGTCGGCTGGCGATAGGCCAAGGCGGTTCGGCAGGCGAGCTCGGCGACGTTCTGGACATGGGTCGGCCCCATCACCCGCGCATTGTAGGCGCAGGGATCGATGAACAATTTGTCGAGGTCGACGTCCTGCTGGGTGAAGGTGTCGAGCAGATCGTGATGCTGGAGCCCGGTGATTGCGAGCACCGGCTGGCCGTCGAGCTTGGCATCGTAAATGCCGTTCAGCAGGTGAATCCCGCCCGGTCCCGACGTGGCGAGGCAGACGCCGAGGCGGCCGGTGAACTTGGCGTAGCCGCAGGCGGCGAAGGAGGCGACCTCCTCGTGGCGGACCTGGACGAATCGAATCTCGTCGCCGCGGGCGCGGAGCGACTCCATGAGGCCGTTGATGCCGTCGCCCGGGATTCCGAAGATGGTGTCGACGCCCCAGTCGATCAGGGTCTGGACGAGTATGTCTCCGGCGGTCTGGGCCATGGCCTTGCTCCTCTTCATCTTGGAGGGTTAACCGGCTGCCCGCGAGCCGGGTTCCGGCCGATCGGGTGAATTGTCGGTCACAATGCGCGGCGCCGACAGGATGATGTCGCGCGGCACTCTCTCGACGTCGGTGACTCCGGTCAGCGCCATGGCGACGCTGAGCTCGTCGCGCAGGATTTCGAGCGCCTTGGCGACTCCGGCCTGGCCGTAGGCGCCGAGGCCGAGGAACTTGAGCACGTCGAGCCCCGAGCGGACGCCGCTGTCGACATAGACCTCCACCCGGTCGCCGACCGCCTCGACGATGTTCGGAAGGATCGAGACGGTGGAGGGGGCATTGTCGAGCTGCCGTCCGCCATGGTTGGAGACGAGGATGGCGTCGGCGCCGGCATCGGCGGCCATGCGCGCATCCTCCGGATCGAGTATGCCCTTGACGATCAGCTTGCCGGGCCAGAGCGATCGGACCCATTCCAGCGTCTTCAGGTCGAACGAGGAATCGAGCTGGCTCTTCACCAGCTCCGCCATCTCGGCGACGTTGCCGGACTTCACCTTGTCGGCATAATTGCCGAAGCTCCAGCGCTTGGAATGGAGCATCGCGAACGCCCAGGACGGGTTGCTGACGATGCTCCAGATATTGGCCGGCGTCAGCTTTGGCGGGACTCCGAGCCCGTTATGGACGTCGCAATAGCGCGTGCCTTCGACGTGGAGGTCCATGGTCAGGATCAGGGCGGGGCAGCCCGCCGCCTTGGCCTTTTCGAGCAATTCCTTCGAGAAATCGCGGTCCTTCTCCAGATAGAGCTGGAACCAGAAGGGCTTGTCGACCGCGCCGGCGACATCCTCGATCGAGAGCAGGGCGTTGGTCGAGAGCGAGAAGGGGATTCCGAAATCATGGGCGGCGCGGCAGGACAGGATCTCGCCGTTCGACCAGATTGCCCCGCACATTCCGGTCGGGCCGACCGCGACCGGGATCGCGACCTTCTCGCCGAGCATCGTCGTTTCGAGCTTGCGGTTGGAGACGTCGAACATCACCCGCTCGCGGAAGCGGATTGCGTCGAGGTCGGCGCGGTTGGCGCGCAGCGTCACCTGCGCGAAGGAGCCGCTCTCGACATAGTCCATGAACGGCCGCGGCACCCTTTTGTGGGCGCGGCGGCGCAGATCCTCGATGCTCGCGATATTGCCGGGCACCTTCCTCATAATTCGCCTCTTGCGGCCATGGCCGCGATGCGGTCGCCGATCCGACAGGCGAGGGCCTGGATGGTGAGGGACGGATTGACGCCGCCGCTGGTCGGGAAGAGCGAGCCGTCGCAGATCCAGAGGTTGGGGATCGCCCAGGTGCGGCCGTCGGCATTGGTGACGCTATCCTTCGGGCTTGTGCCCATCGCGCAGCCGCCCATCAGATGCGAGGTATCGTCGTCGTCCCAGAGCTCACGCGCGCCGGCGGCGTCGAGCACCGAGCGCATCGAGCCGATCGAATGGCGCATCAGCCGCCGGTCATTGTCCGAATAGGAAAAAGTGACGCGCGGAATGGGAAGGCCGAACTGGTCCTTCTCATCCGGAACCACCTCGACCCTATTCTCGCGCCGCGGCTCGACCTCGCCGACGATGCGCAGGCCCGCGCTGTGATTGTAGCGGGTCATCTCGTTGCGGAGCGCCATGCCCCAGAGGCCGCGATTGGTCGCGACGTCCTGCGCCCAGCCGGCGGCGAGCGGCCCCTGGCTCATGAAGGCATAGCCGCCGTGGAAATCCTTGGCCGTGTCGTCGTAATTCCAATGCTCGGTGACGGCCATGCAGGGCGGCGCCTTGTAGCTTCTGATCTCCTCGTCGAGATAACCCCAGACGCCCGGGCCGGAGTGGCACATGAGGTGGGTGCCGACGAAACCCTCGTCATTGGCGAGCCCGTCGGGAAAATCCGGGCAGGCGGAATTGAGCAGCAGCCGCGGAGTCTCGATCGCATAGCCGGCGACGACGACATGGCGCGCCTTCTGCCGCCGCCAGCGGCCTTCGCGATGGTAGAGAAGGCCGGTTGCGCGGCCGTCCTTCATCTCGATGCGGCCGACCATGGCATGGTCGCGTATCTCGGCGCCGGCCTTGATCGCGCGCGGGATGAAGGTGACGAGCACGCTCTGCTTGGCGTTGGTCGAGCAGCCGTAGGCGCAGAAGCCGCGATAGATGCAGGGATGCGCCATGCCGCGCGGCGCGGACAGGGTGGCGAGCGGCAGCGGCGACCATTTGATGCCGATCCTCTCGCAGCCGCGGGCGAGGACGAGGCCCGAGGCGTTCACCTCATGCGCGCGATAGGGGTAGCGCCGGCGCCGGCGGCTCCAGGGATAATCGACCGGGCCGGAGACCTTCAGCGCCTCCTCGGCTTCCTCATAATAAGGCTCCAGCTCGTCGAAGCTTATGGGCCAGTCGCGCGCATAGCCGAGCTTCGAGCGCGCCTCGAACCATTCGGGCCGCCATCTGAGCGCGATCATCGTATAATGGACGGTGGTGCCGCCGACACCGCGGCCGCAATTGTTGCTGCCGAGCTCGATCGGATCGGCGCCGCCGGTGATCCTGTCGTCGGTCCAGTAGAGGCCGCCCTGCGCCCTCTCGTCCGAGGCGAAATCCTCGAGCGGCCGCCAGAAGGGCCCGGCCTCGAACGCCACCACCGAGAATCCGGCCTCGGCGAGCTTGCAGGCGAGCGTGCCGCCGCCCGCGCCGGTGCCGACGATGGCGAAATCCACCTCCTCCTCGTCCGAATAGCCCTGCATCGGGATCCAGCCGCCGGGGCGGAAGACGTCGGGCGCGCGGCCGGCCTTGGCGCGGGGCGCCTCGGCCTCAATCATGGCGCTCCTCCGCTTCCCATGGGTCGCGCGCGTCGAAGCCCAGGCGGACATAGCCGCGCGGGGAGGCGGGGCCGCCATAGCCGATCTCGCTCCACGCCGCCGGATGCGAATAATAGATCGCGACGGTCTCGTGCAGCAGCAGATGAAGGAAGAAGCCGCCGGCCGGCAAATCGCCCCACCAGCGGCGGTCGGTGCGATCGTGCTGGACGTCGGCGAGGATCTCGTCCTGCCGATCGGGCGGGAGGTCCTCGAAGTCCGTGCCGTGGCGTTCGCGCGCCTCGCCCGCGATCCCCTTCAGCCCCTGCCGCCACGCATCGCGCAGCGGCGGCATGTCGGCATAGCGGAAGCCCGGGCCGCGATTTTCGAACAGCATCTCGTCGATCCAGGGGACGATCGGCACCGGCGCCTGGCGGTCGGGCTGGGGGATCAGCCGCGCGGTCACGGCCTCGAGCAGCCGCCATTCCTCCTCGGTGAGGAAGCGCCGCTGGGGCACCTCCTCAAGCCGCCGCCGCACCACCTCGCGCGTGCGGTCGTTCCAGGACGGCGTGTCCCATTTGGCGAGCACGTCATAGTCCGCATAAGGCGTGCGGAAATCGTCGCTCACGCGTCTTCCTCCAGCAAAGGCAGCATGGCGAGGCCGACGATGGCGATGCCGAGGAAGGCGGGCGGCGCGGGCAAAGGCGGCCCCTGAAGGATCATCTGGCTCCAGTTGCGCCAGCCGCCCATGTTGCGGTGGATGCCATAAGCGTGGAAGACCGGGCCGGCGATCCCAAGCATCGCCGTCCCTTCGAGCAGAAATCGGGCGGCCGGGATCAGGCGCGGCGCGGCCGCAGACGCGGCGAGCGCGGCCGCGGCGGCCGGCGGGAGCGTCACCGGCGCGTACATGGCCGGGTTCTGGAAGGACCCGCGAAAGTGGAGCAGGCCCGCTTCGGCGACGGTGCCGAGCAGGGCCGCCGCCGCGAAGGGCGCGATCAGCCGCGCGCCGTCATTGCCGAGCAGACCGGTCTCGCCGCGCGCGAAGCGCTGGCTCAGCAGGCCGAAGATGCCGGCGAGGCCGATCGCCGCCGGCGCGCCGAGCGGCGCATGGTAGAAGAGGTTGTTGAGGTCGAAGCCGCCCTCGCGCTTCGCGATGTCGTAGACGTGGAAGCCGACGCCGGCCGCGCCCGTCGCCGTCGCGGCCGCGAAGACGAGCCCTTTCGCCGTCCGCCCCGTCCCGGGCCGCAGCAAGGTGAGGGCCGCCGCGGCGATCGTGATCGTCGACACCGCCGGGGCGATGAACATCGCCTTATTCTCGAACGAGCCGCGATAATGTTCGAGCGCGCTGTCGGTCGCGACGCTGAAGGCGAGCACCGCCGCGCCGGCGCCGAGCGCCCGCGCCGCCGCCGCCGGCTTCGGCTCGTCCCTGGGCGCGGCGCGGCGCAGCAGCAGCCAGGCCCCGGCCGCGCCGGCGAAGACCAAGGCGCCCACCGCCAGAAGCGGCCGGCGCGAAGGCTCGGGGGGACGCATCCGGTTCAGGCTTCCGTCTCCGCCGACCGCCTGCGCGCCGCGAAGAACAGGCCCGCGCCCGCCGCCGCGGCCGCGCCGAGCGCGGCGAGGCCGATCTGCTTCTTGTGGGTGCTGACCCAAAGCTCGGCGCTGTCGTCCACCGCCTCGGCGTCGAACCGGCCATGGGCGCCATGGTCGCCCGGCACCGGCTCGAACAGATTGTCCCTGCGGTCGGGGCTGACCGGCTTCCTGTCCTGCTGGCTCGCGAAGCCGGTCCGCGCGAGATAATCGTCGAGCAGAGGCGAAGCGATCTTGTTGCCCCAGATCGCCTGCACGGTCGGCGCGCCGACGAAGACTTCCTTCCTTTTGCCATGGGCCGCGAAATAGATGCCGCGCGCCGCCACCTCGGGCTGGTAGACGGTGCCGACGGGTCGCGGCTCGCCCGGCAATTTCGCCCTGATCCAGTCGAATTGCGGCGTGTTGACGCCGGGGAGCTGGACCATAACAATGCCGACGTCGGTGCCGGCGTGGAGAAGCTCGCAGCGGACCGAATCGAGGAAGCCCTGGATGGCGTGCTTGGCGCCGCAATAGGCGCTCTGGAGCGGGATTCCGCGATAGGCGAGCGCCGAGCCGACCAGGACGATCTTGCCCTTGTTGCGCGGCATCATCCGCCTGAGCGCCGCGCGTGTGCCGTTGACCTGGCCGAGATAGGTGACGGCGGTGACCCTTTCATATTCCTCCGCAGTCACGTCGAGGAAGGGGGAGAAGATGCCGGCAAAGGCATTGTTCACCCAGATGTCGATCGGCCCGAGCGTCTCCTCGATGGCAGCGGCTGCGCGCTCGACGGCGGCGTCGTCCGAGACGTCGGTCGGCACGACCAAAGCCTTGCCGCCCATCTCCTCGACCTCGCGGCGCGCGGCTTCGAGCCCGTCATGTCCGCGCGCGATCAGGCCGACATAGGCGCCGTGGCGGGCGAATTCGCGCACCGTCGCGCGGCCGATTCCGGCCGAAGCGCCGGTGACGACGACGATTTCGGGCCTGATGCTGTCCATCAAATTTTCCTTTCCACGAAATTCCACTCCGCCGCGGCCGCGCGCTCGCGCCCGCGCAGCAGCGATGCCGAGCCGAGCCCGCCCATGCCGGCCCAGGAGGCGGCCAGCAGCAGGGCGGCGGGCAGCGCCGGCAGATGGGCCGGCGGCAGGACCAGCCAGGCGGTCTCGACCAGCCGCATCGCCAGCGTGACGATGGCGATGATCGTCAGCGCCCGGTTGCTCTCGCGCACGCGCGACGAGCACAAAGCGAGGAAGGGGAGGACGCCCTGGCCGAAGACGATGGCCCAGGTGACGGCGCTCCAGATCCCGGCGTCGCGCTCCAGATACCAATGCGCCTCGGCGGGAATGTCTCCCGACCAGATGACGATATATTGCATGGCCTGGATATAGCCCCAGAAGAGCAAGGCGGTGATCAACGGCCCGCTGGCGGCGAAAGGCGGCTTCTCGCTCCGTCCCGGCAGCGCAAGCGCCAAAGCGAAGGCGAGCGCCCCCAGCCATTGGCCGGAAAGGAAGATGAGGCCGTAGATGGAGGAATGGAATTGCGGTTCGATCGATTCCGCCCAGTCGATGCCGAGCATCGAGCCGATCAGGGCGTAGAGGATCAGCCCAAGCGCCGCGATCGCTGCCCGCGACCGCTCGCGCGCTCCGGCAAGCGCGCGCTGGAGGCCGATCAGAACGACGAAGATCAGGATGGCGCGGAGGATCCAGAAGGTCGGCGACAGCCACAGCGCCTTGAAGGCGGGAAGATCGGGATGGGGCGCGGCCCAGGGATAGATAAGCCGGAAGCCGATCAGCACCGGCAGGAAGAAGAAGGCGAGGAGCGGAAGCAGGGATGCGCCGGCGGCGAGCGGAGGCGCGAGCAGCGGCCGCCACGCGCCCGGCACCGAGGCGACCATCATCGCCATCGCCAGGCAGCCGATCACGATCTCGCTCCAGCCGAGGAAGGCGGCGAGCCAGACGGTCAGCGCGATGTGCGGAACGAGCAGAAGCCCGATCAGCGCGCCGACGCAGCCGGCGAGGCCGATGGCGAACGCGATCCTTTCCGCCCTCATCGCGCGCCCTCCGAGAGCAGCCTGGCGCGCTCGGCCGGCGGCACGTCGGCGATCGTCGCCGTCCGGCTGCGCTGCAATGCGCGAATGTAGGCCGTGATCGCCCAGCGGTCGGCCGGCGGCACCCGGTCGGCATAGGAAACCATGGCGCCATAGCCGTTGGTGATGACGTCGACGAAATGCGCGTCCGGTGCCGCCACCAGCCGGGGATCGTGATAGCTTGGCGGCTGCGGCATTCCGCGCTGGACGACCATTCCGTCGCCGTCGCCCGACGGCCCGTGGCAGGGCGCGCAGAAGATGTCGAACCGCTCGCGCCCGCGCTGGACCAGAGCGAGGCTCATCGGCGGCTTGCGGGCATAGACGTCGCCGGCGGGCGCGTCGCGCGCCACCGTCCCGGCCGGCGCGGCCTGAAGCACCTGGCCGTTCCGGAACAGGGTGGCCGGCTCGTAATCGCGATATTTCTTCTGGTCGCTCATCTCCAGATTCTGGCCGCAGCTCGCGGCCAGCAGCAGGATGAGGAGTGGGAAAGCGCGCTTCATGGCCGCACCGCCTCGATCGACCAGGCGCCGAGGCTCCCGAGGAAGCTGCTTGTGCCCTCGCGGTCGAACCTCGGATCCACCGCCTCGATATAGAGGAAGAAACGGTCGTCCGAGGCGAGGCTGAAGCGCGGCGTCCCGAACAGGGGATGGTGGAGCCTGGGCAGCCGGTTGAAGGCGAACATGCCGATTATCGTGAACAGGACCGCGCAGAGGATCATCAGCTCGAAATCGACGACGAAGAAGGCCGGAAGCGCCATGATCGGCCGTCCGCCCACTTCGACCGGATAATCGAGATTGACGTAGATCTGGGTGCCGAGCGCAAGCGCGATCCCGAAGACGCCGCCGCAGAAGCCGAGCCAGCCGATCTTGTGGTCCTTGATGGCGAGAATTTCCGCCATTCCCTCGACCGGATAAGGCGAGAAGGCGTCCATGCGCCGATAGCCGGCCGCCCGCGCCCGCTTCGCCGCCTCCAGCAAGGCGTCGGCGGTGCCGAATTCGCCGAGGAGGCCGAGAATATGCTCAGCCACGCCCCGCCTCCTTCTTCTCGCGGGCGAGCACCTCCTTGTCCTCGAAGATCGAGATGGAGGGGATGTAGCGGATGAACAGAAGGAAGGGCGTGAAGAACAGGCCGAGCGTTCCGAGAAAGACTCCCCAGTCCCAGAAGCTCGGCCCATAGCTGTGGAAGGAGGAGGTGAGGAAATCCTTGTAGAGGCTGGTGACGAGGATCATGTAGCGCTCCAGCCACATGCCGATCACCACCGACGTGCCGATCAGGAAGAGCAGGACCGGATTGTCGCGCACCCGCTTGAACCACAGGCCCTGGAGCGGCACGAAATTGAACAGCACCGCGCCCCAATAGCTCCACGCATAGAGGCCGAGGAAGCGGTCGTGGAGCGTTGCGAGCTCGTGGACGTCGCCCGAATAAGCGGCGTCGAAGACTTCGAACACATAGCCGTAGGCGGTCATCAGCCCGCTCGCGAGCAGCACCTTGGCGAGAACGTCGAGATGCCGCTCGGTGATGATCTCCTTGAGCTGGAAGACATGGCGGACGACGATCGCGATCATCGCCACCATCGCGAAGCCCGAGAAAGCGGCGCCGAGCACGAAATAAGGCGGGAAGATGGTCGAATGCCATCCCGGGATCTGGCCCGAGGCGAAGAGCAAGGAGACCTCGCTATGGACCGAGACGACCAGGGGCACCGCGATCGCGGCGGTGGTGCGATAGGCCTTGTTCCAGCGCTCCCAATGCCGGGCCGAGCCGCGCCAGCCCAAGGCGAAGATGCCGAAGAAAACCTGCCAGCCGCGCTTCTTCGCCCGGTCGCGCACCGTGGCCAGATCGGGGACGAGGCCGATATACCAGAAGAGCAAAGAGACGGTGAGGTAGGTGAGGACCGCCCAGATGTCCCATTCGAGCGGGCTTCGGAATTGCGGCCAGACCCCCATCGTCGCG
>DASUHH010000020.1:0-12139 GCA_036273615.1 Allosphingosinicella sp. | reverse complement strand
CCCCGCCGGGGAGAGGGGGCTTTGCGGCCGCACCGCAATCCGCTGAATGTCAATATGTCCGGGTTAATCCCGCCCCGCATCTCCAAGCGCCGCCTCGAACAGACGCTCGAGCGCGGCCCGCAGCGCGGCCTGCTCCGTCCGGCGGGCCGGCAGCAGGCCGAAGGCGGAGCGGAGCATGCCGACGCCGACCAGGATGGCGAGGCACAGGCTGGCGCGGGCCTCGGCCCCGGCGCCGTCGAGCAGGGCGGCGATCGGGCGCAGGATATCCTCCCCGGCGGCCTCGCGGACGATCTCCGATGCCCTGGGCGAGGAAGCCGAGCGGAGCAGGATGAGCAGGCGCTCGGTCTTCTCCGCCGCATTGCCGCAGCCGTCGCCTTCATCCTCGAGCAGCAGGCCGGCGAGATGGGCGGGAAGGTCGGCCGGCCTGATGCCCTCGAACAGAGGCGGCGTGTCGCTTCGCACCGCTTCCTTGAGCAAACGCTCCTTGCCGCCGAAATAGCGGCTGACCAGGGCCGGATCGACGCCGGCGTCGCCGGCAATCTCCCTCAGCCCGACATTGTCATAGCCTTCGCGCGCGAAATGGCGGCGGGCGGAGTCGAGGATCGCCTGGCGGGTCGCCGCGGCATTGCGGAGCCTGGCCTGGATCGGCGGGAACATGGCGCCTGCACTAACAGCAAGCGGCGCTTCGTCAACACGCGTTGACATAATAAGTCTACAGCCGTTGACACGCTCCGGGTCCGGGCCTAGCGAGCCGCTCCGGGAGTGGATCGGCAGAATCGGCCCAGGGGGAAGATTGCCGGCGGCTTCGACCAATGGGAGGGTGCGCATCCTCATGAAATACCAGCGGTTCGTTCCTGCGCTCGCGGCCCTGCTCATGCTCGCCGCCTGCGGCAAGGGGCAGGGTCCGGCGCAGCCGCCGGCGCCAATGGTGACGGTCGCCACTCCGCTGGTGCAGGACGTCGTCGACTGGGACGATTATGTCGGACGGTTCGAGGCGATCCAGAATGTCGAGGTGCGCCCGCGCGCCACCGGCTATCTGACGGGCGTCCATTTCCGCGACGGCGAGATGGTCCGTGCCGGCCAATTGCTCTTCACCATCGATCCGCGGCCGGCCGAGGCCGCGGTCGCCCAGGCCGCGGCCCAGCTCGCCCAGGCGCAGGCGGCGCTCGTCAATGCGCGCACCGAGCTCGCCCGCTCCCGCGCGCTCGCCGCCCAGCGCGCCGCGAGCCAGGAGGAGGTCGAGACCAGGGAGGCGGCGGTGCGGTCGGGCGCCGCCCAGGTCGCGGCGGCGCAGGCGGTGCTTCGCGCGCGGCGGCTCGACCTCGGCTTCACCCGCGTCGTCGCTCCGATCAGCGGCCGAATCTCGGAGCGCAAGGTCGATCCGGGCAATGCCGTCACCGCCGACCAGACCGTGCTGACGACGATCGTCTCGGTCGATCCGCTCCATTTCGCCTTCCAGGGATCGGAAGAGCTGCTGCTCAAATATCAGCGCGAGGGGACCGGCGTCCGCCTCGGCGCGCCGGTCCGAATCAAGCTTGGCGACGAAAGCGATTTCGCCCATCCCGGCACGCTCGACTTCATCGACAATGCGATCGATCCCGGCGCCGGCACGATCCGCGCGCGGGCATTGGTCCCGAATCCCGGCGGCTTCCTGAAGCCGGGCATGTTCGGCACCTTGCGGCTCGAGGCCTCGCGTCCCTATCCGGCCCTGCTCGTCCCCGACACGGCGGTGATGGCCGACGCCGCGCGCCAGATCGTCTACGTCGTCGACCGCGGCGGCATCGTCGCCGCGCGGCCGGTGCAGACCGGGCCGCTCAAGGGCGACCTCAGGATCATCCGCGGCGGCATATCGCGCACCGACCGGGTGGTGATCGCCGGTATCCAGCGCGCCCGGCCGGGCGCGAAGGTGAATGCGCAGCCGGGCAGGATCGTCGCCGGGCCGGGCGCGCCGCCCGCGGCGCCGTCGAGCGACGCGCCGCCGGCCTCGGCCGCGCTTCCGGCGGGCCATTGAGGGCGCGATGAACATCTCCGGCTTCTTCATCGAACGGCCGATCTTCGCCGGCGTCATCGCCGTCTTCATCACCCTGATCGGCGCCTTCTGCTATCCGCTTCTCCCGCTCTCCCAATATCCGGAGATCGCGCCGCCGACGATCGTCGTCCAGGCGACCTATGCCGGCGCCTCGCCCGAGACGATCGCCGAGACGGTCGCGGCGCCGCTCGAGGAGGAGATAAACGGGGTCGAGGGAATGCTCTACATGAGCTCCTCCTCGACCCAGGGATCGGCCCAGATCACCGTCACCTTCAAGCCGGGCACCGATCTCGACGCCGCCCAGGTGCTCGTCCAGAACCGGGTCAACCTCGCCGAGCCGCGGCTGCCGCAGGAGGTGCGCCAGATCGGCGTCACGGTGAACAAGCAGGCGACCGGCTTCCTGATGATCGTCGCTTTGACGTCGCCGGACGGCAGCCTCGATACCGATTATATCGGCAATTATGCGAACACGATCGTCCGCGACCGGCTGCTCCGGCTCGAGGGCGTCGGCAGCGTCACCATCTTCGGCGGCGGCAATTATTCGATGCGGGTCTGGATCGATCCGGACAAGGCGGCGGCGCGCAACCTCACCGCCGCCGAGATCGTCGACGCGCTTCGCAACCAGAACGTCCAGGTCGCCGGCGGCGCGCTCGGCCAGGCGCCGACCGGCCGCGACAATCCCTCCTTCGAAGTGCCGGTCGACGTCCAGGGTCGGCTGAAGACGGTCGCGCAATTCGCGAACATCACGGTCAAGGCCGATCCGACCGGCGCCGCCATCACCCATCTCGGCGACGTCGCCCGGATCGAGCTCGGCAGCCAGGATTATTCGATCCGCGGCCAGTTCAACGGCCAGCGCGGAATCGCGCTCGCCATCGTCCAGCAGCCGGGCGCCAACTCGCTCGCCGCGGGCAAGCGCGTGCTCGACCAGATGCAGGCCCTGTCCAAGGATTTCCCGCAGGGGCTCCATTATTCGATCCCCTACAATCCGACCGAATATGTCTCCGCATCGGTCGAGGCCGTCCAGCATACCCTGTTCGAGGCGGTGATCCTGGTCGTCCTCGTCGTCCTCGTCTTCCTCCAGACCTGGCGCGCGGCGGTGATCCCGATCGTCGCGATTCCCGTCGCCCTGATCGGCACCTTCGCGGTCCAGCTCGCGCTCGGTTACTCGATCAACTCGCTGTCGCTCTTCGCCCTGGTGCTCGCGGTCGGGATCGTCGTCGACGACGCCATCGTCGTCGTCGAGGCGGTGGAGAAGCATATCCGCGAGGGCCTGCCCCCGCGCGAGGCGGCCCACCGGACGATGCGCGAGGTTTCGGGCGCCCTGGTCGCGATCGGCCTCGTCCTGGTCTCGGTCTTCGTGCCGACCGCGATGGTGTCGGGCATTCCCGGCATCTTCTACCGCCAGTTCGCGGTCACCATCGCGGCGGCGGCGGTCTTCTCCCTGATCGTCTCGCTGACCCTGTCGCCGGCGCTCGCCGCCTTGCTGCTGAAGCCGCACCGGCCGGTCGAGACCGACCATGGCCTCCCCTGGCTGCGGCCGGCGCGGGTCGCGGCGGCGCGGTTCAACGCCGGCTTCGACTGGGTCTCCGACCGTTACGGCCGCTTCACCGGCCGGGTGATCCGCATGGGGCTGATCATGATGATCGTCTATGCCGGGCTGCTCGCGCTCGCCGGCTGGCGGCTGACCGCGACCCCGACGGGCTTCATCCCCGAGCAGGACCAGGGCTTCCTGATCGGAATCATCCAGCTTCCGCCCGGCGCCTCGCTCGACCGGACGACCGCGGTGGTGAACAAGGCCTATGCGATCGCCAGCCATACCGACGGCGTGATCGAGGGCGCCGCCTTTGCCGGCCTCGACGGCGCGAGCTTCAGCCAGGCGTCCAATTCGGGCCTGTTCTTCCTGAAATTGAAGGACTGGTCGCAGCGCGGCCGCGACGAATCCGCGACCGCTTTGGCCGGCAAGCTCACCGGCAAGCTCGCCGGCGCGATCGAGGGCGCCAACATCTTCATCGTCGCGCCGCCGGCGGTGCAGGGGCTCGGCAACGGCAGCGGCTTCGTGATGATGATCGAGGACCGCACCGCCAATGGCGGCTGGCGCGGGCTCGAAGGCGCGGCCGGCGCGATGATGGGCGCGGCGATGCAGGAGAAGAAGGTCAGCCAGGTCTTCTCGCTGTTCAACACCAGCACGCCCAAGATCCGCGCCGACGTCGACCGCGACAAGGCGCAGCTTCTGGGCGTCCAGCCGCAGCAGGTGTTCGACGCGATCGGCACCTATATCGGATCGACCTATGTCAACGATTTCAACCTGTTCGGCCGCACCTTCCGGGTCGTCGCCCAGGCCGAGCCGCGCTCGCGCGACGATCTGACCGACATCGCCCGGCTCCAGGTCCGGTCGAGCAGCGGCGAGATGGTGCCGCTCTCGGCGGTGGCGAGCTTCCACCGCGATTCGGGATCGTCGCGGGTCGTCCGCTACAATCTGATGCCGGCGGTCGAGCTGCAGGGGCAGGCGGCGCCCGGCGTGTCGTCGGGCGACGCGCTCGCGGCGATGGAGGGGCTCGCCGCGAAGACCCTCCCGCCCGGCTATACGTTCGAATGGACCGGCCTCGCCTATCAGCAGAAAGCGGCGGGGAGCAGCTCGGCTTTGATCTTCGTCCTTGCCGTCGTCTTCGTCTTCCTCGTCCTCGCGGCGCTGTTCGAGGCGCTGACGCTGCCGCTGGCGGTGATCCTGATCGTTCCGATGTGCATCCTCGCCGCTTTGCTCGGCGTCAACCTGCGCGGCATGGACAACAATATCCTGACCCAGGTCGGCCTCGTCGTGCTGATCGCGCTCGCCGCCAAGAATGCGATCCTGATCGTCGAGTTCGCACGGCAGGGCGAGGAGCAGGGGATGGACCGGTTCGGCGGCGCCGTCCACGCCGCCCGATCGCGCCTGCGGCCGATATTGATGACCAGCTTCGCCTTCATCTTCGGGGTCATCCCGCTCGCAATCGCCAGCGGGCCGGGGCAGGAGATGCGGCAGTCGCTCGGCACCGCGGTCGGCTTCGGGATGCTCGGCGTCACCGGCTTCGGCCTCGTCTTCACGCCGATCTTCTACGTGCTGATGCGGAGGCTCGGCCGCGGGCGGCTGGCCCCGCGGCATCCGGCCGAGCCGCCCGTCTTGCTCGCGGGAGAGGCGCCGTGAAGCGCGGTCTCGCCCTCGTCGCCGCCCTCGCTTTGTCCGGCTGCGTCGTCGGCCCGAATTATGTGTCGCCCGCGCCCAGGGCGCCGGCCCAGACGCCGTTCGCGAGCGCGAACGCGCCGGCCTTCGCGCCCGCCGAGCCGCCGGCCGACTGGTGGCGGCTCTACAATGCGCCGATCCTCGACCGGCTGGTCGCCGAGGCGCTCGCCGCCAATACCGACCTCCGCGTCGCCGCCGCCAATCTCCGCCAGGCGCGTGCGGCGCTGCGCGAGACCCGGACGCAGCGCCTGCCGACCACCCAGATCGAGGCCAGCGCCGTCGAGGAGCGGATCGCCGGCTCGACCCTCGGCCTGAACGGCAAGGGGCCGCAGGGCGATGCCTACGATGTGGGCCTCGACCTCAGCTATCAAATCGACCTGTTCGGCAAGATCAGGCGCGGGATCGAGGCGAGCCGCGCCGACGTCGGGGCGGTGCAGGCGGCCTACGACCTCACCCGGATCACCGTCGTCGCCGAGACGATCCGCGCTTATTCCGACGCCTGCGCCGCCGGCCGCCAGCTCGCGGTCGCCGAGGAGAGCCTGCGCGTCCAGCAGCAGACGTTCGACCTCACCCGCCGCCTCGAGGCCGGCGGCCGGGGCACCGGCCTCGACACCAGCCGCGCCGCCGCCTTGCTCGAGCAGACCCGCGCCGACGTGCCGAGCTTCGAATCGGCGCAGCGCGCGGCCCTGTTCCGGCTGTCGGTGCTGACCGGCAAGCCGCCGGCGGATTTCCCGCCCGAGGTCGCCGCCTGCAGCACTCCGCCGACCGTCGCGACCCCGATCGCGGTCGGGAACGGCGCGACCCTGCTCGCCCGCCGCCCCGACATACGCGCCGCCGAGCGCAAGCTCGCCGCCGCGACCGCGCGGATCGGAGTCGCCACCGCCGACCTCTATCCAAGCGTCTCGATCGGCGGCTCGGTCGGCTCGACCGCCAATTCGGTGGGCGGCCTGGCATCGAGCTCGGGCTTCCGCTTCAGCCTCGGGCCCTTGCTCTCCTGGACCTTCCCCAACACCGCCGCGGCGCGCGCCCGCATCGCCCAGGCCCAGGCCTCGGCCGACGCGGCGCTGGCGACGTTCGACGGCACCTGGCTGGTCGCGCTCCGCGACACCGAGACCGCGCTCACCGATTATGTCGCGCTCGGCCAGCGGGTCGACACCCTGCGCCGCGGCCGCGACCAGAGCCAGGAAGCCGCCCGCATCGCGCGTCTGCGCTACCGCGCCGGCGCCGAGAGCTTCCAGATCGTCCTCGACGCCGAACGCGAGCTCGCCCAGTCCGAAGCCCTGCTCTCGGCGACCGAGGCGCAATATTCCGACGCGACTGTCACCCTCTTCCTCGCACTCGGCGGCGGGTGGCAGCAGCCTGCCTGAGGCGCGCCGGCTATGCCTGCTTCGCGCCGCATAATCCCGCCAGGTCGTGCGCCATGGCGTCGAGCGCGCGCGAGAAGGCGATGTTGATCGCGTTCTTTATTTCGCCATCTCCGGATGCCCAGTTCATGTGGGAAGAGCTGCCCCGGTAAAATCGGTCGATCGTCCTGCCGTCGATACCCTTGGCCTCAACCTTGAAAACGACGCTCTCGTCGAGGCTTACCTGGACGGAATTGATCCAGGCCGTCTGCAATATGATGCGTGCGTTGATGATCCCGGGGGTTTCAACGGCCGGATTGCTGAAATCCGCGGCAACGCCGCGGCCCTTCAACGCGCCGATGACGGAAAGCAGCCAGGCCGCCCTGTCCTTGGGCGCCAATACCGGCTTCCCGCCCAGCATCCCGATCATCTCGGGTGAGCGGCGGGCATCGGCAATCTCCATGACATGGACCGGGCAGGGCGGAGCGCCTTTCGCCAGGACCGATACGACCCGGCCCGGTTCCACATAGGTCTGGTCCAATAGGACCGGCCGAGACGCGGCATAAGCGGCCACCGGGACGGTCATGGCCAGCAAGGGCAGACAGCTCTTGCCCCGCCGCAACCGCGTCCATGCGTCCGACCGAACGGGCGGGCTCATTTCGTCACGCTGTCCGCAAGCTCCTGCTCGGACACAAAGCCCGGTCCCCAGAGGAGCGCGATGCCGGTCGCTTCGCCGGGGATCAGGCGTCCGGAATAGCCGTTCGCGACGACGCGCTTATTCTCCTTGCCGTTCATCGCCTGGATGGTTTCTGGCGTGAGATTCAGCGATTTTCGCGTCAGGCGATTCACTTCCGCAAAGGCAGTGGCCAGCGCGGCACGTGCGCGTCTTCCGCCGTCGGCGGCCCACAAGGCCGCGTTCGCGGCCTTGTCCGGACCGGCGCCGGCCAGGATCACCACGCTGGTCACGGACTGGCTATAGTCCAGGTTCCGTTCCGACAGGCGATCGACGGGCTTGATGGACCCGCCTGCGCTGTTGGTATTGCTCTTGTGGGCTATGGAAATGTGCTCGACGACCCGGATGCTCGAGAAATCGGGCGAAAGATCATAGGAGTAGGTGATGAGCGCGAGCTCGTTCTCGGGGATCGTATCGAGATAGGCGCTCTGGCTGGCCCTTGACGTGTCCTTCGAGAAGGTTGCCGCGTTCGCGCTGATCCAGGAGAGATCGGCCATTTCCGCCCTGGTCGTATCGATCGCCAGCGCATCGACGTCGAATCCGGTCAAGGCATTGCGGACAGGCGTGATAACGACCTCCGCCTTCTTTGCCCTCGCAGAGTCGATGGCAGCGTCAGCAATCGCGAACAGCAGGCCGCCACGCGTGGCGACCGAAATGTTGGACGGATTGATGTTCGACTTGATTTCGGCCTGGGCAACCTCGACGCGCACCGCGACGCTGTTCGTTGCGGCGCGCATTGGCCCCGCGATGAAGCTCTGTGGGCTTATGTCTCGCGCATCCGCGCCGGCGCCGCAGAGACCAATAGCGAGCAGAATCGTCGCGCGGAATGACATGTTCATAGATCCCCCCTTATCTATCTCTATTTGCTTGCTATCCTGCCTGCCCTCCGTTGGGCAAGAACTTGCATTTGTGCGCCGGCCGACGTTCGCGGGCGCGCGTCGCCGACGTGCCGTTCGCGGGCTGCGCCGGGGCCGCCGAAAAAATTTGCGGGCCGATGTCGATTTCCCAAAACCCCATTCGTCGTTCCAATGTCGGGCCGATATGGCCGGCCGAGAGAAGGAGACAGACAATGCGTGTGATGGTGTTCGTGAAGGCGACGGAGGATAGCGAGAAGGGCTTCTTCCACACGCCCGAGACGGCCGCGATGCTGGAGGCGATGGGCAAGTTCAACGACGAGCTGGTCAAGGCCGGCATCATGCTTGCCGGCGACGGCCTCAAGCCCTCCTCGGAGGGCAAGAGGGTCGCGTTCGACGGCCCCGGCCGGACGGTGATCGACGGGCCGTTCGCCGAGGCGCGCGAGCTGGTCGCCGGCTATTGGCTCTGGGAGGTCAAGGACATGGACGAAGCGGTCGCCTGGGTGAAGCGCTGCCCCAATCCGATGTTCGGCCCGAGCGAGATCGAGATCCGGCCGCTCTACGAGATGGCCGACCTGACGCCGCCGCCCTGACGGCGGAGGTCCCGGACTCGCGGCCGGTGCCCGATCGCGCCGGCCGCTGCCGGCTTGTCTCGCATCCGCCTTCCGCCGATAGGGCGGCATGGACACGGGCGGGACGCACCGGGCGATCGAAGCGGTCTTCCGAATCGAGCGGGCCAGGCTCATCGCGGGCCTGGCCCGTATCGTGCGCGACATGGACCGTGCCGAGGAGCTGGCGCAGGATGCCCTGGTCGTCGCCCTCGCCGAATGGCCGAGGACCGGCGTTCCGGCCAATCCCGGCGCCTGGCTGATGACGGCTGCCAGGCGCCGCGCCATCGACGCGATCCGCCGCGACCGGATGCGCGCGCGCAAGCATGAGGAGATTGCGCGGGAGCTTGAGGGCGAGGCCGACGACAGCGAAGCGGCGGCGGTCGAAGCGGCGCTGGACGACGATCTCGGCGACGAACTGCTCGGACTCATCTTCACCGCCTGCCACCCGATCCTCTCGGCGGACGCCCGCGCCGCGCTCACCCTGCGCGTCGTCGGCGGCCTGACGACCGACGAGATCGCCCGCGCCTTCCTGTCGAGCGAGGCGGCGATCGCCCAGCGCATCGTCCGCGCCAAGAAGGCGATCGCCAAAGCGGGCCTCGGCTTCGAGGTGCCGCGCGGCGCCGAACGGGCGGCGCGCCTCGCCTCGGTGCTTGAGGTGGTCTATCTCATCTTCAACGAAGGCTATGCCGCCACCGCCGGCGACGACCTCGTCCGGCCCGGCCTGTGCCTGGAGGCGCAGAGGCTCGGCCGCATCCTGGCCGGCCTGATGCCCGAGGATGCGGAAGTGCTCGGCCTGCTCGCCCTGATGGAGATCCAGGCCTCGCGCCTGGCGGCCCGGACCGGGCCGGACGGCGCGCTCCTGACCTTGAACGAGCAGAATCGCGCCCGCTGGGACCCGTTGCTGATCCGCCGCGGCCTCGACGCCCTCGCCCGCGCGGAGGCGCTCGCCAAAGACCCTGGCCGTGACGGGCCTTATGTGCTCCAGGCCGCGCTCGCCGCCTGCCACGCCCGCGCGCCGAGCGCGGCCGAGACCGACTGGCCGCGTATCGCTTCGCTCTACGACCGCCTCCGGACGGTGATGCCGTCGCCGGTCGTCGACCTCAACCGCGCCATCGCTCACTCCATGGCCTTCGGTCCCGAGGCCGGCCTGCGGCTGGTCGACGCGATCGCCGGGGATGCGCTGCGCGATTACGCGCCCCTGCCGGCGGCACGCGGCGACTTCCTGTTCCGGGCCGGCCGCCGGGCCGAGGCCCGTACCGCGTTCGAGGCCGCCGCCCGCCTCACCCGCAACGCGCGGGAACGGGCCTTCCTCCTCGCCCGCGCCGCTGCCTGCGGCTGAGGGCATCGATCCTCCGCCGGGGAAAAACCGCCCCCTTTGAACCGTTCGCGGCCGACCCGACACTCAATCGAACCTTTCACCAGCCGCAGCGAGGATGTCGGAGTGAGTGAATGCCGGGTCTCTGGTCGCCGCGCGCCCCGGCCGCCGGCGCGGGGGAAGAGGTCGATGCGCTAGATGTTCGCGTCGGCGGATGATGATGCGGACTTCGCGGCCGACGAGGCGCCGGGCGGCGCGCATGCGCCGCGGCGCGGGAACGATGCCGACGCCTCCGGCTTCGAGGAGGATCTTGCCCTTGCCCAGCGGATCGGCGACGGCGATGCGGGCGCGATCCGGCTGCTGATCGTCCGCAACCAGCGCCGCCTGTTCTGGGCGGCGTGGAAGATCCTGAAGGACCATGCCGAAGCCGACGATGCGGTCCAGAGCGGCTTCGCCAACGCGGTCACCGCGATCGATCGCTATTCCGGCCGTTCGGCGCTTTCCACCTGGCTCACCAGGATCGTGATCAACGAAGCGCTTGCGCGGCTGCGCAAGCTCAAGGCCAGGGCCGAGCGGCACAGCGACGACCGACTGCTCGCCGTCCGCGAATATCGCGAGGCGCTCGGCGGCTGCCGCCGCGACGAATCGCCGGAAGCGGCCCTCGTCCGCGGCGAGATCAGGGTCGCGATCGAGACCGCGATCCGCGGCCTTCCGGGAATCTTTCGCGAGGTCTTCCTGCTTCGCGCGGTCGAAGGGCTCAGCGTCGCCGAGACCGCGGAGCAGCTCGGCGTCAACAGCGCGACGGTGAAGACTCGGCATCTGCGCGCGCGCCGGCGCCTGCAGGAGGTGCTGTCGCCGCAGCTCGGCTATGCCGGGCTTCCCGCCTTCTCGTCGCCGTTCCTCGACGAGATGATGGCCTGACGGATCGCCGGGAACCGCCGGAGGCGCGCCGATGCTTCGAACGTTCCCGAAAGTGCCGCCTCTTGAACCTTCCGGCGGAGATGCGACACTCAGTCGGGAACTTGGGATGGGGATCCAGACGAATCGCGTGATCGACCGGATGCGAGAGCAGGACAGGCTCCAGTGGAGCGACGAGGCGCTCGTCGAGCGCCTTCGGCGGCGGGACCTTCGCGCCCTCGAGCAGCTCTACAAGGCAAGCCACGGCCGAATGTCGCGATTCCTGCTGAACATGCTCCGCCGGCCCGAATTGGTGGAAGAGGTTCTGAACGACGTGATGATGGTGGTGTGGAACAGGATCGGCGACTTCCAGGGCGCGAGCAAGCTCTCGACCTGGATGTTCGGGATCGCCTATCGCCAGGGCCTGGCCGCGCTTCGCCGCCTCGACGTGCCGGTCGACGACGACCGGTCCGCGGCGAGCACCGAGCCGACGCCCGAGCAGAAAGCCGCCGAGGGGCGATCCCGCGCGGCGCTGGCCAAGGCGATCGACGCGCTGTCGCCGGCGCATCGGGCCGTCGTCAACCTGACCTATTTCGAGGAGCTCGGCTATCGCGAGATCGCCGAGATCGTCGACTGCCCCGTCGATACGGTGAAGACGCGCATGTTCCACGCGCGCCGGCACTTGAAGCAATCGCTTTCCGGCGAGCTCGCCGACTGGATATGAGGCACAGGCCATGGGACGTGTCGTGACCTTTCTCGATCGCCACCGCGAGGTGCGGCAATTGCTGCCCTGGTACGGAACCGGCCGGCTCGACGGCGCCGAACGCGCCCTCGTCGAGACGCATCTCGGCGATTGCGCCGAATGCCGCGCGGAGCTGGAGGCCGAGCCGGCGCTGAAGGCGGCGCTCGCTTCGGCCTCGCCCGAGGCGGAGGCCGGCTGGGCGGCGCTGGAGGCGCGGGTTCGGCGCTCGATGCCGGCGCCGCGGCGCGCGAGCCGGCCGTGGGCCGCGGCGGGCCGGGCGCTGATGCGGCCGGATCGGCTGAGATGGATCGCCGCAGCCCAGCTTGCCGGCCTGGTCGTGCTCGGCTTTGCGGCCTTGCCCTCCGCTCCGACCGCCCCCGCCGCGCGCCAGGGCCCCT
>DASUHH010000019.1:0-29525 GCA_036273615.1 Allosphingosinicella sp. | reverse complement strand
CGGCGGGCCATCTGGCTCACTTTGTGCGCGACACTGTTCGCGAGGCGCTGGATCTGTCGGCGATCCTGGAGACTTATTCGGAGGAACGCGGCTATCCGCCCTATCATCCCGGCATGATGGTTGCGTTGCTGCTCTACGCCTACAGCCGCGGGCTGTATTCGTCTCGCCGGATAGCTCAGGCCTGCGAGGAGCGGGTCGATTTCATGGCGGTGACCGGTCTCAACAAACCGGATTTCCGGACGATCAGCGAGTTCCGGCGGCGGCACCTGGCGGCTTTGGCGGGGCTGTTCGAGCAGGTTCTGCGGCTGTGCCGGGTGTCGGGTCTGGTGAAGCTGGGCCATGTCGCAGTGGACGGGACCAAGCTCAAGGCGAACGCCAGCCGCCACAAGGCGATGAGCTATCGGCGGATGAAGACGGCGGAGCCCAAGCTTGCTGCCGAGGTTCAGGCCTGGTTGAAGGCGGCCGAGCGTCAGGACCGGGCCGATGATGCCGAGCATGGCGCGGACCTTCGCGGCGACGAGATGCCGGACTGGGTTGCCGACAAGCAGCGCCGGCTGGAGCGGATCCGCGAGGCCAAGGCGCAGCTCGAGGCCGAGGCGGCGAGCGACCCCGACGATCTTGGTCCCGAGGGGCCGGGGCCCTCCTCCGGAATGCGCGAGCGCGGCAACCGCAAACGCGGCGATGCGGCCGTGCCCGACAAGGCGCAGCGCAATTTCACCGATCCCGACAGCCGCATCCAGCCCAGCCAGGGCGGCTTCGTGGCCGGCTACAACGGCCAGATCGCCGTCGATCATGCCCATCAGGTTATCGTTGCCCAGCGGCTGGCCACCAACCCGGCGGATTATGGCGCCCTGGTTCCGCTCGTCGATCAGGTGCGGGACCTTCTCGGCCGCAAGCCGCGCGAAGTCTCCGGCGATACCGGCTTCACCACCGAGGCCAACCTCAAAGCGATGGCCGAGCGCAGGATCAGGGCCTATCTGACGCCGGCGCGGCAGACGCATGGCGCTACTCATCCAACGCGAAAACGGCCGCCGAAGAAGCCGCTGACCATCGCTATGGCCGCCACCCTCAAACGCGCGGGACACCGTTCGCGCTATCGCTTGCGAAAACAGACGGTGGAGCCGGTTTTCGGCCAGATAAAACAGGCTAGAGGCTTTCGTCAGTTCCTGCTCAGGGGCCTTGAAAAGGTCAAAGGTGAGTGGGCGATGATCTGCACCGCCCACAACCTCCTCAAGCTCGCACAGGCCACAGCCTGACAGCCACCATCAATCTGCACAGATGCCGCTGGCCACCGCCAATTGTGATTTCTCAGACAGGCTCCTAGCGTGCTGAATGTGAAGCTCGCCAGTTCATTGGATCGCGCCCGGAGCGAAGTTCAAATTCAAGAAAGCACTTTGGCATCATCGGTTCGCTCGTGTGGCTGGAGATTCGGAAATTCGCTCGGTGCCTCCAATCAGATTTGGCGAATTTCCGAATCGCCACACGAGCCGCCGCCTTTGACAGGCCGGCCGCAATGAGGGACGTCTATGCCATGAGCCACAAGATCCTGATCGCCGACGACGATCCGCATATCCGCGAGGTGCTGAGCTTCGCGCTCGCCAAGGCGGGAATGACGATCGCCGAGGCCGGCGACGGCGAAGCGGCGCTTGCGGCGGTCGAGCGCGACCGGCCGGACCTGCTCGTCCTCGACATCAACATGCCGCGGATGGACGGGCTCGAAGTCTGCCGGCGGCTGCGCGGATCCGGCGATCTTCCCATCCTCTTCCTCTCCTCGCGCGACGACGAGATCGACCGGGTGGTCGGGCTGGAACTGGGCGCCGACGATTATGTCGTGAAGCCCTTCTCGCCGCGCGAGGTGGTGGCGCGGGTGAGCGCGATCCTGAAGCGCGGCGGCCGCGCCGTCGCCGAGGCCGGGGCGAAGGGGCCGGTCGTCCACAACCGCCTCCGTCTCGATCCCGAAGCCTGGGAGGCCGAATGGGACGGGGAGGGGGTGCCGGTCACCGTCACCGAATTCCAGCTTCTCCTGCTGCTTGCCAGCCTGCCCTCGCGCGTCTTCACCCGCGACCAGATCATCGACCGGCTGCACGGCCCCGGCTTCGCCATCACCGACCGCACCGTCGACAGCCATATCCGCAACCTTCGCCACAAATTCGCCGAGCGCGGCGGCGGCGACCTGATCGAGACCCGCGCCGGCATCGGCTATCGGATCGGCCGCTGCGTCGGCGGCCCGCCGGCTTGACCGCCGCCGTCGGCGAGGCTGGGGCTTGATCCGCGCGCTCAAGGATTTCGCCAAGCGCCACTGGCCGGCGCTTCGCCTGCGCACGATCCTGTTCGTCACCTTCCTGTTCGTCGCCGCTTTGCCGGGGGTGAGCGCGGTGTTCCTGCGCGTCTACGAGAATACGCTCGTCCAGCAGACCGAGGCGGAATTGATCGCCCAGGCCGCAGTCTTCTCGGGCGCCTATCGCGCCGCCTGGGGCGCGCACGACGTGCCGCCCGGGCTCGATCCGCAGCGGCCGCGGCTCGATCTCAGCGAGATGCCGATCCGGCCGGTCCAGCCGGGGCCGGTGAAGTCGCTTCTGCCGCCCGACGCCCGCGCCGCGGCCGCGGCGGCGACGCTCAAGCCGGTCGTCATCGACACCAACCGGACAACGCTGGCGGCGATCCGGATCCTCGATTCGCACGGGACGGTCCTGCTCGGCCGCGGCGATACCGGCCTTTCCTACGCCGATCTGCCGGAAGTGCGCGCCGCCGCCCGCGGCGCGACCCGGACGGTGCTTCGGCAGCGCGCCGATTACCAGCCGACCTACGATCTCGAATGGCTGAGCCGCGCCGCCGGCATCCGCGTCGAATATGTCCGGCCGATCTTCTCCGACGGGAAGGTGATCGGAATCCTGATGCTGTCGCGCTCGCCGCGCGGCCTCTTCCTCGGCATCTATCAGGATCGCGGCAAGATCGCGCTCGGCGTTGCCCTGATCCTCTTCACCTTGCTGGTGCTCGCCGGCCTGCTCTCGCGCGGCATCTCGCAGCCGATCGAGGCGCTGAGCGCGGCGACCGAGAATGTCGCGCGCGGGCCGGTGAGCGTGCCCGAGCCGCCGCCGACCGCCGCAATCGAGATCCGCGCCCTTTATGTGAGCTTCGCCGCCATGGCCGCGCGGATCGAGCGCCGCTCGCGTTATCTGCGCGATTTCGCGGCGGCGGTGAGCCATGAGCTCAAGACGCCCATCTCGGGAATCAAGGGCGCGATCGAGCTGCTCGACGAGCATCCGGAGATGAAGGCGGCGGAGCGCCGCCGCTTCCTCGCCAACGCCGCCGCCGACGCCGACCGGCTGTCGCACCTGCTCCGCCGTCTCCTCGACCTCGCCCGCGCCGACATGGCGGCGACTCCCGAAGGCGCGGAGACCGAGGTGGAGGGCCCGGCGCTGTCCGTGGTCGATGCGCATGGCGGCAAGGATTTCGACGTCGCGGCCGACGTCTCCGGCCTGCCCAAGGTCGCGGCGCCGGCGGAGATGCTGACGGCGGTGCTTGAGACCCTGGTCGAGAATAGCCGCCAGGCCGGCGCGCATCATGTGCGGATCGCCGGACGGGCCGAGGGGGAGCGGGTGATCCTCCAGGTCGCCGACGACGGCCCCGGCATTCCCGAGGCCGATCGCGAGCGGATCTTCGATCCCTTCCACACGACACGGCGGAAGGAAGGCGGCTCGGGCCTCGGCCTGTCGATCGCGCGGTCCCTGCTGTCGGCGTGCGGGGGAAAGATCCAGGCGCTGCCGACGGAAAAAGGGGCGAGGTTCGAAATCATCCTCCCCGCTCGCGGGGAGGGGGACCATGGGTAGCATGGTGGCGGGGGCCCGGCACCTGGCACGACCCCCCCTCCACCAGCCTTCGGCCGGTCCCCCTCCCCGTTCCGGGGAGGAGTGAGGCTTATTCGAACTCCAATATCACCGCGTCCACCGCCAAACTCTCGCCCGGCTTCGCGTCCACCTTCTTCACCACGCCTGCCTTCTCGGCGCGAAGGATATTCTCCATCTTCATCGCCTCGACGACGGCGAGCGGCTGGCCGGCCTCGACCCGGTCGCCCTCGCCGACATGGAGTGCGGTGAGCAGGCCGGGCATCGGGCAGAGCAGGTATCGGGAGAGGTCGGGCGGCGCCTTCTCGATCATGTGGCGGCGGAGCGCGGCGACATGGGCGGGGAGCACCTCGACCATATGGCTGGCGCCGCGCGTCGTCAGCCGCCACCGCCGGCCCATGCGCGCGATCTGCGCGGTGCGGGCGCGGCCGTCGATCCGGCCCTTGAACAGGCGCTGGCCCGGCTCCCAGCGGCCGATCAGCTCGCCGCCATTTTTGTCGTCGACGGTGACGAGCTGGCCGCCGTCGAACGGCTCGAGCCGGACGCGATGCTCATGCCCGCCGATCCGCACGACCCGAAGCTCCGGCGGCGGCACCGCGTCGGCGAGCTGGCCGCTGATCGCGCCGGCGCGGGCGTCGGTCGTCTCGCCGGCGAGCGCGGCGATCACCGCGAGATCGCGGACGAGCAGGTCGTCGGTCGGTGCGCCGGTGAAGCCTTCGGGATATTCCTCGGCGATGAAGCCGGTGGTGAGCCGCCCCTCGCGGAAGCGGGGATGCTGCATCAGCGCCGAGAGGAAATCGACATTCTGGCCGATGCCGTCGATGACGAAGGAGTCGAGCGCCTCGATCTGCCGGTCGATCGCACCCTCGCGCGTCGGCGCCCAGGTGACCAGCTTCGCGATCATCGGATCGTAGAACATGCTGACCTCTCCGCCCTCCGCGACGCCGTCGTCGACGCGGGTGCAGCCTTCCGCCTCATGCGCTTCGTGGGGCGGCCGGTAGCGGACGAGGCGGCCGGTCGAGGGCAGGAAGCCGCGATAGGGATCCTCGGCATAGACCCGGTTCTCGATCGCCCAGCCGGTCAGGGTCACGTCCTTCTGTCCGAAGGGCAATTTCTCGCCGGCGGCGACGCGGATCATCCATTCGACGAGATCGAGGCCGGTCACCAGCTCGGTCACCGGATGCTCGACCTGGAGCCGCGTGTTCATCTCGAGGAAGTAGAAGCTCTTGCCGGTCGGATCGGCGCCGCTGACGATGAGCTCGACCGTGCCGGCGCTATAATAGCCGACGGCGCGGGCGAGGGCGACCGCCTGCTCCCCCATCGCCTTGCGCATCGCGGGCGTGACGAAGGGCGAGGGCGCTTCCTCCACCACCTTCTGGTGGCGGCGCTGCACCGAGCATTCGCGCTCGCCGAGATAGAGGATGTTGCCCTGCCGGTCGCCGAGCACCTGGATCTCGATGTGGCGCGGATGCTCGATGAACTTCTCGATGAAGACGCGGTCGTCGCCGAAGCTGGCGAGGCCTTCGCGCTTGGTCGCCTCGAAGCCTTCGCGCACGTCCTGCTCCGACCAGGCGAGCCGCATGCCCTTGCCGCCGCCGCCGGCCGAGGCCTTCATCATCACCGGATAGCCGATGTCGGAGGCGATCTTCACCGCCTCGTCGGTGGTGGCGATATCGCCGAGATAGCCGGGGACGACGTTGACCCCTGCCTCCTTGGCGAGCTTCTTCGATTCGATCTTGTCGCCCATCGCCGCGATCGCGTTTGGCGGCGGGCCGATGAAGGCGATCCCCGCCTCCTCCAAGGCCTTCGCGAAGCTCTCCCGCTCGGAAAGGAAGCCGTAGCCCGGATGCACCGCCTCCGCGCCCGTCGCCTTGCAGGCATCGATGATCAGATCGGCCCGGAGATAGGATTCGGAGGCTGGCGGCGGCCCCAGCCGCACTCTCTCGTCGGCCATGAGCACATGCGGCGCCCGGGCATCGGCGTCGGAATAAACCGCGACGGTCGCAATCCCCATCTTCCGGGCGGTGCGGATCACGCGGCAGGCAATCTCGCCCCGGTTGGCGATCAGGATTTTCTTGAACATGCCATTCCTTCGTCATTCCCGCGCAAGCGGGAATCCAGTGCGGAGGTAGAGCCGGATTTCAAGGGCATCAAAAAAGAAGCTGGATCCCCGCTTTCGCGGGGATGACGGGAAGGGGCGATCACTCCGCCGCCACCCTTGCCGGCTCCTCGCTGGTCATCGGCAACAGTCCAAATTTCTCGAACATGGCCGCGTCCGCACTCGCCCCCGCATTGCCGGTGGTCAGCAGCTTGTCGCCGGTGAAGATGCTGTTGGCGCCGGCGAGGAAGCAGAGAGCCTGAATGCTCTCCGACATCGACTCCCGCCCCGCCGAAAGCCGCACGATCGAGCGCGGCATCAGGATGCGGGCGACGGCGACGGTGCGGACGAATTCGATATCGTCGATCTTCGCCAGCGGCGTGTCGGCGAGCATGTCGCCGAGCATCGTGCCGCGGATCGGCACGAGGGCGTTGATCGGCACGCTTTCGGGATGCGCGGGCAGCGTCGCGAGCGCATGAAGGAAGCCGATCCGGTCCCCGCGGCTCTCGCCCATGCCGACGATTCCGCCGCAGCAGACGGCCATGCCGGCAGCGCGAACGTGGGCCAGCGTGTCGAGCCGCTCCTGATACGTGCGGGTGGTGATGATCGCCCCATAATGTTCCGGCGAGGTGTCGAGATTGTGGTTGTAATAATCGAGGCCGGCTTCGGCGAGCCGGTCCGCCTGGTCCTGCGTCAGCATGCCGAGCGTCATGCAGGTCTCGAGCCCCATCGCCTTGACGCCCGCCGCCATCGCGCAGAGCGCGTCCATGTCGCGGTCCTTCGGCTCGCGCCAGGCGGCGCCCATGCAGAAGCGGCCCGAACCCGCCGCCTTCGCCTCGGCCGCGGCGGCGAGCACCGCGTCCACGTCCATCAATTTGTCGGCCTTGAGCCCGGTCTTCGCATGGGCGGACTGGCTGCAATAGCCGCAATCCTCCGGGCAGCCGCCGGTCTTGATCGAGAGCAAAGTGGAGAGCTGGACCTCGTTTCGCGCGTGCCAGCGCCGGTGAGTGGTCTGCGCCTCGTACAGCAGGTCGAGCAAAGGCAGGTCGAACAGCGCGCGGATTTCCTCGCGGGTCCAGTCGGTTCGCACGTCAGCTTTCAAGCGGCTTCTCCAGTTGCTCCATGTGCGCAGCGGCCAGATCGAGCCAACATTCTGTGCCGAATTGGGCATAGCCCGACCCGCCCTGGCTGTATTGCGTCTCGTAGTCGCAGCGCGCCTCCACATAGGCCAACCACGCCTTGTGAAACGCCTCCAGATATTCGACATGGTGTCCGGCGATGGCGCAAGGCCCTTCGCCCTTGTCGCAGGCCTGACCTTCCGCGCGGTCTTCGGCTGCTAGTCTGTTGTGCAGCGAGGCGATCTCCGCATCCAGATCCCGCTGCACGGCTTCCGTCAGCGCGCCACCGCAGAAGTTGATCACGACTTGCGAATGTTGCTTACATTCCTGGAAGGCTCGCCGGATCCGCGCGGTAGGCGGTCCGCTGGAATGCCACAGGGCCATCGCCTGTCTAAACCGACAGGCGTCGTCGACCAGATAGGCCGTGTCGGGACAGCGGCCACTATAATCGCCCGCCGCCTCCAAAGTTTTGATAATATGTGCCGGCGCTTCCCCTGCCGCCAGGCGTCGGTCGATTTCTCGGTGATCCCTGTCCGACGGCGATTGCGCCGTGATCGGCGACGCAATCACGCCGAGAAAAATAGACAACGCGATCACCGCATGTCCTATCACTCCGCGGCTTCCTCCAGCGGGGGCATGTTGTGGCCGAGCAATTTCAGCACCTCGCCGGCGGCCTCGACGAGGTTGGTGCCGGGGCCGAAGATCGCCTGCACGCCGGCCTCGCGCAGCATATCGTAATCCTGGGCGGGGATGACGCCGCCGACGACCACCTTGATGTCCGCCCGGCCCATATCGCGCAGGCGGCCGATCAGCTCGGGCACCAGGGTCTTGTGCCCGGCGGCGAGGCTGGAGGCGCCGACCACGTCGACATCCTTGTCGATCGCGAGCCGCGCGCTCTCCTCCGGCGTCTGGAAGAGCGGCCCAGCCACCACCTCGAAGCCGAGATCGGCGAAGGCCGAGGCGACGAGATTGGCGCCGCGATCATGGCCGTCCTGGCCCATCTTGGCGACGAGCAGGCGCGGCTTGCGGCCGAGCCGGCGGCCGACCGCGCCGACGCCGGCCTCCGCCTGCTCCCAGCGCGGATCGCCCTCATAGGCGCCGCCATAGATGCCGCGGACCGGCTCGGGATTGGTGGCGTAGCGGCCGAAGACATCCTCCAGCGCCAGGCTGATCTCGCCGAGCGTCGCGCGCGCCCGCGCCGCCTCGACGGCGAGACCCAGCAGGTTGACGTCGCCCTTCGCGCCTTCGCGCAGGGCATCGAGCGCGCCGCGGCATTTCGTCTCGTCCCGTCCCGCGCGGACCCTCTCGATCCGGGCGATCTGGCCGGCGCGGACCTTGTCGTTGTCGACTTCGAGGATGTCGATCGGCTGCTCGTCCTCCAGCCGGTAGCGGTTGACGCCGACGATCAAGGTCTCGCCGCGGTCGACCCTGGCGGCGCGCTCGGCCGAGGCTTGCTCGATCCGCCTTTTGGGCATGCCCTCGCCGACGGCCGCGGTCATGCCGCCCATCGCCTCGACCTCCTGGATGAGGTCCCAGGCCTTGTCGGCAAGCTCTTTGGTCAGGCTCTCGATGAAGTAAGAGCCGCCCAAGGGATCGGCGACGTTGGTGATTCCGCTCTCCTCGGCGAGGATGAGCTGGGTGTTGCGGGCGATCCGTGCCGAGAAATCGGTCGGAAGCGCGATCGCCTCGTCGAAGCTGTTGGTGTGGAGCGATTGCGTGCCGCCGAGCACGGCGGCGAGTCCCTCGATCGTGGTTCGGACGATATTGTTCCAAGGGTCCTGCTCGGTCAGCGACACGCCCGACGTCTGGCAATGGGTCCTGAGCATCAGCGACTTCGGATTCTTCGCGCCGAACCCATGCATGATCCGGTGCCAGAGCATGCGCGCGGCCCTGAGCTTGGCGATCTCCATGAAGAAATTCATGCCGATGCCGAAGAAGAAGGAGAGGCGCGGCGCGAAGGCGTCGACGTCCAGCCCCCTGGCGCGGGCGGCGCGGACATAGTCCATGCCGTCGGCAAGCGTGAAGGCAAGCTCCTGCACCGCCGTCGCCCCGGCTTCGAGCATATGGTAGCCGCTGATCGAGATCGAGTTGAAGCGCGGCATGTGCTTCTGCGTGTAGGCGATGATGTCCGCCACGATCCGCATCGAGGGTGCCGGCGGATAGATGTAGGTGTTGCGGACCGCGAACTCCTTCAAAATGTCGTTCTGGATCGTGCCGGAGAGCCGGTCCTGCGTCACCCCCTGCTCCTCGGCGGCGACGATGTAGAAGGCCATGACGGGCAGGACGGCGCCGTTCATCGTCATGCTGACGCTCATCGTATCGAGCGGGATGGCGTCGAACAGGATCTTCATGTCGTCGATCGTGTCGATCGCGACGCCCGCCTTGCCGACGTCGCCGACGACGCGCGGATGATCGCTGTCATAGCCGCGATGGGTGGCGAGATCGAAGGCGACGGACAGGCCCTTCTGCCCGGCGGCGAGGTTGCGGCGGTAGAAGGCGTTCGAGTCCTCGGCGGTCGAGAAGCCGGCATATTGGCGGATCGTCCACGGCCGGCCCGTATACATGGAGGCATAGGGGCCGCGGGTGAAGGGCGCGAAGCCGGGAAGGCCGGGGTCGATGCCCTCGACATCTTCGGCCGTGTAGAGCGGATGGACCTCGATCCCTTCCGGCGTGTGCCAGACGATATCCTTGCCCTTCACCTCGCGCGAGGCGGCGGCCTGCCAGTCTGGGAGGGTGGGCTTGTCCTTCAAGAAATCCTCTTAATCGCTCATCCTGAGTAGCCGGTGAGCCTGTCGAACCGGCGTATCGAAGGACGCGTGTCCTTTGAAGGGTCCTTCGATACGGGCCTTCGCCAAGCTCAGTCCCTACTCAGGATGAGCGGGATGTTTCAATGTCCCGCCCGCGGCGTCTCCATCAGCTCGACCAGCACCCCGCCCATATCCCTGGGATGGACGAAAATCACCGGAGTCCCATGCGCGCCGATCCGCGGCTCGCCCAATATCCTGGCGCCCTTCGCCTCCATCTCGGCCTTGGCCTCTTCTATGTCCGGCACTTCGAAGCAGACATGGTGCTGGCCGCCGGCCGGGTTCTTCTCGAGGAACTTCGCGATCGGCGACTCCTCGCCCAAAGGCTCGAGCAACTCGATCTGGCTGTTCGGCGTATCGACGAAGCAGACGCGCACCTTCTGCGCCGGAAGGTCGAAGGCGTCGTGGATCCGGGTCGCGCCGAGGAAATCGCGATAGAGGGCGACGCTCCTCTCGATCGAGGGGGTCGCGACCCCGACATGGTTCAACCGGCCGAGCTTCATCTCGAATCCTTCAGCTTCCACATTGCGGCACCCTGGTTTCGCCGCCCTGGAGGACGAAGCGGTCGCCCTGCTTCACCCAGGTTTCGGTGAACTGCTTGTCGCCCGAATAGACCACGTCGAACGAGACATCCTTCTGGACGTTGGCGACATGGCCTTCGATATTCGTGTCGCCGAGCAGGATGTCGGCGAGACCGGTCTTGCCATGGTAGGAGAAGCGGATCGGGCCCGATGTGACCGGGCCGCTCGGGGTCAGCTCGGTCAGCGTCGCGCTGCCCGAGACGCAACCCTGGGTGCGGTTGTGCCCCTCCTCCCAGATGGCGGGAAGAGTCGTGTAGGTGCTGGTCATCCGCCAGCGCGGCGGCGTGTTCCACTGGGTGCCGCTCACCGCCTCCGGCCAGGAGCCGGAGACCTGGAACTGATCCTGGGCAGGCGTCAGATAATGGACGGCGACGGTGCCGGCGCAGTCGGGGCAGGCCCCCGCGCCGCTCGCCGGGCTGATCAGAACCGCCTTGTCGCCGACCCAGAACAGCCGGCCGGGATGATAGACGAAGGTGCGGCCGCCGATCTGGACCTGCGCCTGGTCCTTCGCATTGAAGGCCGCGGCGAAGGCGCGGGTGAGCTGCTCCTGCATCGGCATGGTGCGAACGTCGGTCGGCGGCGGCGGCGCGATCAGATTCTCGTCGGCGGCCGAGGCTTCATTCTCGGGCATCGCGACATTGGCCTCGGGCGGCGCCTGGCCGCCGATGACGGTGCGCCCGAGCAGAACGCCGATCGCCACCGCGACGATCAAACCGATGCCGGCCAGGATCGAATAGAGGACCCGGCGAGAACGCCGTGCTTCCTCGTCGATGACCTCGCCTTGGTCGTCCGTCGGCGGCAGCGCGGCTCCGCTCGCCGGCATATTGCCGAGCAGCCGCCTTTTCTCGGCCTGGAACTCCTCTTCGGTCAGCGCGCCTTGCTCGCGCAGACGCTGCAGCCGCTCCAGCTCGTCATAGCGTCGGTTCATGCGCGCGGCGCCTCACAGAGGGATATTGTCATGCTTCTTCCAGGGATTTTCGAGCTGCTTGTCGCGCAGCTTGCGAAGGCCGAGCGCGATACGGCGGCGGGTCGAATGGGGCATGATCACCTCATCGATGAAGCCCTTGGACGCCGCCACGAACGGATTGGCGAAGCGCGCCTCATATTCGGCGGTGCGCGCGGCGATCTTTTCCGGATCGCCGATATCCTTCCTGAAGATGATCTCGACCGCGCCCTTGGCGCCCATCACCGCGATCTCGGCCGAGGGCCAGGCGTAGTTGAGGTCGCCGCGCAGATGCTTGGAGGCCATCACGTCATAGGCGCCGCCATAGGCCTTGCGGGTGATGACCGTGATCTTCGGCACCGTCGCCTCGGCGAAGGCGAAGAGCAATTTCGCGCCGTTCTTGATGATGCCGTTATGCTCCTGCGCGACTCCGGGGAGGAAGCCCGGAACGTCGACCAGGGTGACGATCGGGATGTCGAACGCGTCGCAGAAGCGGACGAAGCGGCCCGCTTTCTTCGAGCTGTTGATGTCGAGAACGCCCGCAAGCACCATCGGCTGGTTGGCGACGATTCCGATTGTCCGCCCCTCGATCCGCCCGAAGCCGATGATGATGTTGGCTGCATGGGCCGGCTGGACCTCGAAGAAATCGCCCTCGTCGACCACTTTGCGGATAAGCTCGTGCATGTCGTAGGGCTTGGCAGCGCTGTCGGGGATGAGGGTGTCGAGGCTGTCCTCGATCCGGTCCCACGGATCGCTGCACGGCCGCTCGGGCAGATCGTGGCGGTTGGAGAGCGGCAGGAAATCGAAGAAGTCGCGCGTCGCGAGAAGCGCGTCGATGTCGTTCTCGAAGGCGACGTCGGCGACTCCGGACCGGGTCGTGTGGGTGATCGCGCCGCCCAATTCCTCCTGGGTCACCACCTCGTTGGTCACCGTCTTCACGACGTCCGGGCCGGTGACGAACATGTAGGATGAATCCTTCACCATGAAGATGAAGTCGGTCATCGCCGGCGAATAGACGGCGCCGCCGGCGCAGGGGCCCATGATCAGGCTGATCTGCGGGACGACGCCCGAGGCGAGGACGTTCCTCTGGAACACTTCGGCATAGCCGGCAAGGCTCGCGACGCCCTCCTGGATGCGGGCGCCGCCGCTGTCGTTGAGGCCGATGACCGGCGCGCCGACCTTCATCGCCATGTCCATGATCTTGCAGATCTTCTGCGCGTGCCGCTCGGAGAGCGAGCCGCCGAAGACGGTGAAATCCTGCGCGAAGACGTAAGTCAGGCGGCCGTTGATCGTGCCCGATCCGGTGACGACGCCGTCGCCGGGCACCTTCTGCGCCTCCATCCCGAAATCGGTGCAATTATGCTCGACGAACATGTCATATTCTTCGAAGCTGCCCTCATCGAGCAGGACGCAGACCCGCTCGCGCGCGGTCAGGCGGCCCTTGGCATGCTGGGCCTCGATCCTCTTCTCGCCGCCGCCTTGCTGAGCCTGCCGGCGCCTTTCCTCCAGCTCTTCGATGGTCGTCGCCATGTCGTGTCCGTGACAGCCTCGATCAGGGCCGTTCCTTAGGCCCGGCCGCAAAGGAGGGCAACGGAGCGGGCGTCAACGGCCCTCGAAGCGCGGCTGGCGTTTCTGGAGGAAGGCGGCGACCGCATTGGCGAAATCCTGCGTCCTTCCGGCGTCGCGCTGGGAGGCTCTTTCGGCGGCGAGAGCCTCGGTCAGCGGCAAATTCTGGGCGTCGCGGACGAGGCGGCGGATGAGGCCGAGCGCGACCGTCGGCCCCTGGGCCAGCCGCGTCGCCAGCGCGACCGCTTCCTCTTCCAGATCCTCGTCCTCGACGACGCGGGCGATCATGCCCCAGGCGTGCGCCTGCCCGGCGGAGATGCGCTCGCCGAGCATCATCATCTCCAGCGCCCGGGCGCGGCCGGCAAGGCGCGGCAGCAGCCAGGTCGCGCCGGCATCGGGCACCAGCCCGACATTGACGAAGGCCTGGAGGAAATAGGCCGAACGGGCGGCGATGACGATGTCGGCGGCAAGCGCGATCGAGCAGCCGGCACCTGCGCAGGGGCCGTTCACCGCCGCCACGAACGGGATGGGCAATGCGAACAGGGCCTCGATCAGGGGGTTGAAGCCTTTCTCCAGCGCCTCGCCGGCATCGTCGGGAAGGCCGCCGCCCGTGGCGAGATCGGCGCCGCTCGAAAAACCGCGGCCCTCGCCGGTCAGCAGCAGGCAGCGCGCGCCCTCCCGCACCGCCTCGTCCACCGCCTCGCGCAGCTCGGCCACCGTTTGCGCCGCGAGCGCGTTCAGCGTCTCCGGCCGGGCGATGCTAAGCGTGGCGACGGCGGCGGGACTGAGCGCGAGCCGGACATGCTGATAGGCCATGCGCTCCATACACCATGCCCGGCTTTCGCGCGCAACGGCGGTCGCCGACACCACCGTTCCGCCGGGAATTGAGGGCCTCAGCGCGCCGCGCGGCGCCTCTGGCGCTGGCGGCGGGGCTGGGCGGCGGGCTGGACCGGCCGCGCGCGATGGCGCTGCTGGGGCCGATGATTGCGCGGACGCTCCTCCGCTCGCTCGCGCACCGGCTCCGCCGGCCGCGCCGCCTTCAGGCGCGCCGCTTCGGCGGAGAAGCCGGCGGGAAGGGGCACGATCTCGGGCTTCTGCTTCGTCAATTTCTCGATGTCGCGCAGGTAAGCGCGCTCGTCGTCGGCGCAGAAGGCGATCGCGACGCCGGCCGCGCCGGCGCGGGCGGTGCGGCCGATGCGGTGGACATATTGCTCGGCCACGTTCGGCAGGTCGAAATTGACGACGTGGCTGACCCCGGAGACGTCGATGCCGCGCGCGGCGATGTCGGTCGCGATCAGGATCGGCACGTCGCCCGAACGGAAGGCGGCGAGCGCCTTCTCGCGCTGCGGCTGGCTCTTGTTGCCGTGGATGGCCGCGGAGGCGATCCCCGCCTGGCCGAGCTGGCGGACGATGCGATCGGCGCCGTGCTTGGTCCGCGAGAAGATGAGCACGCGGTCCATCGAGCCTTTTTGCCCGAAATCGACGCGCAGCATCATCGTCAGCAGGGCCGGCTTCTCCGGCTGCGAGACGAAGGTCACATATTGCTCGACCCGCTCGGCGGTCGACGCAGCCGGCGCCACCGCCACTTCGACCGGATCGGTGAGGAAGCGGTCGGCGAGATCGCGGATCGTCTTCGGCATGGTCGCCGAGAAGAACAGGGTCTGCCGCTTCGGCGGCAGCCATCGCACGATCTGCTTGAGCGCGTGGATGAAGCCGAGGTCGAGCATCTGGTCGCCTTCGTCGAGGACGAGGATCGAGACCGAGCGCAGGTCGAGCGCGCCCTGCTCGACGAGATCGATCAGGCGGCCGGGCGTGGCGACGAGGATATCGACGCCGCGATCGAGATCGCGCCGGTTCTTCGCCAGCGAGGTACCGCCGAAGACGGTGGCGATCTTCATATGCGAGAAGCGGGCATATTCGCGCGCGCTGTCGGCGATCTGCGAGGCAAGCTCGCGCGTCGGCGCAAGCACCAGCATCCGGCAGTTGCGAGGGAACGGGCGCTTGTTGGCGGCGGCGAGCCGGTCGATCGAGGGAAGCATGAAGGCGGCGGTCTTGCCGGTGCCGGTCTGGGCGATGCCGAGCAGGTCGCGGCCCTGGAGCAGGACCGGAATGGCCTTCTCCTGGATCGGGGTCGCGGTGGAATATTCCTTCAGCGCGAGCGCCTGGAGGACGGGCTGCGAGAGCCCGAGGGTTTCAAATGACATTGGAATGGAAACTCACAAAATATGCGGCGGCCGCGCAGCCTTCATGGCGCGCGGAACGCGGCGGGTTCTGCTGACCCGCGTGAAAAGGGAAAGCCTTGGAAAACACGAAGCGGAGCCGCGGCCGCAAGGCCTGTTCACGCTGCAATGACGCTTCGCTGGAGGGGCATATAGGGAGCGAAGATTAACAAAGCAAATCGCGGGCTAATCCTCCCTGCGGCCGAAGGCCGTGGGGAGGGGGACCGCGTGAAGGGTGGTGGGGGGGGGTACACGGACACCGAACCGCCCCTCCACCGCGTTTCACGCGGTCCCCCTCCCCATCCGCTTCGCGGACAGGGAGGATTATTTCCCCGTAAACACCGCCTTGGGCAGCATCACATGGACGCCCTTGTTGCGGTCGACCAGCTCGGTCACGTCGACGTCGCCCGCCACGCTGAGCAGCATGTAAGCGTCGTCGCGGGTCAGGTGCTTTTCGGCGACGAGGAAGTCGATCATGTTGCGGAGCGCCTTGCGGGTGGCGTTGCTGAGATCGTCGTCGAAGCCCATCGCGATATAGTGGGTCGGCGTCTCGGCGCGCGGATAGTCGCTCTTCTCGCCCTTGTGCAGGATGAACTGGAGCGTGCCGACGAGCGAGGTTTCGAGCGCGGTGATGTCGACCTCGCCATTGCCCTGGCCGGCATGGCCGTCGCCGATCTCGAACAGGGCGCCCGGCACGAAGACCGGCAGGAACAGGCGCGTTCCCGCGACCAGCTCCTTATTGTCCATGTTGCCGCCGATGAAGGTCGGCGGCGTGCTGTCGTAGCGGCCGATCGCCGGCGGCGGCGCGACTCCCATCGATCCGAAGAAGGGATGGAGCGGCACGTCGATCCCGGGCGCGAACTTCGCGACCATGCGCGCGCGGTCGAGCGGGATGATCCGGAATCGCGAATAAGGGAAATCGTCGGTCAGGAAGCCCGCGCCGTAGCGGAAGGCATTATAGGCATAGGGGATGGCGAGATCGATCTTCTCGATCCTGATCTCCAGCGTGTCGCCGGGCTCCGCGCCCTCGATAGAGACGGGGCCGGTGAGGATATGGCCGCCCGGCCCGCGCGCGCTTTGCGGCACCTTGTCGAACACCTCGCGCAGGCTCGCCTCGACCTGGTTGGCCGGGACCCCGCCGCGCTCCAGCGCGGTCGGGCTGCTGGTGAGCAAGGTATGGAACACCACAATGTCGCCCGAATGGATGCGAAGCACCGGAGTCGCGGCGGGATCGTAGCGGCCCCAGGCGACGGTGGTCGGAGTCACCTCCAGCGTATAGGTGGCGGCCGATCCCGCCGAGCCCGCCACGAGGAACAGTCCGGCGAGGAGACCCCGCATCGTCGCAAACCGCCGCTGGATCATAAAGCCTCTCCCTTCGCTCATTCCCATAGGAGCGAGGGAGAAAGCCTGTCGAGCCGAGTTTATCGCCCGCGATGGCGCGCCCGCGCCCGACCCCAGACGTCGCGGATGATCGCGGCGACGGTATCGGGCGCGTCGAACGTCACATATTCGGAGCTGTTCTTCACGAAGATCTGGCGGGAATCGGACGAGAGCGTGAGCCAGCGCGCCTGCGCTTCGGCGATGGTCTGCTGGTAATGCTTCTCCTCCGCTGTCGGAGCCCATGCCGGGTCGAAGAAATGGACCGCGTGGTGCATCGTCGTGATCATCCGCACCGGAGTCCGGCCGAGGAAGCGGCGGCGCTGTCGCAGGAAATCCTCGTCGGCCGGCAATTGCGAGAATTCGGAGATGTTGGCGTCGATCATGTCGGCCCTGCGGTGGGCGACCTCGCGCAGCTTCGCGTTCAGCGCCGGCGACCAGACCGCCTCCGGCAGGCCGCGGAAATAGCCGTCGGCGCAGGTGCGGTCGGGGCGCCCTTCGCGGTGCGGCAGCAGCGGCAGCGGCTTGCCGGCCGCGATCAGGTCGCGGCAGGCGCCGAGGCTCGCCGCGACGTCCGGGATGGCGCGATGATCCTCCTCGCGCAGCGCCGCCGGCTCGACGTCGCCCGTATCCGCATCGACCAGCACCAGCCCCGCGGTGTCGGCCGGGTAGAGATCGGCGAAGGCACGGACATTGTCGCCGCCGAAGGCGTGGCCGACGAGGATGTAGGGACCCTTGATCCCGGCATTGCGGAGCGCGCTGCGAAGCTCGCCGGCGATCCGCATGGAGGTGCGCGGCATCGGGCCGGGCGTGCTGAAGCCGGTCCCGGCGCGGTCGTAGCTGCACGCCCTGGTCCATTTCGCGACGCGCGGCTGCACCAGCGCCCAGGCCGGCGCCCAATCCTCGAAGCCCGAATCGAAGATGACGGCAGGCCCGCCCTTGCCCGTGCAGGTGAAATTGAGCCTGGCGCCGTCGGACGCGGCGACCAGCCGGCCGGGCCGCGCATAGATTTCGTCGCCGGGCGCCGCGGCCGCCGGCAAGGCCGCCAGCAAGGCGGCGGCGACCGCGGGAACCATAAGCTTCATCGTGCTGCCCCTGTCGTTCCGGTCCGCCCCGCCGCTTCGCGGATCGCCTGCAGCACCAGCCCTGGCTCGTCGAACTGGATATAGCCGTCGGAGCTGTGACGGGCGAGGATCATCCTGCCGTTGCTGGAGAGCGCGGCCAGAATCCTTTCGGCCGCATTCCGCTGCGCTTCGAGCCTTGCGTGCCGCGCGTGCACGTCGGGCGGGGTCGACGCATCGTCGGTATAATAAGGCGCGGCGATCAGCACCCGCACCGGCCGGCTGCCGAGCGACCGGCGATGTTGCCGGAGGGCGAATTCATCGGCCGGCAATTCCTCCAGCTCGGCGATCACCGTGTCGAACAATTCGGGCCGGGTCCGCACCTCGCGGAGGAGGAGGGCGTTGAGCGGGTCCGACCAATTCTTCTCGGGAAAGCCGCGAAAGAAGCGGCGGTCGCAATGAAGCTCCGGCGGGCCGGGCGAGACCGACTCCGCCGTCGCCGGATCGGCGGCGGCGACCGCATCGCGGCAGCGCCGGAGGTCGACCGCCTGGCGGATGAAGACGCCGTGGAGCGCCGCCACCCACTCGCCCCCAGCGGCGTCGCCGAGGTCGCTGTCGACCAGCACCAGCCCCGCCACCTCCTCGCGGTAGCGATAGGCGAAGGCGCGCATATTGTAGCCGCCGAAGGCATGGCCGACGAGGACATAGGGACCGCTTATGCCGGCCGCGTGCAGCGCGTCGTGAAGCTCCTGCGCGATCCGTTCGCTGGTTCGCGGCATCGGACCGGGATCGCTGAAGCCGTTGCCGGCGCGGTCGTAGCTGCAGGCGCGGGTCCATTTCGCCACCTCCGGCTGGATCGTCGCCCAGGCCGGCGCCCAATCCTGGTGGCCGGCGTCGAAGATCACGGTCGGCGAGCCGCTCCCCGTGCAAGTGAGATTGAGCCGCGTCCCATCGACGGCGACCATCCGCCCCGGCCGCGTATAGATGTCGTCGCCCGGCGCCGCCTTCGCGGCCCCGAACGCCGCCGCGACCGCAATCAGGCCGATCCACAGGGCCCGCCGCATCCTTCCCTCCACGCTCGACCTTGCATCTGCTAGCCGCCTCCCGGGCCGCCGCCGAACGATAAGATTTGATGGCGCTTATTACCGGAGCTAATAAGCCGAGGGTGGCGCACCTTCCCTCCTTCTTCGCATTGCGCGCGCTCGAGGCGGCGGCGCGGCACGGCAGCTACAGCGCCGCCGCGCGCGAGCTTGCCGTCACCCAGGGCGCGATCAGCCAGCAGATCCGCAAGCTCGAGGCGGAGTTCGGCATGCGCCTCTTCCATCGCCGCGGCAACCAGATGATCCCGACGCCGGAAGCGGTCCGGCTCGGCGAGGAGGTCCGGACCGCGGTGGCGCGGCTGCAGGCGGTCGTCGACGAGCTGACCCCCGCGCCCGACCATGAACCCCTGGTGCTCAGCGTCAATGAAGGATTCGCCGCGCTCTGGCTCGCGCCCAAGCTGCCGCGGCTGCTCGCCCATCCCGCCGGCGCCAATCTCGACATCAGGGTCGAGATGCGGGTCGCCGATTTCACGACCGACGGGGTCGATGCCGGCATCCGCGCCGGCCGCGGCGACTGGCCGGAGGTCGAGAAGGAGCGGCTCACCACCGAGCGGCTCTGGATCGTCTGCAGCCCCGAATTCGCGGCGCGCCACCCGATCCGCCAGCCAGGCGACCTGAGCGGTGTGCCGCTGATCGACAGCCCCGACCGGCTCTGGCCCTTGCTCTTCGACCGTTACGGGCTGCCGTCGCCGTCGCCGTCGGGGCTCGCCTCGAACGCTTCGGTGCTTGCGCTGGACGCCGTCACGCGCGGCCTCGGCGCGGCGATGCTCCGCTCCAGCATGGTCGAGGAGGAGCTTCGCGCCGGCCGGCTGGTGCGGCCGATCCGCGATTCCTTCGCGCTGCCCGTCAACTTCATCCGGCCCGGCCGGCTCGTCCGCTTCGTTCGCGAAGGCGATCCCGAGCCGCCCGAGATCGGCTATTTCCTCGTCTGGCCCAGGCACAGCCGCAAGCTGGCGCGGATCCACGAATTGCGCGACTGGCTGCTGGCGGAAGCGAAGACGCTCGCAGCCGAGGCCGAGGCCTGGGAGGCGGCCGGATAGGGCCGCTTCCGTTCGGCGGGAAACAAGCCGGCGGCCTATTTCCCGACGGTCAGCACGCCCTTCATGCCCGGGTGGAACTTGCAGGTGAAGGCGATCGCGCCGGGCTTGCGGAGGACGATCCGTCCGCTCTGGCCGGCCTGCAGGTCGACGTCGAAACTATGGTCGGCCGCGGTCGCGGTATGGCGGAACATGTCGTGATTGACCCAGAGGATCTGGTCGCCGACGCGAAGGCCCGCCGGGGGCGGCGCGAACTTCATGTTCCTGATCTCGATCGTGAAGACGCGAGGTTTGGCGACCCGTGGCGCGGCGCTCGCGGGGGCTGCGAGCGCCAGCGCCGCCGCCGCGGCCGCTGGGAGGGCGATGCCGAGGCGGCCGGGCCGCATCAGTGGAGCTGCGAAGCGAGCTGCTCCGCATGCTTCTGGTGCTCGGTGAACAGGGTGAGGCCGGTCTGGAGCAGCGACTTCAGCTCGCCGTTCGACGCGTTCGGGATCAACGTGTCGCGGAGCGCGCCGTTGACGATGCCGTGATATTTGACTTCGTTCTGCACATAGGCGCGGTCGAAGGCGGCGCCGCTCAGCTTGCCGAGCCTGGCGAGCGTGGCCGCCGCTTGACGGCTCAGGCCCTGGCTGGTCGGATTGTCCTGCGGCGTGACGTGGAGCTTCGTCACCAGGGCGAGCGCCTGCTTGTTCACCGCGCCATGGTCGCGCACCATCTCCTCGGCGAAGGCGCGCACCGCCTTGTTGTGCGAGCGGGCGAGCGCCTGCTTGCCGGCGGCGATGTCGATCTGGCCGGCCGTATAGGCGATATGGGCGATCTGGGCGTCGTTGATGGCGGCGGCGATGGCCGGCACCGCCGCACAGGCGACCAGAGCGGCGGCGCCGCCGGCAAGGATTTTGCGGATCATCTCTTCCCTCCTGTTGGGCACGTCCGGTCCGGACGCGCGACGGCCATCAGATGCCGGCCCGGGCGCGAGGTTCCCATCCGATGCGGCGGGAACCTGGCGGCCCGGCCGCCATCCAACCGGGTTCACGGCGGGAGGCGGATGTGGAGCTTTACGAACAGGACGATGTCTTTGCCGAGGTCGAGACCGGTTTCGCCGGCACCGTCCCGTCGCGGCGTTCGCGCCCGGGCGCCGCGGAGGTCGAGGCGGCGGTGCGGACTCTGATCGCCGCAGCCGGCGACGATCCCGACCGCGAGGGCGTCGCCGACACGCCCGCCCGCGTCGCCCGCGCCTACAGGGAATGGTTTTCGGGCTATGCGGCCGACCCGGCCCGATTGCTCGAGCGCACCTTTTCCGAGGCCGAGGATTATGACGAGACGATCCTGCTTCGCGACATTCCGCTCGTCTCGACCTGCGAGCATCATCTCGCGCCGATCACCGGCCGCGCCCATGTCGCCTACCGGCCGGCGGGGCGGGTCGTCGGAATCTCGAAGCTGTCGCGGCTGGTCGACGCTTATGGCCGGCGGCTCCAGCTCCAGGAAAGGCTGACCCGGCAGATCGCGACCACCCTGCACGAGACGCTGCGCGCCCGCGGCACCGCGGTCGTGATCGAGGCGAGCCACGGCTGCATGTCGACCCGCGGCGTCAACCAGCACGGAGTCTCTATGGTCACCAAATGCTGGCTCGGCGACTTCCGGACCGACCCGGCGCTCCGCCGCGAGCTGCTGGAGTCGCTCGGCGGATGCCGCTAATTCGAATGGGGAGAGAAGAATGACCGCCGCGACCGCCCTTGCCGATCTCGAATCGCTGACCGACGTCGCGCTCGCGCATTTGATCGCCCGCGGCGACAGGAATGCCGTCCGCATCGTCACCACGCGCAACAACCAGCGCCTGTTCCGCGCCGCCTGGTCGATCCTCAAGAATCGCGACGAGGCCGAGGATGCGGTGCAGAGCGCCTATCTGAACGCCTTCGCCGCGATCGGCGATTTCGCCGGCCGCTCCTCCTTGTCGACCTGGCTGACCCGGATCGTGATCAACGAAGCGCTCGGCCGCGCGCGCGCCGCCAAACGCCGGCGCGAGCGGCTCGACAGCGATTCGGTCGTCCACCTCGACGAATATCGGGAGAAATTGATGCGCGGCTCCGCTTCCGAGACCGCCCCCGACGCCGCGGTCGCCCGCGAGCAGATAAGGGCATTGCTCGAAAAGGCGATCGCCGAGCTTCCCGACGCCTTCCGCCACGTCTTCGTGCTTCGCGAGATCGAGGGGCTGAGCGTCGAGGAGACGGCCGAAGCGCTCGCGATCGTTCCGGCGACGGTCAAGACCCGCCATCTGCGCGCCCGCCGCCGCCTCCAGGACGCGCTCGCGCCCGAGGTGAAGGCGGCGCTCACCGGCACCTTCCCCTTCGCCGGCGCCGACTGCGCCCGGATGACCGAGAGGGTGCTGGCCGCTCTGGGCTGAGCCTCCCCCCGTCGCCGGGATGACGATGGTTATTCGGCCCCAACTTTCGGCGGGAGCGGGAAGAGGGTCACGAATGTCTCGGCAGCCTTGCGGTTGCCTTCGACCTTCAGCGCCCCTTGCACTTCGAGCGCGTCGAGCGGGACGCCGCCATAGACGGCCGCGGCGACGGCGGTGGCGGGGCCGGTGAAGGTGAAATCGGCGTCCTCCACCGCGCCGCGCTCCGCCTCGACGGCGTCGTTGGCGATGCGCACAACGTAGCTTTCCGGCCCGATCCGGAGGCCGGCCTTGAGCTCCAGCCCGTCCATGCGCGCCGGAGCGCCCATAGTGCGGAAGGAGAGGAGCAGGGACACCGCGCTCAGCGGCATCCGCGGATCGTGCGTCGGCGAGCGCGCCGCCCAGCGGCCGAGCACCTGCAGGATCGGCTCGGCCTCATAGCCCCAGGGCGTCAATTCATAGACCTGGGTCGAGGCCGGCGGCGCCAGCCGGCGACGCGCCAGCACGCCGGCCGCCTCCAGCCCTTCGAGCCGCTGGGTCAGCACGTTGGCGCTGATCCCGGGCAGGTCGCGGCGCAGGTCGCTGAATCGTTTCGGCCCAAGCATCAGCTCGCGCATCACCAGCAAGGCCCAGCGCTCGCCGATCAGGTCGAGCGCGTGGGCGGCGCCGCAGGCATCGTCGTAGCGGCGCCGGGAAGGCATTGAATCCGAATCAGTTATTTTTTGTGACTCCATGGTTGCTTTTTATAACTCAAACGGGCATGAAGGTCAAACAGCGATTCGCAAGGGAGACGAAAAATGGCGAAACTGATCTTCGTGAACCTGCCGGTCACCGACCTCGGGCGCTCCACCGCTTTCTACGAGGCGCTCGGGGCGAGCAGGAATCCCCAGTTCAGCGACGACACCGCGTCGTGCATCGTCTTTTCCGAGACGATCCACGTCATGCTGCTGACCCACGAAAAATATCTTCAATTCTCGCCGAGGCCGATCGGCGACGCCCATCAGACGAGCCAGGTCCTGCTCTGCATCTCCGCCGACAGCCGCGCCGAGGTCGACGCGACGGTCGAGCGCGCCGCAGCCGCGGGCGGTGTCGCGGATCCGTCGCCGAAGGACGAGTATAGCTTCATGTACGGCCGCAGCTTCGAGGATCCGGACGGCTATCTCTGGGGCGTGAACTGGCTGGATATGGCGGCGCTCGGCAACCAGAACGCCGCCGAAGCCGCCGCCGTGCCGGCGGCCTGACGGAGGCGAGGATGCACGAGCTCGAGATCAGCCGCCGGATCGCGGCGCCGCCGGAGACGGTCTACCGGACCTGGACCGGACGGCTGCGCGACTGGTGGGCGCCCCGGCCCTGGACGGTTCCGGCGGCCGAGCAGGATTATCGCCCGGGCGGCCGCAGCTTCGTTGTGATGCGCTCGCCCGAGGGCGAGGATATGCCCTACGAAGGCGTGTTCCTGGACGTGGTGCCGAACGAGAAGATCGTCCTCACCAACGCCTTCAAGGCCGGGTGGGAACCGCAGGACCCGTTCATGGTCGCGATCTTCACCTTCGAGCCCGACGGCGGCGGAACGCTCTACCGCGCCCGCGTCCGCCATTGGAGCGAGGAGCAGTTGAAGCAGCACGAGCAGATGGGCTTCCACACCGGCTGGGCGCTTTGCGCCGCGCAGCTTGCGGAGCTCGCCGAAGCCGAAATTTGAAGAAGGAGAGCAGAGATGTCGTATATCGAGGGTTTCGTGATCCCGGTTCCGCAGGGAAAGAAGGACGCCTATCGCGACAGCGCGAAGGAGGCCGCCGAGATGTTCATCGAGCATGGCGCCCAGCGGCTCGTCGAATGCTGGGGCGACGACGTTCCGCACGGCAAGGTCACCGATTTCTACCGCGCGGTCGACGCGAGCGAGGATGAGGGCATCGTCTTCTCCTGGATCGTCTGGCCCTCGAAAGAGGTCCGCGACGCGGGCACCGAGAAGGTGATGGCCGATCCGCGAATGCAGCAACAGGGATCGAACGCGCCGTTCGACATGAAAAGGCTGATCTACGGCGGCTTCGAGCTGATGCTCGACAGCGGCGAGACGGTTTGAGCCGAGACGATCTCAAGGGAGGGTGACATGGTGGATTCATTCATCTGGTACGAATTGATGGCCGACGACACCGACGCGGCGATCGACTTTTATTCCAAGGTCGTCGGCTGGACGGTCGCCGACCACCCCAATTCGTCCATGCCCGGCGGCATGCGCTATGCCGTTCTGTCCGCCGGGGAGAATGGCATCGGCGGAATCCTGCAGCTCGACGAGGCCATGAAGAATGCGGGCGTGAAGCCGATGTGGGTCGGCTATATCGGCGTCGCCGATACGGACGATGCGGCGCGGCGGATCGCCGAGGCGGGCGGGACCATCCACGTTCCGCCGATGGACATTCCCAATGTCGGCCGCTTCGCCATGGCCGCCGATCCGGGCGGCGCCGCTTTCTACGTCATGACTCCGGCGCCGACCGAGGACCGGCCGGACGTCGCGCCGGACACGCCCGGCCATGTCAGCTGGCGCGAGCTCTATTCGAGCGCCGGCGAGCAGGCTGCCTTCACCTTCTATTCCGGCCTGTTCGGCTGGCAGACGATGATGGAGATGCCGATGGGGCCGATGGGCACCTATCGCATCTTCGGCGACGGCGAGACCCAGTGGGGCGGGATGATGAACAAGCCCGAGGAAATGCCCGCCTCGCGCTGGAACTTCTACGTCACCGTCGACAGCGTCGAGGCCGCGGCGGAGCGGGTGAAGGCCGGCGGCGGCCGGGTGCTGATGGGGCCGATGCAGGTGCCGGACGACAGCTTCGTGATCCAGGCGGTCGATCCGCAGGGCGCGGCTTTCTCGCTCCGCTCGGTCCAGCGCTGAGGAGTCCATCGTGTCGAAAATCTCACCCTGCCTCTGGTTCGACGGCAAGGCCGAGGAAGCGGCGAATTTCTACGCCTCGCTGCTTCCCGACAGCCGCGTCGACAAGGTCCACCGCGCGGCGACGGAGACGCCGTCGGGACCGGTCGGATCGGTGCTGTTCGTCGAGTTCACCCTCGCCGGCCAGTCTTTCCAGGGCCTCAACGGCGGCCCGGGATACCCGTTCACCCAGGCGGTTTCCTTCTCGATCGCCTGCGAGGACCAGGCGGAGATCGACCGCCTGTGGGACGCGCTCACCGCCGACGGCGGCAGCCCGGTCCAATGCGGCTGGCTCAGGGACCGCTACGGCCTCTCCTGGCAGATCGTGCCCAAGGCGATGGGCCGGCTGATGCTCGGCGACGATCCCGCCGGCGCGAAGCGGGCGATGGAGGCGATGATGAAGATGGTGAAGCTCGACATCGCGGAGCTGGAGCGCGCCTATCGCGGCGTATGAGGGCGATCAGTGGGCCTTCCGCTCCGTCCACCAGCAGCTGAACATGGCGATGGCATAGAGCATGCGGCCATGATCGGCGCGGCCGCTGCGGTGCTCGGCGAGCAGGCGCGTGACGGAATCGGGCTCCAGATAGCCGGCTTGCGCGGCGCCGCTGTCGTTCCAGGCGGCGAGCGCGAAATCGCCGAGGCCGCCCCTGAACCAGGCGTCGAGCGGCATCTGGAAGCCTTGCTTGGGCCGATGCATGACCGAGGGCGGCAGCCAGTCGGCGACGGCGCGGCGGAGGACATATTTGCCGGTCCGGCCGTGCAATTTCATGGCGGTCGGCAGGGTCAGCGACCAGTCGACCATCAGGTGCGAGAGGAAGGGCACGCGCGCCTCCAGCGAATGCGCCATGCTCGCCCGGTCGAGCCGCGGCAGCATCGCCGAAGGAAGGCTGACGGTGAGGTCGGCGAGCAGGAACTGGTCGAGCGGATTCCCGGCGGCCGGATCGAAGAGCGGCGCATATTCGCGCTCCTGGGCGGCGAGGCCGTTCGGCGGCTCCTGCTCGGCGAGGAAACGCGGCGTGTAGAGCCGCCGGCGCAGCGCCGCGGTGCCGAGCTGGGTCCCCGCGAAGAATTGTTGATAGCCGTCCGGAAGCGCCGCATATTCGGCGGCGCGCGCGCCGTGCCGGTGGAGCAAAGGCGCGACCGGCGCCAGCGCCCGCAGCAGAGGCCGCCAGCGCCGCACGTCGCGGGCATTGCGGTGGCGGTTATAGCCGGCGAAAAGCTCGTCGCCGCCCTCGCCGCAGAGGACGACCTTCACTTCCTCGGCGGCGAGCTTCGAGAGATACCAGGTCGGGATCGCCGCGTCGGGCGCGAACGGCTCGTCATAGCAATGCTGGACGATCGGCAGGATCGCGGCGGCCTCATCGAGCGCGACCGGCCGGACGACATGCTCGACGCCGAGGTGGTGGGCGACCTCGGCGGCGGCGGCACTCTCGTCGATGCGGGCGCCGGGATAGCCGATGGTGAAGGCCTTGATCGGCCGGTCCGACACCCGGACCATCGCCGCCGTCACCGCCGAGCTGTCGACGCCCCCTGACAGGAAGGAGGCGACCGGCACGTCGGAGAGCATGTGGCGCCTGACCGTCGCGAGCAATATCGCGCGCATCCGCTCGACCCATTCCGCCTCCGACACCCCCTTCTCGACGCGCAGGCGCGGCCTCCAGAAGCAGCCGGCCCGCGCCTCCCCCTCCGGCCCGAGCTCCAGCCAATGGCCGGGCTCGAGCTGGTACGCCTGGCGGTAGATGGACCGCGGCCGGCGGACATGGCCGTAGCTGAAGAAATCGTGGACCGCCCGCTCGTCCACGTCGAAATCATGGTCGGGCAGCAGGGTGATCGCCTTCAGCTCGGAGGCGAAGGAGAGGCCGCCTTTCTGCCCGGAAACGTAGAGCGGCTTGATCCCGAGCGGATCGCGGCCGAGCGTCAGCCGCCGCTCCCGCCGGTCCCACAAGGCGGCCGTGTACATGCCTTCGAGTCTCGGCCAGGCGTCATTGCCCCAATGGACGAAAGCGGCGAGCAACGTCTCGGTGTCGCAATGGGTCTCGAACCGCCAGCCCGCCGCCTCCAGGTCCGGCCGCAGCGCCAGATGATTGTAGATCTCGCCGTTGAAGACGAGGGTGAAGCGGCCGTCCGGGCTCGCCATCGGCTGGTGGCCGTGGGCGACGTCCTGGATCGAGAGCCGGCGCATTCCGAAGCCGAAATCGCCGTCCGCGAACATGCCGCCCTCGTCGGGGCCGCGGTGGAAGAGGGCGGCGCATTGGGCGGCGAGCGCGGAGTCCGGGACGGGCCTGCCGCCGCGCCGGTACCAGCCCGCAATGCCGCACATAGGAGAGTCTCCAACCAGGGAGCCGCCGGCTTAGAGACCGGCCGTGGCAAGGGGAAGCCGGGCGCCGCTTTTACACTCTTGTCAGTAAGGCCGGCCGGGCGCATTTTCCGAAGGAAAAAGGGGCCGAGGGGCGGCCCGGCAAGGGGAGGGCAAGATGAGGAAATCGGTGGCGAAGCTGCTTTGCGCGGCGGCTCTGGCGGGAACAATGGGCCTGTGGTCGGCTCCGGCCTCGGCGCAGCGGGTGACGAGGATCGTCGCCTTCGGCGATTCCTATGCGGATACCGGCAATCTGTTCAGGTTGCTCGGAATCGCGCCGCCGCCCGTTTATGCGACCGGCCGCTTCTCGGGCGGCACCAATTTCGTCGACACCATGTCGCAATTGCTCGCGGTGCAGGACGACAATTTCGCGATCGGCGGGGCGCTGGCCGGCAACGGCAACATCACCGCCCCGGGCCCGCTGGGCTTCCAGACCGAAGTTCAATCCTTCCTCGCCGGCGGCGGCCCCGCCGCCTTCCCGCGGGTGAGCGGCCGCTTCGGGCCGACCGACCTGCTCGTCGTCTCGATCGGCGGCAACGACGCGCGCGCTTATGAGCAGAGCCTCGGCCTCGCGCCAAGCAACGCCCAGCTCGGCGCCCTCGTCGCCGGCGCACCCGCCGCGGCGCAGGTCAGTGCCGCCCAGGCGACCACCGGCCTCACCGCCCTCGTCAATGCCGGCGCGCGCAACATCACCTTCCTCGCTGGCGACGTCGGCCGGCTGCCCGAGGTCCAGGGCCTGGGGATCGCCCAGGCCGGAAGCGCCTTTTCGGGCGCGTTCAACGCCGGCATGACGACGACGCTCGCCGGCTTCGCGCGGCAGGGCGTGATCGTGAACTATCTCGATCTCAACAAGATCGCCGACGTGGTCGGCTCCAACCTCTCCGCCTTCGGCCTGCAGAGCGCCGGCGCCTGCCCGATCGCCTGCGTCACCACCAACCCCGAGCTGCTCGACAAATTCCTCTTCTATGTCGACCAGCTCCATCTGACCTCGGCCGGCTTCGCGATCGTCGGCCGCTATGCGGTTCGCCAGCTCGCGGCGCCGCTCCAGCTCCAGGCGCAGGCCGAGACGGGCTTGCAGGCGGCTGGCGCGTTCGGATCGACGCTATCGGGCCGGCTCGACCTCGGCCGCGGCCATGCCGCCAATAGCGGGCTCGGCTTCTACGTCCTCGGCCACGCGTCGAGCCGCGATTATGCAAGCACCCTCACCAGCGAGCCTTTTTCCCTGAACACGGCGGGCGCGACGGCGGGCGCGGAATATCGCAAGGGCGGCGCCGTGATCGGAGTCGCTGCCGATTATTCGCGGCCGAAGGCGGATTTCGGCACCGGCGACGGCAATTTGAAGGCGAGCGACTGGCAGGTCGGCGCCTATGCCGGCTGGTCGGGCCTCGGCGCCTTCGTCCAGGGCTATGCCGGCTATGGCTGGCTTCGCTACCGGATCAACCGGGCGGCGGTGATCGACACCATCCATTCGCGGCCCGACGGCAAATCCGTCGCCGCCGGTGCCAAGGCGGGCTATCTGGCCGGCTTCGGCGGAGTCCATGTCGGCCCGATCGTCGCGCTCGCTTACCAGCGGGCGACGGTGAACGCCTATACCGAGACCGGCGATCCGGTGCTGACGCTGAACGTCGGCCGGCAGAAAGCGGATTCGCTGCTCGGCAATGCCGGCTTCGAGCTTCGCGGCGACATCGGCGCTCCCGGCCTCGCCATCAGCCCCTATGTCGCGGTGACTGCGGAGCGGGAGCTGCAGGGCGACGCGCGCACCGTCACCTATGCCGAGACGGCGGCGCCGACCATCGTCAACAGCTTCAACCTGCCTCGCCGCCCGCGCGACACGCACGGACGGGTGAGCGCCGGCGCCAGCCTCGCGCTCGGCGGCAAGCTGTCGCTGCAGGTCCAGGGCAGCACCTCGTTCGAGCGCAGCGGCGGCGACGACCGCGGCGGCTTCGTGGGGCTGAAGGTCGGGTTCTAGGCTGCGGTGACAAATTAGGGGATTCCCATATGGGTTGAGTTCTGATTCAACGCTGGCTTTTGGAGGCTGGTGTGGAAGGCGAGGTTCTGCGGGACGATCAATGGGAGATATTGCGTTCGTTTGTGCCGGGGGGACG